>NZ_UGHV01000001.1:1200000-1800000 GCF_900451095.1 Helicobacter canis | reverse complement strand
GAAAAAGACGCCGCGCTTACAAGGAGATTCCAGCCTATCGCGCTTGATGAGCCAAGCGTGAGTGAGTCGCTGCATATTTTGCGCGGGATAAAAGAGCGGCTTGAAGCTCACCATAAAGTGAGCATTACAGACTCTGCGCTAGTGGCAGCGGCGAAGCTTTCAGCTCGCTATATCACAGATCGATTTTTGCCTGATAAGGCGATTGATCTAATAGATGAAGCCGCAGCGGAGCTAAAAATGCAGATAGAATCCCAGCCAAACGCGCTTGCTTCTATCAAGCGGATAATTGAGAATCTCACCATCGAGCAAGAAGCGATCAAAATGGAGGCAAATAGCGCGGAAAAGGGTGCCAAAAAGGGCGCGAATGCCGATAGGCTTGCAGAGATAGAGCAAGAGCTAGGCAATGCCAAAGAGGAGCAACGCCGGCTTGAAGCGCGCTTTGAGAATGAAAAGCAAGTCTTCCAAGAAATCGCCCAAAGCAAGGATAAAATCGATGCGTTGCGAAGCGAGGGTGAGATCGCCAAGCGAGAGGGGAACTTGCAAAGGGCAGCAGAGGTCGAATACGGGCTTTTGCCAGCGGAGAAAGAAGCCTTGCAGGCATTAGAGCAAAAATGGGCGAGTATGCAAGAAGGCGGGACATTGCTAAAAAATGCTGTAACACAAGAGAGTATCGCAGAGATCGTAAGCCGCTGGACACAAATCCCTGTGCGCAAAATGCTTCAAAGTGAGAAAGATAGGATTCTAGGCATAGAGCAAGAGCTAGCCCAAAGTGTAGTAGGGCAAGATGAAGCGTTAAAAGCCATAGCGCGCGCGATAAAGCGCAATAAAGCGGGGCTAAGTGATAGCAATCGCCCCATTGGCAGCTTTTTGTTCCTAGGACCCACGGGCGTGGGCAAGACAGAATCCGCTAAAGCGTTGGCGCGCTTTTTGTTTGATAGTGAGAAAAACCTTATCCGCTTTGATATGAGCGAGTATATGCAAAAGCACGAGGTGAGTCGGCTAGTGGGCGCGGCTCCGGGCTATGTGGGCTATGAAGAGGGCGGGCAGCTCACAGAAGCTCTACGCAGGAAGCCTTATAGCGTGGTGCTGTTTGATGAGATTGAGAAAGCGCACCCAGATGTGTTTAATCTGCTTTTACAAGTGCTTGATGATGGGCGGATCACGGATAATAAGGGCGTAACGATTGACTGCAAAAATACCATTATCATTTTGACAAGCAATATTGGCAGCCAAAAGATTATGGATATAGCTGATACAAAAGAGCGCGAAGCAGCGGTGCGCGATGAGCTGAAGGCTTACTTCAAGCCGGAGTTTATCAATCGGCTTGATGATATTGTGATCTTTAACCCCCTAAGCCTTGCAAATATCACAAAGATCGTTGAGAATCTACTTGCTAATATCGCTACAAAGCTTGGTGATAGAGGGATTGGTATTGAGCTGACACAAGCTGCCAAAGCCTTTATCGCGGAAGTGGGCTTTGACCCTGTCTTTGGCGCACGACCGCTAAAAAGGGCGATGTATGAAGAGGTAGAAGACAGGCTAGCGGAGCTGATTTTAGAAGCAAAGGTGCAAGAGGGCGATAGGGTGGTGTTTGATGTAAAGGATTCTGCGCTGTCTGTGGAAGTCGTGCATAATAAAGGGTAAAAGCTTTAAGAATCTATCCCGCTAATAAAGCTTACTAAAAGCAAAAATCCGCTAGAATCGCGACATTTTTCATAAAGGCGATAGAATGTTGAAAGTTTTGGATGATACAGAGGATAATGGCGAATTTGCAAGAATGCTTGCGGAGCGAGAGCGACAAGAAGAGCTAGGACAGGTGAAGACAGGCAAGGTGATCGCTATCCAAGATAACGGCTTGCTTGTTGATGTGGGTGAGAAGCTAGAAGGGTTTTTGGGGCTGGCAGAAGTTGCGGATAAAGATGGCAAGATCCCCTTTAATGTGGGCGATGAGATTGTGGTGTTTGTCTCTGCTGGGAGAGGTGAGCGACCTAGTGTTTCACATAAAAAGGCTATCAAGCTTGCCAATGTGGAGCAAAAGATCAAAGAGCTTGGCAGTGATTTTAAAGACAAGGTTGTTGAGGGAAAAATTATCCGCAAGAACAAGGGCGGCTATGTGCTAGAAGCTGATGGTGTGGATTACTTTATGCCTCGTGCAGCGGCTGCACTCAAGGATTCTGCGAAGAATATTGGACAAAGGGTGAAAGCGTGCATTATCGATGTGCGTCCAGATGAGCGATCGATCATCGTTTCTCGCAAGAGATTTTTTGAGATTGATGATGTGAGACAGGCAGAGGGAGTTAAAAAACTCTTAGAAGAAGATGGCAAGGTGTTTGAAGGGGTTGTAAAGAGTATCACAAGCTTTGGAATGTTTGTGGAAGTTGATGGTATCAAGGGGCTTGTGCATTACACAGAGATTAGCCATAAGGGTCCTGTGAATACCGCTAAACTCTACAAAGAGGGTGATGTCGTATCACTTAAAGTTGTGGGCTATGATGAAGAGAAAAAGCGATTGTCATTCTCTATCAAGGCTGTTACGCAAGATCCTTGGCAGGAGGTGCAAAAAGAGCTGCAAAAGGGCTATACGATCAAGGTGGTTGTAAGCAATATTGAGGCGTATGGGGCTTTTGTGGATATTGGCAATGATGTAGAGGGCTTCTTGCATATTTCTGAAATTTCTTGGGATAAGGATATTAAACACCCAAGCGATGTGTTGAAAGTAGGTGATGAGATTGATGTGGAAGTGATAGAAATTGATCCAACTAGTCGCAGACTACGCGTATCGTTGAAAAATCTTTTAGAAAAGCCTTTTGATGGCTTTATGAAAGCATATAAACTTAATGATGTAGTGAAAGGCAAGGTTGCTACTTTGACAGATTTTGGGGCGTTTATCAATTTGGGGCAAGTAGATGGACTACTGCACAATGAAGATGCGTTTTGGGAGAAGGGCAATAAATGTAAAGATGCGTTCAAGGTTGGAGAAGAAGTTGAAGTAAGGATTGTCAAGATAGATGGCACAAACCAAAGAATCTCCCTTAGCAGAAAGGCTTTGAAAGAGTCCCCAGCAGAAGTGTTTAGCAAGACATATAAAGTCGATGATATTGTCAAAGGCAAGGTGATAGACATCAAGGATTTTGGCGTGTTTGTAGAAATTGATGGTATGGATGCTCTTATACGCAATGAAGACTTGTATCCACTAGAAAAAGAAGCGATAGAAGTTGGGAGTGAGATTGAGGGTGTGGTCGCTTCCATTGATAAGCAAAATAACCGCGTGCGCGTATCTGTAAAGCGACTAGAGCGACAAAAGCAAAAAGAAGAAATTCGCGCTATCAACAATACCGATAAAATGACGCTTGGAGATAAGCTAAAAAATAAAATTCAGCACTCATAAATTGGGGCTATATGAAAACAAAGGCTATCATACTTGTCTTGTTTGCTTGTGTGCTTATAGGGGGGAGTATTGGATGGCTTTTCTACTATGAATCAAAAGTAAAAGCTACACATATTGGGTTTGAGTTTGCCACAGAAGCCCCCGTTGCTACAATGCCAAATCCCACAAAAGACAATTGGCTTGATAACCTTAAACATTTCAACAAAGCCTATTCATATCCAGCGCAGGAGTTTGAGATTTTCGTGGATTTTGTGGATCCAGAGATTAAAGCTATACCGCAAAAGATTTTTATTTCTGCTGTGGATCAGTATTTGTTTTTTTGTTTAAATGAGTTGTTTAAGCAAAGGAATATAGAGTTTGCTTATAGCAAAAATACGAACTCTATAGATTTGGTTGTATATATTCCAAAGGAATATATCAAGGCGCAGCAGCTTATAAAGGAGCTGCAGTATTATGAAGTTCCATACACCTATCAGTAAGGAGATGCAATGTATAAAATAGCCGTATGTGATCATATCCACCAAAAAGGTTTAGATATGCTTGCTTCCCAAAGCGACATAACTTTACTCAATCTAGCTAGCTTGCCTAAAGATGAATTACTGCAGTCATTGCAAGAGGTTGATGTGGCAATCACTCGTAGCTCCACGGCGGTTGGGGATAAGTTTCTTGCCAATGTCCCCGCTCTTAAGGCGATCGTGCGTGCCGGCGTGGGTGTGGATAATGTCGATATTGATGCTTGTTCTAAGCAAGGGATTGTGGTGATGAATGTCCCAACAGCAAACACCATTGCTGCAGTAGAGCTTACGATGACGCATATTTTGAGTGCGATACGGAATTTTCCGGGGGCTAATGCCCAGCTCAAAGATGAGCGCAAATGGAAAAGAGAGGACTGGTATGGCACAGAGCTTAAAGGCAAGAGAGTAGGAGTGATTGGCTTTGGAAATATCGGCTCTAGGGTTGGGATCCGCTGCAAAGCTTTTGAAGCAGAAGTTTTGACATACGATCCATATATCTTGCCATCTAAGGCAATCAATGCTGGCGTGTCGTATGTAAAGGATTTTGATGAGATTTTATCGTGCGATATTATCACGATCCACACTCCTAAAAATACTGAAACAAAAAATATGATCACCGCCAAAGAAATTGCTAAGATGAAAGATGGTGTGATTTTGATCAACTGCGCTCGTGGTGGGCTATATAATGAAGAGGATTTATACCAAAGCCTGCAAAGTGGCAAGGTGCGCTGGGCTGGGATTGATGTTTTTGACAAAGAGCCAGGGACTAGCTGCAAGCTTTTGGATTTGCCAAATGTCTATGTTACTCCGCATATTGGTGCAAACACACTAGAATCCCAAGAAGAAATCGCCAAGCAAGCAGCACAAGTCGCGATGGAGGCAGCTCGTGGTATCGCCTATCCAAATGCACTCAATCTTCCATCAAACGCCACGCAGCTCCCTGATTTTGTGGGGCATTACACCGAGCTTGCGCAAAAGCTAGGCTTCCTTTGCTCGCAGCTTGATAAAAGCGTGCTAACTTCACTTGAGATTGCAACTCAAGGCGAGATTAGTCAATATATTGATTCTCTTGAAATTTATGCGATAGTCGGCGCATTGAAGCCTTCTCTTGGCGATAAGATCAATTATGTCAATGCGCCATTTCTTGCCAAAGAGCGTGGTATAGAGATTAAGAAAAAAGCAAGCGAGAGTTCTACTTCTTATAAAAATCTCATTACTTTAACTGCCTATACAAACAATGGTAGCCTAAGTGTATCTGGAACAGTGTTTGATGACAACATTATCCGCTTAAGTGCGATCAATGAGTTTGAAGCATTGATTGAGCCAAAGGGGCGAATGATTTTGTTTAAAAATACTGATGTCCCGGGTGTTATAGGGAGTGTTGGTCAAATCCTAGGCAAGCACCAAATCAATATCGCGGATTTTAGGCTTGCGCGCAATGCCAAAAATGAAGCACTTGCGGTGATTTTGGTGGATAATGCAGTCTCTAACGCAGTGCTACAAGAGCTATCGCAAATAGATGCTTGCATTTCCTTGCATATGGTAGTTATCTAGGGGCGCAATGGGGTTAGGCTCATATAATATTAAACTTTTGTGGTGTATAATCGATCTTATTTTGATTGGCGTAAAGGTGTGTGATGACGCAAGAAGAGCTAGATGCATTGATGAATGAAGGGGATTCTGGCTTGCAGGGTATTGATGGGGTAGAATCCACTCAAGAGCAGGCTACAAGTGAAGATGTTGTCGCAAATGAAGGCTTTGATCCTAATAACTTCCGTGTCCATGCCTCAAAGCATTGGCCCCCTCCCCCGCCAGACAAAGATCACAAGGTTGTCCATCAGCTTGATGATGTTACGCGTGATACAGAGGTAAAAGCCGGGGAGGTATTTGACCAGCTTGATATTATTAGCTCAAATGCGGAAGAAATTATCAAATCCTCTAAGAAGATTAAGTCCTATCTCACAGCCCAAGAAGAGCTCTTTAGTAAGCTTGTGGAGCATTTTCCTAATGTGGAGAGTTTTAAGAGTGCGTTAGAATCCACTCGATCTATACTTGATGAAGTAGCTTTAGTCAGTGAAAGTGCAAACAACTGCTCTGATGCGATTTTGCAGGCTATGGATATTATGCAGTTTCAAGACATCAACCGCCAGCGCATTGAGCGTGTGATCAATGTGATGCGTGCTTTAGCGCAGTATATGAACTCACTCTTTGAGAGCAAGATTGATGATACTAAAAGAGTCGCTTCAGCAGTGTATATCACAGGCGATGATAATCCCAATATCGCCGATGCGCAAGATATTGAGAATCTAATCGCATCATTTGGGCAAAAGAAATAGACCTACAAGCCTTAGCGATGACTGACACAACAATGTATCCACCAAGTCCAGCAAATCACGCGCTAGATTCTAGTGTCTCTAAGCCCATAGAATCTAAAGTAGAATCTAAAAAGGTGCAGCTTCTCTCTCCTGCGGGGAATTTGCATAAGCTAAAAATCGCCCTTGCATATGGTGCAGACGCGGTGTATGGAGGGGTGAGCCACTTCTCCCTACGCACAAGAGCAGGCAAGGAATTTAGCTATGAAGATTTTGCTAAAGGCGTGGAATACGCCCATAGACTAGGCAAAAAGGTGTTTGTTGCCATCAATGGCTTTCCTTTTAACTCCCAACTCAAGCTCCTAGAATCTCACATCGCCAAAATGGCTGATTTATCCCCTGATGCGTTTATTATGGCAGCTCCGGGAGTTGTGCGTTTGAGTAAAAGGATTGCCCCACAAATCCCTATCCACCTATCCACTCAAGCCAATGTCTTAAATGTGCTTGATGCGGAAGTTTTTTATGAAATGGGCGTTAAACGCATTGTCGCTGCAAGAGAGATTAGCCTGAAAGATGCAATGGAGATTAAAAAGCATTTGCCGGATTTGGAGATTGAAATTTTTGTGCATGGGAGTATGTGCTTTGCATTTTCTGGGCGATGTCTTATCTCTGCGTTGCAAAGTGGGCGCGTGCCAAACCGCGGAAGCTGTGCGAATGACTGCCGATTTGATTATGAATATTTTGTGCGAAATGTGGAGAATGACGAGCTTGTGAAGTTTAATGGCAAAGAATTGTATGTCAAAAATCCCGATAATGGCGTGATGATGAGGCTAGAAGAGGAAGAGGGCTTAGGGACGCATATTTTTAACTCTAAGGATTTGAATCTTAGCGGGCATATTAAGGAGATTTTGGATTCTGGGGCGATTGATGCGCTAAAGATTGAAGGCAGGACAAAGTCAAATTACTATGCTGGGATTACTGCTAGGGCGTATCGTGCGGGTATTGATGGGTATTATAGTAGCGATGTAAAAGTGGATTCTAGCTTTGCTGCAAATGAGCTGCAAACGCTGAAAAATCGCGGCTTTACTGATGGCTATATTATCCATCGCCCTTATGAAAAGACAAATACCCAAAATCACCAAACCGCCATAAGTGAAGGTAGCTACCAAGTCAATGCTGAAGTTGATGAAAGTGGGCAATGGGCGGTGTGTAAGCATACCATAAGGGTGGGTGAGGCAAAGGAGATTGTCGCACCTTTTGGGTGTAAAGTGGCGTGTGGCAAAAGTGAGCTAGGAGAGATTTTTACAGAAAATGGCGTATGGTATATGCGTTTTGATAAAATCTGCTTGCAGGATAATAAAGAGCTAGATTCTATCCATAGTGGCAATACCAATGCCTTTAAGCTCCCTTTGCCTTTGCCGCCATTTAGCTTCTTGCGCGAGAGGGTCGCAGGGGTTGCTATCGATTAGTGATTCAGCTTTGGGCGATTCCGCTAGCGATGCAGTCTTGGGCGAGCGATGCGGCAGTGTTGCGAAGTTTCTTTAGAAAACGAGCAAAGCGATGTTTCTTTAGAAAACAAGCGAAGCGGTGCAAGGCGAAGCCGAAGCAGGTTTCTTTAGAAAATCCGCAAAGCTACCACAGCCCCACCGCAATCCTTAGAATCGTTTTACTCTAAAACTAACTTCAATTCTAGAATCCACTTTTTCACATAACGCTGCCAACACACAAAAACTGCAAAAAGTGGATTCTAGTCCCAAGAGACTTAGAAGAGTGCCTAGAAATGATACTCCACATAGCCGCGGAAGATCATATAGCTCCCAAGATTTTGCCCAAATTTTGATGGAGCTTGCGTGGGGTTGCTTACGCCAAGTGCGCTAATCCCCATACGCACATTTTGGATAGGGGTTATATCCATTCTTGCCTCCCAGTTTAAGACACTTTGGGCATTTATGATACTTGTCCTAAATGCTCCATATACACTCACATACTTCCATAAATCCGAAGAGACAAATACATAAGGAGTCGTGGCATTGTAGTAGAATATCCCATCGGCTCGCTCAAAGGGCGTGTTTTGCCCAAAGCCATCGATGTAGATTGCCCCACCTTTTGGGGTGTTGATGATACCAGCACCTATGCGTATCCACGACATATCAACCCCGCCTTCTGCCCAGATGATCCCACCACCACCACTATTTAGGACTTTGCGCTGGTCGTTTAGCTCCACATAAGAGGTCAAATGCACCATACCTTTAAAAAGAACCTTTTGCGCGATAGGGAGATCAAGCTCTCCTTTAAGCCCCGGTGCTACAAAGAAGTCTGGCACAAGATAGATATAGGGTGTGAGTTTGATTGGAGCTTGAGGGATAGAGAGTGTCGCGCGTAGATAAAATGCCCCTCCTGTCCATTTCCCGACTTTACCGCTTTGATACTCGCCAAATACCTTGTAGTTTTGTGAGAAGTGTGGAGTGATGTAGGCGTTTCTCAAAGACCACATAAATGCTAGAGAGAGATTGGGGATTTGATCGTAGCTTAAAGCTAAGCCTTCGTTAAAATGCGTGATCCACTCTTCATTAGCGCGGAATCTCCCTATCGTCCCACCAAATCGCTCGTATTGATTATAGTAGTCTGCATAGATTTGCGACATTTCAAAGTAGGTTTGGCTTTTTCTAAAGTCATTAGGAGATCCTTCGTAAAGCTTAGGGATTAGCCATAGTTCCGCGCCAAATTTATAGCCCATAAATCGCCTAGATTCATAGCCAAGGCTTAGATTGATGTCGCCATAAGTTGGGGCTTTGTCAATGGATTGCTGAAAAAGCAATCCCGCGTGCCCATAAATCAGCCCGCGTTCAAAGGCATCTTGAAAGGAGTTTGCCGGAGCATCGTTTAGCTTAATATCCGCGCCTTGCAGAAGCCCAACACTCAAGCAAACAAACACTAGCTTCCTTAGCTTCATCGCCATTCCTTGTAGTGGTTGAAAAGTCTTATGCAACTACTAGCAAAAATAATGCCAAGTTTTAGATTCTAGTGTGTGGTGGTATAAATTCGCAGAGTCTTTGGTGCTCTAGCTTAATGCAGCTATTTTCTTCATAAGCAATCCCGGCGCGTGTGAGCATATCTTTTGCTTGCGCATTGTGTAGCCCTAGCTGCACCCATACACATTGTGGCTTGATCCCTAGATCGATGATGTCTTGTGCGATTTGGGGTAGGGCTTGGCTTTTGCGAAAGATGTTGATAATGTCTATATGTATGCCTTGCGCATATAGGGCGCGGATACACTCTTGCAGCGTGCTAAAGGCTTTTTGCCCTAGGATCTCACCACCCTTTGGATAGATGGGGATAATTGTGTAGCCTTGTGCTTGCAAATATGCTGCAACTTTGTGGCTAGGCTTTGTGGGATCAGGTGAAAGCCCAATGATGATGATTGTCTTGCTCTGGGCTAGAATCTGGACTTTTTGTGTGTCATTGAGTGGTGGCATAGCTACTATTCTCGACCTATTTCTTCAATAGTGTGTCCATTGAGCAATTCGGCATCTTCTTTTGAAGGTGTGGTGATTTTACACTTTTCTAGCGATATGATGATATTGCTTGTTGGCGTGTCTCTCTTGCCTATGAGTGTGTAGGTCTGGCTAATGAGATTAAAGTCGTTTTTATGCACCAAAAACCCTTCGCAATCAAGCGTTTCTCCGGAGCCAAACGCTTCTTCCAAAAGCGTGGTGATACTTGTGCGCTTTGATTGTATATAGTTGTATCCACCAAGTGATATGAGTAGCACTAGTAGCACAGAGCCTAGCAGAAGTTTTCTAGATATAGCAAGGCTTGATTGATAGAGTAGCACAGCAGCAAGCGCACCAAGTAGGCAAAAAATCCCAATCACAGAGAGCGGTCCCATCACTTTGCACCTCGCAATTGATAAGTAATATCCCCTGCGCCAAAGCCTATGGCGATACCTTGCGCGAGTGTGGCAAGCAAAGTGTCATTATGATATATTTCTAGAGTGTTGGCATTGCGCTGGGTTCGCGTGGCAAGCAGGGGGTTGCAATGTGCAAAAAGCTGCCCTAAATCTAGCTCTCTTTTCTCTTCTCCAGCACGCCACACGGGCAAAATCACAAGTTTTCCGCCCATTGATAGAAGATCATCAAAGCATTCTTGAAATGCGCTTAGGTTGTCAAAAAGCCGTGAATACTTATGCGGCTGCCATATTGCTGTAATGCTTGTAATACCTCGTAGCTTGGCATAGATGCGCAAGGCTTGGATAGTGGCTTTGATTTCTGTGGGGTGGTGGGCGTAGTCATCGATGATTGTAAGAGGAGAAGTGCAGAGAATATCAAAACGCTTTTTGATCCCGGCAAAATGCTTGAGATTCTCGCGCACTTGCTGGATATGACTAGCAGAGTAGCAAATATCATCTAGTGTCTTTGTCTCTTGCATAGCTCTAGAATCCGCTTTTTTAAACTCTAGGGCAGCAAGTATTGCTAGGGCTGCATTTTGAGCTGTATGCTCGCCTAGCCCCCATACAGCAAACTCCCCTACATTTCTCAAGAAAAATCGCGTATAAGGCATAGAATCTTCTAAAAAGTAGTCAATATCTGTGATGTCTTTGGCTGGGTTTAGGTGCAGACTGGGCACCGAAGTGCTGCGCAAAAACTCATCGCTATCGTTGATACAGCGCAGAGAGGCTTTGCTTAAAAATTGTGTATATGCGGTGTGGAGCTCTTGTATATTGTGGTTGTAGGTCTCCATATGCTCTGGCTCGGCGTTTGGGATTATGGCTAGGTAGGGGTTGGAGTTTAAAAAGCTTTTGTCTGATTCATCAGCTTCAAAGATAATGCACTCGCTTTGGGCTTCGCGGACATTAGAGTGAAACTCCTTGCTCTCTGCCCCAATAATCGCGCCAAAATCCGGCAGTATGCTGCTGAGCATAGCACTAATGCTTGATTTGCCGTGCGCCCCACACACGCTAAAGACACGCTTAGAATCTAAAATGAGCTTCAAGGCTTGCTCGCGCGATAGGACGGGGATATTGCTAGCTTTTGCTTGAATAATCTCTGGATTATCGTGCTTGATTATGGCGGAGTGGATTACTAGATCTTGATCTTGTATCGCGTCTTTGTCGTGAGGGATATGGATTTGCACGCCAAGAGAGCGGAGGTAGTGGGTTGTAGGAGAGTGGGCGATGTCGCTGCCGCTAATGATCGCACCTTGCGCACGGAGGTATTTGGCAAGCCCAGAGATCCCAATACCCCCAATGCCGATAAAGTGGATTCTAGTTTTTGGCGTTGGCTTTTTGCGAAAAAGCGAGAAGTTTGCCTTTTGCTTGTGCGATAGACCATCAGTCTTATCTCCGCGCAAAAGGCTGCACAACCCCGCTTTTTCATCAAAAATCCTGCCGCCTGCGGCTTGGCTATCAAACACGCTTTCTGTCGGTGTTTTTAGCGTTGGCTGCTCGTTGGTGGATTTTAGCCCACAAGCCGAATCCCTAGATGACGCATAATAAAACTTCGCTAAATCTTCTAGGATTTCTTGCATTTGCTCTGCTGGATACACCAGAGCTATGCGCACGAAGCCTTGCCCAGCATTGTCTCGACCTAGGAATCGCCCCGGTAGCACTGCAATGCCTGTGTGCTTGTAGAGCTCTTGTGTGAAAGCTAGGTCATCGCCCACGGGTAGCCAGATATAAAAGCTATATGGCTCTATGGGGATATGTGGGAATAATTGTCGTGCGAGCTTTAGATTTTGGCTGTAGATTTTGCGTATTTCTAGTGCGCTTTCCTCATCGCTCCACGCTACCGCACTAGCACGCGCTAGTGGCATAGGCTGGGCTAGCCCGGCATAAGTGCGATAAGTCATATAGCCTTGGAGGATCTCTCTATCTCCAGCGACAAAGCCACTTCGCAAGCCCGGTGCGCTACTGCGCTTAGAGATGGAGTTGAGTGCTAAGATGTTTTTAAAGTTTGCATTACCAGCTGCAAGGCTTGCTTGCAAAATCCCCGCTGGAGCATTGCTATGTAAAAAAGTGGATTCTAAGCTATCTGGCAGCTCATAAATCTCGCTATAACACTCATCGCACACAAGTAAAAAGTCGTATTTAAGGGCTTTTTGCACCCATTCTACCAGCTCTTCTAGGCTTAGGGTAGAGCCTGTGGGATTATTGGGGGAGTTTAGGATCACAAGATTGACACGCTTGCATTGCTCATCGCTTAAGTGCGGTTTAAAGCTATTGTCTTGTGTGAGTGGCATATAGATTGTTGTAGCCGAGCTCGCAATCGCCGCACCCTCATAGATTTGATAGAAAGGATTTGGGTGGGCGATAACAGGACTTTTGATATGTGCTAGATAGAATTGTGGGAGATTAAATAGCACTTCTCTTGTGCCAAAGGTGGGGATAATTTGATCGTGACTAAGTGTAATGCCATAGCGAGATTTGATAAAGCCTAACATAGCATCTTTGAGATAGGGCATCCCAGCTGATGGGGGATAGTAGCGTAGCTCCTTGGCATAATCTTGCAGAGCAGTGGTGATAGATAGTGGTGTGGGTAGCTGCGGCTCGCCTATGGTGAGTTTGCGGATAGGGGCATTTGGGGTGATGTCAGCTAGGAGTGTTTGTAATCGTTCAAATGGGTAAGGTTCAAAATGCATAAAATTCCTTTGAGAGTCTAGCTGTGTAGGTGCTAGTATATGGCGTATTGTAGGCAAAAAATACTAAAAAATAGTTTTATATCTTGATTTTTTTCTCAAGCATTGCTAGAATTACGGCTTTACAACGCGGGAATAGCTCAGTGGTAGAGCACAACCTTGCCAAGGTTGGGGTCGCGGGTTCGATCCCCGTTTCCCGCTCCACTTTTATATATCCATATTCTTAAAGTTTTTTGCATT
This sequence comes from Helicobacter canis, assembly GCF_900451095.1. Classification (NCBI taxonomy): domain Bacteria; kingdom Pseudomonadati; phylum Campylobacterota; class Epsilonproteobacteria; order Campylobacterales; family Helicobacteraceae; genus Helicobacter; species Helicobacter canis. The sequence goes on along the minus strand of NZ_UGHV01000001.1, from coordinate 1,786,912 downwards.
TGATATATCGCCCGGGTGGTGGAATGGTAGACACAAGGGACTTAAAATCCCTCGGACATTGCGTCCGTGCCGGTTCAAGTCCGGCTCCGGGCACCACCTGGGATAAGGGCGACATAGCCAAGTGGTAAGGCAGGAGCCTGCAAAGCTCTGATTCCCCAGTTCGAATCTGGGTGTCGCCTCCAAATTTCATAAGTCTTTCATATGTATATCGGGAGATGGCTGAGTGGTTGAAAGCGGCGGTCTTGAAAACCGTTGAGGGTAACACCTCCGGGGGTTCGAATCCCTCTCTCCCGGCCACTTGTTTTATTTCCACAAAAATTTACATCGATGATTATTGAAGTGATATTTTAGATTCTAGTTGCTAATTGTTCATTGTTGCACAACTTCCTTATTGCTTTATTTGCTGCCAAGTAGCCACAGACTTTGTGAAATTCTTGTAGAGATCACTCAAGACTTATATTTTCTAGTAATTCAATATTATCACCCCAAATCAGTAGCGCATCGACACAATATTGGCAATTTTGCGGATCAATATGCAGGGCTTGGAGGGTGCGTATAATTGCATAAGTATCGTGCTTGCATTTAGGGATAGTGGATTCTGTGGCTAGCCAGAGATCACGACAAGTAAAAAGCAGCACATCAATGCTGGCATAGATTTTTTCTAGCTTTTTAGTCGTGATAGCATAGCGCGGAGAGAGTGAATCTGCTGCAAAAGTCTTTACTTCAATAAAGTGCAAAAGATTATCACGCAAGGCGATGATGTCGATCTCGCCAAATTGTGTGCAATAATTACGCGCTAGAATCTTAAAGCCTTTAGATTCTAGCCATTTGCACGCTTTCTCTTCTCCCGCCACTCCCTTAGATCGACTTTGGTTGCGTGGGGTGTGTGTGGGCATTGGCTTTGGGGGTGCTATTCTTCTATGCGTATGATGATGGGTTTTTCGCGCACGACTTCTAAGGATTGCAAGCCTACAATGGCATTTTGTATGGCAAATTCAGAGGTTGTGTGTGTGGCAAGCAGGATTTTGGCATAAGTTTGCGCACTACTAGAATCCTGCGCGCTTGGCTTTTGCAAAAATGTGCTAATGGAGATTTGATTGTGGCTAAGGATTGCGGCGATTTTTTCTAAAACGCCGTGTTTGTCATCGGCTAGGATTCGTAGATAGTATTTGCTTGTGATGTCTTGCTTGGGGATTATTGTGTGTTTTTGCTCATTTATAAAGCCTAGCATTGGTTCGGTATGGGCTTGCTTCCCTAGGCTTCGCGCGATCGTGATAAGATCGCTTATGACAGAGCTAGCAGTGGCATATCCTCCAGCCCCAGCTCCATAATACACACTCTCCCCAGCGCAATCCCCCACGACACTCACAGCATTCATCACGCCATCAACCTTTGCTAGGAGCTTTTCTTCATCGATCATTGTGGGATGCACGCGTAGCTCTATGGCATTATCGTGCTTTTTGGCAATGCCAAGGAGCTTTATGCAGTAGCCAAACTCCTTGGCAAACTCAATATCCTCGCACGCTATATGCTCTATCCCCTCTATGAGAACATCTTCTGGACGCACATCAATCCCATAGGCAATGCTAGCAAGGATTGAGAGTTTATGGGCTGCATCAAGTCCATTTATATCAAGGCTTGGATCTGCTTCAGCATAGCCTAGCTCTTGCGCTTTTTTCAATGCTTGGGCAAAGTCCCAGCCATCTTGTGCCATTTTGGTTAAGATATAGTTGCTCGTGCCATTTAAGATCCCCCTTATTGCTAAAATCTCATTAGCACTTAAGCCCACTTTTAGCGCATTGATAATGGGGATACCCCCGCATACGCTCGCTTCAAATCCTATCGGTGTGCGTGCAAGACTCGCTAGCTCATAGCGGTGGTAAGCAAGCATAGCTTTATTAGCAGTGATAAAAGCTTTGCCTTGTGATATGGCGGTTTTGGCGATGTAGTAAGGTAGGTCTTTGCCCCCCATAAGTTCTATTATCACATCAATTTCATCATCATACAGCACTTCATCAATATTGGTTGTAAGGGCAATAGAGCAGTTTCTAGCTTTGTGCATATCGCGCACCACGCCTTTTGTAACGACAATTTCTACACCTGTGCGTGCAGTGATGATATGCTTGTTTTGTTCTAGGATAGATACGACACTGCTGCCCACCACACCAATGCCTATAATCCCCACTTTGAGCTGTTTTGTCATCTGTGGATTTTGCATCTTATGCCTTTGTCTCTAGGATAAAAAATTCCAACACTGCCATACGCACTGCCACGCCATTTCGCACTTGTTGCAAAACCTTGCAGCGAGGATCTTTTAATAGCTCATCTTCGATGTCGATATTGTGATGCACAGGACCCGGATGCATAATGACAATATCTCTATCGCCTATGAGTTGCTTTGTTAGGCAGAATTGATTGGCATAGTCGCGTAAAGAGCCGTAGTTTTGCTTGCTGTGCCTTTCAGTTTGTGTGCGTAGAGAAATAATAGCATCAAGGGAGTCAATGACTTCTGCAATATTATGCACACAAGGCAGCTTACTATGTAGTGGGAGAAAGTGGGGTGGGGCTATGAGCGTGAGATCTACACCATAGCGACAGAGTAGCTCGATATTACTATTGGCTACGCGCGAAGTTTTAATATCACCGATAATACCTACCTTTTTGCCCGCGAGATTTTGTCCTAGGCATTGCTTTAGCGTGAGTAAATCAAGCAAGGCTTGCGTAGGGTGAGCGTGCGCACCATCGCCGCCATTGATGATGGGGCAGGAGACAGATTTGGTAAGATGCACAGGTGCGCCTGAGCTTTGATGGCGGATAATGATGGCGTGTGGGCTCATAGCGTTGAGATTTGCGGCGGTATCGCTGATTGTCTCGCCCTTTGAGGTTGAAGAGCGCGAGACATCAAGCCTAGTGATAGAGCCGCCTAAATTTTTCACCGCGCACTCAAAGCTACTTAGCGTGCGGGTGGAGTTTTCAAAAAATATGGTAATGATATTGGTGTGGGCTAGGCTTTGCAAGGGGCGATGAGTAGAATCTAAAGTTGTGGATTCTAGCATAGGGAGAAATTGCGTGGCTTTGTGTAAGATGTGTTCAATCTCATCGGTAGATAGGTCGCTTGTCTCTATAAGGTGGCGCATAGGCTTCCTTGTGTTTGGGGGTGCGTTTGGTAAAAATGGATATAATCATAGCGTTTTTTTCACAAGAAAAATCTAAAGGATTATTTTGGGGATTTGGAGAATATGCCTAGTGATGATAGCTGCTTTGGTGCTTGTGTCTTGCACAAATTATTTTGAAAAAGGCTACCACCCGCAAATGCTAGAAGAAAAAAAAATCCAAGCCACAAGAAAACTCCAAACCATACGCAATGATAAAATCGATCTTGTTATATTCGCAACTTATTTGAATGACATCGAGCGGACATATTATAAGAATTTGGAGTATTTTTTCATAGAGATTTATGCCCCAAGCCAAGAGCCTATTATTTTGCAGCGGTTGCATATACAAATCGCCACTCGTGATGGCAAAACTTGGCTAGATCCACAATATATGCGCCTGCTTGGCAAAGATGAGTATGATGCAGTGTTGCACCCTATCAATAAATGGTCAAATTGCTATCTAGTGGCATTTGTAAAATCACCTCTCATTGATACAGATAATATGCTTTTGCGCATTATGGTAGATGAGCAAGTAAGCATACTTGATTATGGGTTTAAAGTCATACCATTTCAAGCATTTTAGGGGCATTATGCGATTGGATCAGTATTTGGTTGATATAGGGAGGTTTGATTCTAGGCAAAAGGCGCAAGAGGCGATTAAAGAAGGTAGGGTGATAATTAGTGGCAAGGTGGTGCGGAAAGCGGCATTTCAGGTGGATTCTGGGGAGATGGGTAAAAAAGTGGATTCTAGGGAAGTGGATTCTGGGGTAAGTGATAAAAAAGTGGATTCTAGGATCGCGGTGTGTGGGGATGAGTATGTCTCTCGCGCCGGAAAAAAGCTGCAAGGATTTTTAGAAGAATGCAAAGGGCAGGGGATTTTTAAGGCGTGGGGCAGTGCTATTGATGTGGGGGCTGCTAGGGGTGGCTTTACTCAAGTGCTGCTGCGCTATGGTGTGCAGCGTGTTTGCTGTGTCGATGTGGGGAGCAATCAGCTACACCCAAAAATCGCTCAAGATTCTCGCGTAGAGGTGTTTGAGCAGTGTGATATACGAGATTTTACGCGTAAGTATGGTAGGCGTTTTGATGTGGTGGTGTGTGATGTGAGCTTTATTGGCATTGGGTGTATTGTTGATGATTTATGTGGATTAGGCGATGAGGTGATCGTGCTTTTTAAGCCGCAGTTTGAAGTGGGCAGAGGGATTAAGCGGAGTAGAAGGGGTGTCGTGCAAGATCAAGAAGCGGTCCAAAGAGCATTGCAAGAGTGTATCGCTACTATTTGTGCGCGTGGATTTGCTGTGAGCTTAGTGGCAGAATCTAGCGTGAAAGGAAAGGAAGGAAATGCAGAGTTTTTCATCTATGCTTGCAGAGAATCTAGCATCTAAGCAGATCACAAGTCTGGCGATTGGGAAATTTGATGGGCTGCATTTGGGGCATAAGAAATTGCTTGATTTGCTGGGCGATCGCGGTGCTGTGCTAATCATTGACAAAGCCATCAAATGCGACAATCACAATGGCATAAACAATGAGCAAAATCCACATATACAGAGTGATCAAAATCCGCCACATCAAGGTTTTCTTACTTCATTGCAAGATCGGCTAGATCGCTTGCCAAATGCTTATGTCGTGGAGTTTGCGAGTGTGGCGCAGATGAGTGGAGAAGAGTTTGTCGCTACACTGCTAGAATCCTTGCCAAGTTTAGAGACAATCATTGTAGGCTATGACTTTCGTTTTGGCAAGGATAGGCTTTATGGGGCAGATGATTTACGGCATTTGTGCGGGCTTAGGCAAAGAAGATGGAGACAGGCAGTGCAAGTAGTCATTGTCCCTAAAGTCTGCTATGGTGAGATCCCACTGCACGCAAGCGTGATCAAAAGCTTTGTGCAGCACGGGGATATTGCTGTGGCAAATGCAATGCTAGGGTGGCACTATATGATAACAGGCGATGTGATACGCGGGCAGGGGATAGCAAGCAAGGAGCTTTTCCCCACGATAAATATCCGCACTCAAGGCTATGTGCTTCCAGCAAATGGTGTCTATGCTACGCGTGTGTGTGAGAAAATGGCGATAAGCTTTTTTGGGCATAGGGTCAGCACAGATGGGGCATACGCGATAGAGAGTCATATTATCGATAGTGAGATTACGCAGGTGCCAGAGCGGCTAACGATACAGATGTATAAAAAAATCCGCGAAAACCGCCGCTTTGACTCGCTCCAAGAGCTTAAGGCTCAAATAGAACGCGATATTAAACAGGCACGGGAGATTTTGAAGCAAAGATTATAAACAGCAACAATCTTTTCTGCTTGATTGTGGAGTATCTCTCAAGAAGCATTTTTGGTGCGGAACCAGATATAGAGAATCCCAAGCACTCCAACAGGAATTGCAAAAGCAAATATCATACATTTGATAAAAATTTTAATAAAAAACATAGTCCAAAGTGGCAAAAATACCGCAGTATTGCCCATAAGCGTATCGCGCATTTCGCCCCAAATAAGTGTGGCAAATGGAAAGAATAAGAGATTGATTGTCAAGATGATAATAAGTGGTATTTGAATATCTGGCAAAATAAATACACAAGCTGCCCAAAGACAAATACCAAAAATATAGTTTCTAATCAAAAAGCTAGGCGTGAGCGATGAAAAGATATGTTTGATAACTGCATAGAAGCCTTTATGTTTTTGGGCTTACTAGATTCTAGTGTGGATATTTAGACGCATCGCAATTTGATGGTGAGAAAGCTTTGTCTTGGAATGTGGATTGTGCGCGAGGAGACTCGCTGCGGATGCAGCGAGTTATATTAGTGGAGATCGCTCCATATTTTGCGCTTCCATAGGTATGCAAGAATTGTCATAACAAGGAAGAATACAATGATTTTAAATCCAAGCGCATTGCGTTCGTGTTTCTTGCTATCACCCACAGAATCCAAATACGCCACAATCTGCTTCTCGGCTTGCTCTGTAACGCCAACCCTAGGCATAGCAGTATTGGGCAGTAATCGTTGTGGATCGTTGATGAAATTGCCAAGATAATGTTCTCCGCGAGAGCGAATCATCATTGATAGATCTGGCACTTTTGTCCCAAGGTATCGCGCGAGATCTTGTGGGTTGCTTGTGCTTGCAAGATTATCATAGCTCACACTATGGCAACGCGCACACGCTTGCTCAAACACCTGTTTATCATTTAGCGATTTTGGTGCGATAGATGTGAAGTAAGCGATAATATCAGCAATTTCTTGATCGCTAAGATATGAGTAGGGTGGCATAGGATAGGCAAGCCCTTCTTTGTGCCATAGTTTTGAAGCTAACACAGGATCTTTCAAGAAATGCGCCAAGTAAGTGTGGTCAAATACGGCGGCGATATTAGATAAATCAGGTGGAGTTACACCATAAGCAGCAGAGACCTCCGCATTACTTTGTCCGCTAGAGCGTGAAAGCTTTTGAGAATCAATCGTATGGCAGGCAAGACACTGCTCTACAAGAGCGCGTCCGGCTTGCGCATTGCCTTTGCTTAGGTCTATCGCATTCCAGAAATTTTCAATCGAAGCAAGATAGGACTGATTCTTGCCAAGCTCTTTTTCTAAACGCTCAATATCAGCGGCGTTATTTGCGCTGCGTGCATTTTGCAATTCAGCTTCAATCTTTGCTATTGTATTTTTTAGCTGGGCTACATCATCGGCATTTGCTTTGATATAGTCATACTGTGCATCGGCTACTTTTGGGTGCATAATACTATGTGCCAAAGGCTCTACACCCCAATATATTACACCTACGACAACAACTAAGATTGCTAGAATTTTTAGCTCTCTCATTTTGCACCTCCTGCATTATTGCAGCCACCACGGCAGCTTGAATTTTTGCGCTCGTTGATTGTAATAAGCGGAAGCGCGACAAAGATAAGAAGCAAAAATGCAATAGAAGCAACAAAGCCAATGTAGGTGTTAATACCCTCTGGCGGTAGCTTGCCATACACAGTAAGCACGATTAGCACAACTATAAGCGACCAAAACCATACAAAGTATCCTTTGCGTTGATGGGCTGGGCGCACAACAGGGCTTCTATCAAGCCAAGGGAGAAACAAAAACACTACTTGCGCTACACCAAATGCTATAAGACCAATATCAGCAGCCTTAATTGGTCCAACATCAAAGAAAAAGCCGCGTAGCACCTCATAGCTCCATAGGAAATACCACTCTGGATAAATATGTGGCGGAGTTTTAAGAGAATCTGCTGGATCGAAATTCACTGGATCCATAGCAAAATCAAAGTGGTAGCATACAAGGTAAAAAAATAGTGCCATAAACGCACACACAACAAAAATGTCTTTCGACATAAATACTGGCCAGAATGGGATCACTTTAGCGTCTTTTTTCTTGCCTTCTTGGTATTTTTGTGCTTCTGCTTCAAAGTCTATTTCTTCACCATTTTGATTATTAACATGTGGAAAGCGAAGAGAATAGAAGTGGAATGCAATAAGCAGCATAATCACAACAGGCAGCAAGACAACATGTAGCATAAAAAATCGCGTCAATGTCGCATCAGCCACAATGTAATTCCCACGAATCCACTCGACAACATCATTGCCGATAAAAGGAATGCCTCCAAAAAGATTGGTGATAACTGTCGCTGCCCAATAGCTCATCTGTCCCCACGGAAGCATATAGCCACTAAATGCTTCAGCGGAAAACACGACAAAGAGTAGCATACCACCAATCCACACCATCTCACGCCCTTTTTTGTAAGAGCCATAGTAGATAGCTACAAACATATGGATATAGATAATCACAAATACCATACTTGCAGCTACCGCGTGGATATGTCGCCATAGCCAACCATAATCAACTTCGTGCATTATAGTGTAATTCACACTATAAAACGCCATATTGACATCAGGCTTGTAATACATAAGCAAAAATAGCCCGCTCACTACAAGCAGTGTAAATAGCGTGAGCAGTAGCACGCCCATAGCCCAAAGAAAATTGATATTTTTAGGCACCCAATATTCTGTCATCATTACTTGGAGGAGTTTTTTCACCCCAAGCCGTTGATCAAGCCAATCAACAAATCCATCTGCTTTTTTTATCTCTGCCATACTTTCTCCTTAAGCTAATGCGATCATTTTGTTGTATTCTTCCCCAGCTTCACCAAGCGTTAGGGTTGTGCCATCTATCTTAAATGGCGGAATATCAAATGGGCGTGGCGGTGGAGTGCCCTCAATATTGACGCCACTGATTGTGAATCTACCGCCGTGGCACGGACAGAGAAATTCTTTTTCGTTTGATTTATATAGGGGGATACAACCTAGGTGCGTGCATACTTGCAAGCCAAGCGTATAAACTTTATCACCGATTTTAAAGTCGCGCTTATCATCAAAAGCATCATTGCTAGACTTTCTTATGATAAATACCGGCTTTCCACGCCACTCGACCTGAGAAAACTCTCCTTCTTGCATATTGCCTATATCTACTGTCGTAAATCCGGCAGAAACAACACTCGGCAATGGATCCCAAGTCTTTTTCATAGCAATTAGTGAAGCGATACCGCCAACCGCAGCGACACCACCGAGCGTGAGCCCTAAGAAATCGCGTCTCTTGACTTCAGCCATACTCTCTCCTTTTTTAGCTTTTTGAAACACCGATTGTAACGCTAAACACTTAAATTTTACTTTAATTTTTGGTTAAATATTTTTAAATAAACACGCCCAGATAGCGTATATTAGGGAGAGTCTAATATTGTCTATGGGCGATTGGCTATGCGAGATACTTATGGGCTGTCGTGTGTAGTATTGGCGTTTTGGATTCTCCGCGCGATAGCATAGGTAAAAAGCTCATTATAAAGCTCCATAAAGTCTTTTTGTCGTGTAGGGCGAAGCTTGTATCACGCGAATAGGTGAAGTTTTTAGCCATCTTAGCAAGTATATTGCGCCCGCTTAAACTCTTATGAGCGGTATTTGATAGGCTAAGGGCATAGAGAGTGGGGAATATATCTTTGTGTGAGCCTATGCGAGCTGGGTTATATGTGAGATGTGTTTGATAGACTTGTAGCACATAGAGATAAAATATCGTGCCACTACACGCAGCAAAAATGAACACACAAAGACACACGACAAGGTAGCTCCTACCCCAAAATCACGCAATCACGCGCATTGCTCGCCCAAGACTGAATCGCTAGAGATTACGACTTTTTGCGCACAATATTTGCGCCTAGCCCTTCAAGCTTTTGCTCTAAGTTCTCATAGCCGCGATCAAGGTGGTAAATCCTATGCACATTAGTGCTGCCTTGTGCCACAAGCCCAGCAAGCACCAACGCCGATGAGGCGCGCAAATCTGTCGCCATCACATCTGCACCTACAAGTGGATTGCGCTCATCGTTGCCAATGATTGTGGCAGTGTTGCCTTTTAGTGTGATATTTGCTCCAAGTCGTTGTAGCTCACTTGCGTGCATAAAGCGATTTTCAAAGAGCCGCTCTTGTATCACGCTTGTGCCTTGACACTGTGTAGCTAGGCTCATAAATTGCGCCTGCATATCGGTAGGGAAGCCGGGGTGTTCTGTGGTAATAAGCTCAAAGCCTTGTCGCTTTGTGGCTGGAAAAATACTGATAGAATCCTTTGTGGATTCTAGGGTGAAGCCGATTTGGCGGAGTTTTTCAAGCACGGCTTCAAGGTGGGTTGGATTAGCGTTTGTAAGATTTATAGGGCTATTTGTGATGGCTGCTGCGCATAGATAAGTGCCTGCTTCAATTCTATCTGGTATCACAGAAAAAGGCTTGAAGCTAAGTGGCTCCCTATCTGTGCCGCGGATATCTAGCACAGAAGTCCCCACGCCCTGTATCTCCACGCCTGCTTGCATAAGCACTTCGCAGAGCTGGACTACTTCTGGCTCTCTAGCGGCGTTAATGATTTGCGTGCGCCCTTTGGCTAGGGCTGCTGCCATAATGACATTTTCACAGCCTGTTACGGTGATTTTGTCAAAGACAATTTGTGTGCCTTGTAGCCCATTTGGTGCGCTAGCTACGATATAGCCACCTTGGATTGTGATTTGTGCGCCCATTTTTTCCATAGCAGCTATGTGGAGATCTACGGGGCGTGCGCCAATAGCGCAGCCACCCGGCAGGCTTACCTCACAATGCCCCACGCGTGCAAGTAGTGGTCCAAGCACCAAAATAGAAGCGCGCATTTTGCGCACAATATCATAAATCGCTTTGGTATGGATAATGTGGCTTGCATCAATTTGCGCACTATGTGGGCTATCCCAGCTCACTATCGCACCTAAATGCTCCAAAAGTTTAGCGAGTGTTTTGACATCAGCGACATTGGGGAGATTGTCGATTTTCATAGGTGTATTTGATAGCAGTGCGGCAGAGAGTAGGGGGAGAGCGGCGTTTTTTGCTCCAGAGATTTGCACTTGTCCGTGTAGCTTTGAGCCTCCTGTGATGTGTAGATAGTCCATAGTAGTCCTTTGTATTGGTGTGGGGTAAGCTAGTATATCCTAGCAAAGCCTTAGCAGATCAAAACACAATGGTCTTATTACCATTGATAAAGACGCGATCGTGCAAGATCAGATCAAGCGCGTGAGCAAAGACACTTTTTTCGACATTGCGTCCGGCTTTTTGCATATCTTGCCAGCTAAAGGTGTGATCGATTTTAATAATATCTTGTGCAATAATAGGTCCTTCATCAAGATCTTGGGTAACAAAATGCGCGGTAGCACCGATGATTTTCACCCCTCTTTCATACGCCTGCTTGTAGGGATTAGCTCCAATAAATGCGGGGAGGAAGCTATGGTGGATATTGATCATCTTGCCTGCATAGCGTGCTACAAACATAGGAGAGAGAATCCGCATATATTTAGCAAGGGCAATTACATCTGGGCAATAGCGATCAATAATATTTGTAAGGGCTTGTTCGTGTGCTTGCCTATCATCGCTGGATTCTACGCAGTAAAATGGTATATCAAAACGGCGCACAAGCTCCTCTAGGTCGTTATGATTAGCGATGACTGCTTGGATATGGGCGTGTAGCTCGCCACTATCATAGCGCAGTAGCAAATCACCAAGGCAGTGGTTTTCTTTGGTAGCGAGAATGATTAGGGACTTTTTTGCCATAGGTTTTAGTGTGATATGAGCATCTTTGTCGAGAGCGTTTTGTAGAGTTGCTAGAATCCACTTTTCATCTAGTGTGCCAGCAATTTGCGTGCGCATAAAAAATATCATCGCATCTCTATCGACAAATTCATCATTTTTCTCGATATTTAGCCCTGCTTCGTGCAAAATCTTAGAGACTTGATAGATAAGCCCGCTTCTATCTTTAGTGCTAATAAGCAATATATGCTTCATCGCAATCCTACCCCAAGCATAGAGCCAAGCATTCTGCTTAAAGTGGATTCTACAAGAGAGTCTAAATAGCCTTGCCACGAGCTTTTTTCAAGCCATAGTGCTTCTTCTACTTGGGCGAGTTCTTTTAGTTTGTCTATGGCTTGATTACGGGAGATGACATCATCAATCAGCCCCAACTCCTTAGCTTTAGCGGCATTAAACACCCTGCCTTCAGCAAACTTGCTAGAATCCTTTAGCTCTAGATTCCGTGCTTTTGCGACATCGGTGATGAAAGTTTGGTATTCTTCTTGGATAAGGTTTTGTATATAGGTGCGTTCTTTTTGTGTCCAGTCGCGGTAATACGCGCCTATTTCTTTATACTCGCCAGCTGCGATTATCTGTGGCTCATAGCCGATTTTTTTAAAGAGTTCTTGCAGATTTGCGCCGTTAAATAGCACGCCAATGCTCCCGATTAGCGCACCGCGATTGGCATAGATTCTGCTCGCATATACACCAGCATAATACGATCCACTTGCCATAATCCCTTCTGTATGCACGACCACAGGCATTGTGCTAGCGAGCTCTTTGATGAGATCAGCCATTTCCACGCTTGCCCCCACCGCTCCACCCGGAGAGTCAATCACAAATAGCACGCCTTGCAAGCTAGGATAATTGCGTAAATCCTCGATTTGTGTGCGTAGCATAGCAGAATCCACTATCGCGCCTTTAAGGTGGATTCTAGCGAGATTTGGGTGCTGCTTAGGCTCTCTTGTGCTAAAAATTAGCACTGCTACAATGAGCAAAAAAACAAAGGCTTTGAAGTATTTAGTAAGACATTCAAGTATCGCGATAAATGGCGCAAAAAACTTTTTAATCATTTGGGTTCCTTAAGAGACCTACACAGATTAAGATATGGATCATTTCTTGTGTGTTAGGGACTATTTATTTGCTAGAATTTGGGCTTGCTTTTGTGATATGACAACAAAACGCGTGGTTTTATTGTGTTTTGAAGTCTTGGCATCTTCGACAAGCTGCTTTGGATTCCCGCGGATAAAAGGATCGATATAGCCTAGCTCAAATGATTGGGAGTTGATATGTGAGAGAAACTCTCCATCAGTTTTGGCGATAACAACACTATATTCTTTAGAAGCAGACATTATTTGAAGCTTTAGATACATCTCAAGCTTTTGGTTTGTAGTGTAGATTAAAAAAAGCTTTTCGTGCTGTTTTTTGTATTTGTGGAAGTAGTTGTAGCCTGTTTTTTCATTATCAGCAAGCTTGTTTTTGTCAAGTCGCTTGAGATACTGCCCATAGAAAGTCATTGTGCAATAGGGGTTGTTAATATCGTGCTTGAAGAAGTTGTTGTGTATGGCAGTAGATGACATACCGATTTTCCACATTTTATTATCAAGGGTGGTGGCGACAAGATTTAGCGCATCGCGTGTTTGATCGACTAGATCATTGTGCATTTTGTGGAAAGTCTCGCTAAACTCATTTAAGTAGCTTTCTCTAAAATTTTTTGTGATAGTTTCTAGCCGCTCTTGGCAGCCTGTTAGGATTTTTACTTCTTCTTCTGCTTTTGCCATAATGGTCTTTTGCGTCTCAAGCTTTGCTGGGAGCGAAGAGTCTTTTTTATTGAGCTCCATTTGGTTTCTAAGCTTGCGGACTTCATTCATACAGAATTTTACTTTATTGCGTAGTTGGATGGTTTTTTCTTTGATACCCAAGATCGCCTTGATCGCGCCACGATAGTGAAGCTGCTTTTCTAAAAACATATCTTGGTAGATGGAAGCTGGCTTTAGGTTGGCACTTTGGACTAAGGCTTTGTAGGAGTATTCTAGGTTATTGACCTTTTGTAGATCGCTAGCAAAGACATCGGGGGTAATGTTTTTATCACAATACACAAGATAATCCATAGCTTTTGAGAGAAATCGGCGGACAATGAGATAATTGAGCTGATTTTCTGGGGCGACTTCTTCAATGTCTGCAAGCGAGAATTTGATAGAGTTAGATTCTGGGGTGAAGTATTCTTTTAAGCAGTCTTCCACAGATACAGATGCTTCAATAGCTTTCATCTCCAGGTAGTTTGTCTGCTTGAAGATATTTTCTGCGATTTGGTTGCGTAAATCAGCTTCCTTTGTGCGCAGCTCTTCATCGGTATCTGTCTTCCAAAAGTCTATTTCTTTGATAAGTGAATCTGCGCCAAACTCTTGATAGGCAGAGCTGTGTGCATCGACAATATGTCCGCTTTCATCAAGGCGAAACTCCACATACATTCCTGCTGCTGGTAGAAGTTTGCGATCGTGCCAATGTTCCTTGCGTAGTTCAAAGATTTTCTTTGAATAATTGGTAACAACGCCAGATCCTGTCGCCATAGAATAGCGGCTTATTCTTCCGTGCATTTATGCCCCCTGTGTGAAATGAAAGTAGATTTTTCTATATATGCTATAATATATTTAAAAAATTTTTGCTTAAAAGGGTTTAGCATTAAAAAAATCTACATTTTGTGTGCTTGGTGCGCGTTGTTTATTATCCTAACCTTGGCGACTATTTTTGGACAGAGCGGTGAAATGGGCGAGATGGGCAGGGCATTTGCGATGCTTAATCTATCTTGGTTTGGGTATTTGGGCTATGTGTATTTGCTCTTTTTACTCTATCCAGCGTATGCGCTATATAAGGATTCTACACTTAGCCCAAAGCGAGTGAAAATTATCATCGCTGTTTTGCTACTAAGCTTAGGTGTGCTTTTGGTGCAGTCGCTTTGGTTGGATAAGGGCTTGCTTGGTGCGCTTCTTATCGCCAAGATTATGCCAAATTTTGGCGCATTTGGCGTGTGGATTCTAGTGATAGTGTGTGTGTATGCCGGGGTGCTTTTGCTATGTCCTACTGCTGTGATTACTGCACAAAAATCCCTGCAAAATGCCGTGCTTACGCTCACGCGCTATCTTGTGCGCAATGTAAAAGAAGCGTTTTTGTATCTTGCTCCTAGGTGTGTAGCGTATGCGCGATATTTATACAAAGCTACTACTGCGTGGCTTGAAAGAGTGTTTGCCTCTCCATCGATCAAGGAGTTTGACTATCAAGGGCGTGCTAAAAATCCTATCCAACTAGAATCCAGCAAGATCAATGCTGAGCAAACGACAATGCACAGGGCGCATTCTACTCAAGAGTCTTTTGATCAAATGCCTAGCCTAGAATCTAGTCTCGCGGATATGCCCAATGCCACTCAGCTACAAAATCTCTCGTCGTCCTTTTCATCGCCCTTGCAAGAAGCTCCAAGGGAAGCTCCAAAGTTTGATGAGAAAAAGGTCGTAGTGCTTTACCGCGATGAGGAACGCGAGAGATATATAAAAGAGCAGGAAGAAGAGCGGCATAGGGCGATGGTCCGGCTTATTGATCCAAGCCAGATGAATAAAGATGCCGAGATGCTACATATCGATGTGGATCAGGCTATCTCTCGTGCCAAAGCCTATGAGAAAGAAGCACTGCTAAAAGATGAAGCAACCTATCGCACAAAAATCATTGACCCCACACAAGAGAAGCTAGAATCTAGCACACCACAAGAGATGATAGAGGTGGATTCTCCAGCCATTGATCGTCTCTCTCTAGATTCTTCTCAAATGCTAGAATCCCATTCTCCAAATATTGGCACAAGTAGTGCGCACGATGCGCACGATGATAGTGATACGCACAAAGACTCCAAGCAAGTATCACACCCACAAAGCCAAGATCATCTAGCAGATATGCAGCCTCTAGCACAGTCAAGCATACAATCTCCTTATGCAGGGGAATTTACTCAAGCACAATATCCCAGCCCCCAAGATACACTAGAGCAAATCAAAGATTCTAGTCCTAAGATTTTTGCACACAAAACACAAAACACAGAGCTTTCTAGGCGAGTGCAGCCCACAATAGTAAAAGACTTAGAATCTAGCAAGCAGCATTTAGAGAGCCTAGAGAGAGGTGGGCTTGCGCGACCTAAGGATTATGTCCTGCCACCCACGACACTTCTGCAGCCCGCACAAAGCGGAAAAATAAGCTTTGAAGAAGGTGAGATTGATCAA
The DNA here is from genome assembly GCF_900451095.1 of Helicobacter canis. Taxonomy (NCBI): domain Bacteria; kingdom Pseudomonadati; phylum Campylobacterota; class Epsilonproteobacteria; order Campylobacterales; family Helicobacteraceae; genus Helicobacter; species Helicobacter canis. The sequence continues at coordinate 1,771,386 of NZ_UGHV01000001.1, read as the reverse complement.
AAGATCCAAAATCTCCTAACCAAGCTCAAAGTGTTTAAAATTGATGGCGATGTGGCTAGAATCTACTCGGGTCCGGTTGTTACGACCTTTGAATTTCGCCCAGCTCCTAATGTCAAAGTCAGTAGAATCCAAAGCTTAAGTGATGATCTTGCTATGGCACTAAGTGCGCGATCAATCCGTATCCAAGCTCCCATACCGGGTAAAGATGTTGTAGGGATTGAGGTGCCAAACTCGCAAAAAGAGATGATTTATCTGCGCGAGATTTTAGAGAGTGAAGTCTTTCAGGGTTCTTCTTCGCCACTTGCGCTTGGGCTTGGGAAAGATATTGTAGGGAATCCATTTGTTACAGATTTGCAAAAGCTTCCGCATTTGCTTATCGCTGGGACCACAGGTAGCGGGAAGAGTGTTGGGCTTAATGCGATGATTTTATCCCTGCTTTATCGTAATTCTCCCGATAATTTGCGCTTAATAATGGTCGATCCTAAAAAGGTAGAATTTAGTCTTTATGAAGAAATCCCACATTTGCTGACACCCATCATCACTGATGCTAAAAAGGCGATAATCGCTCTCAATAATGTCGCCAGAGAAATGGAGCGCAGGTATGAGATGATGAAAGCCCTAAAGACAAAAACCATCGATGGCTATAATGCCAAAGCTGCTAGTGAGGGAAGTGAGATTTTGCCTTTTATTGTTATCATCATTGATGAGCTTGCCGATCTTATGATGACAGGGGGCAAGGAGGCAGAAGGCTCAATCATTCGCATAGCACAGATGGGTAGGGCGGCAGGATTACACTTAATTGTAGCCACCCAGCGACCAAGTGTCGATGTCGTAACAGGATTGATCAAGACAAATCTCCCGGCAAAAATCGCCTACAAAGTCGGCTCAAGAATGGATTCTCGCGTGATTTTGGATTCTGAAGGAGCGCAGAATCTACTAGGGCAGGGTGATATGCTGTTTTCTCTTGGTGGGGGCGGGAGTGTGTTGCGCTTGCACGCGCCTTGGGCGAGTGAAGATGAGATAGAATCCATTGTGGGCTTTATCCGTGATCAAAGAGAGGTGCAGTATGATTCTAGCTTCTTGGCTGATTCTGTCGGGGTGGCTACAAGGAGCGATGAGACACAAGGCGATAGCAGTGATCTGCTCGCTGAAGCTAAAAAGCTTATGATGCTTGATGGCAAGACTTCTATCAGCAATCTTCAGCGCAGGCTAGGTATAGGCTACAATAAAGCTGCAGTGCTTGTGGAAGAGCTAGAGAAGCAAGGCTTTTTGTCCGCGCCCAATGCCAAAGGTGTGCGCGAGATCATCGGCTAATCTAGAGTTTAGCAAAGGAGAGGTATGAAAAGGTTGTTTATATGGGGTTTAGGGCTTGGAGGAGTGCTGATTGCTGTGCTGCTTGTCGCGTTGATCGTGATAAGCTATAGGCTTAAGGATAATATGCAAAACTCCATCAACGCGCAGCTGCAGGTTTTACAAGAATATATTCCTTCTATCTCTTATGAGCCTTTTACTTGTAGTGGGGTTAAAAGTATCGCTTGTGAGTCATCTAGTATTGGGCTTGATGGTGTGGTGCTAGAGAATGTGCGCTTGGAGCTTGGGCAATTCACGCAAACACAGGGAAGTGTGCGTATAACAAGCCAGAAAATATCATTTGCTGGTGATGAGATTTTAACGCTACTTTTTGGCGTGCTGGCTCAAGATGTGGATTTCTCTACTGAGCTGCTTCCGCAATCTCTTGATTGTAAAATCAGTGGAGTGCTAGACAAGAGTGAGCAGGCACCAGATTTTGATACGATGGATACTAGTATTGCTTGTATCACAAAAGGCAAGAATCTATCATATAAGCTTGTGTGGGATATGCAGGCTGGGCTTGGTGATGTGCTGGCTCAAGCCCCCACGCATTTTAGCGATGCTCTGTCATCAATGCTAAAAGCCTATCAAGATGATAGTCAAAAGATATTATCACATACTCCAGTGTTGTTTAAGAGTGCTACATTGTCTTTAGAGCCTAAGGAATTGGCTCAAGCTATTATTACAAAACTTGCTAATGGTCAAAAACTAGATGCGCAAGCCTACCAGCAATATCGAATAAACCTAGCCCGATCTCTGCAGTCTATGAAAGCGTTTGTGATGTATATAGCACTATTAGGCGATCATAGAGGGAAAGCCCAGTATCTTGAAGTATTGGTTGATGGTGTATTGCGTATGATTTTAGGTGAGAATAATGGCGTAGTCTATGGGCTGGGATATAAAAATAAGAGTGCTAATAATGCCTTTCCACTTGGGGAGTGGTTACAAGATCCTGCGGTATCTTTGCGAAAATCTGGAGTTACATTTAGCTTTGAAGAAATTCCACTAGATTCTATAGAGTCTAAAAAGGACTGATATGGGTAAGCGCAATGCACAAAAGGGCGGGGGTGGATTGGCACGCGTGCGCAATGCATTTTTGTATTCTAGAGATGGACTTTTGGCTGCGTGGAGAGAAGAGCAGGGGTTTCGTCAGGTGGTTGTAGTAGCAAGCATTGGGCTGTGTTTGGGGCTATGGCTTGGTGATGGATTTGCGCAAAAAGTGCTTTTGGTCTTGCCTGGAGTGCTTTGTGTGATTGTAGAGCTCTTTAACTCAGCGATAGAAAACGCCATTGATCACACGAGTATCGAGCCACATCCTTTTGCCAAAAAGGCGAAAGATATGAGTAGTGCAGCGCAACTTTTGAGTTTGGTATTTTTTGCGTTTGTTTGGGGAGTATTTTTGTTGGAATATTTTTAAGAAGTTTGTAGTGGATAATTCAAATCGCTAGGATTCTAGATTCTATGGGAATCTAGAATCTTTCAATGTATATGTATTTGGAGTTTAGAAGTCTCTTTTGAGCAGCACATCAATTTTCAGGATGGTGATTAGGTGATCTTCACGCTTTCCTACGCCATCGATCATTCCAGCTTGATTGCTCGCAAGCGTCTCTGGCACAGGGTCTATACTAGAGCTAGGAAGAGTGATGGCTGCTGTTAGTTTGTCGATGACAAATCCGGCTATTTCATCATTCTGATGCACTATAAGATAGCGAGTATCTTTATCTTGCTTGATAGCCGGGAGACCAAACTTCAAGCGTAGATTGATGAGTGGATACACATTTCCACGCATATTAAATACACCTAGAACATAAGGTGGCGTTCCGGGCACCCTTGTAAATTCCGTGGGTTTTACAATTTCTTTGACATTAAGAATAGGAACAGCAAATTCCTCATTACCCACAACGAACCCAATAACTTGCAAAATATCCTCTGGATCATCTTGTGCCTCACCAATACCACGACCCAATCCACTTGCATCCATCTTTTGCTGTTCAAAAATATCTCTAATTTTATCAGCCATTTTATTCTCCGGTTACTAGATTAATATTGCGTTTTACGACATTGACAAGATATTCTGGCGTGTAGGGTTTTGTAATATATTCTGTCATACCAGATTCTACCCCACGCATTCTGTCCGTTTTGCTTGTCCTACTTGTAACGGCAATAAGTGGTAGATTTTTAAATTTATTATACTTTCTAACTTCTGCTGCAAAAGTATATCCATCCATTTTAGGCATTTCTATATCTACCAAAACCGCATCAAGGGGCTTATCGCTATTTTTGACAATTTCTAAGCCTTCCAAACCATTGCTTGCTTCTAGCACTGTAACTCCCAATGTTTTTAGGCATTTTTTCATAATTGCTCTATCGGTATTGCTATCATCGATTGCTAGCACGATATAGTCTGATGGGGCTGTTTTGGCTTTGGAGCTTTGAGCTTCTTCCATTACTGCATTTATACTCACTTTAACCTCTTTAGCCATTTCCATCATTGCGGCTACATCGACAATCAAAGTGATTTTACCATCACCTCGCACTGTCGCTCCTGCAATACCTCTAGTGCTTTTGAGATAGTAGCCAAGCGATTTGATAACAACTTCTTCTTGTCCAATGAGATAATCCACAATTACACCAATCTTTTGCTCTGCAAGCGCAATGATGACAACATACACTTCGCTTGCTGTTTCTAGCACAGAATCCACACCAAAAATATCAGCCAAACGCACTAGGGAAAGCACTTCATCTCTTAGGCGCAAGACAGATTTGCCATCGACACTATAGATTTCATCTTGCCCAATTCTAACTGTCTCAATGACAGAAGATAAGGGGATAGCATAGTATTCTTCTTGCGCACCCACAAGCAATGCTTGGATAATGGCAAGCGTAAGTGGGATTTTTAGCTTAAATGTTGTGCCTACTCCCTTTTCAGAATCTATCTCGATAATACCATTAAGCTTTTCGACATTGGTCTTTACAACATCCATACCGACACCGCGTCCAGATACATTGGAAATAGTTTTTGCCGTAGAGAAACCGGGCTTAAAGATAATGCCAAAAGCCTCTTTATCTGTCATAGAATCTGCTTCTTTTTCAGAGATTAAGCCCTTTTCAATAGCCTTTAGCTTGAGCATTTCTGCATCAAGCCCTTTTCCATCATCGGTGATTTCAATAACAATGTGATTGCCTTCATTGTAGGCTTTGAGATCCACTCGCCCAATCTCTGGCTTGCCTAAAGCCTTTCTATCCTCTGGGGATTCCACGCCGTGATCACAAGAATTTCTAATGATATGGATAAGCGGATCGCCTATTTCTTCTACGATAGACTTATCAAGCTCTGTTTCTTCACCGGTGATGACAAGATCAATACTCTTTTTAAGTTCTCTGGATAAATCTCGCACCATTCTTGGGAATTTATTAAACACCTTGCCTACAGGCTGCATTCTTGTCTTCATTACCGCAAGTTGCAAGTCCGTCGTTACGCTAGAGATAGATGATACAACTTGGTTGAGTTCTTCTAAGAATTTTTCACCATCATAGCGCTCTTCCACATCGCCATAGATTTTAATCAATCTGTTTTTGCCTAACACAAGCTCGCCGATGAGATTCATAAGGTTATCAAGTCGCCTAACATCAACGCGGACCGTTTGTTCTACGCTTGTTGCCACCTTGCCTTCATCTTTTCCGGCTGCAGGTTTGCCTTCAGTTTTGGGACTTGGTTTAGCCGGTGTAGTAGCAGTGGGTGCTGGAGCTTCTGCTGGTGCTTTGGGTGCTTGGACATCGCCAGCTTGACCGCTTGCTCTTTTTTGCGCACGCATTTGTTTATCCGCTTCTTGGCGTTTTTGGAGCAGTCGCTCAATTTCTGCTTCTACTTCATCAGAACTCATATGCGCATAGTCCTTATCCGGCTCATCTGCAAGTGGATTGCTAGGGTCGCTCTGTGGTGTAGTCTCCTGCGGTTTGGCTGGTTTGGCTGAAGGCTCTGGAGCCTCTGCGACAGGGCTACTACCTTGAGATATTGCTTGAAGCTTAGTAACAGCATCGCTAATATCAATACCGCTATTGGCGTCTGTCCCAGAGTCTCTAATTGCTTGCAAGAGTGCTTTCATAAGGTCAATGGAGAGCAAGACTACATCCATCACATCAGGTGTGATTTTAAGCTCATCTCGTCTAGCTTTGTTTAGGACATCTTCCATATTGTGTGTCAAGCTTGTAAGAATGTCAAAATTCAAGAATGAGCTAGAACCCTTAATAGTGTGGGCTACTCTAAAAATACGATTCAGTAGCTCTAGATCTTCTGGGTTGCTTTCTAGCTCGACTAAGTCTTGGTCGAGCTGATCGACCATCTCAAAGGCTTCGATCAAAAAGTCTTCCATTATTTCTTGCATATCATCCATCTACAATACCTCATCTCGTTAATTTGGGGGCTATTCTACCAAAAAAATGCCAAAATCACACAGAAGTTAGAAGTTTTTTGACTTCTTGGTAGAAAATGTTGGGGTCAAATTTCACAATATAGCCATCACCTCCTGCTTTTTTGCCTTTTTCCATACTATTTGGATCGCAGATAGAGGAGTTAAATACAAGCGGGATCTTAGAAAATCTTGGGTCGTTTTTGATTTCGTTGGCAAAGTGGAAGCCATCGATTTTTGGCATTTCTACATCAGATACGATGATTTTAAGGTGCTCGGATAGTTTATCGCCATATTGTTGATAAAGGGACTCTATCTTTTCTTTGCCCTCTTCTCCATCGATTGCCTCTACAACCTCAAAGCCCATAGCTACGAGATTTTTCACCACGCGTTTGCGGGCTATGGAGCTATCTTCTAGCACAAGTGCTAGTCCATTAAACCGCTCCTGCTCTTCTACAATACTGATAATATCATCAGCCTTTTTCTCATAGAAATTTAGCTCATCAATAATGCTCTCTAAATCCAAAATTAGCATAGTTCGATCATCTTCTTCAATGCGCGTTGTGCCGGTAATCTTGCCTCGCTCGATTGTGCTAGATGAGCTAAATTGCGCGGATTCTACTTGCTTCCAATTCACACGCCGTATGCGCTTAACTTCATCGACTACAAATCCTATTTGGACATTATTAAACTCAGATACGATGATTTTGTGTTTGCGGGGGGTGTCATCTGCTTTGATATTCAGCCATTTGGAGAGATCGACAAGCGGGATTATCGTCCCACGCAAATCAAAAAGCCCTAGCACATAATCTGGACTTGCCGGTATGTCAAAAAGCTCATCTGGCTGCTCGATGATACTCTGCACTTTTGCGACATTGACCCCATAAATCCCCTCATATACTTCATCATCTCGCAGCTCGAAAATACGGAAGTCAATCAACGCTATCTCGTTATAGCCTTCAATTTGAGAGTCTAAAATATTGCCTGCCATAGTTGTCTCCAAATCTAAATCAATGGTCTTAGTTTGTGTGGGTAATATCGGCAGGATTATAAAACAAGAATCCTTTTTTCGCAATAAAAAGATGGCAGGGCAAAAAAGCTCTGCAATCTTCTGCCTATGTGGAAATGCCCCTCTATCACGCCATATTGCGCGTTAAGCTCATAGTCTTTAGCCTGCTTTGCGGTGCTTTGGGGGTCTGTGTCGCTGGGCTTGGCTAGATTGCACGCGCGGGCTAGGTTATTCGCACGCATATAGTGCGTGTATGCTGCTAGTCTCTTAAGCGCAAATGTGTAGAATCCACTTTCATCTAGGTGAAGTGGCGCAATGCGCTTGGCATTGACTAGGGATTGCGCATAGGTATAGATATAGCCTAGACTTAGTGTATCAAGCAGCTTTAGCGCACTAAGTGTGAGTGGTGCGCTTAGTGCGCGGATATAGCATTCATAGCTTTTGTTGATAAAAAGATCGCCGTGTGCGAGTAAAAATGGCGTATTTTGATAGCTAAAAATAGCTGGCTGGAGACTCCTAGGGTAGATTCTCACTCGTGGCAAAAGCCTAGAATCTATCCCAAAGTCGTGATTGCCTTCAAAGTAGAAGATCTCTGTGTGCTGCGATAGGGCATTGAGTAGGGCGATAAAATCGCGGTGATTATCTGCGCTATGGGAGATATGCGGGATAAACAAATGCGCAATATCCCCCATAAGAAAAATCTGTGCGGGGGGATTGCCCATCAATGCTTGCAAAAGCCCCATTAAGCCATCTTCGCCGATGTAGCGCGGATAGGGCAAGCTAGAATCCAAAAATGAAAAGCTAGATTCTAGTGGGCTAGCGGACTTGCTAGAATCTAGCTTAGCAGGGCTGGGCTCTAGTGCTTGCTCAAATGCCTGTGTGCAAGTGTGGGTAGGGCTTGGGATATAGTGTGCATCAGCGATAAACACTGCAGGGGAGATGATTTCTTGGATAGGTGTATGATCAATATGGACAGAGCAAGCAGTAGTCATAAAAATCCTAGGTGATATAAGGTGTGTGAAATTGTGCCTTATTCTACCAAATCGCTTCATAATCCTAGAATCCACTTTTTCACTTATGGCAGTTTTCCGTCATCGAGAGCTGCGTTAGCGGCGTGGCGATCCATTTCAAAAGTGGATTCTAGTGTGGATCACTAAAGAAGCTACGGCTATGCCACGCGGTGTAAGGCTCGCAATGATGAGAAAAATGAGTGTTTTTAAAAAATCTGTGTTGTGTAAAAAGTGGATTCTAGGATAAACAAGAAGTGTAAAAGCTAGAATCCACTTTTGGATTGTGGATCACCGCACGCTTTGCAAAACTTGCAATGACAAATAAGGATTCTAGAAGCGTGCTACAAGGCAAAGCTAGGAGATTAGCTCACTTTGCGCAAAAGCCTTCTACAAGATCTTTGATCTTTGGCGCAGCACAGCTGGCTGGCTCGATGAAGCGCACATCAAAGTAGCGATCAAGGTGGCTGGATTCTAGGTTGTTTAGTATGCTTTGCTTGGCGTAGAGAGTAAATTGCGCCGCATTTAGCACCTCGCCACTTGTGCCGATACAGACAAACAAGCTCTCCTCCGCCGCTTTTAGCCGCTCTAGCTCGCTATCTAGCAGGGCATAGTTTGGCGCAGGCTCACTAAACATCACAATATTATGCCGCAAGCTCTGCGCCCCGCACACCCCACACACAGAGCTTGGCATAGCCACATAGCCGATATTTGTGATCTCCCCGCAAGACTCGCAGCGCACCTCAGGCAAAAATCCGTGCAAGTGAATGACCTCTTCACACCCAGCTCTTTCTAGCAAGTCATCGACATTTTGCGTTATCACTACGACTTCTTGCGGATATGCTGCTTTAAGCTTGGCTATCATCTTATGCGCGGCATTTGGGGCGACTTGCCCTAATTGTATCCGCCTTTGATCATAGAAATCTAGCACCTTTTGCCTATCCTTTGCAAAGCCCCTAGCACTGCACACTTCCATAATGTCAAATTCCTCCCATAAGCCATCATTATCGCGGAATGTCCTTAGCCCGCTCTCTGCACTAAGCCCCGCCCCGCTAAAAATCATCACTCGTTTAAGGTCTTTCATTGTTCGCTCCTTTTATTCTTCAAGCATAGATAATCAGCTATATAGCAATCTAAGTAATGATAATAAAAATCTTGCAAATCCATCGCACAGAGAGTATAACCCCACGATGATAGATACATAGAGTGTATCAAATCAAGCATTGAAGCAAACTCATCTTCACTCATAAAAATCCCGCTAGATTCTAGCTGCTCTTTTATGCGAGCACCCCAATAGCTATTATAATCCACCCACTGCTTAGACTCTTTATCATAATGACACACTTTGTCATCTTCTGGCACAAACCCCACCACATCTGCCCAAAGCAACCGCTCTAAACTCTCTTGTATATCGTCCCACAGCTCTTGCTCTTTGGATTCTAGGTAGGCTTCCGCGATCTGATCTTGCAGGGTTTGGGCTTGAGCCTGCTCGCTTGACTCTTCAAATGCCACTTTACACTTCTTTTCTTTCTCTTTTATCACTTCTTCAAGCACTGCTGTAAAGCTAAAGCTATCTGGCAGAGCTTGTAGAATCTCACTTAGCTTGTGCTTATCCATAGCCATTCACCCTAGAATCCCACGCGCTTGCTGCTACTCGCACTCAAGCTCTTAATCCGCGCTTCTTCCTGCAGCTTTTCTAGCAACTGCTCCGCAGACTCTAGCGGCGCAAAGGCTGCCCCCCTAGCGATCAAAGCAAAATCCCCAAAGCAGATATTCTCTAGCTTTTCTAGCTCCCTTTTGCCAAAAGTGGATTCTAGGAATGCAGCATAATCGCCAATCCCCAAATGCTGCGCATACAGGCTAAAGGCTTTTTGCAGCCTGGCAAAATCTAGCGGCTTAAACTCTATCTTCATATCAAATCGCCTGATACTTGCTCTATCTAAATTATCCATAAAGTTTGTCGTAGCGATAAATATGCCAGCAAAGCTCTCCATTTGTGTGAGCATTTCATTCACTTGGCTAACTTCCCAGCTACGACTCGCCCCACTCCTATCTTGCAAAAAGCTATCCACTTCATCAAGCACTAAAATCGCCCCCCTTTGCTCCGCCTCCCTAAAAGCTTTTGCGATATTTTTCTCACTCCCTCCTACCCACATAGAGAGCAGATCACTTGCCTTTTTTAATATTATAGGCTTATCTAGCTCTTCGGCTAGGGCTTTGGCAAACTCACTCTTGCCGCTCCCAGCCATACCGTACGCTAGAATCCTAACGCCCTGTGTAGAATCTTGCCCGCTAGAGCTAGAATCCACATTTGCATCTTTTGCCCCGCACACGCTTTTTATCCGCTCGCACAGAGCTTTCATATCCACACTTGCGTGAATCAAGCTCATATCATAGGGAAGAGACCTAGGCTTGCTTGTAGCAATGAGCTTTTGCCCTTGCAGCTTTAAATGCTCATTTAGCACTTGGATAAGGCTTTGGGTGATAATGCGGCTGTTTGCGGCTGTGCTTTTTGGAGTTTTTTCGCAATTTTTCAAGCTATATAGCTTATGTTTTGCCAAAGTTTTTGCTACTTTACACGCTTGCAAAAGCACGCCTTGAGAGAGGCTAGACTCGCAAATTTGGCTAATAATCATAGAATCTAGTTGTATCCTTTGGGACTTTAGGGCTTTTTCTATCATTGCTTGCTTTTTCTCTTTTGGCGGGGCGTGGATTTCTAGCACGATGTCAAATCGCCGCAAAAACGCCGGGTCAATATTTGCGCTATTGCTTAGAAAAATGCTTGGGATTTTCACGGATTCTAGCATTTTATTGAGCGTGTTTTTGCTGGGTTTATCTTCGTTGTATTTGGGAGACAAGCTGGGGAAAAACTCTTCACACTCATCAAGCAAAATCACAGATTTATCCGCCTTTAGCATAGCTTGAGCTCGTATAAACTGCTCAAGTCTATCCTCTCTCATTATGCCTTGTGTATCAATATTGTGTATCTCCCATAGCTCTCTATTTAGCTCTTTTGCGATAAGGGCTGCTATCTCATTTTTACCCACGCCGGGCTTGCCATAGAGAAAAACGCTAGGATTTTTCGCATTTTTACAATAGTTTAGCAGCATATCTAAGTCGCTTTTCATATAGCTAAAATCCGCTATTTCAAGCGTGCTTTTGGGGTAGATTCTAGCGATTCTTTTCATCATCTCTTGTTTGCTAAAAGGCTCTTGCATAAGTCTTTCAGTAAAGCTTTCTAATTCAAACTCACCGCTTCTGTGCCTATCATCAATAAAGTCAAACTTTCTAAGCGGCATATCCGCCATAAGCAGCTTTTGAATCTTTGTGGGACTAGTCTGCAACACACTGGCTAAAAGTAGGCAAAACTCCAAATAATCAAGCTTATCATCATAGTATCTATTCATCTTATCAAACAAGCCGATGATGTATAAAATATTTGTTTCAATCTCACTTAGTCCAAAGCACTCTTGCAAAAGCTTAAGATTCCTACGCACAAAGGCTTTAGGCTTTAGCGCGTGAAAATGCTCTAAAAGATAGGGCGTGATAAACTCTGCGACCATAGCTTCATCACTAAAATCAGCTAAATTTGCATTAAAATTTTTTCTAAAAAGCTTGAAGCAGTCATCAAAATCCAGTGTGTGCGGGAAAAGATTCATAAGATGTGTGGCAAAAAACTTTTTCTCATAGTCTTTGTCGTTGGCTATGGGCTGAAAGGGCAGGAGCTTTTGCAGGGCTTCTTTGTTAGAATCTATAAGTGTGCCTTCTATCTTCTTCAACGCCCTTTGTCTTCTTGCTTTATATTTGCTTAGGACTTTATTGTCTCTTTTTGCTTGTGTTAGCATAATCACTCCTTGTGTGTATTGCAAAGTGAAGTATCGCTTTGTCAAGTGAAGTTATAACAAAGAGCTTTGACAGCGTTATGTCAAAAAAGTGAAAAAGATGAAAAAATGCGGAGAGATTGAGAAAAGTGACAGCGTGTTTTCTGTCATCAGTATCGTTAGAATCCACTTTTTCACTTGTGGCGGTTTGCTGTCATCGCGAGCCGCGTTAGCGGCGTGGCGATCCACAAATTTTGCGCTAGCAAAATAGTCTTTCTTAGTATCACTAGAATCCACTTTTTGATTTATGGATTGCTTCAGCCCTAAAGGGCTTCGCAATGACAGAAAAAGCATTGTGCCTAGAATCCACTTTTGACATTGTCATATTGAGGCAAAAATATCTCTGTTATTTCGGTAGGCGGCACAAGCTTGCTGAGCTTTGAATCTGGCTTTGCTAAATCATCTGCGATTTTTTGATTAAATTGATAGACCTTATCTTTCACGCTTTCAAAAAACTCCATAAAACTTTTTTGCGTGAAGTCTTTTAAATCAATTTCCTCAAATTCTTTTAATGCCAACCACCCATCTTCGAGCATACTATCATCAAAATTATCATTGCTTACACCAAGAACTTCTCCAAGTTTTGGGATAAGTTTTGTTGTTTGTTGTGGATTGTAACCCGATAGATAAATTTCAAACCACACCTCTTCTTTATTAGCAATTTCTGCTGCTATATAAAAACAAAAGTTTCTTATTTCAACAAACTTATTATGTAGCACAGAGATGCCTGTTCCATAGCTCCAAACTTCTGTCCTGTATTCTTTATACTTGCCTTTAATCTCCCTTGCAATCGCACTAAAATGGGCGCGTGTCACTTCATCTTTTCTAGCCACTAGCTCCAATGCTATGTCTAAAAACTGCTTATTGCCGTCTTTACTAAAAAATGCTTGTAAATCCATTGTGTTCTCCTTTTTTCCCGTAAGTCGCTTTACTACATCTGTGTAGCACTCTATTGCCATTCTTAGATTGCTTATCCCGCCTGCTTCATTTAGGGCAGAATCTAGCCAATCTATAATCTCATTTTCATATGAGATCGCCCTAAATCGCACTTGATGATTTTCACTATCTACAAGAAAATCCCCTTGTATTTTCCATTTGCCTAGACTTTGCTGTGTGGGATTTTTGATATGCGGGGCTAGATACACTACCGCGATATTTTCATACTCTACGCTGGATTCTCCCCTATCGCTAGAATCCACTTTCGCAATCGCTTCTATATATCGCGCAATTTGCTCGTTTTGATCTCCTGCGTTAATCTTATTCTCTACAATGATATGCTTTGTGCCATTAGTGATATACATATCAATGCGTTTTTTCTCCTTATGCACTTCTGCGTTATTTGTATTACCAAACCACTCTTGCAGCCCAATGGACTTCACAAAGAGCTTTAGAAATAAATCATCTTGGTAATGCTCCCCATTGGGATTAAGCAGGGCATATAAAAAGCCACTGTGCATATTCTCTTCATCATCTAGCTTTTGCACGCAAAGCAAGGGGTTAAAATCATTTTGCCCGCGCTTTTTTCGCGCTTCAATCTCGGCATTAAACTCCCTAAAACGCTGTAAAAATAGCCTTAGATTCTCATCTGTCATTCAATCTCCTTGTAAGTGTGATACGCTCATTATGCCAAATTAGCCGCTATTTTGCGGTGTTTGTCGTGTGGGAATAAGGCAAGTGGAGTTATAGCAAAGAGTTTTGACAGCGTTATGACAAAGGATTAGCTCTATGCTACTTCTGCTTGATCTTTTAGTCAATACTTTTAAGACATTGGTCGCTATAATGCCGCGTTGAGCAATATCTTAAATAACGGAGTTTGAATGCCTATCGTTTTACCAACTATTGAGGAATACACTGTCTCCATAGACAAAATGTCTTTTTGGCTCTGCTTTAATGAAGTCTATAACCGCTTTTATGTCCATAAAGAACGCACGAAAGACGAATCCGCACTTGATGAAAAGCACATCGACAATGAAGCGCGAGAAGAGTTTTTACAATTTATGGATACACATTTTCCACAAGCAAAGCTAACACCGGTATTTGATCTCGTGTCTGTCGGGTATTTGGAGTATCCTTATCTTGGCAGCATAGCTGTGGATTGCGATGAAAATGATGAAATCTACAAAGCATTGTGTGAAAAATACGAAGATGAAAATGGTCGCCCTAAATCTTTAAACGCAGTTTTTTACTCTATGGATCTTGAATTTGCGAAAAAACATCACAAAGCTAGGTGCGAAGCTTGGGAGGACTTTTAGAGCGAAGCTGCTCTAAAAAGCCGCAATGCAAACACGCTTTTACTAATCCCTTTAAGAGCTGCTTTTATCCACAAACATAAGCCCCCTTTCTTCAAAGATATATCTAAGCATAAAGGGCGATAGGGTTTTGTTTTCTATACTCTCTATAATCATAGAATCCGATCGCAGATATTCCTCTGCATCTATGCGTGGATTTTGCTTATCAAATCGCGGAAGAGCATAATACAAATAAGAAATATTATGAAATCGTGCGAGACTTCCGCGCGCCTGCCGCCGCAGTGAGCTATTTTGCATAGTTTGATAAAAGCGGATTCCAATAAGCTCTGTGCCATCTGTCTCTAAAAACCACCGATGAAGCATATTTATCGCTCTGCGCGGGCTTATGCGCCTCTTGCCGATGTAGGGCTTAAGTGCTATGCCGCGTTTATGCGGGGAAAAGCCGTGCATTATCCCGCCGCTTGATAGGTAGTAGGCATTGCCACACGCTCTGCCAAGCTTACCGACTTCAATGCCATCGCTTGCGTTTTCACTCCACACAAGATAGAAATACCACTCATATTGCAAGCCTGTGTGTGGGCTGCTAGGGCTTAGGCTAGAATCCACTTCCGCACTCCCTGCTTGATTTTCACCCCTAGAATCCACTTTTGACCCTGCCTTAGATTCCACCCCAGAATCCACCTTTTGCCCTGAAGTGTGGCTGCTAGCCTTGCGTGATAGGGCGCAAAAGCTCGCGCAAGCAATGTCCCTTTCTTGAGCATTAGCCCTAAAATTTGTGCCGCCAAAAATTATGCTGATAGTTCTCTTGCTCGCTTAGGGGCTGTGTTTTTCCATTGATGATTTTATGCTCTCTATATGCAGAGATGATCCCCATAAACTCAGCCTTTTGCGCGGTGGCAAAGATGGATTCTAAGGCGTCTGTGGTGTAATGTGTGCTTAAAGTCATAGCTCCCCTTTGTTGTGTGTTTGTCGTGTGAGAATAAGGCAAGTGAAGTTATAGCAAAGAGCTTTGACAGCGTTGTGACAAATGGATTAAATGTTTAAGAATCTTTGCGAATTTTGTGGCTTACAAAGCAAGATTAGAATCTTGCTTTTAGCCCTCTAGCGTTTTGGCGTAGTCATTAAAAAGTTTAGAATATTTATCAATATATTCTTTGATTAAAGGTTTATTTGCAAATGCCTTAAAAAATGGGATAAATTTTTGAACCACCTTGTTTAAAACTTTTTCTTTTGTGTTTGAATCTTGTGTGCCGCTATATATCCATTTGCATAGCTCAAGCTCATTTTCACATTTAGGCTGAAAGGTTTTGTAGTCTTTTAAATAGGGCTTATAGCTGTTTAACCCCGCACCTTTGGCTTCTTTCTTAAAATATTCGCCATATTCAAATGCTTTGTTAATGAAATCCTTGCCATCTAGCTCCTTTGCACCATACGCATCGGCGGTAAAACACGCACTTGTTTCACCTTTGATAGCAAAAAATAAATACACCATTTCCCTACCGCTCTCTGCTTTGTCTTTATCTGCCTTTTTATAGAATAAAATGCCATTTTCATAGTTTTCAGCATACCAAATCGTATTGCCTATTTTAAGCAATTCTTTGTCGCGGCAATAGCACTTCACTGCATTATAAAAATCCTGCAAGATAGAATCTTGTATTGCATTTTTATGCTCTTTTAGAATCTCATAGCATTCTTGTTGCTCTTTATTGTCTTGTTTATCTTTACTTAATATCTCTAAAGCTTTGTTTGTAAAATCTGCATTTTGCATAACACAATCAAGAATGTATTCCTTTGTTTCTTTTTTATTTGGTGTCTTTGATGTATTAAGAATATGTGAATTTAAAATCTCAATATATTGATTTAAACAAAGAATAATCTTATTTAGCCCATTTTCAGCTTTTGTTTTGCCATTAATGGATTTTAATCCCTCTTTTTCTATACTTTTTAAACAATCTTTTTCTAGCCATTCTTTTATCCACTCATAGCTTATGCCTAGATAATACGCCTTTGGTGTCCCACTTGAATCAACAATCTCGTGTTTTTGAATTTCCCATTTACACAAGGAATCATCGCTTGGCTCGGCATTATCTTTTGTAAGATAGATAACAAGAATCTGCTCTGCCCCCACCCCCTGTTTATGTAGAGATTCTACATAGTCTCTAATCTGTGCTTCTTGGTCATAGGCATTAATCTTATTTTCTATGATGATATGAGAGCCATTATTAAACTTCATTAATATGTCAATGCGTCTGTTTTGGTGTATGGCAGATTCAGTTGTAATGCTTTCACAATCTTTGCTTTTAAAATGCGTTAGCTTTGTTTTAAGCCCCTGCGTGTTTGCTATGCGTTCTAAAAACTTTTCTAAAAAGATAGTTTGATAATGCCCTTTGTTACTATCAAGCAAATATGCCAAAAAGGCACTATGGTAATTTTCTTTCATCTCTACTTTCAAAGCTTCAAAGATATTAAAATCACATCGCCCCTCTTTCTTTTCTTGCTGAAACTTCTCATTTGCCGCCTTAAGCCCTTTTGCAAAATCTTTCATTATTGCTCCTTATTAAATGTAGTATGTGTATCAAAAAAAAAAAAAAAACACAATGTCAAGCGTTTTTGACCTTACTCTTACTAGATTCTATGTAGAATCTTATATATTCTGCTGTCGCAAATTTTCAAACGCACTCTCCCATTGCCCACTTTGTAAAATCGCACTTAAGCAATACTCTATAAAGTCGCTTTGCTCTAGCCCCACAACCCTTATCATACACTTATCATAAATAAATCCCAAAAAAGATTTAAGATGTATATATGCTACATTTTTTAGCTCATCACCACTAATGCTTATAGCTTCAAAATTTGTAACTAACTCAATATTTGGCTTAGTCTGTTTGCCACATAGCGTATCTAGCATTGCTTGTAAAAGTAGCTTTGATTGCTCTATATCTAAAAGAGCAAGGTAATTTGTGCTGGCTAAATCAAAGGCTTTATGTTGCAATTGAGTTTGCTCTATTTGTTCTATCTGCTCCCTATCAATATAAGAAAATAGCTCAAATCTTGCTCCGTCTGCCTGTGTATTTGCAAGTTTTTGGCGAGATTTTTGCAATTGCTTTTTGTGTTTGGCTTTGTGGTCTAGGCATAGATAAGAATGATACTCTTTTATCGTATAATCAAATCCATTCCATTCATACAATCCCCGTCCATAGCGTTGATATTCTGCGAAATTAGAGAAAAACAAAAACACATCGTTTTTATACAAAACAAATTCCTTATCGTTTGGATTCCACTCTATATCAACATCACTAGAGATATACAGATAGGTAAATATAACTCGTTTTGCGTTATCAAAATTTTTCTCTTGTGGAATGCTTTCATCATTATAAGATTCTAAAAGCACCCGCACAGCAAGGCTTTTCGTTATAGAATCTGCAAATAATATAGCCCTATGCCCTTTTGCTTTAAAAAGTTGTTTATAGTATTGCATAACATAATGTAGAGTTTTTAAAAACTGATTTATCTCATCTTTTGTTCTGTCACTATAAAAATGAAAATTATGGTGCGTGTAATTTTCCGTGTAAGTTTCCTTGTAAAGGTAGTCTCTCTTATAGAAAGAAAACATACTTGCATTGTAGCTTATCTCAAAGAGCGCTTTGACTTGGGCTTTGCTATGGCTTGGAGGCGGGTTAGTATATCTTCAAAACTATTTGGCTCTAGCTCTATATAAATACGAGAAGAATCATAAGATTCCAAAAGTTCTACAAGAGGCTTTATTTGCCACTTTTGTAATCTTAAAATGGCGTTGTAACAAAGCGAAATGATTTTATGGATTTGAAAATAGCTTATATTTGGGTAGTTATGCTCTAAACTAGGCTCACTTGCTATATCATAATAGAATCTCTTCTTTTCTTTTTTATTTTGTGGAATCTGTGAAAGATAGTCATCTAGGGCTTTAGCGTGAGTGTGGCTTGAATGAAGGGTAATATATGGGCAAAATGTCGCTTGATTTTTCCCTTGCTTTTCCAATAACCAAAATGTGTGTAAAGATTATTGTAATCTAGCCCCTGCCTATTTAGCACATCAAGCAAAACTTTAAAAAAGATATATTGTGTAATTTTCTCCGCACTAGGGGAACTATACTTTCTATCCAAAATTGTCTCTTCAAAGGCTCTATTGTAACTATAACTATCACCAATGTAAAAGCTTGGAGAGAATGCTGATGTTAAAATCTGTTGTATGAAGTATTGTGTATCATTGTAGCTGATTGAAAAATTCCGCACATAGCGTAAATATATCTCTATGTGAGGAGGCATTTCAAATCGTAGCTCTTGTGATAGAGCTTCATATTTTTCAGCGTATTGTAAAAACTTCATAAGTGCGACCTTTTTTGATTGTATATGCTGTTTGTTTATGGCTGCTACATCTTGGTTGGGAGTTTTTGCAAGGGCTTTGAAACTATCACCTATGCAGAAATTAGTCTCAATAAAGTCATTAGACAAGCTATCTAGAATCTCATTAGGTGTGTTAAGATTCTCATCTTTATTTTGACTCCAAACCCCAGACAAACTTGCTAAAATTTCCTTGACATTAGGCTTATCCATTTTTCCCCTTTTTAAGATTTGTTATGATGAGTTGGTAAAATCTTGCTATGTCTTATTTTTACCTTTAATAAACAAAACTATATCACAGAGCTTTGACAGCATTATGACAAATGTATTAAATATTGAAGAATCTTTGAGGATTGTGTAGCCCACAAAGCAAGATTCTAGTCTTTGCGTTGTGGGAGCTATATTGCTATCCTTGATAGGATTTAAGCTTTTTATTCAAGGATTTAATCTCGCTAGAATCCAAAAATGCTTGCAAGTTAAACTCTAATTCTGCTATTGAAGTATCAAACGCATACCACCAAAAATTTTTATCATAATTAAGCCACCAAACAAACTTGACATTTAAATAATCTATGATTTTGCTCGATATATTATCATCTAAATTATCATTCAAGTCTTGCTCAAAAATCCGCACACCATAGCAGTTATATTTCTCTTTTTGAATATAATGTTCCACACAAAAGGCAAAGTAGTATTTACCACAATCTTTAGGCTTAATCATAAAGGGGTAGCTTAAATCATTCTTGCCCCAACTGCCCATTTTTTTATTTTTACTTGTCTTAACAATCTCAAAGCCTTTGCTTTCAATTTGCTCTCTATGCTTTTCTATAATCACCTCACAATAAGATTCTATAATTTTGTCTTTATTCTTTAGAATCTCAAAGACTATTTCCATATTTTCCTGCATATTTCCCTGTGTTAAAAATTTCTCTACACTCATTGTGTTCTCCTTTGTTTTTGTAACGATTTGCACGACATCTTTATAGAAGTATAGTGCGGAATTTAGATGCGTGATACAGCCAACTTTTGCCTGTGAATTTTCTATCCATTTTAGAATCTCATTTTTATAAGTGATAGCTTTAAATCGCACTTGATTGCCTTGCCTATCTACAAGATAATCTCCTTGTATTTCCCATTTGCCTAGACTATCTTTTGAAGGTTTTCGCTCATCAGGGGCTAGGTAAAGCACAGCAATATTGTCATAGGACGCACTTTGCTCTTGTGGCGTTTCACTTTCGCTAGATTCTGTCTCGCTAGACTCCATATCATCATTAGAATCTTTGCTTTGTTCTTTTGCCATTATCTCAATATATCGCTCAATTTGTCTGTCTTGATCTTCCGCCCAAATCTTATTTTCTACAATGATATGCCGCTCACCATTCGTGATATATACATCAATATTTTTATACTCTTTATACACCCTAGCATTGCTTGCATTGCCAAACCATTCTCTAAGCCCTACGCATTCTAAAAATGTTTCTAAAAACACATCGCCTTGATAGTGATTATTCCTAGGATCTAAAAATCCGCTTATTAACGAGCTATGCAGTTTGACTTCATTGCTCTCACTCCACATTTGCAAGTAGGGATTGAAGTCATTATTCCCACGCCTTTTGTGCTTCTCTGCTTGTTCTAAAAAGCTCTTCACGCGTTCAAAAAATCTCCCATATTCCATAGTTTCTCCTGTTTTAGACAGCGGCATTATAGCAAGGTGGCTTATACATTTCCTGCTGAAGTTCTACCAAAGCTCTTGAACGCTTAGGGTAGGTTGTGATTATTTTCTTTGCCACACTCTCTTAATAAACGCCTTGTCAAACATCTCTTCGCCCACTTTTTCACGCCACGATTTTATATATTTTTTAGGGTAATTTGTGTCGGCAAATATGCCTTGTATATTGACTTGATTGTTGATATTCCACTCATTTAAGCTGTGGCAAAACTGCTCTGTTCCACAAAACATATTTTCCATATCCTCCACATTTTCTACATTCCAGCCACTAATATCAGCATTAAACCAGCGATTACAATAAAACATACCATACATATTGACCACATTACTCACATTCCACGACTCTATCCCGCTAAAATCCTTGCGACTAGAGAAAAAATCACTAAAAACACAACTCATATCAGTGATGTTTGATACATCAATTTGGCTGAGTTGTATTTCTTCTCGTTCTGTTAGATTGCATAGCTGCCTGTTTGTCAGCGGATAGAATCGCTGCGTTTGCTTGTAAAAATCATCGATTTTTCTTGTGATAAAGGCATCAAATATCGTGCCAGCAAACACATAGTTAGAATACGCAAAAAGCTCTATATCCCACTTTGGCAGTATGCATAACGCCTCAGTGCCAAAAAACATTCTATCTATATCGGCTTTGGGATTTACGCGCCATTTGTTTAAATCTTGATTGAAAGCTAGCGAGTAGGCAAACATACCGCTCATATCTTCCACATTGCTAATATCCCAATCGCTAATATCTTGATTAAAATCACTATTCCAAAACATACTATTCATATTTTTTACCTTGCCGACATTCCAGCGGCTAATATCGCCATTAAAGCTAGAGTCTTCAAACATATGGCTCATATCCTCTACGCTACTTACATTCCAGCGGCTAATATTCCAGCTCCAATGTCGCTCAATATGCACATCTCTAAACATCGCCCACATACTTTTTACTTGGCTTACCTCCCACGACTCTATCCCGCTAAAATCCTTGCGTGTAGAGCCATCAAAGATTCTGCTCATATCCGTTACTTTGCTTGGGTCAATATCATCAAGCTCAATGCTATCAATATCGCATAATGCTTTAAGCTCATCATTATTTTTTGGGCGATATTTGCCATTTGTGAATTCGATTTTATGCTTACCAATGCCGAGTATAAGCACTTGAGAATCTTTTAAAGCTTCATTTTCTGGCTCTTCAAATACTGCTTTAAAGCCAAAATCATCAGGCAAAATTTTTAGAATCTCATTAAGCGTATTTCTATCCATAGTGTCTCCTGCTGTTGTAGTAAAAGTGGATTCTAGCAAGCACATTTGACAGCGTTATGACAAAGCTAAACCAAGATATAAAGACTTAAGTAAATCTAGCTAATGCTAGGGTGATGAGAGTGCCGAGTGTGCAGCCTATCTGTGTGGCTATTATATACCCAATGTGTATCAAAAGATGTGTGCGTGTCATAAGTGCCATCTATGTCTAAAAGATAGAATCTATTGCCATTGCGCCTTTGGTCTTGTGTTTGCTTCTCTAATTTGCTTGAAAAACCATCAAACCAACCATCTGTAATGACAATCAAATCTGATTGCACAAAATCATCTTCTTGCATTTTTTTAAGCCCTTCTGCTAATGCTGGCTCTACATCAGTGCCGCCATTAAAGCTCATCGCCAAAAAGCCTAGAAGCTTCGCTCTGCCATCTTTGCCACTTAGATCAATAGTCTCTATGGTGCTAGAAAAGTTGATAAGATAGCAAGCGCGGCTTTGCATATCTGCCTTTGTAGCAAGATAGAGTGTCAAAGCCTTTGCTAGATATTCTGGAGTGCCTTGCATACTAGAGCTTGTATCTACACAGATTATTATCGCGCCTTTAGTTTTCTCTTGCTGCTCTTTGGGCGTATCAAAGCTCTGCTTCTCAAAGCAAAAAAGGCGGTTTTGAATATATTTGAGATCAAAGAGTAGCTCTAAATCTGGGTCATTTAGCATTGCTAGCTCTTGGGGCAAGAGATTTGCCAAATCTCGCCCTAAAGTTATCCCACACATTTCTTCTTTATATGTATTTGTTAGCTTTACACTAGAATCCCCCATAGTGCTTGAGCCCAGCGCATCTCCATCTTGCCTGCCCCTGCCTAGTAGATCTGCGATTGTGCGCAAGTGCTTACTGCTTTGCAAAGTTTTCAAATACTGCTTGATTTTTGCGATGTCAATACAGCCTTTTTGCCCTAGCCCACTGCCATATCCCTGCTGACTAACTTGCTCTTGCCCCTCTCCTTCAACCCCACCTTCCATCTCATCGCCCCCACTACCCTCATTTATATCAAACTTCATTCCCCCCAGCATCTCTTGCATTAAAGTAGATGACTCTAGCCCTAAACCCCCTAGCATCTCTTGTAGCTCAAGTATAGATTCTAACGCTCCTATAAGACCTTGGATATATTCTCTTTCTGCTTGTTTTCTCTTAGGCTCTAGCCACATTGATTTTTTAGATTCTAGGACTTTTTCCCAATACTGCAAAATATGCTCCCTACTAGAATCTAGGCTTGCTTGATGATTAGAGGCAAGGGAGTCTAGCTCGCTTTGATGATCTTGGTTATAGCTCAAAAAGCTTTGCCTATCATCTTGTAAGGTTTGGTGATTGATAGTGGGCGTGAGTGCTCGCCTATAGTGTGCTGACTCTTCTTGCCAAAAGGGGTGGCTAGAAGCTAGCTTATCTTGGAGTGCTAGATAGCTAGCGTGGATTTTGTCTAAATACGCACGCACCACTTCATTGTGTAGCAATGCTGTGTAGCGCGGGTTGTGTTCTATATCTTGTAGTGTGCTCTGCATAGCCTACCTCATCAAAGCTTGATCATTAGCCCATTTAGGTGGTCGGCGCATCATTTCATATGCGCCATCAAACATATAGCCCATACTAGTTACATTACAGACATTCCAATTATCAAGCACTTGGCAAAACTTCACTGCGCCATAAAACATAAAACTCATATCTGTTACGCTTTCTACATTCCACGCGCCTATTGGCTGATTAAAATGCCTTGCATTTTGAAACATACTGCTCATAGTAGTTACTTTGCTAACATTCCAAGAATCTAGTGGCTGATTAAAATGCTTTGCACCATAAAACATAAAACCCATATCTGTTACGCTTTCTACATTCCACGCGTCTATTGGCTGATTAAAATGCTCTGCAACTGCAAACATAAAAGACATATCTTCCACATTACTAACATTCCAAGAGTTTAATGGTTGATTGAAGCTCTTTGTATTTTGAAACATATGAGACATATTAGTTACATTGCTCACATTCCAATATTCTATCCCACTAAAGTCTGTGCGATTTGAGTCTTTAAATAGCTCACTCATATTTGTAATAGCACTTGTATCAATATCACCTAGATAAACACTCTCATCTTTTACAAGTTTTTTTAGCATTTTTTTGCTTTTTGGCTTATATTTTGGTTTTGTGTATCTAGTTGGAAATGGTATGGGCGTAGGCTGGGTTTGTATAATGGTTTTTAGCTGCTCTAGGGCGATGTCAAGCTGCTTTAACTCATCTTGCAGCTGCGTAATATTGCGCAATATGGGCTGATAATCCCTAGCGGCTAAAAATGGGTTTGCCATTTTGCTTTGTGCGGTATCAAGATCCTCTTGAAGTGCGCTTTGCTTTGTGGCAATTTTTTGGGCGATATTATCGCACTCTTTAGTATAAAGATCTTTTATCTTGTCATCTATTTGCTTTGGTTGATAATTGTCATAAAGCTCCGCTATGCTTTTATCATAATGGTTTTGATATGATGTTTGCAAGGCTGATATGTCATATCGCGGATCATTGCGCAAGGTAGCTTGTATCGACTTTTCTAGAAGATTTTGTATCACTTGAGTTTGTGCCTCATCGCTCCATAAACAATGCTTTAAAAGCATAATATCTGCAAGTAGCACTTCATCTCTATCGCTTAAAACTGCCGCTACTCTCAAAAGCTCTGCCATAGCTACCCACCGCCTGTCAGAGATGTAAATTGGCTCGCTAGGCTCGCTATTTTTATCTATATTTGTTTGCAAGGATTTATTGTGGGATTTTATAGAAGCTTTTAGGGTGTGGAGTGTTTGCAAGGCTTGCTGAGAAAATGTAGCATTTTTAGCCTTTTGCGCTATGTCTTGCAGCTCTTTTAGTGTGATAGGATTTGCGATAGTAATTTGTGCTTCACCTGTGCCTTTCAGCAGGGCTTCAAAGCTAGTTTTTCTATCAACAGGCAAGACCTTTAATCGCACAATAAGCCTATCATACAAGGCTTCTAGCCCTTGATTTGGCGTGGGGAATTCATTGCTCGCGCATACTAGCCCTTTTAGTGGGACTTTTATATCCATATTGCCATCGCGATAAATCTTTTCGTTGATGATGGTTAAAAGGGTGTTTAGGATAGCAGGAGAGCTTTTCCAAATCTCGTCTAAAAACGCAAAATGCGCTGTGGGGAGATAGCCCTGTGTGCTTCGTGTGAGCTTGTTGTTTTTCAGTGCGGCTATGTCGATTGGACCAAAGATTTCTTCAGGGGTGCTGAAGCGATTCATTAAGTAGGCAAAGAAAGTATTAGAATCCACTTTTTGCGTTTGTTTTTCTTCATCACGGATTCTAGGATTTGTAGTGGTGCTTTCGTAGTTTTTAGCACATTTTGGGGCAGAGCAAGAGTCTGCGGTTGCCTCAAAATGTGCTAAATCTGCGGAATGACTACCCAAAGCTGAATCCTTTTTAGAATCCACTTTTTCACTCATATCAAAGGCTAATGCCACACGCCTTGCGACAAGACTCTTTGCCGTGCCGGGCGGTCCGTATAAAAAGGCAGATTTACCACTTAGAAATGAAAGCAATATAAGCTTTAAAGCCTCATCTTTTTCATACACGCCTTGACTTAAGCTTTTTACTATAGATTCTATGCGATGTTTATAGCTCATTGTCGCTCCTTAATCTTTACTATGTAGTGGATTCTAGCGCATAGCTTTGACAGCGTTATGACAAAAGGGATTAAAATGTATGTAGAATTGCTAAGAGATTTTGCGTAAGTTTGCAGGATTTCACACACACACAAAGGGAGGGGAGAGGGTTAATGCGTCAAATTTGGCAAAAGCGAAATATGAAAGAGCAGATTCTAAGCTTTAGAATCTTTGCCACTTATCTTTATTTAATCACCAAAACACATTTTCCACTCTCTAATAGTCAAATTCCAAGAATCTAGCGACTGATCGAAGCTCTCCGCACCATTCAACATAGAATCCATATCTTCCACTTTGCTAATATCCCACGATTCTAGTGGCTGATTGAAGCTTGTTGCGTTATAAAACATTCCTGCCATATCAGTTACATTGCTTGTATCCCAAGAATCTAGTGGCTGGTTAAAGCTCTTTGCATCCGCAAACATATCACTCATATCAGTTGCCTTACTTACATTCCAAGAGCTTAAAGGCTGATTAAAACTCTCTGCATTTGCAAACATAAAAGACATATCTTCCACATTACTAACATTCCAAGAGTTTAAAGGTTGATTGAAGCTCTTTGTATTTTGAAACATATAAGACATACTAGTTACATTGCTCACATTCCACGATTCTATCCCGCTAAAGTCCCTGCGTGTAGAATCTTGAAACAAAAAAGCCATACAATCAATAGCACTTGTATCAATATCACCCAAGTGGATACTCTCATCATTGACAAGATTTTTTAGCTCTTCTGTGGTTTGTGGTTTGTAGATTTTCTTACTCATAGTGTTCCTTTCATTGTAAATTAGAATAATGACATAATACCATAAAACCCCTAGCCCACTAGCTTTTCCAACGCCTTGATAATCTCCACCATAGCACGCGTATCAAGCTTGCAGTAGGCTAAAAGGGCTTGGCGATACTTCTCTTGCTCATTTTTAGGCATAGATTCTAGCGCGGCAAAGCACTCCATAGCCTCTTCTCCATTATGCACGAGATTTAGCTCTTTATAAGCAGATTCCATTTGTGGCACAAGGGCTGGAAGCACGAGCTTGATAGAGTGGCTGCCATTTTGCTTATAGTGATAATAATGCCTAACGGCAAAGGGAGTCATTAGATCTTCAATCTGTGAAGCGATATGCAAAAGCTCCTTTTCATACTGCGGAAAGCTTGCAGCAAGTCTTTCAATCACACCTTTTTCAAAGCTCGCATTATAAGCTAGGATAAAGGCATTTGGCGGGATAGAATCTAGCAGAGTTTTGATGAGTTCAGCTCTAGGGTCAATGCCACTTTTGGCTAAAAATTCTTTATGCTCTAGCTTGCCATTTTTATGCTGGATATGAAGTGAGAATTGAAACGGGATTTGCTCATAGGCACTTGTGCTTACAAATTTAGGCACAGCGAGCTGAAAAGTCTCAAAATCTAAATGATAAATGGGATAACGCAAACTTCCTAAAAACTCCTTGATTTTATCCTTTTGTATATGCACGGATTTTTGTTGAAAGCATTCTATTTGTAGAATCTGCTTGTAGCTTAGCGTATTTATATCTTTTATATCATTAAAGCGTAATACCCCTTGCCTGTATAGCTCTAGCTTTTTATCGCTCTTAAGCCACGCAAGGTTGAAAATAGAATCCTCCCCCTTTATGCCCCTTTGAGCCTCCCAGCAATAAGCCTTTGCCTCACAAGAGTAGGGATCATCACAATGCAGCCCTATATCAATGCTAGGCTCATCTTGCCCCTCTAAAGTGCTAGCAAACTCTTGCAAAATTGCTGGAATCTTTGGGGCAAATTCTTGCACAGATTCTAAGCAAGGCACGATAGAAAATAGCTCTGTTAGCTCAAGTGAATCGCACCTTTTGTAGTCTGTGTTTAAATGGATAAGATTCGCGCCCTTTACACTATATCCGCAATGTGTGATGACATAGTGCTGCACGCTTAAATCATAGATATACACTTCTTTGAGACTTGTAGAGCTTTTCACCTCATTGATGATAAACCCTTGTGCTGTGCTTTGCAAAATATCGACCATCACAACAATGCCCTGATAGATAAAAGTCGCTTCATATATCACGCCAACGCCAGAATCTAGCAGCTCTTTTGTGCGTTTGGCATTGTGGCTTATGCCATCATCAAAGTGGATTCTAGTCCCATTGGGGAAGAGCTCGCAGGCAAGCTCCCCGACTTCATTACCTATGCTAAAAATCTGCACCTGCTCCTTGCTTGGCGGGCTTAGAGCGTCCTTTTTATGAGCTAGAAGCCATAGCAGCTTTTGACACTGCATACCTTTGATAAAGCGAGATTTTGAGAGATTCATAGCTGTCCTTTTATAGGGAGTTACATCACATAAGCGTAGCATAAATCTTTGACAGCGTTATGTCAAAGAAGTGTAGTTTATAGAAACTTGTGTAAATTTATGGAGAGATTTTGCGCAGAATCTGCGCGGATATATAAGCAGCAAATACCCTCTTAAAAAGCTTTAAGAGAGCCTAGAATCTAGCATAAAAAATCTTTGAAAAACTCCCTAGCCCATTGTGTGAATTTTTCATTTTCTTCTATTATGCGTTTTTTGCCAAAAGATTCAAGTGTATTTGCAAAGTTTCTGTTGTAAGGTATTTTAGAATCTTTATAAGCTTCTTTTTTAATTTGCGCCCCGCCATCTCGTATTTTTCTATTAAGCTTACTTTCTAAAACAAGTAAATTCCCAAAGTCATCTTTTATGACATCAAATTCACGAGCATTGTCAAAGCCATATTGTTGTAACGAGCCATTCTCAAACGCATTAAGCGGGACAATATGCTCTATATCGTATGGCTGCATTGTTTTATTGCTATCCCCATTATCATCTTCATCATCACTACTAAGCAGGTCATTAAAAGCCCTAGCGTCCATATCATCACAGCGATAAGTGAAAAATAAATAGCGAAAATATTTCCCCCAGTCGTAATCATCTCTTGCTATATCTCTAAGCACATCATCAACACTAGAGTAGTCGCCTTTAGCACATTTTTTACACTCTTGTATTATTCTCTCTCTAAAGCTGTTTTTACTATCGGTGGCTTCATAAAGATTGTAAGCCCTTGAATCATTGGTTGAATAGCAGCCATAGAAAAACACTTCCGCCTGTGCTAAAAGCCTTAAACACTCATCATCTAAAACCCCATTCATCTCTAGTCTTACTAATGATGAGTAAAACAAAGGATTGATTCTTAAAATGTAAAGAAGCTTAAAGGCTTCAGCACTTGTCTCTGTCCTTTGCATAACGCGATAAAATGCTTTAAAAAACTCAAGCAAATCACTAGAGTATGTATCAATATACTCTAATAACTCTTGTGGATTTTTTGTTTTAGATTTTAATAGCTCTTTGATTTTTTTAAACGATTCTGCTGCCCCATACCGATAATGCCCAATGTCAGCTTGTCCCAAAGCGTGGTAGTTAAAAACACGCGTTTCCACTTCCTTGGCAAACTCCCTATCGCCAAGCGATGAGCTAAGCTTATGTTTCCGTATTTTCGTAGCGATTTTGAAAATCTCTCCAAATCGCTCATTGATCTCATTATCAAGTGTGCCATTATCATTGCTATATTTATTTGAATACAAAATAAGCAAGGCTTTTAACTTATCTAGCAAAAGAAGTGGCACGCCCCTATCATTGACACTTTGAAATGTGCGTATAGCGCGCCCAGAATCCTTTTCCTCTAGCCACATAAGCACCATTTTATCTAGCACAGAGAGATACTCTTTAGCTTGAGTGGATTCTAGCTTACCCACATAATCCCAAATCGCTTCAAAGACTTCATACAATCGCTTCTGCCCATCTGTCTCAATCCTATTTTTCAGGCTTGTATCGCGTTTATTGTTATCTGCTTGTGTGAGAACTGCCTTGAAAAACTCCTGATTAGCAGGAGAAACTTGCAATCTAAGCTCTTTATTTTCATCACGAAAAATATTCATATTCCAAGCAGGATCTTTTGTTTTAGCATTAAGCGCATAGCGGAGCATAAAGATTGTCGTGCTTCTTTGCTGCCCATCAATGATATAGTAGGCATCACTATTTGGCTCTTTTGCTACAACAATCGTGCCTAGAAAATGTCCCATACTATCACTGCTTGCATTTTTTGCTTCTTCTAAATCCTCCCACAATTCATCTAAGTTTTTCTTCTTCCACGCATAGTCTCTTTGATATTTTGGGATAGAAAAACGCCTATTGTTGCTAAAAACTTTTTCCACGGATTCTTGTGCCATTTCTCGCTCCTTTTAGATTTAGATTTGCGCAGGGATTCTAATCAAAAAAAAAAAAACGCAAGGACAATGCAGCCCAGGTCCCCCTGCACCAGACCGCTACAAAGCTAGAATCTAGGGTGAAGTTATAGCGCGCAGTTTGACAGCGTTATGTCAAAGATTTAGAAATTTGCCCTACAATATCCCCTTTTAATATCCTAGAATCCATTGCAAAAATTTAGATTCTAAAAAGGAGCATTATGCCTAGGCACGACTACACCCAGCGGCTCGCACGACTGACCAAAATCCTAACCCTACTCTACCACCCCAAAAGCGATGGCTCACTCTGTGCCAAGACCCTAGCGCAAGAGTTTGGCGTAAGCCTTAGGACTTTGCGCAGAGATGTAGAGATGATGGGCGCGGATTTTAGCTATGAGCGAGATACTATCTACTTCCTAGGCAGCAAGCTCCCAAATAGCACGAGCCAAGCAGACTCATTTATCGCCCTAGCCCTGCTAAGAAGCTTTGCATATAGTATGAATGGCGAGATCAAATCCCAAATGCTCTCCCTCCTAAACTCCCTAGAATCCACCAGCGCGCACAATGCAGAGCCGTTTTTCACCCGCTCAAATTTAGAGGAGATAGCCCTAGAGCCAGAGTCTATCGCACGCTTGCAAAAAGCCATTAAAGAGCATAAAGTCATTGGATTTGAGTTTTTAAAAGAGCCAAATATCCTAAGCCACAGCACAGCCCGCACACAGCGCGAAGTGCTGCCACTAAAGATTCTAAACTTTAGCGGTGAGTGGTATTTGCTAGGGCTAGAATCCAATGAGATAAAGAAGTTTTACCTAAACAACATCACTAATATACGCGAGCTAGGGCAGGGCAAGCGCGTGAGCCAAGAGATTTTAGCACGGCTTGAAAACGCGCTTAATGCGTGGTTTTCCCCAGAAAAAGAGCCATTTATGGTGCGATTATGGATAGATCCTATAATCGCAAAGTATTTTAAACGCAAGAAAATCTCCCCCAATCAGCACCTAGATGAAAACGCCGATGGCAGCCTAGATATTACGCTCTATATCACAAGTGCTATGGAGATCGCACCTTTAGTGCTTATGTGGATACCAAATGTGGTGGTGCTAGAGCCTAAGAGCTTGCGCGATTTCATCGCTAGCAGCACAGAAAATTATCTTAAGCGCATAGCAGAATCTAGCTAGATTGGTCTAAAGGCTAGAATCCACTTTTGGATTTATGGATTGCTTCAGCCCTAAGGACTTCGCAATGACAGAAAAGGGCGTTGCCCTAGAATCCATTTTTTGCGTTCGGCTTTTTCTAAAGAAACATCGCCTAGCGGCGAGCGGTATCCTTTGTTTTCTAAAAAACTTCGCTTCGCTTGTTTTGCGTTAGCAAAATCGCGGCAATCCATAGAATCCACTTTTTCTCTGTCATTGCGAGCGGTGCTTCTGCACCGCGTGGCAATCCATTTTCAAAAAGTGGATTCTAGTGTGGATTACTTCTAGGGCTTAAAAGTCTGCGCGTAGGCTTAGCCAATAGTTTCGGCTTGGCAGGATTCTTTGATAGCGATTTTGCGCGTTTGTGGTGCTGCCGCTTGTGTAGCTTGCATAATCCATAAAATGCACATCAAAGAGATTATTCACAGCAAAAGTTAGTGTGTAGTGCTTGGCAAATGTATAGGTCGCAGCGACATCTACTAGCTGATAATCTTTGTAGTATTTTCCTACGATTTCTCGCACATTTGTTCGTGCATTTGCTCCGGCATAGGCTGTTGGCGTTTGAAACTTCCCGCTCCAGCGCACATAGACGCTAAAATCGCGCCATTGGTATTTAGGCGTTAGCGTGAAGCTATGGCGAGGGATCTCGTTGATAGGCTCGCCCTTGCCTGAGCCGCTTAGTGCTTCTGTATAGGTGAAGCTATAGTTTGCATCAAGAGAGATTCCATAGATAGGCTTAATTTTCGCACCAAATTCTAGTCCTGCTACAAGCGATCGCTCGATATTGCGATAAGTGCTGCAAAGAGTGCTTTGGCAGGTTTGGTTTAGCCCGGGGATTGCCATATTTTGCCCGATGTTGCTTAGGGTTTCTATTTGGTTGTTAAAATCTGTGTAATAGCCTGTTAGGACAAACATCGCTGGATTTGTATCGACAATCGCGCTTAGCTCGTAGTTCCAGCTTTGCTCAGGTCTTAGGTTTGGATTCCCATAAGTGGTGGTCGTGCTACTAGTGCTAGTCTCTGTGGTGATGACACCATCGATTGTTTGCAAAAGCGTGGGGACTAGCATACCGCTTGCTACACCGGTTTTGAAAGTAAGCCATTTAGTGGGGTTGTAATTGACATAAAAGCGTGGATTTAGTGCGCTAGAGAATCTATCGCTATAGTTGTAGCGCAAGCCAAGAGTGGTGCTGATGTATTGGTTGATAAGATAGCTTGCTTCAGCAAAGACAGCGGCTTGATTTTGGTGCATATTTCTCCACTTTGAAGAAATTGTCCCAAGCAAATTTTCGTATTGATAAAAAACACCACCATTAAATGTGATCACACCATAATTTTTCAAATCAAAGTTGTTTGTATAAGTGCTTTGGGCGATCGCGCTTTGGCTTATGCGCTCACTCGCCCAGTTGATATACTCGCCTTGGGTAGCACCGATAGGGACATTTGCGTGAGGGGCGATGAGATTGAAAGAGTGCTGCACATAGCTAGAGAGCTTTCCCCACTCATACTTCCCCTCGTGGCTTAGCACAGAATTGACCTTAAAAAGCTCTTGTATAGAGGTGATACTTCTACCAGAAGTATTAAGTGAGCCAAGACGACCATTATAGATTTCAGAATCTAGGTAGATGTAGTCTTTGTCTGTGGGGGTGTAGTTTAGCCGAAAGCCTCCCATAAAGTTGCGAGAGCCTGTGGAGGAGTGCGCAGCATAGGGGTTGCCATTACTACTTGGGCTTACCCACGAGGGCTTAAGAAATTTATTTGCATCATTAAATCGCCCTGATCCTCTTAGATTGAGCGAGAGCTTGTCTTTGATCAAAGGGGTGTTGATATAGGCGTTTGCGCCATAGGCGTTCCCCCACTCGCTATCTGGCTCGAAAATTTTAGATTCTAGCTGGATGCCGCTTGCAAGCTTGTCGGTATGCTTTTTGGTGATGATGTTGATGACTCCGCCCATCGCATCGCTACCATAGATGATAGAAGCAGGACCGCGGATCACTTCAATCTTTTCTATCATTGAAGCTGGCGGCATAAAGGAGGTTTGATTCCCTAAGCCGTTTTGCACAAAGCCGCGCGTGGTATTCTGCCGCTTGCCATCGATTAGGATAAGTGTGTAGCTTGAGCTAAGACCACGCATAGAGATAGAATTCTGCCCTGTTTTATCCTGCTCTACATATACGCCCGGGACATCTTGCACCGCATCGCCAATATCGCGGATAGGGCGCGTTAGAATCTCTTCTCTGCCAATTATGCTAATGCTAGCTGGAGCTTCTTTGATATTTTGGCTATATCCGCTTGCTGTTACGACTTGCTCATTAAGCATTTTAGTCTCTACTTTCGTGTTGGCGTTAGCAGTGCGTTTGGAGTCGCTTTGCTCTTGCTGGGATTGATAGGTGTTTTTGGTGCTTTGGGCGCTTTGGGTTAGGTCTTGATCAGCAGTCAGTGGATCGCCGAGCATAGACAAAGGCGCAGTAAGGATACCTGCCAAAATAGCTGAATATGTCTTCATAAAAACTCCTTGAAATGTGATAAAAGTGATTGTCTCAAAAATGAAACGCGTTATCATAATATTTTAATAATTAAACTTATTTTAAATTCAATTAACTATGTGTTTAATAACTTAAGTCTAGTAGTGTGGTAGAAATGGGCAAGATATGCCAAAGTGGATTCTAGGGGGGTTTGCTGCAAGTCCTTGGGTGCTTGGGCGTTGTGGTGTGCGGAAGGATCTGCTATAATGCGCACTTTTATATTGAAGCTGGGGATAGAATGCAAGAGAGAGAAAATACACAGGTGCGTATAGCGATACTTTTTAGCGGTAGTGGGAGTAATTTGGAAAATATCGTAGCACAGCAAAAAGACATCGCCGCTGCTTTATCTCCCTATCATATCACTCCGCATATTGTCCTAGCCATTAGTAATAATCCTAGCGCGTATGGGATCGCGCGCTGCAAAAGACTAGGGCTAGAGTGTAAGGTGATTGACCATAGAGACTTTGGCTCGCGTGCGTTGTTTGATCAAGCTTTGGCGCAATGCCTAGAGAGCCACCATATCGATCTTGTGGTGTTGGCTGGGTTTATGCGGATTCTGGGGGAGGAGTTTGTAGAGAAGTTTCGGGCTATCAATATCCACCCGTCATTTTTGCCCTTGCATAAAGGCGCGCACGCGATTGCTGATAGCTTTAATGGGGCAGAGGAGTTTGGCGGTGTGAGCGTGCATTGGGTGAGCTTGGAGCTGGATTCTGGGGCGATTATCGTGCAAGAAAAGCTCCCTAAAATCGCAGGAGAGAGCCTGCAAGACTTTGAGAGTAGAATCCACTTTTTAGAGCACAAACTCTATCCTAAAGCCATTGCTAAGGCGATTATCCAAGCCTTTGGCAGTGGGGCTAAAGCAAGCGGACAGGAGCGATAATGGAGCATATCTTAAGCGATATTTTTGTCAATTTTGCCATCATCGCGCTGCTCATTGCTATCGCGCCGATTTTGGCAAAGGCAAGCAAAATCCCTATCGTAGTCGTGGAGATGTGCCTAGGGTGCTTGGGGCTGTATTTTGGGATATTTCAAGCGAGTGAAAGCCTAGTGCTAATGGCTAAGGTTGGGTTTTTGTTTTTGATGTTTTTGTGCGGTATGGAGGTGGATTTGCGCGGCTTCCAGAATCTTGGGAAGAAATTTTTGCGCAATGTTGTGGTGTATTTTTGCGTGCTGTATGGGCTATCTATCGCGCTGGTGCTAGCACTTGGGCTTAATAAAATCTTCATCGCGGCTTTTCCTGTAATGAGCCTTGGTATGATTATGACGCTTATTAAAGACTATGGCAAGGATAAGCAGTGGCTAGAGCTTGCGTTGCGCGTGGGGGTTGTAGGAGAGGTGGTGAGTATCGCTGCGCTTACGCTTATCAGCGGATTCTACCATTATGGGAATTCGTGGCAGCTGTATGAGAGCTTGGCGGTGCTATGTGTGTTTATCGTAGCGATTGTGGGGCTGTTTTGGTTGTTTGGGATTTTGTTTTGGTGGTTTCCTAATCTCAAGCTCTATGTGATGCCCTATAATGACCTAAGCAATCAAGACATTCGCTTTGTGATGATGCTTTTTATCGTGCTGGTAGCATTGGTGCTGGTGCTGGATTTAGAGGCGGCTCTGGGGGCGTTTCTGGCTGGAATGATTGTGGCGATATTTTTCTCCTATAAGCACGAGCTGGTGCATAAGCTTAATGATGTGGGGTTTGGGTTTTTTGTGCCGCTATTTTTCATCTATGTGGGTAGCACGCTAGATCTTGGGCTACTTATCTCTAATCCCACCTATATCATCAATGGCGCGTATATCGCGTGCGGAATGATTGCGATACGGCTTATCGCGGCAAATGTGGCGTTTGTGAAGTATTTTAATAGCACAAAAGCTGTAACACTCTTTGCCCTTAGTGATTCTATGCCGCTTACTTTCCTAGTCGCTACGGCAAAAATCGCAAGTGATTGGCAGGCTATTACTCAAGAGGTGTATTATGCCTTTATCCTAGCGGCGATGATTGAGGGCGTGGCGTTTAGTATCACGATCAAGCTACTTTATACGCTATGGAAGCAGCCAAAGCCTGCAAGCAAGCATAAGGGCAAGTGAGTGTTGGCAAGTGGGCTTAGTGAGTGGGGCTAGAGCAGTGGCTAGGTGGCAAACTTGCTAAATACTAGCTAGAGAATTGTAACTTTTAGCTATACTTTTGCATTTGTTGGCGTGTGAGTAGAATCTAGTTTATATACTTAGTTAATTGTAAGGAGCAGACATTGAGCAAGATTAGTGTGTTGTTTGGCGGAGCGAGCTTTGAGCACGAGATTAGCATTGTGAGTGCCATTAGCTTGAAGAAGGTCTTAGGTGAGCGCATTGGCTACTTTTTTTTCCTAGATGGTGGGCATACTCTCTACCTGATCCCTGCGGATAAAATGCAGGCAAAGACCTTTGCCACGGGAGAGTATAAGCAGTGCAAGCAGCTAGAGTGGATTCTAGGGGGCGTGGGCTATCGCGGACTTTTTGGGAGTAAAAGGCTTAGTGATGTGGGGGTGGTGCTAAGTCTTATCCACGGGGGCGATGGTGAAGATGGCATCATCTCAAGTGTGCTGGCATTTTATAAGATCCCTTTCATCGCGCCTAGGGTGGCTGCTTGCGCCCTTAGCTTTAATAAGATTTTGACCAAAAATTATGCCGCGCATATCGGGGTAAAAACACTGCCCTATGAGCATTATCGCTATGGTGATGAAGTGTGTCCTAGCTTTGTGTATCCGTTTATTATAAAGCCCGCTACGCTTGGTAGCTCCATAGGTGTGAGTGTAGTAGAGAAGCAAGATGATATGGAATACGCCCTAGACTGCGCCTTTGGCTATGATAGGGAGATACTTATTGAGCCATTTTATAAGGGCGTTAGGGAGTATAATCTAGCCGGCTACAAAAATGCCCAAGGGGAGATAGTCTTCTCTATGGTAGAAGAGCCTAAGAAAACAGAGCTTTTAAGCTTTGATGATAAGTATTTAGACTTTTCGCGCACCACACAAGCCACACAAGCTACAATCTCTCAAGAGCTAGAATCCGCCTTGCAAGATGCCTTTAGGCGCATTTATGGCGATCTCTTTGAAGGCGCGCTGATACGATGTGATTTTTTTGTCATTGATGATGAGATTTATCTCAATGAAATTAACCCAATCCCCGGCAGCCTAGCGCATTATCTCTTTGAGAATTTTGGGCAGCATATCACAGCACTAGCCCAAGCCCTGCCAAAATCCAAGCCCATTAACATCACTTATAATTATGTGCAGAAAATCCGCGCAGCAAAAGGCAAGTAGTGGCAAGCCGCAGGATCACATATCTAGGACAATCGCTTGAGATAGCCTATATCAAGCACAAGCCCAATGCCGCAAGCACATCAAATATCGTGTTTCTGCACGGCTGGGGGAGTCATAAGGAGCTTATGCTCCAAGCTTTTGGGGGGAGCTTTGCGGACTATACGCACTACTATATTGATTTGCCCGGATTTGGTGCTAGCTCGTATGGCGAGCTAGAATCCACTTTTGACACTTCTGCTGTGCGGGGACAAATGGATTCTAGCTTATCGCGCAAAGCTGAATCGCCCAAAGTGCAAAAAGTGGATTCTAGTATGCCAGATACACAAGCCGTGCGGATTTTAGACACAAACGACTATGCACACATCGTGCTAGCCTTTTTGCGTGCGCTTAGGGTTAGGGCGGATATTATCGTGGGGCATAGTTTTGGGGGGAAGGTGGCGGTGCTATGTGCTGCTATTGAAAAAGTGGATTCTAGGAATGAAGCAATGGATTGCCACGCCACTGCTACGCAGTGTCTCGCAATGACAGAAAAAAATGCCGTTAGTGAAAAAGTGGATTCTAGGGGTAATGCCGAAAATGTAGAAAAAACGCAAAATGAAAAAGTAGAAGTCGTGTTTGATAAAACGCCGCAGAACACAGGGGCTAAAAATGTGTTTAATAAACAAGCCACAAGCGGCAGGATTTTTGATGAAAAAGTGGGGTTGTGCAGTGGCGAGCAAGGAGATAAGACTTGGGTGTCTATCGACGCGGCGAGCCACAAACTCCCCGCTTTTTCGCAAAAAGCCAACGCCAAAACAAATAACGAGGATTCTAGTATAGGCGATATTATCCTCCTTAGCTCCGCTGGCATCATCTACCCAAAGCCCCTCAAAGTCCGTGTCAAAATCGCTTGTGCTAAAATCGCCAAGGCTTTGCATTTGCGCCTACCATTTTTACGAGCCAATGACGCTAAGACGCTAAATCCCACGATGTATGAGATATTTAAGCGCGTGGTTGATGAAGATTTCTCCCCTATATTTGCGGCGTGTCGGCATAATGTCAGTATTTTTTGGGGCAGAGATGATAAGGCTACGCCGCTAGAATCTGGGCAGCAGATACACGCGCTTATCCCTAGCAGTAGGCTTTTTGCCTTAGAGGGGGATCACTACTTTTTCATCAATCAAACAGCAAGGATAGAATCTATGTATCACACAAAAGCGTGGCATATAAGGGTGTTTGGCAAGGTGCAGGGCGTGGGGTATAGGAAGTTTGCTAAGGCAAAGGCTGATGAGCTAGGCTTGCAAGGCAGTGCGCAAAATCTCCTTGATGGGAGCGTGGAGATTTTTGCCTGCGGTGATGAGAGTGTGGCGGCGCGATTTTTGCAGGCTTTGTGGGTGGGACCAAGCAGGGCGCAGGTGCAAGAAGTGCAAAGCCAGCCTTGTGCGCTTAAGCAAGAGTGGCTTGATCGCAGTGCATTTGAGATTTTGACATAACTAGGAGAGGCGATGATTCATATTTTAGAGCTATTTTCTCGATTATTTTTCTTGCTTGGGATTTCTTACTACACTATCACGCTTTTGCAGTGGTATAACTACAATCCCATTCGCGTGATCACCAAGCACCATAAGTGGCGATGGCATTTGTGGTATTTCGTGCTGCCTATTGTGGTGTTTTTCACACTTTTTGCGCTTGGGTTTGGTGTGGTATTTTATGCGTATCTTTACCTTGTGTATTTGCCTATGCTGATTATCTGGGCATTTAGGCTTGATAAACGAGTCGTTTTCACGCATAGGGTGTGGCGGTTTTTTGGGATTATTGGGATTTTTGCGATTATCAATGAAGTGATATTTATCGGCTTTAGCGCGACTTCGTTGTATTATTTATGGCTTATGCCTTTTGTCGTTGGGGTATGTATTTGCGAGATTTATGAAGCGATTTTACTGCGCAATTTCATCACTCTAGCCAAAGATAAGCTAGCAATGATGCACAATCTAAAAATCATTATGATCACCGCAAGCTTTGGCAAAACAAGTATCAAAAACTTCTTAGCCCAGATTCTAGAAGGGCAGTATAATCTCCACTTCACGCCTAGAAGTGTGAATACTTTTAAAGGAATTGTTGCAGACATCAACAATGACCTAGCCTTTGGCACAGATGTGTATATCGCTGAAGCAGGGGCTAGAATGCAAGGAGATATTAAAGAGATCGCCACGCTCTTACACCCGCAAATTGGCATTATTGGTGAAATTGGCAATGCCCATATTGAGTATTTCAAATCCCTAGAATCCATCGCAAAAACAAAATTTGAGCTGCTAGAGTCTAACCGCTTGCAAAAGGTCTTTGTCTATGAGAAAAATACACCGCCTGAAGGCATAGATCCTAGCAAGCTAGCACTTATGCAAACTTATCCCCTGCCTTTGCGTAATGTCAAGACAACGCTAGAATCCACCTTTTTTGAAATGAAGCTAGATGATGAGTGGGTGGCGTTTGAGACTTATATCCTTGGGCGATTTAATGTCGATAATATCGCTGTGGCAGTGATGGTGGCGCATTATTTGGGTATGAAAATTTCTGCGATACAAAAGCTTGTCAAAAAGCTCTCCCCAATCCCCCACCGCTTCAATCTCTCTATCTCTAATGGCAAAACAATCATTGATGATGGCTTCAATGGCAATATCAATGGTATGCTAGAGGGTGTGCGATTATGCAGTCTCTATCAAGGCAGGAAAGTTATCGTTACACCCGGGCTTATTGAGAGCGATGTAGAGTCCAATCAAAAGCTCGCCCACGCTATTGATGAAGTCTTTGATCTAGCGATTATCACAGGCGAGCGCAATAGTGATGTGATAGCCAAAGCACTGCAGCGCACACAACGCGTCATTTTAAAGAACAAAACTCAGCTAGAAAATGTCCTAAAGGGTATGGTAAATAACGGCGATTTGGTGTATTTCGCCAATGATGCGCCAAGCTATATTTGATTTCACTAAAGGAGTGTTTATGCAGCATATTTACGCGCCGTGGAGAAGTGAGTATTTTGAGAGTGATGAAGCAGGCTGTCCATTTTGTGCGATTGCCCTAAACGCCCAAGATGATGAGAAAAACTTCGTTTTCTACCGCGATGAAGTGTGCTATGGCGTGATGAATCGCTACCCCTACACGCCCGGGCATTTTCTGCTGATCCCTTATGCGCATATCGACTCGCCTACTGCCCTAAGCACGCAGGAGTTTTTACACTTAAGCGAGCTTGCGCATAAAAGTATCGCGCTATTAGAAGACTTTGGCGCACAAGGGATCAATATGGGTATGAATATCAAGCAAATCGCCGGAGCTGGGATACCAGAGCATTTGCATTGGCATTTTGTGCCGCGCTTTAGTGCGGATACAAACTTTTTCACCACCATTAGCGAGTGTCGCACTTATGGCGTGGATTTTAAGGTCGTGTATCAGCGGATTAAAGAGCTAGCAGGTAAGCATTTAGCATAAGGAGTGTGTGATGAGAGATTGTAGGAGCAAGCTTACTAGAATCCTATTTTTGCTCTGTGTGGTTTTTGTGGGCTTTGGGCAGGCAAATCGCTATGATTACTTGCTTTTTGCAAATACCTATGCAGAAGTGAGAAAGGGCATAGACCTAGGTGCAGATGTCGATGCTAGGCTTCGTGGCAGCACGCCACTCTATGATGCTTCTAGGAAGAATAATATGGAGATCCTCTACTTGCTTTTGCGCCGAGGTGCAGATGTCAATGCCATCTCTCACGGCGAGACCGCACTGCATAAAGTCGTGCAGTTCAATAATCTCAAATTTGCCCAAGCCTTACTAAAGCACCGCGCAAATCCCAATATCCAAGATACTATCCGCGGTAACACCGCTTTGCACTATGCCACTGCTTCGCGCAATAGTGCTATGATCGCATTGCTTATGAACTATGGTGCAAATATGGATATAGAAAATAACAAAGGCGAGATCCCAGCGCAATATATCCTAGCTAATGTCAATGTCCCAGCAATGAGTATGGAAAATAAGCATATCCGCCTAGTAAGCTCGGCATTTCGCGTAGGATCAGGGAGCGTGAATCTCACCATAACCAATCTCACAGATGAGTTTGTAACCATCACTTATGGGGCATTATATATGGATGGCAATCTTGTCTCTGATCAAAGCTTTAGTAAAAAAATCCCCCCAAGATCAAGCGTGGCAGTAGGTGCGCTACCTATCACAAGCGCAGCGTATGAGAGCGTATCGATCAAAAAGGGCGGCGTGGCAAGTATCAAATATGGCTTTGCCATAGAGTATGATGTGGCTGGGGCTGATGATAGCCTGTATAAAAGCACCAAAACTGAAGTGCAAATCTGGTAAAGGGTATATATGGATATATTAGATCAAGTATTACAAGGAAGAGAGTTTAGCGCAAATGAGCTAGCCAAGCTGTATGAGTATGATATTTTCACCCTAGGACAAGCAGCAAATGCTTTGCGAGAAGAAAAATATGGCAAAAAGGTGTTTTTCAATATGAATCGCCATATCAACCCCACCAATATTTGTGCAGATGTGTGTAAATTTTGCGCATTTTCAGCAAGCAGGAAGAATCCAAACCCCTATGAAATGACCATTGATGAAATCATCGCTCAAACAATCGCTTCGCACAAAAATGGTGCCAAGGAGGTGCATATTGTCTCTGCTCATAGTCCAAATTATAGCTATGAGTGGTATATGAGCTGCTTTGCCGAGGTAAAACGCGCAGTGCCACAAATCCACCTAAAGGCGATGACCGCTGCGGAGGTGGATTATCTTGATAGGAAGTTTGGGGTAGGGTATCAAAAAGTGCTAGAAGATATGGCAAAAGCGGGAGTGGATTCTATGCCAGGTGGTGGGGCAGAGATCTTTGATGAGAAAGTGCGTAAGCATATTTGCTCCGGTAAGGTTAGCTCTAAGCGGTGGCTTGAGATCCACACGCATTGGCATTCCATTGGCAAAATGAGCAACGCTACTATGCTTTTTGGGCATATAGAAAGCCGCGAGCATAGGCTTGATCACATACTGCGTTTAGCAAATGCGCAGTGTGATAGGCAGATTGTAGAATCCAAAAACGGCGGATTTAATGCCTTTATCCCATTGCTTTATCAGCGAGATAATAACTATCTCAACGCCCCAACCCCACCCAGCGGGCAAGAGATCATCAAGACCATAGCGATCGCTCGAATCGTGCTAGCAAATATTCCGCATATTAAGGCGTATTGGGCGACTTTGGGCATAAATATTGCACTGCTAGCCCAAGAATTTGGCGCAGATGATATGGATGGGACGATTGAGCTTGAGAGCATACAATCTGCCGCTGGGGCAAAATCTAAAAAGGGTATGAGTGAAGAGATACTTATCCACGCCATAAAAGATGCAGGATTTATCCCTGTGGAGCGCGATAGTCTCTATAATGAGCTACGAGTATGCTAGATGGCAGATGAGCAAGAAAAGACCGAAGCCCCTTCCTCGCATAAGTTAGAAAAAGCTAGGCAGGAGGGCAATGTCGCCAAAAGCCCAGAAGTTAGCGGGGTTGTGGTGATGTTTGTGGGGCTTGCGGTGCTGTTTGTGCTGTTTCCATTCTGGCTAGAAAAGATCCGCGCCCTTTATGTCTATGCCCTTGCATTCCCCAAAGAAGACCTAACTAAAGGCGATGTTACAGAGATCCTTTGGACATTGGTCGGCACGGCTGGGATTATGCTTTTGCCCATTTTTTTGGT
The DNA here is from genome assembly GCF_900451095.1 of Helicobacter canis. NCBI lineage: Bacteria > Pseudomonadati > Campylobacterota > Epsilonproteobacteria > Campylobacterales > Helicobacteraceae > Helicobacter > Helicobacter canis. The sequence continues at coordinate 1,729,433 of NZ_UGHV01000001.1, read as the reverse complement.
GCTTTTGATAGCAAGTGTGCTGGGCAATGTGATGCAGTTTGGATTCTTGCTGACACTAAAGGCGATCAAGCCAAAATTTAGCAAGATTAATCCCATTAGCGGCTTTAAAAATGTCTTTTCTATCAAGAAGCTCATTGATGGAGGAATGATTACTTTAAAGGTTATCGTGGCATTGGTGGTTGGGGGGATTATTTTGGCGTTATTTTTGCACGATATTGCTGGGGTGGCGCATTTTGAGCTAATCAAGCAAGTGCTGTGGTGGCGCGATAAAAGCTTGATTTTAATAGGGGCTATGCTAGGGGTGTTTGCGCTTATGGCGTTGATTGATTATGTGCTAAAGCGTAGGCAATACATCAAAACACTGCGAATGAGCAAGCAAGAAGTCAAAGATGAATTTATCCAGCACGAGGGGAATCCAGAGATAAAAGCACGCATACGGCAAATTATGCGTAAAAATGCGATGAATCGTATGATGAGCGCGGTCCCAGAGGCGAAAGTTGTCGTTACAAACCCTACGCACTATGCTGTGGCAATCGCCTTTGATCTTAAGAGTGATCCTGCGCCAAAGGTCGTGGCAAAGGGCATTGATCATCTTGCTATCCGTATTAAAGATATTGCTAGACAAAATGACATAGAAATCATTGAAAACCCAAAGCTAGCGCGTAGTTTATATAAAGATGCCGAGCTAGATAAAGAAATCCCGCGCGCGTTTTTTGAGGCGATTGTGCAGGTGCTGCTTGAAGTAGATCGCCTGCGCTATCTCAAGGGCAAGGAGCCGTATTGGGGGCATAGATCATAGAGAACCTTAAGAAAAATACGCTAGAATGCGAGCTTTACTTTAGGAGATAGAATGCAAAAAACTTCCACAAAAGATTCTGCACATACCACCACTTTGTCGCATAACAATTCGCTAGAGAGTCTCACACAAACAATGGCAGAGCTTGAAGCAATGATTGATTATGCTAAAGATAGTGCGGCATTAGAGCAGGTGCGTATCAAGGCTGTTGGCAAAAAGGGCATTTTGACAGAGTATTTCAGCACGCTAAAATCCCTGCCAGAAGAAGAGAAGAAGGCATTTGCCAAGTCTTTAAACGCGTTGCGCAAGAGTTTTGAGGAGCATTTTTCTACCAAGCAAAAAGAGCTAGAAGCACAAGAGCTAGAATCCACTTTAAGCGCGCAAAGAGTAGATGTAAGCTTGTTTAATCTACGCAGTAAGCGAAGCATAGGACACCCGATCAATTATACAAAAGACAAAATTATCGAGTATTTCACGCGTATGGGCTATGAGCTGTGCGAGGGTCCGCTTGTAGAAGATGATTTTCATAACTTTACCGCGCTCAATCTCCCAGAATACCACCCTGCAAGGGATATGCACGATACTTTCTATTTCCACGATAATAAGCTTTTGCGCACGCACACTTCCCCTGTGCAAATCCGCACAATGCTTGCCCAAAAGCCACCTATTAAGATGATCTGCCCCGGAGAGACATTCCGCAGGGATTATGATCTCACACATTCGCCTATGTTTCATCAAGTAGAGGGGCTTGTGGTCGATAGGGCAGGGGCGGTGAATTTCGCGCATTTGAAGTATATTTTAGAGAGCTTTTTGCGCTATATGTTTGGCGATGTGAAGGTGCGATTTCGCTCATCATTTTTCCCTTTCACAGAGCCTAGTGCTGAAGTGGATATTTCTTGTGTGTTTTGTCAGGGCAATGGCTGTCGCGTGTGCTCACACACTGGCTGGCTTGAGGTGCTAGGGTGCGGAATGGTCGATGATAATGTGTTTAGAGCAGTGGGCTATGAAGATGTCAGCGGCTATGCCTTTGGTATGGGGGTAGAGCGGCTTTGTATGCTAAGTCTTGGCATTGGGGATTTGCGTAGCTTTTTTGAGACAGATTTGCGATTGTTGGAGCAGTTTTGATGATAGTTTCTAGTTATTATTTGTCGTATTTTGTAGATATAGAGCAGCTTAGTATAAGCCAGATTTGCCAGACGCTAAATGATATTGGCATAGAGGTTGAGGGCTGCCATAGACTGCAGATCCCTAAAAATGTCGTTGTAGGCAAAGTCGTAGAGAAGACCCCCCACCCCAATGCCAATAAGCTCAATATCTGTCAAGTTGATATTGGAGAAAAAACGCTGCAAATCGTGTGCGGTGCGAAAAATGTCGCTAAAGATCAGTTTGTAGCCCTAGCACTAGAGGGCGCGAAACTCCCATCAAAAAACGACAATGAAGCGTTTTTTGCCATTAAGCAAAGCACGCTAAGAGGTGTGCAAAGCTGTGGAATGATCTGCTCTGCCACAGAGCTTGGGCTAAGTGTGGTTAATGAAGGGATTATGGTGCTGGATTCTAGTATGGGTGAGCTTGTCTTGGGTAAGGAGCTAAGTGATTATAGCTTTTTCAATCAATATCTCATCGAAGTATCATTGACGCCAAATAGAGGGGATTGTTTATGTGTGCTAGGGATCGCTAGGGAGCTAGCGTGCGTGCATAATCTTATGCTTAAAACGCCAAAAGAGAGAGAATACGGCATAGCTCTTGGGATAGGGCGCGCGATCAATCTCTCCGCAGAATGCCATCTAAAATCAAAGCTTTTGTATAAAGTCGTGCAAATTGATAGCGTGGAAAATGCCCTGCAAGAGCAGATTATGCTCTCGTATAATGGGCTTTTGAGTGATAATGCACTAGAGAATCACAAGCGATTTGCTATGTATATGAGTGGTGTGATTTTTGATATTTATCCTATCCCAGAGCATACGCAGACCCCGACCGCCCTAAAAGTGCGCCAAGATGAACAGGGCTTTGAATGTGTCTTTGATACACAGGGCAATAAACTTTGTGTCATTGGGGTGAAAAACTACGCTCCCACACTAGAATCCTACCCATCTCTTGCCATTATCCAAGCAAGCTTTGTCCCACCTGAAGTGCTTGCAAAGGTATTGTTCCAGCATCATATAGAGCAAGATCCTATCACCACTTATCGCTCTGTGCGTGGGAGCAATACAGAGCTGCTAATGGGGATTAGCCTTTTGTGTGAGCTGCTTAATACCTATACGCAGTGTTCTATCTACTCTGGTTTTCAAGAGCTGGATATGGCTGAAGAGAGTGAGCGGTGCTTAATCACTATGGATTTTCACGCGATTTCTCAAGCAATTGGCAAAGATGTGCAAAAAGAAGAGATCGCACGCGTGCTAAAACAGCTTGATTTTCATATTGAAGCAAGCGGTGATGGGGCGTTTTTGCATATCACGCCTCCACCATATCGCCACGATATTGCAAGTGTGCAGGATATTACAGAAGAGTTTTTGCGGATTTATGGGATCAAAAATATCCCATCACTTCCTTACAAAAGTGAGCAAAAGCTCAATGTTACTGACACGCTACTTGCGTATCAGCACAAGCGCGACATCGCCAAACGCGCGATTACGCTTGGATTTTATGAGACTATCCACTATGTGTTTTATCAGCGTTCTAAGTTGCTTGAGTGGGGTTATCAAGTGCTAGAATCCACTCTTGATTTGCAAAACCCAATCACAAGCGAGCTAGACACGCTACGCACGAGCCTTATCCCAGCTCTCTTTGAATCCGCGAGCCGCAATCACAACTTAGGCTTTAAAAGCATTAGGCTGTTTGAAATTGGCAGTGTGTATGATGCCAAACGACAAGAGCGCAAGGAGCTAGGCATTATTGTAAGTGGGCTAAAGACAAAAGAAGCCTACCCCTATCCTAAAGGGGAAAAATGGGATTTTTATAGCTTTGCTAAAGAAGTTAGCGCGATTGTAGGGGATTTCACATTGGTGAAAACGCCCACTCCGCCCAAAAATGCCCACCCGCACATTTGCGCAGATATTATGCAAAATGGCAAGGCTGTGGGGATTATCGCCAAGCTTCACCCAAGCTTTGAGAAAACCTTAGAGCTAGAAGATGCCTTTTATGCGCAAATCCACACCTTGCAAGCTAGCACTAGAGCGCACCCCAAGCCCTATCCAAAGCTGCACGCAAATATCCGTGATATTACAATTATCATCGATAAATGCACGCCATTCCACGCGATACAAGAAGCCATTGAAGCGTTGGAGGTAGAAGATTTGGAGGCAATTTATCCGCTTGATGTCTATGAGGATACGCAGTTTGCACTTACGATCCGCTTGGTATTTAGAGCGCAGGAAAAAAGCCTTACAGAAGAAGAGCTTGCAAGTAGAATCCAGCTAGTGCTAGCGCACTTAGAGCAGCAATTTGGTGCGAAGCTAAAGGGATAGGCTATGATCACAATCGCTCCGGTGAAGCAGGGCTTGCATAAAGAGATAGATTCTATCGCTCCAGATAAGTCAATCTCTCATCGCTGTGCGATGTTTGCTCTGCTAGCTGACTCTCCAAGCATTGTGCGTAATTACTTACTCGCCCAAGATACGCTCCACACCCTTGAGATCGCTAAAAAGCTCGGGCTAAAGGTAACGGAGCTAGGAGAGAAAGGGGACTTTATCTTCACACCACCTAGCAAGATTACAGAGCCAGACTCTGTGCTTGATTGTGGGAATGCAGGGACAGCTATGCGGCTTTATACAGGGCTTTTAAGTGCGCAAAATGGCTACTTTGTCCTAAGTGGGGATAAGTATCTACACGCTCGCCCGATGAATCGCGTAATAAAGCCGCTGCAAAGCATAGGTGCGCAGATTTATAGTAGAAATGGCGGCTATGCGCCTCTTAGTGTGGTAGGCAGAGAGCTGCTAGGCTTTAACTTTACTAGCGAGATAGCCAGCGCACAGGTAAAATCCGCACTCATTCTTGCCGCGCTTTTTGCCAAGGATTCTAGTGTGTATAGTGAGAGAGAGCACACAAGAGATCATACTGAGCGGATGCTTTGTGGTATGGGCGCAGAGATTACAAGAGATAGCACGCAGGCATTAAGCACGATACATATTACACCCCTAGTGCGCAAGCTAAAGCCGCTTGATATAGTGATCCCCGCTGATCCTTCAAGTGCGTTTTTTTTCGCGCTAGCTGCGGCGATCACGCCAGATTCTAGTGTGCTTTTAAAAAATGTCCTATTAAACCCCACGCGCATAGAAGCCTTTAAAGTGCTAGAATCTATGGGCGCGATTGTTGAGTATCACCACACAGAGTGTGCCTATGAAGAAGTGGGCGATATTTATGTGCAAAGCGCGCCGCTAAGGGCTATTGCTATTAGTGAAAATATCTCGTGGCTTATTGATGAGCTACCAGCTCTTGCCATAGCATTTTGCTTTGCTAGTGGGCGTAGTGAGGTGAGCAATGCCAAGGAGCTTCGCGTAAAAGAGTGCGATAGAATCCACGCGGTAATAAGCAATCTCAAAGCCCTAGGGATCACTTGTGAAGAAAAAGATGATGGCTTCATCATAGAGGGTTTAGGCGATACCCTTTTGGAAAAAACCGCACAAAAATCGCCCAAAGTGGATTCTAGCAATATGCCAATTTTTGCTACCGCAAAAAATGTGGATCGCCACGCCACTGCTCACGCAGTGTCTCGCAATGACAGAGAAAATAGCCTTTGTGAAAAAGTGGATTCTAGGGACAATGCCGAAAATTTAAACACACCGCAGAACGAAAAAATAAAAAGCGTGTTTGATAGCCAACTCGCAGGCGGCAGGATTTTCGATGAAAAAGCTGAAATTCTAAAAGTGGATTCTAGTGTAGTCTTGCGTAGCTTTGGAGATCACCGCATCGCTATGAGCTTTGCGATTATGGGGCTGCGACTAGGGGCGGTGATTGATGATGAAGAGTGCATAAGCGTGTCGTTTCCTAATTTTTTAGAAATTTTGCGCGAGATGACAGAAGTGCGCTTGCTTGACTAACTAGAATTAAGGAGATAGCGTGGAAGTGAAACTTGCTAGAAAGCTGGGATTTTGCTTTGGGGTGCGCAGAGCCATAAAAATCGCTGAAAAGAACAAAAACAGCTCCACGCTAGGACCACTTATCCATAATTACCAAGAAATCAACCGCCTAAAAAACGACTTCAATGTGGGGCTTAAAGAAACTTATGATGATATACAAGATGGCTCTACACTCATTATCCGCACACACGGCATACCCAAACAAGTGCTAGAGTCAATCGCCACAAAGCCTGTGCGTATAGTTGATGCGACTTGCCCTTTTGTAACAAAGCCGCAGCAAATCGTGGAGAAAATGAGCGAAGAGGGCTATGAGGTGGTGATTTTTGGTGATGAAGATCACCCAGAGATCAAGGGCGTGAAAAGCTATGCGAAAAATGGTGCGCTTGTGGTAGCAAGCCTAGAGGAGCTGCAGCAGCATAGCTTTAAGCGCAAAAAAGTCGCGCTCATTTCTCAAACAACCAAACAGATAGAAAAATTTAGCCAAATTGCCTGCTATCTTATAGAAAACTGCGCAGAAGTGCGCGTGTTTAATACGATCTGCAATGCGACTTTTGACAATCAACGCGCGTGTAAGGAGCTTAGCAAGGAGGTGGATATTATGATTATAGTAGGTGGTAAAACTTCTTCCAACACCAAGCAGCTCTTAAACATTGCGCTTGAGCATTGCAAGGATAGCTATCTTGTGGAAGATACAAGCGAGATAGATTCTAGCTGGTTTGTAGGGAAGCAAATATGTGGGATCACTGCTGGGGCTTCTACACCGGATTGGATTGTGCAAGAAGTAGTCGCTTATATCCAAAAGATCTAGCATAGCAGTGGAGAAAGGTATGGCACTTTGTAATAAAAAAGACTTACAGCAAAAGAGTGTAGGGGCGTTTTTCGGGCATACGGCACGCTTGCTTGAGACTTATATGATAAGCCTTCTGCGTCCTTTTGGTATCGGGCTAGAGCAGCTCTGGGTGCTACATATCCTGCATTCAATGGACAAGAAGGTGCGTGTAAGTGATCTTGCACAAGCCTTGCTAAAGGATATTACAACAACATCACGCCTACTCTCCACCCTTGAGAAGAAGGGCTTTATTAGCAAGTATAGAGATCCAAAGGATAAGCGTGTAGCGTATGTGCATATCACGCAAGCAGGGCTACAAAAGCTAGAAGAAGCTTCAGTGCTAAAAGACAAAATGGATATGCTCTTTGATACGGCATTAAGCGAGCAAGACCAAGTCCTTTTGCGTAGTTTGCTTGAAAAAATTGAGAAAGTAGCATTACAATGAAAAAAGTCAGCGTTTTGTTTTGTGCGGCTTTTTTGCAATTAGGAGTGGCAAAGAGCGTCCCTGTGGAGAGTGCTGAGATTAAGTATGGTGTCTTAAGCAAGGTAGAGAGCTTTGTGGGTAGTGTGCGCTTTAAGGAGACTAGCTCTGTGGCTACTTCTGCGCAAGGTATGGTAGAGGGGGTGTATTTCTCTATCGGTGATAATGTCAAAAAGGGGCAGAAGCTTATCGCGCTAGATTCTGCCCTGCTTTTAGAAGATATTAAAATCAAACAAGCAAAGATCGCCGATGCGCGCTACACACTAGAGCGGCAGAAAAATGAGCTAGAACGCTACAAAAATCTCTTGCAGTCCCAATCAATTTCTATCCAGCAGTATGAAAATCTAGAATATGAAGTCAAATCCCAAGAAGCTAGGATAGAAGCCTTGCTAGGTGAGCTTGCTATCTCCAAAGTCCAAAAAGATCAAAAGATCATCTACGCGCCTTTTGATGGCATTGTCGTGGAGCGGCGCGTGCATAAGGGCGAGTGGGTGCAAGCAGGGGCGGTGATATGCCAGATCCTAAACTCGCGTGATACAGAGGTGATCATTGATGTGCCAAGCTCTGTGGTGCGGACGCTAAAAGCAAAGCAAAAGGTCAAGCTCCATATCGGTGGCAAAGAATATCAAGGCTTTATTTCAGCACTTATCCCCCGTGCTGATACGCTCTCTAGGACATTTCCTGTGTATATTGCTGTGCGTAATGATGGAAGCTTTTTAGATGGTATGGCGGCGCGCGTGTTGCTTGATGTTAGCGGTGGTCAAAAGGGCTTTATTATCCCGCGCGGCAGTGTTGTCTATAAGGATAATAAGCCCTATGTCTTTGCTATCCGTGCGCAAAAAGCAGAGCAAATCCCAGTAGAGATTCTAGGCACACAGGATTTTCAAATGCTTGTGCGTGCCAAGCTTACAGAAGCAGATTCTCTCGTGCTGCGCGGGCAGGAAAATCTACAAAATGGCACGCAAGTGCATATCATCGAGCTTAAATAAAGCACGCAAATGAATATTGTCGCATTTTTCCTAACGCGTCCGGTTTTTGCCAGCGTGGTGGCGATATTTATCACACTTTTTGGCTGTATCGCATTTGTGAAGATCCCCTACCAGCTTCTGCCCCAGACCACGCGCCCTACGATTGGTATCTATACCTACTATGCAGGTGCCTCGCCCTATGAGATAGAAAAGGAGATTATCCAAAAGCAAGAAGCCAAGCTAAAGAATCTCAAAAATCTCCAAACTTTCACTGCCACTATGCGCGATGGCATAGGGATTGTCAATTTAGAATTTGGGCTTGAGAGTGATTTGCGCAGTGCGTTTGTAGAAGTGAGTGCCAAGCTTGAGGAGATCACAGGCTATCCAGAAGGTGTGCAAAAGCCCATTGTCAAAACCACAGGGGAGACAATCCCTGTGAGCGTGTATTTGTTTGTCTCGCTTAAAGAGACTATTTTTTCCATAGATCAAGATGGGGGCGTTGATAGCGCGATTGATACATATAAAGGCATTATAGAAAGCGAAGTGCTACCCCACTATGAGCGCATTGCTGGTGTAGGAGAGGTGATACTCGCAGGTGGGGTGCAGCCGCAAGTCCAAATCGTGCTAAACACCGCCCAGCTCGCCTTTAATAACATCACTATCCAAGACATCATCAATGCCATAAACAAGCAAAATCACAATATCTCTGCTGGGAGCATTGACTTTGATCAGCATAATTATCGCGTGCAAACCATTGGTGAGTATCGCTCGCTTGATGAAGTGCTAAATACCATTATCCGCGTGCAAAATGGCAAAATCACACGGCTAAAAGACATCGCCAGCGTGCAGCAAGGCTACTCGAGCAAAACAAGCTACAACCGCCACAATCACGAGCAAGTCCTATCAATCCAAATCCGCCCCACCGCAGATGCCAATATCCTTGAAATGACAGAATCCATTAAAGCTCTAACCCAAAAGCTCAATGACCAAGTCCTGCCAAGAGAGCTAGAAATCACTTGGGGGCGTGATCAAAGTGGCTTTATCCTAAATGCCATTAGCCAAGTTAAGCAAAGTGTGCTGCTAGGTATGGTGCTAGCAATCGCAGTGCTGCTGCTATTTTTGCGCAATGGGATTTCACTCATCATTTTAAGCCTTGTGATCCCTTTAAGCATTATTGGGACATTTATCGTGCTGCATATTTTTGGCAGGACGCTAAATATCATCTCCCTTGCTGGCATATCTTTTGCTATTTCTATGGTGATAGATTCTGCCATTGTCGTGCTAGAATCCATTATCCGCAATCGCGCTAAAACGCCCACCTCCCCCGTAGAATCCACTCTTATAGGGGTGAGAGAAGTCATAGGCGCGCTTTTTGCCTCAAGCATTACGACAATCGCCATTTTTGTGCCAATTTTCTATCTCAAAGATGAAGCTGGACAGCTTTTTGCAGATATTGGGATTGCTGCTAGCAGTGCGATTGTGCTGGCATTTGTGATTTGTGTGATTATCGTGCCGGCGTTTTTGCTGCTTTTTTTACGCCGCTCCAAGCCCCAGAATCCACTTAGCCAAAGACTTGGCGCATTTGGGCTAAGGTGTGGGGATTATATAATGCGCCTTGTGCATAAATGCGTCCAAAGTAGCAGGGCTAGATTCTACACCATAGCTGGGTTTTTGGGCTTTTGCCTTCTATTTAGCTACTTCACTTTTCCTAAAACAGACTATCTCCCGCGCGGAGAGCAGAATTTCATCATCGCATATATATCAACAGCACCCGGTCTCTCCTACAATGAAAAGCGTTATATCGTGGATCAAATCAGCCAACAAATCGAGCCTTTTGTTTGCAGATATGAGCGCGATGCTCTTGGGCAGGAGCTTAGAGACACTTGTATAAAATCCCAAGACGCTAGCGAGCAAGAAGAAGTCCCAATGATTAAAAATTTCTATATCGGGGCTGGGAGTTCGATTTCCTTCTATCTCATTGCCCAAGATCCTAAGCAAAGCGGCAAGCTTATTAAGTTTGCCAAACAGGCGATTGAGCAAGTCCCGGGTGTTAGCGGAGTGGTGCTGCGCCAGCAAATCTTTAGCGGGGCTTCAAGCTCGAGTATTGACATCAATGTCAGCGGGGATAATTTAGAGCAAATATTTGCCGCTTCAGCACACATCAAATCGCAGCTTAAGGAGCACTTCAGCGATGTCAATGTCCGCGTGGTGCCGGGCATTGGCACGAATAATCGCGAGATAAACCTCTATCCTAATGATTTTGCTCTGCTAGAAAATAAGCTTGATGTAGCAAGTTTTGGCAATATTGTAAGCGTGCTTCTAGGCGGCAAGTCGCTTGGCAGTGTGAAAATCGATGATGGCTATGTCGATCTTATGCTGCAATCCCAAGAAAATAGAGAGAAAAAAAATTCCCCAGAAGATATTTTATACGCGCCAATTTATGCGCCAAATGGCAAGGTTGTTATGCTAGGGGCGTTAAGCGAGGTAGAAAGCACGCTAGGAGTCTCTACGATCCGCCACTTTGAGCAAAAGCGCAATGTCTTGCTTATCCTAAATCCAAGTGGCAACACGCCCTTAGAGGAGTTTATCACAACAATCCGTAAAGAAGTCATCGCGCCCATAGCCCAATCCTACCCAGATTTACATATCACGCTAAATGGCAATGCCGATAAACTTAGCACGCTTAAAAATGAGCTTTTGGGCGGATTTTTGCTAGCGGTGGCGATCACTTATTTGATTTTATGCGCTTTGTATGGGAGCTTTTTTTATCCATTGCTCATTATTGCCTCTGTGCCTTTGGCGGTGAGTGGGGGGCTTATGGGGCTGTTTTTTACCAATCATTTCATCGCCCCGCAAAATCTTGATGTTATGACTATGCTAGGCTTTATTATCCTTGTGGGAAGTGTGGTAAATAATGCGATTTTGATCATCTATCAAGCACGGATAAATTTCTACACCTATAAAATGCCTTGGACGCAAAGCGTGCTGGATTCTACCAAAACGCGCCTTTCACCTATTTATATGAGTATGCTTACAAGCGTGCTGGCATTGCTGCCTTTGGTGGTCTTTGCAGGAGAGGGGAGCGAGATTTATCGAGGGCTTGGCGCGGTGCTTATTGGCGGGCTATTTTTCTCTACGATTGTGAGTGTGTTTATTATCCCGGCGATGTTGTTAAGTATCAAGCCTAGGTCCTAGAATCCACTTTTCAAAGGGACGATGCAGCTTTGGGTATCCATAGCGGCGATTTTAAGGATTTTGGGACAACCGCAGACCCCAAGTCTAGCTCTGCCCCAAAATCCTTAAAAAGCACCACTAGCAACACCGCAAATCTTAGAATCGTTTTACTACAAAACTAACTTCAATCCTAGAATCCCAAAGCGGTGATGAAACAAGCTTAGACCCCCTAGAATCCACTTTTTGCGTTTAGGCGATTCAGTCTTGGGCGAGCGATGCGGTTGATTACACGATTTTTAGGGCAGTCATTACCGATTTAGGTAACTCCTACCCTAAAAATCGTGTAAAACAGCCACAGCCCCGCCGCAAAACAAGCGACAGCGGTGCAAGGCGCAGCCGCAGCAGGTTTCTTTAGAATTCTTAGAATCGTGTTGAAGTAAAACAGCTTGAAAAAGTGGATTCTAAGAGCAACGCCTTTTTATCGTCATTGCGAGTCGATGAAATCGGCGTGGCAATCCATATTCTGCACCAGCAGATAATCATACTAGAATCCACTTTTTGCGATTATAGTGTTTTTATTGCTTATGGATTGCCGCGTTCGTTTCACTCGCTCGCAATGACAAAGGGCGTGGAGTAGATCACTAAAGAAGCCGCGCTTTACTACGCCTTGCCTTACGGCAAAGCTCGCAATGACAGCCCTTATCGTCATCGCGAGCTTTGCGCTAGCAAAGTGTGGCGATCCATAACACAAAAGTGGATTCTAGCCCACACTTGTAGCACAAACTTCTCCTAGAATCCACTTGCGTTTTTTTTTTTTTTTTGATAGAATCCCAGCTTGCCTTTTGTTTTACAAAAGGGTATAAAAATTTTAGGAGTGTTGTATGAAAGGAATTTTTGTAGGTTTGAGTATGGCGGCGGCTTTGGCGTTGTTTTCAGGGTGTGCTTCTACTGCTCCTGTTGGCGCACTTTATACTGATGCATCTTTGCCCATAACGGCGACTTCTGCTAGTGGGGCTTCTAAGGAAGGTCAAGCGACTTGCACGAGTATTTTAAGCCTTGTAGCCACAGGGGATTGCTCAGTAGAAGCAGCGGCGAAAAATGGGCATATCCAATCCATTAAAAGCGTAGATTCTAAAGTCTTTAGCGTGCTTGGGATTTATAGCACTTATACAACCATTGTCCGCGGCAACTAGCTAGCACAAGTGTAGAATCCTGTGCTAGATATATCAGCACAAGCCTAGAATCCACTTTTCAAAGGGGCGATGCAGCTTTGGGTATCCATAGCGGCGATTTTAAGGATTTTAGGGGAACCGCAGACCTCTAGTCTAGCTCCCCCCTAAAATCCTTAAAAAGCCCCACTAGCAACACCGCAAATCTTAGAATCGTTCTACTCTAAAACTAACTTCAATCCTAGAATCCCAGAGCGGTGATAAAAATCAAGCCCAAAACCTAGAATCCATTGCAGCAGTTGTAGAATCCACTTTTTTATCCCCTACTTTTTCAAACTCAAATAGCCCTGTAACACCCCAATTTTTCATATCTGGGATAGATCCTAGCCCATCTTCATCGATATGCAGCTTGCCATCTTTATACTCCATACACAGCCTTGTATCAAGCCCTACGATATAGCTCATCTCTAGGATTTGGCAGTGCTTTAGTGTGTCAATAATCGTTTGTGGGCGATAGACTCTATGGGCATTGAAGCAGACTTTATCGCGCTGCCCAACAGGGACAGATATATACATTTTGCCACCGATTTTTAGCACGCGCTCAAAGGACAGCAGAGCCTTTTCCCAGCCCATAGGGTCGATTGGATCGCCATATCGCCCAAGCCCAAAATGCTCGATACTACATAGCGCGGAGATGGATTCTAGGCTAGAGTCGGCTATTTGCTCAAGATTTGTGGCATCAGCTTGCAGATATTGTAGCCCCCCCCCCATTGAGATTTAGAAAGCTTGTGTTTAGGCTAGGCAAGGGGCGGATGTCGATTAGAGTGGTGGGCTGATTAGCTCCTAAGAGGTGGGCGATAAAGCCTGCGACTGATGAGCCTACATCATAGTGGCGTGCAGGCTTTGTAGCTGTAACCTTGCGTGCGCCCCAAATATCTTGGATAAAATAATCGCTATTAGATTCTATGCCTGCGCCGTTGTTGGCGTATTTATCAGCGCGACAGATGTAGTCAAACTCTCTGCTTATAGCAAATCGCGTATCAGTATTTTGCGCGATGTAGCTGGCGCGGTCATTTTCTAGCTCGGCTTTGGTCATTTTCTTGCGTGAGATGAAGCCATAGCCTTTGTAGAGAATCATCGCTAAAGAGCTGGATTCTGGCTTTGGGAGAATGGATTTTATGAGAGATTTTAGTGATTGCATTGTGATCCTTTGTAGTGGGGTAGTGTGGGGTGGATTATAGCATAGGATAGTGTTTGTATATTTGTGTGTATCTGCTACAATGCGCGCTTGCAATGCGAAATAGAAAGGATAAATGATGAAGATTCTAGTCATACAAGGACCAAACCTAAACCTACTAGGGCATAGAGACCCTAGGATCTATGGACCACTTACTTTAGAGCAAATCCACGACAATATGCGCACATTTGCCAAGCAAAGCAACATTTCTTTAGAGTTTTTCCAAAGTAATTTTGAGGGCGAGATGATCGATAAGCTGCAAGAGTGTGTCGGCGGAGAATATGATGGCGTGCTTATCAACCCTGCTGCTTACTCGCACACTTCTATCGCGCTTGCTGATGCGATTATGGCGTGTGGTGTGCCTGTGGTAGAAGTGCATATTAGCAATATCTTTGCGCGTGAAGACTTCCGGCAAAAGAGCTATACCGGCGCGGTGTGTGCGGGTGTCATCACGGGCTTTGGCGCGTATGGCTACCACATCGGGCTTATCTCACTTATACAAATCATCAGCGAAGTCCAAGCCTTTAAAGCTCAAAATCCCCAAGCCGCCAACGCGCAAGCTAAATAATGTCTTCAAGCAAGCATTTTACACCCCTAGCGCGTCCGCACGCGTTTTTCACCGCTGATGAGAGTGCGCAGTATTTTGAGTGTGGATATAGCTGTGATCACGCGATTTTACTTGTGCTAGATTCTAGGAAGATCTTTTTCACAGACTCTCGCTACACCACTGAAGCTAAAGAGTATCTAGCACGCGGCACGACACTGGTAGAGAGTGCTAATCTGCTAGAATCTATGATTGCTACTTTGAAAAAAGAGCGCGTAAGCACACTATCTTTTGATCCGTTGCAAGTGTGTGTGCAGGAGTATCAAACTCTGCTTGCAAAGCTCCCAAAATGCCGCCTAGAGCCACTGCCAAACTTCCACCAGCAGCTTAGAATCATCAAGACCGATGAGCAAGTCGCCCTAATCGCCAAATCCCAAAAGCTTAATAAAAAGGCATATAAACACTTTGCCACAATGATAGAAAGGCTTGATAATCCCACGGAGCTGTATCTCCACGCCCTAGCGCGCCAAGCTTTGGAGCAAGATGGTAGCTATACTCTAAGCTTTAATCCAATCCTTAGCATTAACGCCAATGCCGCCAAGCCCCACGCTCTGCCCTGCCAAGATCGCCTAAGCGATGGGGATTTGCTGCTTTTTGATGCGGGGATTAAGTATAAACGCTACTGCTCGGATCGCACAAGGACTGCTTGCTTCACACAAGGTAGAATCCACTTTAGTAAAAAGCAAAAATTTCGCGATACAAAGCTGCAAAAAATCTATGACACCGTGCGCAAAGCCCAAGAGAGTGCCATCACCAATCTACGCGCGGGAATGAGTGGTAAGCACATTGACGCCCTAGCGCGAGAAGTGATTGATAAGGCTGGGTTTGGGAAGTATTTTTCCCATAGCACAGGACACGGCATAGGGCTTGATATACACGAGCTGCCTAGGATTTCTGCAAAAAGCTCGATGATTATTGAAGATGGTATGGTGTTTTCTATTGAGCCGGGCATTTACTTGCCAAATCTTTATGGCGTTAGGATAGAAGATCTAGTGGTCGTGCGTAATGGGCGTGCAGAGGTATTGTAGCGCCGCCCCTAGAATCCACTTTTTCAAGCGATTCAGTCTTGGGCGAGCGATGCGGTTGATTACACGATTTTTAGGGCAGTCATTACCGATTTAGGTAACTCCTACCCTAAAAATCGTGTAAAACAGCCACAGCCCCACCGCAATGCTTAGAATCGTGTTGAAGTAAAACAGACTTTGTGGAGTAAAATGGGCTTTGTGAAAAAGTGGATTCTAGTGGGGAGAGTGGATTGCCACAAAAATCCTTGCGGATTTTCTCGCAATAACAAGAGATATTTCGCCCTCAATATGACAAGAAAAATGGCGTTATGCGCAAAAGTGGATTCTAGGAAAAGCTAAATCCTAAAACTAGAATCCACTTTTGAAATAATCTAGCATAAAGACAGAATTATAAAAGTTAAGATTCTATTAAACTTTTTCATTTTACAATCGCATTTATCTTACTAGCTTAGCGCATTAGCATTCTTGAACTTATTGTATGGAGTTGTATATGCCTACCATAGATTCTGCAGATCCCGGGACACTCACACAAGCGCAAGAGCTTATCGCTGCGCAAGTCTCATCGGCATTTGTTGATCACGCGTATTTTGGGGTGTTTGTTTTATTTGTCTTGAGTTTTATTGCATTTAATTACACACTTAAAATCCAGCGATTTATCTCACGCAAGCTTGCCAAAAAAAGCAATGAAAAGCTCAAAATGGCTCCTTATGAGTGCGGACCTGTGCCTATCAAGCAGCCAGCAAAGATTTCTCACCATTTTTTCATCATCGCGCTTTTGTTTGTGCTATTTGATATTGAAGTGGTGTTTATGATCCCTTGGGCTGTGGTGTATAAGAGCTTTGTCGCAAGTGGGGCGGGGCTATTTGTGTTTATTGAAATGCTAAGCTTTGTGCTACTACTTGTGATAGGGCTAATTTATGCGTGGAAGAAAGGGGCATTGCGATGGCAGAATATGGAGTAAGAGATTTGCAAGCTATGGGCGTGCCTGTCGCACTTGGGACACTTGATAAGCTGCTTAATTGGGGGCGGAGTAATTCACTCTGGCCTATGACTTATGGGCTTGCGTGTTGTGCGATAGAGATGATGGCGACAGGTGGAAGCCGCTTTGATTTTGATCGCTTTGGGACAATTTTCCGCGCTTCACCTAGACAGAGTGATGTGATGATTATCGCCGGCACACTCACAAAAAAGCACGCAGAATTCACGCGCCGACTCTATGACCAAATGCCCGAGCCAAAATGGGTGATTTCTATGGGGAGTTGCGCAAACACGGGCGGTATGTTTAATACCTACTCTACCGTGCAGGGCGTAGATAGGATTATCCCTGTGGATGTGTATTTGCCCGGTTGCGCACCACGCCCAGAGACTTTGCAATACGCGCTTTTAGTCTTGCAGCGTAAAATCCGCTCTAGCAAAGCATTGCCGCCAAAGACCAAACGCGTGCTATAACATAAGCTAAGGAGAGAGTATGCCACAAGATCAAGAAAAGCAGCACGACACGAGAGATAGTGGGCAGCTTGGTGGCTATCTTTTGCCTAGCTCCACTTCATCTAAGTCTAGCACCTCTCACATCGATGTGCAAAGAAAAGCTACACATACGCCTAGATTCTATCAACCACTTGAGACACCAAAATCCCACATACAAGGAAGCGCGTGGGAAGTGATCTACAATCACCTTGCCTATGAATTTGCTATCGATAGGGCATATATCGAGCTTGGGATCGCGGTGTTTTGGGTGTGTAAAGATGATATTGTAGGCGTGATGAGAAAGCTTAAATATCTAGGCTATGAAGTGCTTAGTGAAATGAGTGCGGTAGATATGCTAGCTAAAGATAATCGCTTTGAGATGTTTTATCAGCTTCATTCTGTGAAAGAGAGCTTTAGCGATAAGCGGCGTGTGCGGATAAGGTGCTATCTTGGTGAAAATGAACAGATAGATTCTATCTCTTCTATTTTTTCTCTTGCTTTGTGGAGTGAGCGAGAGGCGTATGATATGCTTGGGATAAAGTTTATCAACCACCCAAATCTTACGCGCCTGCTTATGCCAAAGGATTGGGTAGGACACCCACTGCGCCGATCATATCCTTTGCAGGGCGATGAGTTTGCGGCGTGGTATGAGATTGATAAAATCTTTGGCAAGGAGTATAGAGAAGTGGTGGGGGCAGAGCAGCGCGATAGCGCGAAAGTGGATTCTAGTGATGCGCGTAGCTTCTCTAAGCTTGATGCCATTGGGGAGGAGGGTGAAGGGCTATATATGGAAGCTTCTAAAGCTCTTTTTGTCAAAGATATTGCTAGGGCGAAAAAAACTCGGCTTGAAAGAAGGAAATAATGGGACAAAACTATACACGCTTAAAACCGCAGTTTGAAAATATACATTTCGAGCGCGATGACAATACGATGGTGTTAAACTTTGGACCACAGCACCCATCGACACACGGGCAGTTGCGCTTGGTCCTAGAGCTAGATGGTGAAAGGGTTAAAAGAGCTACTCCAGAGATTGGCTACTTGCATAGGGGTATAGAAAAGCTTGCAGAAAATATGATTTACAATGAGTTTATGCCTACCACAGATAGGCTTGATTATATTTCTGCTATTGGCAATAACTATGCCTTTGCGCTTGGAGTAGAGCGACTGCTTGGCATACAAGCCCCGCGCAAAGCCCAAGTGATACGCACGACACTTTTAGAGCTAAATCGCATTATCTCGCATATCTTTTTCATCGCGGTGCATGCTATGGATGTGGGCGCGCTATCGATGTTTTTATACGCGTTTAAGACGCGTGAGTATGGGCTGGATTTGATAGAGGATTATTGCGGGGCTAGACTTACGCATAATGCCATTCGCATAGGCGGTGTGCCGCTAGACTTCCCAAGTGGCTGGCTGGAGAATTTGGAGCAGTTTTTACAAGAAGCAAGCAAAAGTGTGGATTTGTTTGAAGGCTTGCTTGATGAAAATCGCATTTGGAGAATGCGCCTTGAAGGCGTGGGGGCGATCTCTCAAGAGATGGCAAAGTCGTGGGGGCTTAGTGGGATTATGCTGCGTGCTACGGGCATTGCCTATGATATTCGCAAAGAAGAGCCCTATGAGCTTTATAATGAACTAGACTTTGCCGTGCCTACTGGGCATTATGGTGATAGCTATGATCGCTACCGACTCTATATGCTTGAGATTAGAGAGTCCATTAAGCTACTGCGCCAGCTTATCGCGCTTTATCCAAGTAGCAATGCTACTAGCACGGGCGATGAGCTTATGGCACGCGCTCCAGAGTATATCTCCGCGCCAAAAGAAGAGATTATGACGCAAAATTACTCGCTTATGCAGCATTTTGTGCTAGTTACGCAAGGTATGCGTCCGCCAAAAGGTGAGGTCTATGCCCCCACAGAGTCTCCGCGCGGTGAGCTTGGATTTTTTATCCATTCACTTGGGGAGGCATACCCACAGAGAATGAAAATCAAAACCCCAAGCTTCGCGCATACAGCGATTTTGCAAGAGATGCTTACAGGCGCGTATATCGCCGATATTGTTACGATTGTAGGCTCGTGTAATGCGATTTTTGGAGAGGTGGATCGATGAGCTTGCAATCTCTTGCACAAACACAAAGCAAAGGGGAGATAGATAATGAAGCGATTTGACTTGCGGCATTTGCATAATGATTTTTACGCGCGTATGGGAGAGCTGATCGATACGCAACTCACTCAAGGAGAGGTGGGGATATTTCTCTTTGAAGTTGATGATTTTTCTAATGTCGCTAAGAGTGCTGAGTTTGTCAGCTCTAAGGGCTATGAAGTGATGAATTCTGTGCGATTTAATCATCGCGATTGGACACTTGTAGTGCGCAAAAGCCATCCGCAATCTAGACTAGAATCCACTTTGGAGCCACAATCACCTACGCAAGAGAGCGCAAAGGCAGGCGATGAGTAATGCTACACACGCTGTGTCAAAAAGCGAGATAGCAAGGCTGGGTGCCACTCCTAGCACACAAGCTATGCGAAATCCTGCAATCATAGAGCAGGATACGGGTGTGTCTCAGCTCCTTAGACAGAGTGATGTTGTGCTGGTGCTTGGGGTGGGGGCGTTTGAGTTTGGGGAGCTAGTGGAGGGGCTAGATATTGTTTGTGCTGTGATAGGGCTGCATCCTTTTGTGGATTCTAGGGTGGGGGATATGCGGCAGTATCGCTATGAGGTGGGGGCAGAGCTTGGGGTGGCAGCACTGCTGTGTCAGTCGCTCATCGCTCAGGCAAAGCTGCCTATTCAGGTTCGGGAGTTTTTTGATAGCCTAGATTTAGGGCATATCGCCGCAGAATCCGCTCTTGCTGAAGAGGAGCTAGCAGAGATAGTGTGCAGTGTGCAGCAGGCGAAATCGCCGATGATTATCGTGGGGGAGAGCTTTAGGCGGCATGCTTTTGCTCCGCTTATCCACAAGCTGCTTGCGATGATTGGCACATATTGTGCGATTGATATGCTCTGTGCGAGTGATGTGGGCTTGCGTATGCTAGCCTATGATAAAAATGTGGATTCTAGGGCGTTTGCACCTATCTTGCACGCCCTTGAAGAGCTGCCAGAATCCAATGGCGCGCTTGTGTATCTTAGCTTGCTTGATGGGCGAGATTTAGCACAGCCGGTGTTATATGCCACGCCGGCATTTTTGCGTTTAGCGCATTTGCAGGATAAAGAGCAGGTGCGCTTGCTTGTGGATTCTACTCAAGTGGAGTGTGTGGCTCAGCAAGTGAGCTATCTGCAAGGTGCTACTGCTGTGCTTAAAGGCTGGCGAGGAGCAAAGATTTATCCTTTTATCAAGGCGCGATTTGCGCGAAATGGGGGCTATAATGGCTAAAGTTACAATTATGATTGATAAGCGTCCAATTATCTGTGAAGAGGGTGAAACAATCGTCGATGTCGCTAGGAAAAATGACATTTTTATCCCTACGATTTGCTATCTAGGTGGCTGCTCACCTACGCTTGCCTGCAAGATGTGTATGGCTGAGACAGGCGATGGCAAGCGTGTTTATACTTGCAACACCAAGGCAAAAGATGGGCTAGAGATATTTACGCAAACTAAGCAGCTTCAACAAGAGCGGCAGATGATTATGCAAACTTATGATGTCAATCACCCGCTAGAATGTGGCGTGTGCGACAAAAGTGGGGAATGTGAGCTGCAAAATCTAACGCTCTATACCAAAGTAGCCCACCAAGACTATGCCCTAGCTGATGATGAGAAGCACGAGAAATCGTGGGCGCAAGCACTCTATGATCCTAATCTTTGCATTGTGTGCGAGCGATGTGTAACCACTTGTAAGGACAATATCGGTGAAGCCAAGCTTAAGGCTGGGAAAGCAGATTTACACGCCCCTGATAGCTATAAAGACTCTATGTTAAAAGACCCTTATAGCGTGTGGAGTAAGAAGCAAAAGTCTTTGATAGAATTTGTGAGCGATACACCTTGTGTGGATTGTGGGGAGTGTATTGCTGTGTGTCCTGTGGGTGCGCTTACTTATAAGGACTTTAGCTATACTGCTAATGCGTGGGAGTTGAAAAAGACTAATAGCACCTGCCATTACTGCTCTATGGGCTGTCATATCACTTATGAGACAAGACATCATAATACCCTAGGGGAGAAGAAGATTTATCGCGTGAGCAATGACTTCCACTTCGCGCCAATCTGTGGGGCAGGGCGGTTTGGATTTTCTGTCGTATCTGCTGGGGCTGTGCCAAAAGTGGATTCTAGTCTAGAATCCACTTTTGATAATCCTATAAGCAATCCCTTCACTCATCTTGGCAAGGCTAGTGCTATGCGGCTTGGTAGCTCTATCACCAATGAAGAAGCGATGATTGCAAGCATTTTTAGTGCGCATTTTGGCATAAAGCTCTATAACGAGAGTGCGCGGGCATACCAGAAGTTTTTGCCTTATTTGCGCTTAGATCATACTTTGCAAGACCTGAAAGATTCTAGCACGATAGTCGCGCTAGGTGCGCCTGTGCGCTTGCAAGCCCCACTTTTGCAATATGCTATCAACAACACAATCCGCACCAAAAAGGGCGTTAAGCTCTACTATCTCCACCCAATCGCCGACACACTTTTAGCGTCATTTTCTCGCTCTGTGGTGCATATGCCTTATAATCCCGGGGCTGATGAAATGGCACTTGGGGCGTTGCTTATGGCGATGAAAGGCACACTTGAAAAGGCGATCGCCCAAAGTCCGCAGGCTAAGGAGTTAGGGGCAATGCTGGATGGCTTGCTTAGAGTGATTGAAGCAAGCAAGCAGGCAGAAGTCAAAGTGGATTCTAGTGAAAAAGTGGATTCTAGCGAGGCGCAGCCTAGCACACCTGTCTATGCGGCATTGCAAGAAGCAGGGATAGAGAGCAGTAAGCTTAGCGAGCTAGCTGGCGTGGATTTATCACAGATGAGTGTAATCATCGGTGAGGAGGCTATGCTTTGTGCCTTGCGTGAAAATAGCGCGATGGTAGCGGGGCTGCAGATTTTAGAAAAATGTGGGGCTAGGGTGTATGTGATCCCGCTTGGTAGCAATACGGCTGGGATCGCTAGAATCTGTGGCGAGCTTTTAGAAGTGGATTCTAGTGTCGCGCGAGATTCTAGCCTAGAATCTAGTTTGGGTGATGAATTTGTGATCGGCGTGCGCACACAAGGCGATGTGGTGTGGGATTGTGCGTGGAGCAGTGATGGTGAAGTGCTTGTGAAAAAGCCTGAAGTAGTGCTACCAAGCCACCAGCAAATGCTAGGCAGTATGACGAATTTTGAAAATCGCTTGCTACCTCTAGCAAAGGTGCGCGAGTATCAAGGCGATGATTTGGCAAGTATTTTGTATGGGTATAACACATCTAGGCTAGAGGTAGCGCACCATAAAAAAGAGCTACAATCTATGACACGCACGCAAGATCGCGCAGGTATGTTGCTTGATAGTGCATTGCTTGATTATTTTTCTACCTACACAGAGCTAAGCGACTATACAAAGGCACTACCACAAAGCAAGGGCTATGCGCCAAAAGAGCTTGCCAGCATAGCAAACTACTACACACAAGGTGGGATTGATAAAAGAGGCTATGTGCTTATGCCATTGCTAAGCGGTGAGCTTGCGCCAGCCTTTGCGATAGAGCAGGCAAAATCTCTAGACTTTAATGCCTTCATCACTTATCCGCAAAATCTCTTTAGTATCCAAAATGTGCTAGATAGCAATATGCAGCAAAAAGATGGATTCTACACTTCTAAGGCACATTTGGATAGGCTAGGGCTTGCTGAAGGAGAGCAAATCACGCTACGCAAGCCAAATACACAGCAGGACATTACAGGCGCAGTGTATATTGACTATGCGATGAGTCAGGATATATGGCTCATTAGCCCAAATATCGCAAAAAATTGGGATACAAATACCTATGTATCTGTTGAGTGCGCTAAAGCCATAAAGGAGTAGAGTATGAGTGAGTTTATCATCGAAACTTGTATAAAGATTTTGGTTGTTGTGCTTGTATTCTCGTTTTTAGGGGGGTTTGGGACATATTTAGAGCGCAAAGTTTTGGGCTATTTCCAGCGCAGGCTTGGTCCTTGCTATGTGGGTCCATTTGGGCTTTTGCAGTTTCTAGCTGATGCGATTAAGCTATTTACCAAAGAAGATGTCTGCCCCCAGAATGCTAATAAGCTTATTTTTATGCTAGCTCCAGTGATTGCGATGATGAGTGCATTTGTCGCGATGGCACCGATACCATTTTTTGGCGAGTTTGAGATATTTGGTAGGACCATACAGCCTATCATTTCAGACATCAATGTAGGGCTACTCTTTTTCCTAGCAGTTGGGGCAGTGGGGATTTACGCGCCGCTGCTTGCTGGGCTTTCTTCAAATTCTAAATTCTCCTTGCTGGGGGCTGTGCGTGCGTGTATCCAGCTTTTAAGCTTTGAGGTGGTCTCCACGCTTAGTATTTTGCCTCCACTTATGCTTGTAGGCTCACTATCGCTTGTAGCTATGAATGATTATCAAGCAGGGGGAGTGTTTGATTGGTTGTTATTCAAGCAGCCCTTAGCCTTTATTCTCTTCCTTGTGGCTAGCTATGCTGAGCTAAATCGCACACCTTTTGACTTGCTTGAGCACGAAGCGGAGATTGTGGCTGGATTTTGCACGGAGTATAGCGGGCTAAAATGGGGGATGTTCTTCTTAGCAGAATACGCCCATCTCTTTGCCTTTGGCTTTGTGATAGCTCTTATCTTTTGTGGTGGGTATCAGCCGCTGTGGTTTATCCCCGGTGGGATTGCCATTATCCTAAAGGTGTGCTTTTTTGTCTTCTTGGCGATGTGGGTTAGGGCGACTTTCCCACATATCCGCCCAGATCAGTTGATGAGTATGTGCTGGAAGGTGCTTATGCCTTTAGCGATTATCAATTTGCTTATCACAAGCGTTGTGATTTTGCTCTAGGAGAATGCAATGAAAAATTATACCCCTATCCCTAAGCGCAAAGAGCCAAAGACTACTTATGAGCATTTTTGCAAAAGTGTGAAGATGACTTGTGGGCTAGATTTGTTTAAAGGACTAGCTCTTACTTTAAAGGAGTTTTTTTCTAAAAAGGTTACTATACATTATCCTAAAGAGTATATCCCGCTATCGCCCAGGTATCGTGCTGTGCATAGCCTGCAAAGACTCCTAGAATCCGGAAATGAACGCTGCATTGGCTGTGGGCTTTGTGAGAAAATTTGCACGAGTAATTGTATCCGCATCATCACACATAAAGGCGATGATAAACGCAAAAAAATCGACTCCTATACCATAAATCTTGGGCGGTGTATTTACTGCGGATTGTGTGCTGAAGTGTGCCCTGAGCTTGCCATTGTTATGGGAGATCGCTTTGAAAATGCAAGTTTAGCGCGCGCGCAATATGCTGGGAAGCACGAGCTTTTGCGCCCTATTGATGAGGCTAAAACACATACACAGCTAGAGTTTGCTGGCTTTGGGAGTGTGAGTGTGGATGCGGACTCTAGGCTTGTGCCAACGCCCATTGCGTGGGATAAGCCTATATCACTAGAATCCACTTTTGAAAAAGTGGATTCTAGTGCAGAAACAGAGGAGAAGTCGCAAAACTCCAAGCAAGGAGAGGTGTAATGTTTGAAGCGATTGCATTTTATTTTTTTATGGTGTTGAGTATCGTGGCATTTCTTGTTGTCGTTAGCACAAGAAACATACTCTACGCGCTCACGGCTCTTGTAAGTGGTATGATCTTTATCTCAAGCTTCTTTTTTCTTTTGGGGGCAGAGTTTTTGGGCGTGGTGCAAATTGCTGTTTATACGGGAGCAGTGATTGTTATGTATGCCTTTGGGCTGATGTTTGTGGATACGATGAGTGAGATTAGAGAGCGACATAAAGGGGATCTGTGGCTTAGTGTTATGATTGTGTGTGTGGCACTGCTTTTGGTCGCGCTTTTTGTCTCGCCAATGCTTTATGAGTCGCAGCAAGTAGCCGTAGAAAGAGATATGCAAATTATCACAGGTGAGCCTAATACTTTTACCGTGGGTAAAATGCTATTTGGGCACTATCTCATTGCGTTTGAGATAGCTGGTGTGCTACTTTTAGTCGCGCTTATTGCTGGGATCGCGCTTGGCATTAAAGGGCGCAATGAAGCACAAGATGAAGCATCTGAAGTGGCAGACATCTCATCTTTTAAACCATCTTTTAAGCAAGGGGATTCTCTATGACTACTACGATTACTATGCAATTAAGCCCCTATGTCAGTGTGTATGATTTTTTGCTGCTCTCTATTGTGCTGTTTGCTATTGGGTTGTTTGGAATGCTTCGTAGAAAAAATATTTTAATGCTCTTTCTCTCAAGCGAGATTATGCTAAATGCCATAAATATCGCACTTGTGGCAGTTGGTGTGGCGTTTAATGATATGGGTGGGCAGATGTTTGCTCTTTTTATCATCGCGCTTGCAGCTAGCGAAGTGGCAGTGGGATTGGGGCTTGTGCTATTGTGGTATCGCAAGCATAAGAGTCTTGATATTGATACGCTTTGCACAATGAAAGGATAGA
Source organism: Helicobacter canis (assembly GCF_900451095.1). Classification (NCBI taxonomy): domain Bacteria; kingdom Pseudomonadati; phylum Campylobacterota; class Epsilonproteobacteria; order Campylobacterales; family Helicobacteraceae; genus Helicobacter; species Helicobacter canis. Next base: position 1,704,051 of record NZ_UGHV01000001.1, on the reverse strand, counting down.
AAATGGGCTGGGTGGATTCTATAGATATTGGCACATTTGCCTGTTTGCTTTTTGTGGTGTTGTTTGCGCCATTGCTCGGCACGATTGTAGCTGGCGTGCTTGGCACTAGAGGCAAGATCGTGGGTGTCGGCTGGTTTAATAGCTTTTGTATTTTGCTTTCGTTTTTTGCAAGTGTCGTGCTTGGGTTTAGCGTATTGCAAGGGGTTAGCTTTTCTGTGTCGCTTTTTGATTGGATTGTAAGCGGGAGTTTTGCAGTAGATTTTGGCTTTAGCCTAGATATGATTACTGCGGTGATGATTGTTGTCATCTCTCTTGTATCGCTGCTTGTGCATATTTACTCTATTGGCTATATGCACGATGATGAAGGCTTCAACCGCTATTTTAGCTTCCTTAGTGGGTTTGTGTTTTCTATGATGTTTTTAGTGCTAAGTGATAATTTCTTGGGACTATTTGTCGGCTGGGAAGGGGTAGGAGTCTGCTCTTATTTGCTTATTGGATTCTGGTATCACAAGCATAGTGCGAATTTCGCTGCTATGGAGGCATTTATTAGCAATCGCATCGCGGATTTGGGTATGTTGCTTGGGATTTTTCTGCTTTTTTGGAGCTTTGGGACACTCAATTTTCAAGAGATTTTTTCTGCTATATGCGGTGATGAAATGCAGCTTTCTTCAAGCATTCTTAGCTGGGCTGGGATTTTGCTTTTTATCGGTGCGATGGGGAAATCCGCGCAGTTTCCTTTGCATACTTGGCTGGCAAATGCGATGGAGGGACCCACACCTGTATCAGCACTTATCCACGCAGCTACAATGGTAACAGCTGGTGTTTATCTCATTGTGCGGGCTCACCCTATCTATATGGAAATCCCACATATTGGCGAAGCGATCGCTTATCTTGGCGCGTTTGTTGCGCTATTTGCTGCTTCTATGGCTCTTGTCAATAGGGATTTAAAGCGCATTATCGCCTACTCTACGCTCTCACAGCTTGGGTATATGTTTGTAGCAGCTGGGCTTGGGGCATATTGGATCGCTCTTTTTCATCTTTTTACCCACGCGTTTTTTAAATCACTCTTATTCCTTGGGGCTGGGAATGTAATGCACGCTATGCACGATGGGCTTGATATTACGCGTATGGGGAGGCTTGCGCGTCCATTGAAATATACAATGATCTTTATGCTTATTGGTAATCTTGCTTTGTGTGGGATACCGCCATTTGCTGGGTATTTTTCTAAAGATTTGATTCTGGAATTTAGCTTTAATACAGAGTATAAAGTTTTATGGGGATTGCTTGTGTTCGGGGCGTTTTTGACAGCATTTTATAGCTTCCGTTTATTTATGCTTGTGTTTTTCTCGCCAAAATCTAGCGAGGCATACGCGATTGATCATCCACACGAAGCACGCCCGCTTATGCTCTATGCAATACTCCCTTTAGCGGTGCTTGCTATTGTGGCTGGGGTATTTTATGATCCTATTATATCGGCGTTGAAGTATATTGCAGTGTTTGAAATGCCCCACGGACACTTGAGCGCAGAGTCTCTAGCTGGGATTGCGCTTGGGGCTTCTTGCTTGGGGATTATTGTGGCGTTTTTTAAATACAAAAACTTCACCTATACTCCAAGTCGCAACTTTTTCTACACGCTTTTGTCGCAGCAATACTACATACCAAAGCTTTATGAATTGCTATTTTCTAAAGCTTTTGGCGTGCTATGTCGTGTGCTGTGGCAGAAGATTGAGATATTGGTGTTTGATAAAAGTATGCAAGCAGTGGGCAAGGTGATGATGTGGCTTTCTGCGATGTGTGCATACTTGCAAAATGGCAATATAAGCAGTGTGCTACGACTTATGGTCTTTGGTGTTTTGCTTTTGCTGCTTAGTTTGCTAGTAAGTCAATTAGTCTTTGTGAGGTAGGCTATGGAGTATTTATTAAGTATTGTTATCTTCTTCCCATTTATGGCTGGGCTTGTTGTGTTTGCCTTAGATGATAGGGGGGCGAAGTTTTTTGGTGTAAGTTGTGCGATGATCGAGCTTGTGCTAGTGGCGGTGCTGTGTGGGTATTTTGATAGTAGCAATCCTAGCTTGCAGTTTGAAAATATGTTTGCTTTAATTCCTGCTTTTGGGATTAGCTATCATATTGGGATTGATGGGGTTTCGCTTACATTGATTTTGCTTAATGCTATTGTGATATTGCTTAGTGTGATGTTTTTACACGGCAAAACACCTGCTAGCCATTTTGTCGCGTGCTTGCTATTGCTAGAATCCATTCTTATGGGGGTTTTTAGTGCGCAAAATCTCGTGCTGTTTTATGTGTTTTGGGAGCTATCTTTACTGCCGATTCTCTATATGATTGGCGTGTGGGGTAGCGGCGATAAGATCAAAGCTGCGTTGCAATTTTTTCTTTATACATTTTTTGCTTCATTGATTATGCTTGTGGGGATTTTGTATTATGGATTTTTGTTTTTCTTGCATTTCAAGCATTTTAGCTTTGAGTTGGCTGATTGGCTCTCTATGCCATTGCCACCGAGCTATCAGCTCTGGCTCTTTCTAGCGTTTTTTATCGCCATTGCGGTAAAGATCCCCATTATCCCATTCCACGCGTGGCTTCCTAAAGCCTATGGCAATGCCCCCACACTTGGCTCTGTGGTGCTCTCCGCGCTACTGCTAAAAATGGGGACTTATGCGCTTGTGCGGTTTTGTCTCCCACTCTTCCCAGATGCGAGCATTGAGCTTAGCTTGTGGATTTTGGTGCTTGGGCTTATTATGATTATCTATGGGGCAATGCTTGCTTACGCGCAAACAGATATGAAGCAAGTGATCGCTTATAGCTCTATCTCGCATATGGGTGTCGTGGTGCTTGGGGTATTTTCTTTCACGCTTATTGGGATTTCTGGTGCGGTGTTTATGATGTTTGCGCACGGCATTGTGGGGGCTATGCTGTTTATGTTGGTTGGTGCATTTGCCAAGCGCACAGGATCAATGCAGATAGATTCTGTGAAAGGTGTGGCTGCGGTTGCGCCGATTTTTTGCGCGATATTTGGGCTTGCCACGATGGCAAATGTTGGGCTCCCTTTGACCATAGGCTTTGTAGGGGAGTTTTTAAGCTTGCTTGGCATATTTGCGACTTATCCACTTATTGCGCTTCTTGGGGGGCTAACTATTATTTTATCGGCTGCATATATGCTTAGCTTGTATAAAAGGCTTTTTTTTGGCAAAGCAGATGAAGAGCAAAAGCTAGCGAAGTTTAGCGATGTTGATGTGCGAGAAAAGCTCGTGTTAGGGCTATTTTCTGCTTGTGTTATCGTGCTTGGAGTCTATCCTAAGCCATTGCTAACGCTTATAGATTCTGGGGTTAAGCCAATGCTAGAGACAATGTCTATGCGTGCGCAAAATAGCGCGACAAAGACATTGCTTACTACGCTTGAATCCAAGCAGGAGCGCACACTTGAGCGCATAAAATCTTCAAGTATTGTAAGTAGTGATAGCGTAGGGGAACTAGATTTTGCCAAAGTGGATTCTAGTATAGAATCTAGCTCTGCCACTCAAGCTGATTTACTTTTTTCTGGAGAAGCGCGATGAACTTTTTACCTCCTTTAGATTTTGCTGAGTTGTCATTAGGCGCGATTTTGCCAAGTCTTGTGCTTATTATAGGGGCATTGATCTTATTGCTTGCTAATGTGTTTGTGCGAGTTTTTGACAGAGCGTTTCGCGGAGTAAATGTCGCGCTATGTGCTGTGTTTTTAGCTTTAAGCGTGCTTTGTAGCTTGCAGCTTGATGTGGGTAGCTCGTTTTTCTCACTTATTCATATTAACGGCATAACAATCCTATCGCAAGTAACAATGGAGTTTGCCGCGCTTGTGTTTATCGTGCTTTTTTTCACGAAGCAAGAAAAGGCTGATTATGCTACTAGGGTAGGGGAGTTTTATCCTTTATACTTGCTAATGATTGCTGGGTTTGACATTATGGTATCAAGTCGGCATTTGCTTATCATTTTGCTTGGGCTTGAGATTGGTTCATTGTCTTTAGTGGCACTCATCGCCTTAAGCGGCACATCTAGAGCCATAGAGGCTGGGATAAAGTATTTTGTCTTTAGTGTGCTTGCTAGCGTATTTTTTATTATGGGGGCGTTGTGTTGGTATTTTGCTAGTGCGAACTTTGATCTTAATGCGCTTGAATTTGCAATCCTATCTGGCAACTATATTTCTGCATCTGCTATTTTGCTTGGGGTTGTGTTTATGATTGGTGCGCTTGGGTTTAAGACTTCTGCCGTGCCATTTCACTCGTGGATGCCTGATATTTATCAAGGCTCAAATGCCATTGTCGCTGGAGTCGTGTCTATTATCCCAAAGATCGCTGCCTTTGCTGTGGCTATCAATGTGTTTAGTATGTTTATCCAAAGTAGTGCCTTATGGGTGCATAATACACTCTATGTGCTTGTGGTGCTTTCAATCACTTTGCCAAATATCGCAGCCCTTGTGCAAAAAGATATAAAAAGAATGCTTGCTTTTAGCTCTATTGCGCATTCTGGATTTGTGCTTGCTTGTATTCTTATCAATACGCAAATGAGCCTTAGTGCGCTGTATTTGTATTGGTTTTTGTTTGTATTTAGTAATGTCGGGGCATTTGGGCTATTGTGGTTTGTGCGCAATACATCAAGCGATACTTATGAGTATCGGCATTTTAGCGGCTTGGTGCGCGTGCTGCCTTCTTATGCGGTGCTTGCTGGGGTGTTTTTCATCTCGCTTGCTGGGATTCCGCCATTTGGGCTGTTTTTTGGAAAAGTGGCGGTGGTGATGAGTGCCTTTAGTGCGGATTATGTGTATCTAGGGCTTATTATGATGATAAATAGTGCCATCGCGGTGGTGTATTATTTGCGCCCTGTTATTGCGATGTTTCTGCCAGCTACGCAAGCTCCTAATGCAGCGGACTTTTTCTATAATGCCACTTCTGTATCTAAGCTAGTTGTCTGGCTGATGGCGGTTGTTTGTTGTGTTAGTATTTTTATGGTGCAGTTTTTGCTTGATTTTATAGGAAAATATGTGATCGGGGCTTATTGATTGGTGAAGCTATTTTTCTCTCGTTTGGGATTATTGCTGTGTGCTTGTGCTATCCAGATAAGTGCGTTAGAGATTTCTACAACCTTTGGCAAGGAGGCAGGGGAGGACTTTTCTGTGCTGACCTTGCGCAATGACTCTGCTTTCACTTGTGGTGAGGTGCTAGATGCGTATGGCAAGGCAGTGTCGATTGAGTGTAAGATTTCACGCATACCCGATCGTGGATTCCCCGGGCTAGAAAATAGCTTTTTTCGTGTGTCCTATAAGATGATAGATGGGGATTTTTGGCTCTATATTTATCCTAAACACCAGCAAAAGCTCTTTGCTATTCCTAAAAGCCCAAAGCAGGATTTTAGTATCGATAAGTATCCAAGCACCACCGCACATCTATGGCAGATTGTGGGGTATAAAAAGACTATACCCTTTCTCTCTCACGAGAATTTTAAGCAAGGCTTGCATTTCCCTGTGAAAATTCTAGGCGAGCAGACTCCAACAATCCCCGAGCTAAATACTGACAACAAACCCCTAAAAGCGACAAAAAATAAGGATTTTGAAATCTACTCTCGGGTCAAAACTGCTATGGAGCGCAAAGACTATATCGGTGCAATCACAGAGATCAATGAAGCCTTACAGCAAAATCCAAACTCTGTCTTCCGCCGCGATCTCACTTATGATCGCATTATCGCAAGCTCTAAGCTTGATCTTGAAGAGCAAGATGTCTTGATAGAATCCGCTTTAGAATGGGTGCGGATATTTGCTGCTGATCCAGATGTGCCAGAGATTTTATATATCCTTGCCGCTGCATATAGAAAGGATAATATCCCAACAGAAGCGGAGCATTACTACAAACGCATTAGTAGCGAATATCCAGAATCCAAATTTACACCATTGGCACAAATGCAGCTTGCCAATCTTGTCAAGACTCACGCCCCTACGCAAGCGCGGATCTATTTCCAAAGAGCGTATATCGATGCCAAAGACATACCAAGTGCAAGTGAGATTGCCATAGAGTGGGCGATATTTGAGCTAGAGCAGCAAAACTCCATAAATGCAACAGAGCTCGTCAATAAAGTGCTAGCCAATTATCCAAAGTTTTTCTTAGATAATGACGAGATTACCAAAGAGCTATCTAGCGCATTGCTTGAAGCCAAGGATTATCCAATGATTGCCACTCTCACACAATACTTAGCTGACAATAGCGATGATATATACTTCAAAGAAGAGAAGATGTTTGTGCTAGGGGATTATTATCAGCAGGCACAAGATTTTGAGCAAGCCCATCAGGCAAATCAGCAATATATCCAAGTCTTTGGCGAGGACCACCCAGAGAGAGCCAAAGTCGTGCAAGATAGAGATGATGCGATTTTGTTTGCCATAGATGGTGGCGATGAGGAGAAGCTTAAGCATTATGCGTATCTCATCAGCAAATACCCCAACACACAAGAAGCCACAAAGGCTAAGGAACTTACAGCCCAAATCCTGCTACAAAAGCATAAATATCAAGAAGTTTTCGCACTCTATAAAGATGAAGATTCTAGCCCATATCGCCAGCAAGCTTTAGATGCACTGCTTAAAGATGCCATCGCGCAAAAAAATTGCAAAGAGGCTATTGGCTACATTATGCAAACTTCTGTTTATAATCTAGACTCTGCTCAAAAGCTTGTAGCGTTTGATTGCGCCGATGAGGCAGGGCTAAATACTATCGCCAAGCAGATTGCTAGCGGTATGGCAGAAGCAAGCAAAGATCAAGGCACGCGCTTGCTCTGGCTCTATCGCATCGCTAGTAATCTCTACAAGCTTGGTGCATATAAAGAAGCCTCTCTTGCAGCGCGCGATGCGCTAAATCTCGCCAAAATCCAAAAGAGTCATTATGATATTGCCTTCACGCTTTTTGCGATTTTACAAGCCCTAGAATCCAAAAACGAAGCCAAAAAACTTCTGCCATTTTTGCAGGAGCATTTTGCTAGAGATGAGCGCATAATCCCTGTATATGCGACACTTTTGGGCTATGCAATCGATGAAAAAGACCCGACAAGCATAGAAGTATATGCAAGCAAAATCATCGAGCTGCAAAAAGCATTTAAAACCGATGAATTTAGCCCTTATGCAGAGTTTGCACTTGCTAATGTCTTGCGAGAATTGAAGCGATATGATCAAGCCTTAGCACTCTTGCTACCGCTAGAATCCACCAAGCTTACGGAAGTGGATTCTACACAGCTGCTCTATCGTATCGCTAGCTTGTATGATGTGTTAAATAACGCGCCATCTGCGTTGAAATATTTTGACAAATGCGCTAAAAGTGCGGACCAAAACGAGTGGAAAACACTCTGCACACAGGCAAAAGAGCTACTACAAGAGCGAGCCAAATCATCAAGCAAGGAGCCGCCGATACAGGTAGATTCTGCTAAAGTGGATTCTAATGCTTCAGGCAATTAAATGTAGCTATTGGTTTGCTACATATTTTTATAATCACAAGCACATAAGCAACAAAGGAGAGTAGTATGGATATGAGTATATTTCGAGAGTATGACATTCGTGGGATTTATGAAGAAAATCTCACAAAAGAGAGTGTATTTGCCATTGGCTTTGGGCTTGGCAAAAGGGTGCTACAAGCTGGTGAGACAAGTATCGCCATAGGCTATGATGCACGCACGCATTCGCCCATTTTGTATGAGTGGCTAAAAGATGGGATCTTGCTAAGTGGGGTAGAAGTGGTGTTTATGGGTATGATCCCCACGCCTGTGGCGTATTTCGCGACATTTCAAAACCAGAATCTAAAAAGCTCAATAATGATTACAGGTAGTCATAACCCACCGCAATACAATGGCTTTAAAATCACAATCTCTCAAAAGCCTTTCTATGGGGAGCAGATCCAGCAGCTAGGCAGGGAGATTGCTAGTAGTAATGTCGCTTATGTCCCAGCTAGTAAAGCCGCCGTAGAAGTGGATATGCTAGGGCAGTATCAAGCGTTTTTTATCAAGCATTTTAGTAGGCTTAAAGATTTTCCCTATGAAGTGGTGTTTGACTATGGTAATGGTGTGGGTGCAATTGGCTTGGAGCCGGTGCTAAAAGCTCTAAATATCAAGCATATTAGTTTATTTGAAGTCCCAGATGGCACATTCCCCAATCATCATCCAGATCCAAGTGAAGAAAAAAATCTCCGCGATATAAAAGCTGCGATGAAATCACGCCAAATCCCCATAGGCATAGCCTTTGATGGCGATGCTGATAGGGTGGCATTGATGAGTGAGAATCACAACTATAAAGGCGATGAAATGGCGATTTTGTTTGCCAAAGATATGGCAAAGCATATTGCTAGCCCTGTTGTGATAGGCGAGGTGAAATGCTCGCAAGTGATGTATGATGAGATAAACCGCATAGGCAAGGCTGTGATGTATAAAACTGGGCATAGCAATCTAAAGACAAAGCTTAAGGAGCTAGATGCCCACCTAGCGGCTGAAATGAGCGGGCATATATTTTTTAATGATAGGTATTTTGGCTATGATGATGCCTTATATGCGGCTCTTCGGGCATTGGAGCTGTTCCTTGAGATGACTCCAGCGCAAATGGAATCATTCATCAATGCGCTACCTAAGCTCTACTCTACTGATGAAGAAAAAATTGCCACCACAGAAGAGAAAAAGTTTGGACAAATTGCGGCATTGCAGAAAGCTTTGGAGAATCCACCCGCAGACTTTCCACATATCCAAGAGATCATCACTATTGATGGCGTGCGTGTGATATTTGACAATGGCTGGGCTTTGGTGCGCGCGAGCAATACCACGCCTGTGCTGGTAACGCGCTTTGAGGCTACTTCGCAAAAGGATTTGGAGTGCTATAAGCAGCAGGTTTTAAGGCTATTAGATTTGTAGTTTCTTTGTGGTGGGCGACTTCTCTAGTGATTCAGTCTTGGGCGGGCAATGCGGCTATGCATTGTCTTTTGGGCTAGAATCGCGGATTTCTTCGCCTAGCTCACGCGATAGACACTCGAGCCTTATCTCCTTGCGCGGCTTGAAAACAAGCGAAGCGAAGTTTCTTTAGAAATCCCCAAAAAACTCCAAAAGCCCTACCGCAATCCCTAGAATCGTGTTGAAGTAAAATGGGCTTTTGCAGTAAAACCGACTTTGAAGTAAATAGGTTTTGTGTGAAAAACACCTTTATTATCATCATTGCGAGCCTTGCGTGGCAATCCACAAAAACAAAGCATATTTCCTAGAATCCACTTTTTAAAAAACACCGCCAATGCTCAAATCGCACAAGTGGATTCTAGTCCCAAAGTCCTAGAATCCACCATCCCCCTAGAATCCACTTTTGACATTTTGTTGCCATAAATGATGAAAATAGCGCAGGATACTTGATTTTAAGGCATAAAGTAGCTACAATAAATCCGCTTTATATTTCAACCTTAAGGAGACACAATGAATAAAGCAGAATTTGTCGATCTTGTAAAAGATGCAGGAAAACTTCCAAGCAAAAAAGATGCAGAAATCGCTGTAAATGCGTTTATCGCAGCAGTAGAGAAAGCGTTGAGTAAGAAAAAAAGTGTTGAGCTTGTCGGCTTTGGTAAATTTGAAGCTGTTATGCAAAAAGGTAAGTCTGGTAAAGTTCCAGGAACCAATAAAACTTATAGCACAAAAGATAAATATGTGCCAAAATTTAAACCAGGCAAAAGCCTAAAAGATCTTGTAGCGAAAAAATAACTTTCACTACCCCATTCTATGGGGTTTGTCCCCGTAGCTCAGCAGGATAGAGCGTACGATTCCTAATCGTAAGGTCGTGGGTTCGAATCCCGCCGAGGACACCACTTACTAGATTCTTCTTATCCTTTTTTGTTTATTGATTTTTTTATGTTGGTTCATTTTTGTTTGCTGTCTGTATTGTTGTTTTGGGAATGTCTTTTGCTTTAGCATATCTAGGTTTTTGTGAAGTAAAGTGATTTATGGAGTGTAGTATGACAAGGATTGTAGAAAAAAAATGGAGTTTCACTAGTGTTATTAACGCATATAAAGGTTGCGCGTTTATGGTGCTTGGCTGCGTGTTTTTCTCATTATCGGCACTATATGCAGCCGATGAAGAAGGGCGATTTACCTACGGACTTGATAGAGATGCCATAGCCCAAGATGGTGCGCAATACAACGATAGCAATCTCCCCCCACCCTCACAGAATCCAAATCTCGCTGATAATGCCCTAAACAATGAAAATATCCCACTAGATCCAAGCGACCCAAGCTTTAATACCAATTTCACACCAAAAGACGCCGATCTTTTGCCTCATCAATATCCCCTAAGTGATAGGCTTACTTCACCAGATATTCCAACCGCCCAGCTAAAAGCCGCAATGGATGCGATGAAGAAAAATGATGTAGCAACGGCTTTTGCGCTGTTTAAGAAATCTTGTGATGGCGGAAATCCATCTGGCTGCTTTGGACTTGGGACAATGTATGCCACAGGCAAGGGTGTTGATGTCAATCTCCAAAAAGCACAGAGATATTATGAGATGGGTTGCTCTGCTGGTGATCCTACTTCTTGCACCAATCTTGCTATGCTCTATAATGAAAAAACCAATGCAAGCAAAGATGATAAAGAATTAGCAGTGCAATTTTATATAACTGCTTGTCAAGGTGGCGATGCGATTGCTTGTAATAATTTGGGCTTTATGTATGCCAATGGCGATGGGGTCGCTAAAGATTTTTTCAAAGCGATTCGTTATTATAAGCTCGCGTGTAATGGCGGTAGCAATCTAGGCTGCTATAACCTAGGGCTTATGAGTAATACCAAAAATATTTATGGCAAAAACAAAAATGCACTTTCTAAAGCGGATCTAAACTATGTCGCCTGCAATGCTGGGGATATTAAAGGCTGCGCTAATCTTGGATATATGTATGCTAATGGGCTTGAGGGCGTGCCACTAAGCTATGCCTATGCGGCAAAATACTTCAAAATGGCGTGTGATTCTGCTGATGTGAAGAGCTGTAATAATCTAGGTGTGCTATACCAAAAGGGGCTTGGTGTTACGCAAAACACACGCTACGCGCTTGATCTTTATGCCTATACTTGCAATGCGGGATTGCAGCAAGGCTGCGATAATTATCGTATCTTAAAGCAGGATTTACAGATCAATCCAAATCCTACCTATACACTTAAGCCAAAACCATCAAAACCATCATCGCCTTTTTATAAGCGTTAATCTAGAATCTAGCAAAGGATAAGTATGGATACAAACTCTCTCTCTAGGCTTTTTGGTAAGTTTGCTTCGTGCGCGTTTCCTAAGTGGTTTCAGCGTATTGTTAATCGTGTATATGTGCGGATTTTCCGCATTGATTTGAGTGATTTTGCTCCGGTTGATTTCTATCCTACGCTTAATGCACTTTTTACAAGAAAGCTAGAGCGTGCGAGAGAAGTGGATTCTAGTAGTGAGTCTATCATCTCTCCAAGCGATAGCCTTATCACAGAGCAAGGCATAGTTTGTGAGAATCTTGCCCTGCAGATTAAAGGAATGTCCTATCCTGTAGATGAGTTTCTTGGCACGCCAAAAGGTGAGGTAGATGGCTTTAGCTATGTCAATCTCTATCTCTCCCCACGCGATTATCACCGCTATCACGCGCCTTGTGGTATGGAGATCGTGGAGGCTAGATATTTTGGCGGAGAGCTTTTGCCTGTGAATTTCCCATCGTTGCGCAAAAATAGCAATTTATTTGTGCGTAATGAGCGGGTCGTGCTTGTGGCAAACACCCCGCACAACACTAGAATCTACTTCGTGGCTGTGGGTGCGCTTAATGTAGGCAAGATGATATTTCACTTTGATTCTAGGATTGATACTAATGCCAAGCCAAATGCTAGAGATATTTATGTGTATGATACACCCATATCAGTGAAAAAGGGCGATGAGCTTGGGCATTTTCAAATGGGCTCTACAATCGTGCTTATTATGCAAGATATTAGTCTAGAATCATCGCTAGAGCAGACAGTGCGCTTTGGGCAAAGGATCGCGCGCTATGGATTGTGAGAGGCTTTTCATCTCTGCTTTACATAAATCTGGAGTATTGCTTGGGGTGGGAGATGATGCTGTGCTGCTGCAAGATGTAAGCCGTATAAGCCCTAGAATCCACTTTTTTACCCCTAGAATCAAAAGCCCAAAATATAGGCATTTACAAGGAATTTCTAGCAGTAGTTTTGCTAGAGTGCTAGGCAAACATAAAGAGCTTTTTGTTGCTGCTGATGGATTCTGTGAGCATATACACTTTAAGCGCGAGTGGTTGAGCTTAGAAGAGATCGCTACTAAGGCTATGCTTATCAATATTTCTGATATGTTTGCGATGAATGCTCTGCCAAAATACGCGCTTTTGTCCGTTACGCTACCACATTTGCAAGCTAAAGAAATCACCCAAATCGCCCTAGCCCTAGCCAATGTCGCTAGGAGCTATAATGTCAAGCTTATTGGTGGAGATACGATGAAAGGAGAGAATCTAGCCTTTCATATCACGATGCTTGGCGTGCCAAATGGCAAGATTTTAGGGCGCAAGGGGCTAAAAGCTGGGGATTTGGTGTATTGCACAGGGAGGGTTGGGCAGAGTCTTTATGCGCTTTTGTGGCTACTTAGAGGTGGTAAGATCTCGCATTCTAGGCGGTTTGCGCGGTTTATCGCACCTTGTTTGCGTGATCAATTTATCGCGGCTATCGCGCCTTTTGCTAGGGTGGGGCTTGATGTATCTGATGGGGTTTTAAGAGAGCTGCACACGCTTAGTGCGCTAAATCACTTGCGCTTTAGCTCTCTCACAAAATCGCGCATACCAGCATATAAAAGTGGAGAGGAGTATGAGCTGCTCTTTGCCATAGCTCCGCGCCATAAACACAGACTTTTGCGAGTGGCGAAGCGCACGCGCACGCCGCTAGAGTTTATAGCAAAGGCTAAGCGCATAGGTAGCAAGCTTCCTAGGGCTAGAATCTGGCATTGATATAGAGATATAGGCTATAATGTGCGCATTTAGCTAAGGGGTTTGGTATGAGAGCTTTTAGAGTGGTGGTTTTTGCGTGTTTGTGTGGGGTGAAGCTCTATGGGCTAGATCCCCAAACACAAGCACGGAATGATTATTTTGGTAATTGGTGGCAGCTTGCGAGCTTTCACATAGGCTCAAGCATTGATTTCAACACGCCAAATGGCGGTGCTATGGGGATAAATATCGGTGCTAGCGCGGGGAAGAATTATGTGTTTCTCAATGATTTAGATATAGGTGTGCGTGCGAAATATCTCTATGCTAAGACAGCGGTCTCTACGCATTCTTTGGGGGCTATGCTCTATGTGCATTCTTGGAATAAGCCTAATGCCGGGCTATTTTCTTTTGCTCTAGGGGGCGGTATGCTTGCTGCTCATCGGCTGGATTCTAGTGTGTTTGGTGGGTATATTGAAGTGGGGGTTGCTTTATTTAAGTTTTTCCCTGTGAATGCAGACTTGCTCTATCGCGCTAGCTTCTATCCCGTCAATAATCCCCTTGCTATGGCAGAGATGACACACGGGATCCATATTGTGTTTGGGTTTTTCTAGCGCACGCGGTAGATATATACTCCAAGTGGTGCGTGAAAGATATTGTTTGCTAGATGTTTGGCATATTGTGGTGCGTGGGTGATTAGGGCATATTTGGCAAGAGTTTTTGGGCTAATATCATAGAATCCAGCATAGCTAGAAGCAAATATTTCCTCATAATCTGCGCGAAGTTTGGCGAGATATTGCGGCGTGATGTGGGCTTGCGTGTAGGAGTCTAAATAGAGTAGGTCGCCACTTTTTGGTGTTTGGAGAGTAGGGGAGTTAAAGATGCTGTATGGAGAAGAGGGGTCGATATGAGGCGTGGTAGTGGGCGGTAGATTGGTCGCTAGGTCAAAATCTCTGCCGCCAAAATATCGCACAAACCACCCTAAATATCCGTAAAACACTTTGCCAAGCGGATCTTGATTCTGTCCTAGCATAAAGATTTTGGTGTTAGGATTTGTGTGCGTGTAGTTTGCTAGAAATTGTGCGGCTTGCAGATAATGTGGTGGCAGAATCTTAATGCTTGTGTAGTGCGAGAGCGCGCTTGGGATATTGATTAGAGCGTGTATTAGGCACACTACTACAAAGAGCTTGCGCAAATGCTTATAGTAAAGTTTTGTATAAAATGCCACAGGCAAACACGCCATAACATAGCAAGGGAAAAAGTAATAAGGCGTGAAAATCATCAGCACAAAATAGCTAGCCCCATAGGCTAGGGCAGCGATAAGCAAGGAGTCATAAAAGGCATAGCGAGATTTTAGAGCTGTTTTGTCATCACTTTTTATGGCTTGGGATACTTTGTAGATACGCACGATCAGCACCGCTGGGGCAAAGAGAAACAAAAACGGGTGATAAAGCAGGGCATTTATCATATCTTTTGCTACTTGCATATCTTTTAGCCCAAAGTTAGCATAGGATTTTTGGATATGTGGCACCACAAGCCACAGGTATAATCCCATAAATACACACGCCACAAGCAATAGCACAAGCCCCACGATGATAATAGGCATATCGGCGCGATCTTTTGGCGCACCGCTTGTATATCCGTAGAAATATCTAAGCCCAAGAAGCAGAGCCAAACTCCCACAGATAAACACACAATCTGGCTCTTTGTAAAACATACTCGCCCCACCACACACGATACATACCACCACCCACAATGCCACACGCTTTTGCTCGTGAGCTAGGAAAAATAGCCCCAAAATATACCCACTAAGCCACACGACTTGCACTCTCTCTGGAAAGCAAACCCCCATAAACACAATCACAAAGCCAAGGTTAATAAAGCATATAAGCAACGCTAGCATACTATATGAGAGCGGCACGATTTGTAGAAGCAGGTAAAACATCACGCAAGCAAGCAGGGTAAATAGCATAACATTTGCGAAAAAGTAGATTCTAGGGGCTGCAAGAATATCGCTTGTGGGAAATAAATACATTAAGAGATTGAGATCCATAAAGGCTAGTGGGTAGAATCTACCTTTGTCAAAGTGATCGACCCCCCAATAAATGGGCTTAGATTCTATGATATTGAAAAAAATCAGCGCATCATCAAGATTGAAAGACACGCTTGGGCGATAATATATAAGCCCCCCCCCTATAAGAATTATTGCTAGTAAGCTACTTGTGATTATTTTGTTTGAGTGTATATTGTGTAGAGTAGTCATATTTTTCCTAAATTTTGGGCTTGTGAAAGTGCCGATGATACCATATCTTGCGTGAAAGTGCATTCTAGGAAATAGCAATGCTAAAGATTTGGAGCTAGAATCCACTTTTTCAAAAAGTGGATTCTAGGAAGCAAGCTGGACTCCAAAAATAAAGCTAATTTTTGAGCCAAATGATTCTAAGAATTGCGGTGGGGCTGTGGGTGCTTTTTGCAAATTTTCTAAAGAAACCTGCAAGGCTTACGCCTTGCACCGCTGTCGCTGGTTTTGGGTGGGAGTTACCTAGGCGGTAATGACCGCCCAAAATTTGCAAAATCAATCGCATTGCTCGCCCAAGACTGAATCACTCAAGGCTAAAAAGTCTTAGACTCTAAATATTCCTCATAACTGCCGCGGAAGTCTATGATTTCTGCTCCACCACCGCTAGAATCCGCTTTTAGCTCAATGATTCTATTTGCATAAGCATCAATGAGCTCTCTATCGTGGCTGACACAAATCACATTTCCGCTAAATTTATACAACGCCTCCCCTAGCGCGATAATAGATTCTAAATCAAGGTGGTTTGTAGGCTCATCAAGCACCAAGAAATTCCCCCCTTCTAGCATAAGCTTACTTAGCACCATTCTGTGCTTTTCTCCACCGCTTAGGGCGTTTATGGGCTTTTCTTGCTCTTCACCGCTAAAGAGCATTCGCCCTAGGGCATTGCGTATCTCGCCACTCTCTTTTTTCTTATCAAAGCCCCTTAGCCATTCATACAGGCTCTCTTCTCCGCTTATCTCTTCGCTTACATTTTGTGGGAAGTAGCCCCTTTGCGTGGTCGCCCCCCACTTGACTAGCCCAGAATCCGCTTTTAACTCTTCTACCAGAATCTTACACAAAGTGCTTTTACCCACGCCATTTGCACCGATGATAGCGATTTTATCCCCGGGCAAAATTTTCAAACTCACATTGTTTAGCACACATAAATCTCCATAGCTTTTTGAGATATTCTCACACTCTAGGGCTTCGTTGCCAATGGGGCGATTGGGCTTAAACACAATGCTAGGATCTCGCCTAGAGCTAACGGCTAGAGATTCAATATTAAGCTTTTCAAGCTGCTTTTGGCGGCTTGTGGCTTGACGGGCTTTACTCGCATTAGCAGAAAAACGCGCGATAAAGGATTCTAGCTCCTCTTTTTCTTTAAGCTTTTTGTTTCGCTCCATTTCTTGCTGCTTGGCAATAAGCGTTGAGACAATATACCAATCATCATAATTCCCGCTAAACTCCCGCACAGAGCCAAAATCCATATCTAAAATATGCGTGCAGACGCTGTTTAAAAAATGTCTATCGTGGCTAATGACTACAAGTGTGCCTTGATGGCGTTTGAGATTATCTTCAAGCCACGCGATAGAGTGCAAGTCAAGGTTGTTTGTCGGCTCATCTAGGAGCAAAATATCAGGCTTTGGGAATAGCACTTGTGCGAGCAAAATCTTAAACTTATCGCCACCGGTTAGGGTTTTCATCAATTCATTATGACTACTAGATTCAAAGCCCAAATCTTCTAGTATTTTTTCAATCACCACTTCGCATTCATACATCGGGTCTTCTTCAGCACAAATCATCTCTAGCTCACCTAGCTCGGCATTGACCTTATCATCGCTTAAATCGCCATTTTCATAGAGATATTCCTTGCGTTTTATAGCATCATATAATCGCTTATTGCCTAGTAGCACCGCATCTTTTAGACTTAGCTCCTCGTAAGCATATTGATCCTGCCCTAAAACGCCCATTTTTAAGCCCTTTTCTATCACCACTTCGCCGCTGCTTGCCTCATACTCTCCGCTTAGGATTTTAAGAAATGTCGATTTCCCCGCACCATTTGCCCCGATAAGCCCGTAGCGTTTGCCAGAATCTAGCTTGATATTGACATTTTCAAAGAGCTTTTTTGTCGCGTAACGCATTGAAAGATTGATTGTTTGTAGCATTGTGTGTCCTTGCAGATAAACTTGTGAAGTAAAGGCGTGATTGTAGCATATCAATGCAGATTCTCGCTATCGCAATGCTTGGTTGTTTTATCATTTTGGTATATTTTTAGGATTTTACATTGACTTTTTTTATTAAGATATTATAATTTTTGGGAATCAAGGCTATCCATATCTCGCTCGGCTGTTATTTGGCTGTTTGGCTGTCATTATGGCTACATTAGCCTTGGTTATCGTGATTTGGGAAGTTTTGTCAAGGAGAGATAATGCAAACTACTGATTCTGTGCAAAATCCTACGCATAAGCGTGGATTACCCTATCGTTTTAGGCGATATGCGATTTATGTCTGTGTGGCGATCATCGCTTTGTCATTGCCATTTATCCAAATCAATGGCAATCAAATCTTTTTGCTCTCATTTGATCATAAAGAGCTGCATTTACTAGGAGTTGTCTTTAGTGTCCAAGAGCTGTATCTAATGCCATTTTTATTGATAATGCTCTTTGTGGGGATATTTTTTATGACGACATTAGGGGGGCGCGTGTGGTGCGGCTGGGGTTGTCCGCAGACGATGTTCCGTGTGATTTATCGCGATGGGATTGAGACAAAGCTACTAGGCTTACGCAAGCGCATTGACAACAAGCAAAAAAAGCCCGATTTCACGCTCTTTAGCACAAAGCTTAAGAAGCTTTTGGCTATGGCTATATTTGCTGTGATAGCACTGCTTGCAGCGGCGAATTTCTTGTGGTTTTTCGTGCCACCGAGTGATTTTTTTGCCTATGTGAGTGATCCGCTAAATCACAAAATCTTGCTAGGATTCTGGCTGGGGATCGCACTATTTTTGCTCTTTGATGTAACGCTTTTGGCGGAGAATTTTTGTGTTTATGTGTGTCCGTATGCACGCGTGCAAAGTGTGCTTTATGATAATGACACGATTATGGCGATCTATGATCCCAAGCGCGGTGGGGCTGTGTATGCGCCAGATGGGAGCAAAAACCCCTTAGCACCTAAGAAGCAAAATGTTGCCAATGAATGCACAAACTGCGTGGCTTGCGTGAAAGTATGCCCAACGCACATAGACATTAGAAAAGGTATGCAGCTAGAGTGTATCAACTGCCTTGAATGTGTCGATGCCTGCACCTCTGTAATGGCGCATTACAATCGCCCTTCGCTTGTGCAATGGAGCTCGCCAAATGCGGTAAGCTCGCAATCAAAGGTGCGATATGTGAGGGCAAAAACGATCGGCTATGTGGCGGTGCTGGCGGTCATTTTCTCTATCTTGCTCGTTGTAGGAAGTGGCAAGGAGAGTATGCTGCTAAATATCGATAGAAATACCCAAGCCTACTCCATACGCAAGAGCGGTGCAGTGGATAATGACTATACATTTTTGGTGCAAAATACCGACTCTAAGACACATAGCTTTACTTTTGAAATTCTAGGCGATGATGGCTTGCAGATCATCTCGCCGCGTGAGCCAGTGGTAGTCAAAGAGGGCAATAAGCGCAAGCTTGTCGTAACGATTAGGGCGCAAAACCCGCTGGATTCTGCATTGGAGGACAAGGACTTGCTGCAAAATATCAAGATACGCGCCTATGCGGTTGATGATGAGAGTATCCAAGTAGAGCGCAAGACATTTTTTGTTTATCCATCGGCAAAAGAGTTGCGCAAGGAGCGATGATCGCTCCTGTCTCTAGAATCCACTTTTGCTTGTGGATCACTTTTTAAAGAAGCCGCACCTACACCTTGCTTACAGCTTGATTTGTGTTAGCATACTTCACTATGGGATTTTTAAGAAAAATTAGCTAGAATGCGCCACACTAAATGCAAATAGAGGTTGTATGTCTAGCACATCTTGCTATAAGCCTACTCGTATGTGCGTGGTCTGTCGCTCTCGCTTAGCCCAGAGTGTTTTGCTTCGGTTTTGTGTGCGCGATGGGCTTGTGGCTAGCGGCTTTACATACGCGACTAGGTGTGGTAGGAGTTTTTATGTGTGTAGGTCTTGTGCGGTATGTGAAAAGCGAGTGCTAAAAGCCCTTAGCCGATTTAGTGCGATCAAAGATACACCCCAAAGCTTACAAATAATCCAGGAGATGGCAAAGTATGAGTGATAAGGTAAAGATTATAGATATTGCAGCAGATATTGCAAGGACACCTAAGGAAGTCTTTGAGAAGGCTAAGGAGCTTGGGCTTGATGTCAAAAACACGACTAGCTCAGTCGATGTGAAAACCGCAGAGATTCTTGCAGAGTTTGTTACAACAGGTGTCAATAAAATGCCCCCTCCACCCAAGCCCAAAGCAGCAAAATCTAGCACTAAAGCCACCAAAACTACAAAGACTGCTACCAAAACCACCAAGACAGATAAGCCAGCAGCCAAGAAAAGCCCCAAGCCCAAAGAATCTCCCGATACGCCTAATGATGTCAAAGAAATCAAATCATCTAAAAAATCCCCACCTACACAAGCCACCACAGAGCAAAATGCCCCACAAGAGTCAAAGCAAGAAGTAGAGTTTAAAAAGGATTCTACCCTTGCCCAGCGCAACATTGGTATCCGCATTGTGAAAAAGACCGCTAGCCCAGCCACCAGCCAAGATACATCAAGCAAGAAGTCTCAGACCTATGCCCCCTCTATCCAAGAGCTTATGGGGCAAGATCAAGACATAGATGAGCCAATTAGAGCTAGGAAGTCTAAAAAGCCTCCCAAAAAAGCCGCGGTAGCACACAGGGGCAATGAGCAGAAAATCGAGCTGCTTGATAGAGACTTTGGCACGCATAGAAGCGATTATGATGAAGAGCAAGATGAAATTATGCTTTTTGATTTTAGTGAGCGTGAGATTGTCGATGAAGATAAGGAAAACCAAGAGCGTCAAGCTATCACAGATCGTGTAAAAATCCAGCGCAAAAATCCGTGGCTAAATGAGCATCGCTCCATTAGCCGATCGCGGCGTAAAAAGCCCCAAAGACAGCAGGTAGATACAAGCAAGGTAGCTCAAAGTGCGATCACAATCCCAGAAGAAATTCGCGTGTATGAGTTCGCAGAATCTGCCGGTAGACCGCTTACAGAGGTGATTAAAGTGCTTTTTGGGCTAGGACTTATGGTAACCAAAAATGACTTTTTAGATAAAGATGCCATAGAGATCCTTGCAGAAGAGTTTCAAATCTCTATCTCTATCCAAGCCCAAGAGCAAGAAGTGCAAGAAATAGTGCTTGATGAAAAAGACTTAGCAGAGCGACCACCTGTGGTAACGATTATGGGGCATGTCGATCACGGCAAGACCTCTTTGCTTGATAGGATTCGAGAATCTCGCGTAGCTAGCGGTGAGGCAGGGGGGATCACACAGCATATCGGTGCATATATGGTGGAGAAAAATGGCAAGTTTATTAGCTTTATCGATACGCCCGGGCACGAAGCATTTAGTGAAATGCGTAGCCGTGGGGCGCAGGTTACAGATATTGCTATCATTGTGATTGCCGCAGATGATGGTGTCAAGCAGCAAACGATTGAAGCTCTAAACCACGCCAAAGCGGCGAATGTGCAAATCATCATCGCTATGAATAAAATGGACAAAGAAAGTGCCAATCCCGATAAGCTAAAATCCGAGTGCGCGGAGCTTGGCTTTGTCCCCAATGATTGGGGTGGGGAGTATGAGTTTATCCCTATTTCGGCAAAAAGCGGAGATGGCATTGATGTGCTGCTTGAGACGATTTTGCTCCACGCTGAAGTGCTAGAGCTAAAGGCTTGCCCAAAGACAAGCGCGCAAGGCGTGGTGCTAGAGGGCAGTATGCAAAAGGGCAGGGGACCTGTGGCGACTATCATCATCAAGCAAGGCACGCTCAAAGTAGGTGATCCAATCTATGCTGGCACGGCGTATGGGCGCGTGCGATCTATGGTTGATGATATGGGCAGAGAGGTTAAAGAGCTTACACCTTCAAGTGTAGCATCTATCGCTGGGCTATCTGAAGTGCCAAGTGCTGGGAGTATGCTCTATGTGGTAGAGAGTGATAGTCAAGCAAGGGAGAAAGCCCAGAAGCTAGCTACATATCTACGGCAAAAAGAGTTAAGCAAATCCACGAAGGTCTCTTTTGATGAGCTTAGTGAAATGGTCGCACAAGGACAGCTTAAAAATATCCCGCTTATCATCAAAGCCGATACACAAGGTAGCCTTGAAGCAATCACGCAGAGCTTGCAAAAACTTAGCAATAATGAAGTGAAAGTAAGTGTTGTAGGCTCTGGGGTAGGGGGGATTAGCGAGAGTGATGTGGCTTTAGCTGCTGCTAGTGCCAATAGTATGATCCTAGGCTTTGGGCTGCGACCCACAGGGATTGTCAAAACTAAAGCTAAAGAATCTGGCGTGGAGATCAAAACTTATTCTGTGATTTATGATGTGATCGATGATGTCAAGGCTCTAATCTCTGGGCTTATGTCCCCACTTATCCAAGAAGAAGACACAGGGCAAGCAGAAGTGCGCGATATATTTACCATTGCAAAAGTCGGCACAATCGCTGGGTGTATGGTAACAGATGGCAAGATTTTGCGCGGAGTGAAAATCCGCCTAATCCGCGATGGCGTGGTGATCCACACAGGCAGTGTGGCAAGCTTAAAGCGGTTTAAAGATGATGCCAAAGAAGTCGCTAAGGGCTATGAATGTGGGATTATGCTAGAAAATTACAATGATGTTAGAGTGGGCGATGTGTTTGAGTCTTTTATCGAAGTGCAAAAGGCACAAACAATCTAGCTCCAAATCAAGCCCAAAAATCAAGCGATGAAAATACAAAACTAAGGATTCTAGGAGTGTATGATGTCGGTGCATTTAGAGCGCACGCAAAGTCTGCTAAAGGAGCTTTTAATAGAGGCACTAAGTAGCTTAGAAGATAGTAGGATTAGTAGTGTAAGCATTACTGATGTGATTTGCTCTAGGGGTAAATATAACGCCCAAGTTTTTATCCATACAGATAGTGAAGATAGGGCTATGGTGCTAAAGGCATTGCGCAAGGCAAGTGGGATTTTACGCGAGTATGTGCTAAGCAATAGCGGGTGGTATAAATGCCCGAAGCTAGAATTTGTGGTCGATGAGAGTATGGCTAGGGTGCAGAGCCTAGAGCGGATATTTCAAAGCATAGCCCAAGAGAATGAGGCAGAGAAAAAGGCGTGATAATGTGGGTGGATTCTATAATGGCAGAGCTAGAGGAGATTGTAGAGTCTTGCGGCTGCACACTCTATGATGTGAGCGTGCTTAGAGAAAATGAAGCACAGATTTTGCGTATAAGTATTATTAAAGATGGGGGGGTGAGTCTTGATGATTGTGAGCTTGTATCGCAATCTATCTCGCCATTTCTTGATGTAAAAGATGTGATTAAAGATGCTTACACGCTAGAAGTAAGCTCGCCGGGTATTGAGCGCGTGCTGAAAAATCCTAGGCATTTTATGCTCTCTTGTGGGGAGATGGTGCAAATTAGACTGCTTGATAAGCAGGAGATTGTGGGTGTGCTGGTGAAAGTTAGCGATAGTGGAGTTTGGCTTGATGTAGCAAAGATGGATTCTAGGGATTTAGATGGTGTAAGTGCTTTAGATTCTAATGGCTTTATCCCCTACACTGCAATCAAACGCGCTAAAACAATATTTGAGTGGTAATGCTATGAAATCTCTCTGCACACAAGCTAAAAAAGCCCTGAAATCCTGTCTCAAGGCGTGCTGCCCCCCCCCTATAAGAAAATCCCTATCTACATATCTCTATAAATATCGCGCGGATAGGGCGTTTGAGCGGATCTATCTTGCGCGTAAAGTCGCCCCACCTCTTGCATTCTTGCCGCGCTTATCCCATTTATCCCATTTGCCCAGCTCGCCCCACGCCACACAAGCGCGAAAAATCCGCGTGCTTTTCTACAATGATTGGGGCAATAGCTGGGAAGCGTTAGAGCCTCTAGCATTAGCCCTAAGTGGCGATCCTGTCTTTGAAGTCATCGTGCTTGCTATGCCTTCTAGGGTAGAATCTAGCGCGTTTTATGATCTTAATGCAAGCTTATCCACACAGAGCTTCGCGCAAAAAGTGCAGACTCAAGCTATCTTGGTGCAAGATATTCTAGATTCTAGTGATTTGGATTCTAGTTTGGCGCGTGCCAAGTCTTTGCACGCTGCCAAGCTTGCGCAATGGCTAGAATCCACCCTTGCTACAAACTCTAAGCCCCTTTGTCTCATAGGCTTTGATACCGCGCTAAATGCCCCTATCACGCCGCAAGATTTGGCTGCGCATTACTGCTTCACCACGCGCCCTTATGACTCGCTTCGCCCTGCAGCTTGGAGCAATCCACGCATAGCCCAAGTTTCTAAGCTGTGCTATATCGAGTATGGTGTGTATATGTTTTCTTCTTTTGATGAGATTAGCGCGTATGATTATAGATTGCTGCGCTTCTATGATTATTACTTTGCGCCCACACCTTTCCACGCCAAGCTTAGTGCCTCTAAGCAAGGAGCCAAAAGCTTGCTGCGCATAATGCTTTCTGGCAGTGCGTATTTTGAACGCCTTATATCCCTAGCAAGCCACAAGCCTCACGCCAAGCCTCTGCGCGTGCTGTATGTGCCTAGATGGGCGGCGCAAGATACGCATTCGACTTTTTCGCGCTATATTGAGCCGCTTATTGAAGCAGCCAAGCAAGGGCATTTCCGCCTGCATTTCCGCCCTCACCCCAATATGTATGACCACCTAGTAGAATCCAATCTTCTATCCAAGCAGCAATGGCAGGGCATAAAAGATTGCGTTGAAAAATATGGATTCTGGGATACTCGCCCAAGCATTATGGAGTCTTTTAGCGATAGTGATATTATCATCAGCGATACAAGCTCTATGCTTATTTATGCCTTTCTTAGCGGCAAGCCTACGATTTATACGCAAGGCGATGATATGGCAGAGATTTGCGCGTGGGCGTTGCGCGTGGCACAAGGCGTGTTTATCGCTACAAGCAAGCAAGAATTACTACAAGTCCTGCGCGATCTATGTGCTAATTTACAGCAAGCCTTTATGCCAAAGATCATCTCGCGCGATTGGATTTTGCAGCAGAATTTCTACTTCCCCAAAGGTGGGGCTAGTGCCATTATACGAGATAGTATCCTTAGCGATATGAGCCAAACTAGCCCCCAAGCAAAAGCATTAGATAAGGATTTTAAACACTTAGAGAGTGCTTTATGTCCCACAGACTTACCACCACAATACATAAGGATCAAACGATGATAATAGGCTATACCACAGGCGTGTATGATTTATTTCACATAGGGCATTTGAATCTCTTGCGCAATGCCAAATCAATGTGCGATAAGCTCATTGTGGGCGTTACCACAGATGAGCTTGTGAGCTATAAAAACAAGCGTTCTGTGATCCCATTTACCGAGAGAATGGAGATCGTGCGCTCTATCCGCTTTGTCGATGCGGTGATCCCGCAAGATAGTATGGATAAGCTTGCTATGCACGATCGCTTGAAGTTTGATGTGATGTTTGTGGGTGATGATTGGTTTGCCACGCCAAAATGGCAGAGTATAGAAGCAGAGTTTGCTAAAAGGGGCGTTAGGATTGTGTATTTCCCCTATACGCAAGGCACAAGCTCTACGCTACTCAATAGTGTCTTAGTGCAATTGCGCAATGAATCTCAAACAAAGGAGCAGTGATGAAAAAATCTTTAGCAAAACGGCTAGGTAATAAGCTAAGAAGAGTGGCGATCGCCAAGCTACCAGAATCCACCTATAAAGAAGCATTGATGAAAAGATATGTCAATGTGATTAGCAATATTGTCGTAATCGTGGGGCAAAACTGCACGCTAAAATGCCAAGACTGCGCGAATTTCTCGCCGTATCTCTCAAAGATTCTGCCCTTTTACCCAGCGCAAGAGATTATCGCTGATATGCAAGAGCTTATCAAAGAAGCGCAGATTGCGTATTTGCAGTTTCAAGGTGGAGAGTTTTTCTACCACCCAGATGCTAGGGAGATCCTAGCATTTGCTGTGCAAAGCCCTAGAATCCACTCTATTTGTATCGCTACAAATGCCACGATAATCCCCAAAGACTCTATGCTAGAGCTTCTTGCAAGCCCCAAAGTAATCGTGCGTATCTCTAACTATGGGCAAGTGAATGCCAAAACCGCCACCAAGCTAGAAGAAGTCCTGCAAGCAAGGGGCATAGCAGTGATTTTGCGCAATACTTATCGTGGGGCAGGGCTGTGGAGTAAATGTGGCGATAAAGACACAAAAAGACTCCCCCCAAAAGCTATGCAAAAAGTCTTTGACTCTTGCACCTTTGCCAAAGAGTGCTTGACTATGGAAAATGGCTTTATCACGCGCTGCTCTAGGGGGACGATCGCGCATATTATGCAGGGCTTTAGGCTTGGTGGGGGCGATGGGGTGCTTGTGCGCCCACAAGCTAGTAGAAGCTTTGAGACTATCCACCCAGAAGCACAAGAAGCAAACGCAGATAAACGCAGACAAACGGGGGGGGGGGGGGAATCTTTGCCGATTTTTACCTACAAAAGCTTGCAGAGATTTATCACAGATCATCAGCCTATCACAGCGTGCTACTACTGCTATGGCAGCGAGGGTGTGCAAGTAACGCCCGGAGTGCAAATGAGCAAAGAGCAGCTAGAGGCAATCAAGCAGACACAATTGCCACAACTATCACAACCATCACAATTACAATGGAGCAAAGGAGACAAGATTAATGCGCCTAGAGCATAGAAGGCTTTTTGGCTTGGAGAATGAGTTTTACAAAGTGGGGCTAGAATCTAGCTTTAGCGATCTCTCAAGGGCTGTGTGCGAGAGTGGGTTTGATGATTTTAGCCCAGAGGGTGTTACAAGCTTTTTAAGCTTCCGTTATCCAATTTTGCATCACACGATGTTTGCAGGCTTTAAAAGAAGCGATGAATATAGAGGACTAGAATCCACTTTATCCTTTGGGCAGGGCAGATACACAAATATGCAGCAAGCCAAAGTGATAGCAGAATTTTTGCTGCTACAAGCCATTGAAAAAAAGGTAGCAAATACTAGGAGGATAGGTATAGCCTTAAGCGGTGGGCTAGATAGCTCGCTAATTGTAGCGATGTGCAGGGCATTGTATCCACACAGAGAAATCTACACATATAGCATAGGATTTTATGGCGATGATGAGTTTAAATACGCAAGAAAAGTGGCAAAGAAATTTGCCACCAAGCATTATGAAAAGACGCTTGGGTATAAAGAGTTTTTTGGCGATGATTCTTGGCTAAAGGCACTTATCAAGCAAAAAGCCGCGCCCTTGCACCCCAATGAGCTGCCTCTAGCTTACGCACAAGCCCAAGCGCGCAAGGACTGTTGCGATGTGGTGCTGTGTGGCGAGGGGGCTGATGATGTCTTTGGCGGGTATTCGCATAATCTTATGCTCTATGCCAGCTATGTGGGCGAGCCACAGAAATTTTATGCCTATATTTTGGAGCATTATCGCTACTTTTCATACTCCACTATGCGATCTCTAATCCACGATAAATATATAGCCGATGATACTGCTATGATCGCGCCAATATTTCGCAGTAATGCGCCAAAAGATTTGCGCGATTATATGCTCTACTTTATCCAAGCCCTGCACACAAGGGGGCTTATAGAAAGAGGGGCTAATGCCCTGCGCTTTTATGGCTTTAATGATGGGTTTGTGTTTTTGGATTCTAGTCTTATTGATTTTGTCAATAATCTGCCCTTTTCTTACAAGCTGCATACAAAAGCCCCTGTGCAAATACCGATTAAAGACTATAAAAGCTTTAGCGATACGCATTGTGAGAGCAAATTTTTGCTAAAGAAAATCGCCAAATCTTACCTGCCTAGCTCTATCATCACTAGGGAGAAAAAGGGCTTCCCCGTGCCTTTTGCCCTGTGGGATAAGCAAAAAGCCTTTGATATACAAGTGGATTCTAGTGTGTTTAAAAGCGATGATTTGAGCTGCTGCAATGCGTGGGAAAAGTTTATGATCTATAATCTTAATGCGTTTGTGGAGGTGTTTGGGGTATATCGCAGACAAACGGGGGGGGGGGGGTAAATATTTAAGGGATTCAGCTTGTGGGCTAGAATCGCGGATTTCATCGCCGCGCTTCGTCGATAGACCACTAGTCTTATCTTCCTTGCGCGGCTTGAAAAGCCCCGATTCTATCTCCACAATCTTAGAATCCTATACCGATAGTCAAAAGCACAAAACAAGGCGCAGCCGCAGTTTCTTTAGTAAATCAACCGCGAGCAGCTCTACACTACCAAAAAGCACAAAAAGCCACGATTCTATCTCCACAATCCTAGAATCCCAAAGCGACACTGAAGCACAAATCACAAACAACGCCCAACCCCTAGAATCCTTTGCAGACTCGCTTGCATTTTTGGCGTTTTCAAAAGTGGATTCTAGCTCCACAATCTTAGAATCCATCGCACTAGAATCTAAAACGCTGTCATTGCGAGACACTGCGTCAGCAGTGGCGTGGCAATCCACACAAACAAAGACACAAATCCTAGAATCCACTTTTTCACACAATGCGCCTTTTCTGTCATTGCGAGCCGTGTGCCACACCAACCCCCTATTGTCATCGCGAGACTTGCGACAGCAAGGCGTGGCGATCCACAAATCCGCAAAAGCGGATTCTAAGAAAAACGCCCAAAACACAAACCCCCTAGAATCCACTTTTGAAAAAATGCAAATGGATTGCCGCGCAATCGCTACCGCGCTTGCTCGCAATGACAGCATAAATAACGCTTACACAAGCACCGCTCGCAATGACAAAAACAACGCCACAATTCTCAACACGCCGCATTGCTTGCCCAAAGCTGAATCGCCCAACGCCCAAACCACTTACAAGGAGTAAAAATGGACAACAAAACCTATTGTATGAGTCATTATCTAGCTTTCCGCTATATCGCTGATGAGAGTAAAAACTTCTTCCCGCATTTATCTCATCGTAATTTCACGCCAAGTTTCACGCACGATCTTATCGCTAATGTCGATGAGCTAGACTCCTATATCGCAAAGCAAATGCAAGGGCTAGATCCTAGCACCACGGGCATTATGCTTAGTGGGGGGATAGACTCTGCTGTGGTAGCTTCCTATCTGCCTAAGGGTGCTAAGGCTTTTACAATGCGCTGCAACGCTTTGCCTACTAGCATTGATGAGACAAAGCAAGCCGCGCTCTATGCTAAGCATTATGGGCTTGAGCATATCATCGTGCCAATTTATTGGGAGGAGATTCTAGCGCGTTTGCCTAGTATTTTTAGCTTTGATGGCGTGCCCTGCCATAGCATAGAGCCGCTTATTGATATTTGCTTAAGCACAGCAAGATCTATGGGCGTTAGGACAATGTGCCTAGGTGAAAGCTTTGATCTAGTCTTTGGCGGTATGGATAAGCTTTTGGCAAAGGATTGGGGCTTTGATGAATTTGTGCAGCGATATACATTTTTAGACCCTAAAAGAGTGCTAAAAGAATATGTCGATACAAGCGAAGTCTTTGAGCCATATAGGCAGGGAGAGAAAATCGACTTTGTGCGATTTATTGATGAGATTTTTGCCATAGAGTCTAGCACTTCATATTGGCATATATTTGAGAAAAACGCTATGGGCTATCTTGATCCTTGCCAAAGGGTGAAAATGGCGCAGCCCCTTGATTTGCAAAAGATACGAAATGGCAGCCCAAAGTATATGGTGCGCGAGCTTTTTGCAAGGCGGTATAAGGGCATAGCAATCCCAGATAAAATCCCTATGCCAAGAGAAGTGGAGTTTTGGCTTAGGGACTATGAGCCTAGTAGAGATGAGTTTATAGCAGGGGCGCATAAGGGCTTAAGCGGGGATCAAAAGTGGCAGCTCTTTTGCTTGGAGCAGTTTTTGGATATGCACGATCCTAGATTCTAGGGTGGCTGTATGGAGTGGATTGGAAATATCGCGCTTTATGTGGTGCTTGCTTGTGGGGTGATCGGCTGTGTGGCTTCAATCATCGCTAGAGAGTCCGCACTAGCCCAAGCGTATATGAATGGATTCTATGCCATAGGGCATATTTTTGTAGCTATTGCTGGGATCTTTGCAAGTATCCCTTATATCGTATCATTGGTAGAATCTATTGTATCTCCGCTATATAGCCTAGCTCATATCGATCCAAGCCTAGCGATCACAAGCATACTTGCCATAGATATGGGCGGCTATCAAGTCGCTATGCAAAGCGCAAAGAGCCTAGAGGGCGCGACTATGGCGATGTTTGTTGGGTTTATGGCTGGGGCTACGATAGTCTTTAGCATACCTGTGGGCTTGCGCATAATCCCCAAAGCAGCGCATAAGGATTTTGCACTTGGGATTATGATTGGGTTTTTAGGGATTCCATTTGGGGTGCTTGTATCTTGCTTGTTTATTATGCTAGATCCTGTGCTTATACGAGATCATATCGCCACACAAGGAAAGCCCACTTATTTGCTAGATTTTAGCTTGCCGTTTATCTTGTGGAATCTTATGCCTCTTGCTGCCTTTTGCCTAGTGGTTTCTTTGGGGCTATATTATGTGAGAAAAGTAATGCTTGCAGGGTTTTATGTGCTTGGGTTTGTGGTAGATATGTGGGGCAAGGTATTTCTTACACTGCTGCTTATAGAGCATTTTAGCGGTGGGATTAGCTATGTGTTTGGGGGCTTTCCCTTTGATCCGGTGTTTGCAGATGAGAGCGATATAATGAGAGCCTTAGAGATTGCTGGATATACCGGGCTTGTGCTATCTGGGACATTTGTTTTATGTGCGCTGCTAAACACCGCATTAAAGCTATCGCATAAGCCCAATGCTTTGCTATTTGGTGGGATACTTGCTTGTGCGAGCAATGTCCTAGCTGCATACCCTATGCTAGCTAATCTCTCGCCCAAAGCTAGAATCCAAATTGTCGCTTTTAGCGTGTGCGGTGGGTTTTTGATTGGCGATCATTTGTCTTTTAGCGCGAATTTTCAGCCTAGTCTTATTGTGCCAATTATGCTAGGCAAGCTTGCTGGCGCGCTGCTGGCTTTGTGGCTTGCGCGATTTTTCATAGGGCAGAAGTAGCCCCACTGCCACTTGTGCTTATGCTAGATTTTGTGCGCTTTTGGTGGCATATTTGGCAAATTTAAGTCTATGGATATAAAGATTGTGCTACAATCCCCGCTTATTTTGCTTGAAATTTGTGATTTAAGCGATTTATTTCTAAGGAGCAACTATGGCAAGGAAATGTTTTTTCACAGGTAAGGGTCCAATGGTCGGCTACAATGTAAGCCACGCAAACAACAAAACTAAAAAGCGATCTCTCCCTAATCTCCGCAGCATTCGCATCAAGCTAAGTGATGGCACATCTATGCGCGTGAAAGTCGCCGCCTCTACACTAAGGACTATGAAAAAGCACGCCTAGCGTGTAAGGCGATCCCATTGCTTAGCAAACTCAAAAAACTTCTGCATTGGGGGAATTCATCAAAGCCAGATATTGATCTCTCCCCACAGCTCTATGAGCAGTTTAAGGCTTTTAGATTCCCGCTTGTGCTGATCCAAGTCTTTATCTTGGTCGGCACACTAGGGTATTTTCTCCTAGAAGACTACAATATCGTCCAAGCTTTTTTCCAATCTTCTTATACTTTTACAAACACCGGTTTTGGCGCGCTGAATGAAAAGGAGTTTGGCGCATTAGCGATCCTTTTTACAACATTTTTGATGATAAGTGGCGCGGCGATTATTGCCTTTAGTGTGGCGTTTATCGTTAGTATCGTAAATACAGGTGTTTTGACAGGACTTTTAAAGGAGAAAAAGATGATAAGTAATATCGCGCGCTTGCGCAATCACTATGTGATCTGCTACCACAATGAATACACCATCGAGCTAACCAAGCAATTCCGCGAAGCGCAAATCCCCTTTGTCGTAGTGGATTCTAGCCCGGATTTTGAGAAGCAAGCTTTGGTGCATAAATACCCCTACTACATCATCGGCGATCCCCATACCAATACCGCTATGCTAAAGGCGCGTTTATCCACAGCGCGAGGGGTTGTAACATTTTCTAAAAATCTCTCCGACAATATCGCGCTCATCGTCTCTGCCAAGCTCTTTGCCCAAGAGCTTAAGCGCAAGCCCTTGTATATCATCTCAAGTGCGGATTCTGAAGAGCAAGTCCAGAAGCTGCAAAAACTCGGCTCTGATACGGTGATTTCCGCGCCAAAGCTTATGGCACAGCGCATCAGTGCTATGGCTTTGCGCCCAGATATGCAAAATCTCCTAGAGCGATTTGCCTACAAAAACAACAGCGGATTAGATCTAGAAGAAGTGCTTGTGCCTAAATACTCGTGGCTTGTGCTAAAAAAGCTTAAAGATGGGCATTTCCGCGACTTTGCCAAGGTCTTTATCGTAGGTATCACGCAAAAAGATGGCAAATACTTTGCAATGCCTGATGAAGATACGGTGATTTCTAGTGAGTGTAAATTGCTAATGATCGGCACTTCTAAGGGTATAGGTGATGTGCGTAGGCTCATTATGAAGTCAAAAAAGCCCAAAGAAATCGACTATATTTAATCAATACTTTAAGGAGATAGTATGGAGCATTTTCCAAAATCACGACTCAATCAAGCCCAAATCGATAAAGAAGATCGCATACATACAAGTATCAACGACTTCAATGAAGCCAAGCAAGTCATCGCCGGCGGGGTGAATTCCCCTGTAAGGGCGTTTAAAAGTGTGGGTGGCACGCCCATCTTTATCCAAAAAGGGCAGGGCTGCTATCTCATCGATAATGATGGCAATAGCTATATAGACTTTGTGCAGAGCTGGGGACCGCTGATTTTAGGGCATAGTGATAGTGATGTGCTACAAGCGGTGCAAGAAGCTGTGCAAAATGGCTTAAGCTATGGCGCACCCACAAGAGCAGAGACATTGCTGGCAAAGGCGATCATCGCTAGCTATGAAGGCGTAGAAAAAGTGCGCTTTGTAAGCTCTGGGACAGAGGCTACAATGAGTGCTATCCGCCTAGCAAGAGCTTTTAGCGGGCGTAGTGATATTATCAAATTTGATGGCTGCTACCACGGACATAGCGATAGCCTGCTCGTAAGTGCTGGGAGTGGGTGCGCGACCTTTGGCAGCCCTAGCTCACCGGGTGTGCCAAGCGATGTGAGCAAGCACACACTAGTAGCACGCTATAACGACATAGATTCTGTGCAAAAGTGCATTGAAGCAAGCGGGCAAGTAGGCGCGATAATCATCGAGCCAATCGCGGGGAATATGGGGCTTGTGCCTGCAGAGGCAGAGTTTCTGCTCTCTTTGCGCAAGCTTTGTAGCGAGCAAAATATCGTGCTAATCATTGATGAAGTGATGAGCGGATACCGCGCAGCCTTTAATGGCGTGCAGCATTTCGTGCCAATAGAGCCTGATCTTGTGTGCTTTGGCAAGGTGGTGGGCGGGGGTATGCCTTTGGCAGTCTTTGGGGGTAGGGCGGAGATTATGGATATGCTATCCCCACAAGGCGCAGTCTATCAAGCAGGCACACTAAGTGGCAATCCAATCGCCACTGCCGCTGGGCTTGCTACATTAAAAAAGCTTGCCAAAGATAAGGGGCTATATGCGCGGCTTGAGACTTTAGCTAGGCGATTTACACAAGGGCTAGAATCCTGCGCAAAGGCGCATAATATCCCACTGCAAACGCAAGTGCGTGGGAGTATGTTTGGCTTGTTTTTTGCCCCTAAGCCTGTGAGGAATTTTGATGATGCAAAATGTGCTGATAGCGCGATGTTTGCGCGGTTTCATCAAGAGATGTTGTATCGTGGCGTGTATTTGGCTTGCTCGCAGTTTGAGAGTGGCTTTATCTGTGCGCCAATGAGTGAAAAAATCATCGATGAAGCCTTGCAAGCAGCAAGCGAGAGCTTTGCCTATATCACAAAGGGCGAGTAATGAGCAAGGACTTGACCCCAAGCCCCCTAGAATCCACTTTTGACGATCAAAGCGGGGCGAACGCAAAAAAAGTGGATTCTACTAGCAGCGAGCAAGCAAGCAGCACAAGCACCGATAAACCCACGCCAAAAGCACAGAAGCTCATCAATAGTGCCTATGATCTAAGCCTAGGCATATCCATTGTCGTAGCAGTGCTGCTAGGACTTGGCATTGGTATCTTGCTGCAAAAGCTTAGTGGTAGTGTGTGGGGGCTAGGAGTTGGGGTATTTTGGGGTGTGGCAGCTGCGATTTTAAATATCTACAAAGCCTATAAACGCACGCAAAAATCCCTAGAAGACTTAGCAAATGACCCCAAATACAGCTACCATAAGCAAGAAGACTCATCATTCAATAAGCCTTAATCAATTTCATACTAGAATCCTTGCCTATTTATACTGCAAAAGCGCGTATGCGCAAGTGGATTTGACACAGGACTATACGCAGACTCTTGCGCGAGCTATCGCGCTAAAATCGGGGGGGGGGGGGGACAACTTAAGCGCGTAGGCTTTCCGGCTAAAAATGGCGATCGCTACGGCGATTCTGCGCTCATTACCACTCAAGGTAAATCCCTTGAATCGCCTTGCGAAGCCCCATTTTTAGCACGAAAATCCCACCGCGAGCAGCTTTCCCTAGAATCCACTTTTAGTAAAAGTCCCGATTCTAGCCCAAACGATCTAGCTATGCTTTCTAAGCCTTTTGCCCTAGCGCAAAGCTTTGAAGTCGCCGAGCATTTAGACCAGCAATACGCGCTAAATTTTGTCAAGCTCCTTACTTCTTGTGCAGACATTGTGCTATTTTCTGCGGCGATTCCTTATCAAGGTGGTGTGTGTCATATCAATGAGCGTGAGCCGGGGTATTGGGCGGAGCTGTTTAGGCAGTGTGGCTATGAGTGCTTTGACTGCTTGCGCCCTAGAATCTGGAGCGAAGAATCTGTGCTATGGTGGTATCGGCAAAATCTCTTAGTATTTGTGCATAAAGATAAGGTTTCAAGCCTTCCGTATGACTTTTTGGGCAATGCGACTTCGCCTCTGTATATGGTGCATTATGCGGTGTGGGAGGAGCGCAGCAAGTGGCTAGAGTCGCTCAATATCGCCCATACTGACAAGCCGCTATTTACCGCCCTAAAGCTAGTGGTAAAGTGGGTGCTACTTAAGCTACATTTACTTGATCGCATAAAGAGACTGCGAGCCAAGCGATCGCAGCCATAGTGCGAGCGCGGTAGGCATAGCCACGCGTGCGGAGTGTGAGAGTCGCTGGGCTTACAAGTTGCAATGACAAAAAATCGTTGTCAAAAAGTGGATTCTAGTATAATGCGCTCTTGCATTAGCTTGCACACATCTAGCGCACATTTTAGCTTGCACATTAGCACAAAGGGGGCTTATGCTTATTTACATAGTAAAGCGTTTAGGGCTACTTATCCCCACGCTTTTTGGCATTATCACGCTTAATTTCCTGCTTATCCAGCTAGCTCCGGGCGGTCCTGTGGAGCAGATGATAAGCAAGCTAGAATCTAGCCATATAAGCGAAGCTGGAGCTGGCATTAAGCCTAGTGAGTATAAAGCTAGCAAAGGCGTGCCTAGTGCGCTGATAGAAGAGCTAAGAGTGCAATACGGCTTTGATAAGCCCTTATGGGAGCGGTTTGCGCTGCTGCTTAGATCTTATGTGGTCTTTGATCTTGGGCAGAGCTACTACCGCAAGGCTCCTGTGTGGGAGATCATTTGTGAGAAACTGCCTGTATCTATAAGCCTAGGGGTGTTTAGCACGCTGCTTATGTATCTGCTTGCTATCCCGCTTGGCGTGTATAATGCCTATCACAATGGCTCGCGCTTTGATAGCATAAGCTCATTTATCATCGTGGTGTGCAATGCTGTGCCGCCGTTTTTGTTTGGCGTGGTGGGGATAGTGTTTTTAGCAAGTATGTGGGAGATATTTCCACTGCGTGGGCTAGTAAGCGATGATTTTGAGCTATTAAGCCCTGCTGGCAAGGTGCTTGATTATTTGCATCATATCACACTGCCGGTGCTATGCCTTTCACTTGGCTCTCTAGCGTGGCTTACTTTCCTTACAAAGCATTCTTTCATCGATGAGCTACATAAGCCCTATGTGCTGTGCGCTAGGGCAAAGGGCGTGAGTGAAGCGCGCATACTCTATGGGCATATTTTCCGCAATGCTATGCTGCTAGTGATTGCGTCATTTCCTAGCGCGTTTTTAGGAATGTTTCTTAGCGGGAGCTTGATGATTGAAATGCTCTTTAGCCTTGATGGGCTAGGGCTTTTGGGCTATGAGAGCTTGCTAAGTAGGGATTATCCTGTGGTGTTTGGGAGTTTATATATTTTCACACTCCTAGCACTTGTGTTTGGGATTTTGAGCGATATTGCTTATACGCTCATTGATCCTAGAATCCACTTTGACACGCGCTAGATTCTGTTATAATGCTATATCTTTTTATAGGGGCTTGTTGTGCGCATTATCTTACTCATCGCTAGCATATTGCTTATAGGCTATGCCCAGCCTGCCATTGAGACTACTTCTGCGTGTGATGATGATGTGTGTGCTAAAGCAGAGCAAGACCCCCAGCCCAATCCAGCCCAATCCAGCCCAATCCAGCCCAAGAAAAAGCACGCGTGGTATCTAGGGGCGAGTATTTTCAGCGGTGATGGCGTGCTGTTTGAGAAAGATTCTGCGAGCAATTTTACCAAACGATTCCACGCTAAAGATGGCGGTGTCATAGGGCTTGTGGGTGGGCTATATCGCATAGCTCCTAGACATACTTTGCGCTATGGAGTGCATTTTGGATTTTCATCAATAGCCTTTAGTAACAACTACGATTCTAGCTTGTTTGAGCTAAGCGGTGCCAAAGGTGGCGTGGGACTTGGGTATGAGTGGAGCTTCTACTTAAAAGAGCATTTTGCTTGGAGTGCGGTCTTTGGCGCAGAATACACTGCCTACTACTACAAAAAAGAGAGTAATCTATTGCTTTTGCAAGAGATTATGCCGCGGATCGGGATAGGCTTTGAAGGGCGCGGACATCATTATTTTGAAGTGTTTTTTGGGATACCGGTGTATGCTAACTTAGAGGTGAAAAACACGCATTCTACCTTTGTTACCTCGCGCTATCCTAGGCATTTACGCTTGGGCTTCTCCTATATGTATAGATTCTAAGTGATTGGTATGCAATATAGCTTTGGCGAGATAATGCAGCAGTGGCTATATGGGCAAAATGGCTACTACCACAAAGCACACATAGGCAAAGACTTTTATACCGCAGTAAATGTCTCTAAGCTTTTTGGCGGCGCACTTGCAAGACATATCATCACGCTCCTAGAATCCAGCCAGCTCACACTGCCGCTGCATATCATAGAGATCGGCGCACATCACGGCGAGCTTATGTGCGATGTGTATGACTTTTTGGGCGTTTTGAGTGTGGGGGTGATGGAGCAAACGCGCTTTAGTATCATCGAGCCGCTAGAATCCTTGCGCATCGCCGCTAGGGAGAATCTAGCCACGCGTGCGATCGCGCAGGTGAGCGACTTTGATGCGGTGGAATTGGGTGGGGGTGAGAGTGTGTTTATCTTTAGCAATGAGCTTTTTGACGCCTTTGCGTGTGAGGTGGTGCGTGAGGCGCAAGGGCGCACGCAAATGCTCTGTGGCGTGGGAGAGTGGCAGAAAGTGGATTCTAGTGAAGTGGATTCTAAGGGATTGGATAGCGAGGGGGAAGTGGATTCTAGTGCGGTGGGGAAGGTGGATTCTAGAGGGTCGCTGCGCCTAGAGTGGTGCGATATGGCTGCGCTGCGGCATAGTGGCTTGGCACAAAGGGTGCAAGAGGTTAAGCGATTTATGCGTGAGTATGGGCTTAGGACAGGGGAGATCCCGCTTGCTTGGGAGGGCTTTGTGCGGGATCTTTGCAGCTTTGCTAAGCGGGCAAAGCTCTGGCGGTTTCTTAGCTTTGATTACGCGCCTTTGGGGAGTGGTGGGCTTTCTCTACGGGGGTTTAGGGCGCATAGGGTGCTTGATTTTACAGAGATTATGCGCGATGTCTCACTGCTTTTTGGCGAGATTGATCTCACTTATAATGTCGATTTTACGCTACTTGAAAGACTCTTTGCTAGCAATGGTGCGCACAAGCTTTTCCAATCTCGGCTCAATGCCCTGCTCGTGGAGTTTGGCATTATAGAGCTGCTGCAAAGCTTGCTTGAAGCATATCCTAGCGAGTATGAAAGCCAAGCCTTGCGTGTGCGCCAGCTTCTGGGTGGGGGCTTGGGAGAGAAATTTATGGGCGTGTGCTTTAGTAGCTAGGGTTGGTAAGCAGCTAAAGCGTTGCGTGAAGCTTTGCACTAGTGAAGCCCTAGGGCTTAAGGGCTATATCACAAAGCACGGATTCTAGCCTACACAATCCACTACGCTACGCCTCCGCCACATAGCGATACAAGCTCACTTAGCCCTCCACCTCTAGCAATGATAGAATGCAAGCTATTTTCCCCCACAAGCACATATCGCCACAGCTTCTGTCCCTTTGCTGCCAAAGCCGCATTGACT
Source organism: Helicobacter canis (assembly GCF_900451095.1). Lineage (NCBI taxonomy): Bacteria > Pseudomonadati > Campylobacterota > Epsilonproteobacteria > Campylobacterales > Helicobacteraceae > Helicobacter > Helicobacter canis. The sequence continues at coordinate 1,666,389 of NZ_UGHV01000001.1, read as the reverse complement.
TGCTCCACATAGCTTATCGCCGCCCTTTTCTTACGCACTACATCTTCTGCCCTTAGATCTTTTTGCGATTTTGTCTCTATGATATACACTTCCCTTTCACTCTCTACCATAAAATCCACAAAATACCGCCCCAGCACCCCATCAGCACGGATATAAGGGATATAGGCAAAGCTATGTGTAGATTCTAGTATTTTCACAAACCGCACAATATCGCCCTGCTTTTGTATCCACTCTATAAATGTTCTCTCCAGCCCACCCTTATTGCTAGGAAATGGCGTGTGCGTGTAAATACTCTTTATCCCATCTAGGCAAAACTGCTCCCTATGTCTAAAGCCCTTTGCCTCGCTAAAATACCTAGACTCTAGTGTCACTTCAAGGCTTTCTTGCCTAGATTCTAGCTCTTGTAAAAGCTCTAAAAACACCTTGATAATATGCTCCCCCACATCTTTCAAGCACAGCACCCTCCAGCTAGAATCCAGCGGATCAAAGCCCTGCTGAAACAGCTCATAGCGGATATACCTATCTATCCGCCTTAGTAGCAAATACTCCACGCCCTGCAGTCTAACTGATAAGCCCTTGCCCCCACTCACATTCCCCCCACTTCTCTCAAGCTTCCCGGCGATACTCTCGCAAAGCACGCGTAAAAATTCGCTATACGCCCCAGCGTTGAAAAGCTCCGCACTTACTTCAAAGCCCCCAAACTGCGTTTGTGTCGTGAGATTTTCTAGGACAAATTTCTCCTTTGTCCCAGCGATTTGCTTAAGAGTATCTAGGCTAAATGCGTCAAAATGCGGCAATGGCTTTTGCAAGAGAGTTTCTAGCCGCTCATTTAATCGCGACTCCGTATGGCTGCCCACCACCCTATGCCACGCCATATCATAAGCTTCATAATCAGGCTTTAAGCCCACATAGAGCATATCCCCTGTAACAGAGCCTCCACCTTGCTCATCAGTATCCACAAACACCAAATGATTTTTTATCATCTCATCATAAAATCGCTGGAAGCTTGGGTGCTCTACGATAAACAAATGGTCTATATAGCTCTTAGGCTTTTGCCCATTTTGCAGAGCTTTGAGATTTTCTTGTCTCATCTGCGCCCCTGCATTATCTCGCCACATTAGCCTAAGCCCCCTGCCAATGGTCTGCTCTATGAGTTTAGCACTCTCACTCGCTCGTAATGGCACAATCACGCAAATATTACTCACATCAAAGCCCTCTTTTAGCATAAGCACAGAGATGACGACTCTAGGCTCTTTATGCTTATCCATAGCAAAAAGCCGCGACTTTATCCGCAGATACTCCTGCGTGCCGATTTCATTTTTCTTCCCACTATGGATACTTAGCACACTCTCCCCACCTAGCCCCCTAGTCTCTAAATACCGCTCCACAAACTCCACCACTTCCTGCTGCTCACACACGATAAGCATTTTGGGGTATTTGCTAGAATCTAGCTTGATAAACTCTCTCTCCAAAAGCTCTAGCTGCCTTAATCCCGCATCAATCATCACTTCTTGCCCCTGTGATAGCCCTAAAATCTTGCCATCACTATCCCTAAGAGCGCGAAAGTCCAAGCTCTCTATACTTGAGAAAAAATTGCGTTTTGATAGGGAGATATTTTTGACTAGGGCAGAGTGTATCGCTGTCTTCAAGTCAAAATCCACGATGATATGCAAAAAGTGTGTTTTGCTTGTTTGCTTTTTGCTCGTTTTAGCGATATAGGGCGTAGCAGAGAAATCACACTGCATAAACCGCCCTCCATTTTTCACTATCGCTTGAGCGATATACTTGATAATCCCCTCCCATTTTAAGTCCTTATCATCATCATAAATATGATGCGCTTCATCATTGATGATACAAAGATTTGTAAGCTTAGATAAATACTCCCTTTCCTCCCCCGCTTTCACAGCCCTATCAAGCTTCTCTAAGTCATTTATCGTGCTAGGATATAGGGGCAAAATACCCTGCACGATAGAAGCGACATTCTCTAGCGGATACATCGTTTGCAAGCTCTCATCTACTCTCTCTTCTCTCTCATCTAAAAAATGCCAATTACTAAGGAGCAAAAATCCATTATCCCTAGATTCTAGCTTTTTGCTCTCTTTATCAAACACACTGCCGCTAAGAAACTCCACTATCTTCTCTCGCCACATTTCAGGGACAAACAGCGAAGCATTTTGCATAATATCGCTACTAAATACATCGCGGCTTCCATTTTCCCCCACTCGCCCTTGATAAGAGTCCAAGAGCCGCTCATACACAATAAGCCCCGGAGCTAGCAAAACAAAATTGCTAAAATACTGTATGCCTTTATATTCTTTAGCATACACTGCGTTTAGATACTGCCATAGCACAAGCGCATTCATCACCCAAGTTTTCCCCGTGCCTGTCGCCATTTTCATACAGAATTTCACAAAGCTAGATTCTGCTAGCTCGTTTAAAATCTCGCCCATAGCCTCTGGGTAAAATCGCTCATACATCTGCGCTACGCTCTCCACCCTTGCTACTTCATAGAGATATATCATATTTTTGATAGCCTGCTCCTGCCCCTTGTGGAAGTTACACTCCCTTTGCTCCCTATACTCTTCATCAAACCAAAAGTGCAGTAGCCTGCTTGTTACAGGGCTTACACTATCCCATATCGCCCCACTCTCAAAGCACTCATTCACCTCTTGGCTAATCCTACTTGCCAAAATAAGCGGTATAGTAGCTCTACTCTCTTCACGCATTGCCGCCTCCTTTCCCCTTGCTAGAATCCACTTTTTGTTTAGCGGCGTTATTTTTGTCATTGCGAGACGCTGCGGTAGCAGCGGCGTGGCAATCTACTGCTTTTTTGTCATTGCGAGCGGATTTATCCGCGTGGCAATCCATAGCCCTAGTCCCTTCACGCATTGCCGCCTCCTTTATTCGCCCTAGAATCCACTCCGCTAGATTCTCCCCACTCCATTGCTAAGCTCTCTTGTGCCATAGCCTCATAGCCAAATATATCCACACTCTTTACGCACACGCTATATCGCATCTGTTTTGGCACTTCTAGCTCTATTTTCTCTAGCACACTTAGAGACTTCTGCCCATTATCATCTTCCCTACCCCCGCGGAAGTCCTGCCATTGTGAGATAAACACCGCTCCATTATAGTTTGTATCCACACTCCAATACTCCAGCAAGCTTAAAGGCTTAGTATTCATTATCTCTATGACCTTATCCCTATCCTCTGCCTTATCAAGCGGCAGGGCATTGGGGCTTAGTAGCACATAGTTTTCTAGCTCTATTGTTAGCAGAGCAGTATCTCTATTACTAGGATTTTCTCTCACGCTTAAAGGCTTTATGCTTAGATATTGCAGGGAGCTAAACCGCACCTTGCCTACTAAGCTTTCATAGCCTTTGTTTTTTCGTAGCTTTTCTAGCAGATCTGGCGGGATTACTTGCGGTTTTATCTTTTTATACCGCTTTAGCACATCATTTATCATTAGGCTATAGTTCCACCCTAGCAGGATCACCTCGCTCCACTCCTGCCCTAAAAAGCCCTGCCGCAAGCTCTCACATTTCTTAAAAGTCGCTTCACTTGTAATGGCATTTGGCGAATCCACATAGACAAGCACTCTGCTAGATTCTAAGTAGCCGATATTTTTAGGCGTATTATCCAAAGTCTTTGGCAGCTCCCCACCCTCGCTGACATACAGACTTAGCACGATTTGCGCTAGCTCGCCGATATTTTTGCTTGCCTTTTCATACTCGCCTACACTTAGCAGCCCAAACTCCGCGCCTATATCTAGCAGCCGCTTCCTAGTAGTCATCACCGCTGGCTTGCCTATATCACTGCCGATAAACCTCCGCCCAAGCTTATGCGCCACCGCACAAGTCGTCCCACTCCCCATAAAGAAATCCGCCACTATGCTTCCCTCATCGCTACTTGCTTTGATAATCCGCTCTAGCAGGGCTTCAGGCTTTTGGGTGGCATAGCCTGTGCGTTCTTTCGCCTGTGGGTTAATAATAGGTATATCCCAATTATCAGTTTCCAGCGTTCCTATATTTTGCTTATAAACAATTTTATCATTTTCGCCAATTTTTATTTTCCCAATTTTTATATTTTTCTCAAAAATATCTACATTTTCCACAATATATTGTTTTATTTTTGTTCCATCACTTTGTTTTATTGTATTTGTATTGTATCCGCTTGAAAAATTACTTCTCGTGCTTGAAAAATCTTTATATATTTTATTAAATACATAATCATTTGTTTTTGTGTATATAAAAATTGTATCGTGCATTTTTTGAAAACTTTTTGATGGTGCTGACCACCTTTTATAACACCACACAATCTCATTCCTAAAATTCTCCCTGCCAAATATCTCATCACATAGCACCTTGATATAATGTCCGCAATGCCAATCACAATGGATATAGATACTCCCCTTATCGCTCAAAAGCTCACGCATAAGCATAAGCCTAGGGGTTAGCATTTGCAGGTAGCTTATCGTGCCTTTATGCCAAGTGTCGCTATACGCAAACTGCTCTAAAATCGTAGGAGCTTTGGTGATAGTAGAATCCGCTCTAAGAGTGATTTTACTTTTATAATCTGCCTTAGAGTCAAAGGGCGGGTCTATGTAGATCAAATCCACCTTGCCCCGCAAGGATTTAGTAGTCTCATCGCCTAGGATAAGTGCTAGAAGTATGGGGAGATTATCGCCTAGATAAATGGAGTTTGTAGGAGTAGATTCTCGTGTCGTAGCAAGATGAGATTCTAAAGAGTTAGGAGTTCCCCCCCCCCCCCCGCAGCATTATTGTCATTGCGAGCGTTATTTTCCGCGTGGCAATCCATAGAATCCCCACTAGAATCCACTTTTTCTAAAGAAGCTATGCTTTGTGTTTTTGGGGCGTTTTCTTCGTGGATTGCCACGCCGACTTTGTCGGCTCGCAATGACAGAGAAGCGGATTTTTCAAAACCACCCCGATTGTCTTCTTCTAGGATTCTAAGATTTGCGGTGGGGCTTTCGTAGCTTTTTGGGGATTTGGGGGCAGAGCTAGACTTGAGGTCTGCGGTTGCCTCCAAATCCCCAAAATCTGCGGAATGCCTACCCAAAGCTGAATCCTCTCGCACCACTTGGGCAAAAAGCGCGCCATCTTTGGCATTTGGATAGACTATCTCACTCACCTGCGCCCTTAACTTAAGCGGCGAGTTCAACGCCCTCTCCACCTGCTTTCTACTCTCTTCTAAAATCTTTGGAAGTTGTTCTAACATTATTTTTCCTTATCTTGCAAAATGGCGGGATTGTAGCATAAATGCTTTAGAAATGGATAAATCCATAAACACAATATGTGTTTGTTACTTTTTGTATCGTTTGGTGGATAATGATTCAAAGCCCTTGTTTGCGTGGATTCTAGGCGAAATCCCACCAAAACTTGCAAAAAATTTTCAAAAAATCTATAAACACAATATGTATTTATCAAAAATTGCCTATAATTCTCCCATATCAACTACGGAAAGGAAATGATATGAGTCAAATTATTGGATTCCCACGCATTGGAGAGAATCGAGAGTTAAAAAGAGCGTTAGAGGGCTTTTGGGCTGGCAAGATCAGCCAAAACGAGCTAGAAAAGGTCGCCAAAGAGCTACGAGCAAAGCACTGGGCAGAGCAAAAGGAGCTAGAAAATGTCTGTGTCAATGACTTTAGCTTCTATGATAATGTCCTAGATCTTGCCTACGCACTTGGGGCAAAGCCTGCGAGATTCCAGCATTTAAGTGGGCTAGAGGGGTATTTCGCTATGGCGAGGGGGCATAAAGATGGGCAAGCGTGCGCGATGACAAAGTGGTTTAATACCAACTACCACTTTGTCGTGCCAGAGCTTAGTAGCAATGATACTTACAAAGTCAATGCAAGCGCGATTATCGATCAATATAAAGAAGCTAAAGCTCTAGGCTATAAGCCTAAAATCGCCTTAGTAGGGCTCTTTACCTTTGTCGCGCTAAGCACGATCACACAAGGGGAGTTTGCAGAAGTCTTTGACGCTGTCAAAAGCGCGTATTTCACGCTGCTAGATGAGCTAGCAAAGCTGGATTCTAGTGTGCTAATTGAATTTAGCGAGCCGATTTTCACGCGCGGGGTTGATGAGCGGTTTTATCATCTTATCAAGCCTACTTATGATGCCATAGCAAATAAGGGCATTAAAGCGGTGGTTACAAGCTTTTTTGAGCATAGCAATGAAGCTAGCGAGATCCTGCTAGAATCCAAAATCTACGGGCTTGGGCTGGACTTTGTCTATGGGGAGAAAAATACGCAGATCCTCCCAGCCTTGGCAAAGAGTGATAAAGTGCTTTTTGCCGGGGTGATTGATGGGCGCAATATTTGGATCGCTGATTTAGAATCTAAGCTTGCCCTGCTAGAGCAAATCGCCACGCATATCCCTAAAGAGCGCGTTATCATCTCTTCTTCTTGCTCGCTTTTACACGCGCCTTATAGCAAGAGTGCGGAGACAAAGATCGATAGCGAGATCCTTTCCTGGCTCTCCTTTGGGCTAGATAAGGTGCAAGAGCTTTTGGTCTTAGACGCGCTTTTTAAAGCTCCTAGCGATGAAGCTCGCGCCAAGCTTACGCACAATCAAGCCCTAATTGCCGCACGCAAAAGCTCTTGCAAAATCCACGATAGCGCGATCAAAGCTCGCCTAGAATCCACTCTTAAAACTTCGCGAGATGAGAGCTTTGCCGCACGCATAAAGGCGCAACGAGCCGCGCTTGCCTACCCCAATCTAGCCACAACGACCATAGGCTCTTTCCCACAAACTCAAGAGATCCGCACCTTGCGTCTAGGCTACAAAAAGGGCGCGATTAGCAAAGAGCAGTATGATGATGGCATTAAGGCATATATCAAAGACTGCATTGCATTCCAAGAAGAAATCGGGCTTGATGTGCTTGTGCATGGAGAGCCAGAGCGCAATGATATGGTGGAGTATTTTGGCGAGCAGATGAAGGGCTTTGTCTTTAGCCAAAATGCGTGGGTGCAGAGCTATGGTAGCCGCTGTGTCAAGCCCCCTATCATCTATGGCGATGTCTCTCGCCCCAAGGCTATGACACTTGAGTGGATCACCTATGCCCAAAGTCTCACTACAAAGCTTGTCAAAGGTATGCTAACCGGTCCGGTTACGATTTTGAATTGGAGCTTTGTGCGTGATGATGTGCCACGCTCTGTGGTATGCAAGCAGATCGCCCTAGGCATTGCCGATGAGATAGATGATTTACAAAAAGCTGGGATAAAGATTATCCAAGTTGATGAAGCGGCGTTTAAAGAGGGCTATCCGCTTAGGGCTGAAAATATCGCCGAGTATGAGAGCTGGGCATTAGAATGCTTCAAGCTTGCTACTGCCATAGCAGAGTCCAGCACGCAAATCCACACGCATATGTGTTATAGCGAGTTTAATGACATTATTAAAACCATTGAAGCCCTTGATGCTGATGTGATTAGCATTGAGACTGCTCGCAGTGGCAATAGATTATTACAAGTCTTTAAAGAAGTGGGCTACACACACGAGATAGGACCGGGGGTCTATGATATCCATAGCCCTAGGATCCCAAGCGTAGAGGAGCTAGAGGGGCAGATCCGCGCGCTGCTTGAAGTGCTGCCCAAAGAGCAGCTATGGATCAACCCTGACTGCGGGCTAAAGACACGCAAATGGGAAGAAGTCAAGCCTAGCCTAGCCAATCTTGTCAAAGCGACAAAAAATGTCCTGCATACTTTGCAGTAGGGCAGGGCTATAAGGCAAGCTAGAGCAAAAGCGCAAGGCAAAGCCTTAAGGAGAATCTATGAGCGCGACACTAGATAGCAAAATTACTGCGGCTTTTAGCAAGCTAGAGAGTAGTGGGGACTTTGTGAGCTTTGAGCTAACGCCCCTTGTAGGTGCGCAAGTGCTAGCCCAAGACACCTTAGATGAGCTGCGAGATTGCACGCTTTTTGATAGTTTTGTCTGCACAGATTCTCCGCTAGCACGCTTCAAGCCTTCATCGGTGCTAAGTAGCATTGCCTTGCAAAATGCTTTGCAAACGCCACTTATCTGCACGCTTTCTATGAGAGATAGAAACACTGCTGCACTATGTGGGGAAATCCTAGGGGCAAATGCCTTTGGCTTGCGGGCGTTTTTGAGCCTTACAGGTGATCCTACAAAGCTTGGCAATACAGATTCTAAAGCCGTGTTTGAGGACAACTCCACTAGGCTTAATGCCATCATCAACGCTCTAAATGCAGGGCTTGATCTCACGGGCAATACCCTAAAATCCACGCCAAATCGCATTTATAACTGCAATGTCATAAACTCCTATGCCATCAATACCAAAACTATTGAAAGCAAAATGATAAAAAAGATCAAAAGCACGAAAGTGGATTCTAGCTGCGCTCTTAGCGCGTTTTTTAGCCAGCCTGTGTATAGCATAGAGTCTGCCCACACGCTCCTAGATAGCCTAGAGTCTGCGAATCGCACGCTAGGCACTAGAGTGTCTTTGGTGCTGGGGTTTTTCCCTGTGGTAAGCTATAAAAGCGCGGTATTCTTGCGCGATAAATTGCCCGGGGTCTTTATCCCAGAGTCGTGGATTTTGCGATTAGAAAAGGCACATAAAAGTCACGATCCAAAAGCAGAGAAGCAAAAAGTAGGGCTTGATCTCTCGCGCGAGCTTTTTTATAGCTTGCGCAAAATCCACAATAAATTCCATTTTATGACAAACAACAACCTCCCACTAGCGCGACAAATCCTACTATAATACGCTATTTGCAGCTAGGGGATACAATGATAGATAAACAGCCTTCGACTATTGGCGTGATTTTTATCCAAAATGCCTTGGGCGAGTGTGTGATAGGCTTTGAGAGTTTGTATGCGATTAAGCATATTTACCCGTGCAGGCTTGTGGTGTTTGCCCAGCCGACTTTGCAAAATCTCTTGCGTGAATGCGACTTTGTCGATGTGGTGGAGCCTTGCACAAAGCAGGCTATTGATGCGTATGCTTGTGATTATGCCTTGCTTACAAACTCTAAAAGTGTGCATATCCGCTTCGCACTCTCCACCAATGCCAAGCGTATCATTTGTGCGACAAAGTTTATAAGCTTATTTTCTTGGCGGTGCAAGAGCGTGGGGATTTATCTATGGAAAAAGTATAGAAACTACGATGAGCGCGAGATCTTGCTAGCGTTTGTGCGCAGGATCAGCCCCAAGCTCTATGATGAGCGACTCCCTAGCATAGATCTCACACAAAGCAAGATCCCTTATAGCAAGAGCCACGCGCAAGTGGTGCGAGACTATCTAGAGCTAGCAGGGCAAAAAGTGGATTCTAGCACGCCGCGCTATCTTATAATGATAAATCCTTTCAACAATGCCTGCCCCTACTCGCTAACTAAACAGGGCTTTGTTAGGCTCATAAATGCAGTGGCGCAAATCCCAGAGTGTATCCCACTTGTGATAACTTTTGACAAAGTGCATAGAGACTTCACACAAGCCCTAGAATCCTACTTTAATCATAATTTGAGCCATATCGCTGCCCCCCCTTACACAAAATCCACCTATAAAGCCCATAGTCTATCGCAATGGCGATGATCTCTTGCAGCTTGCAGCGTGGGTGGCTCACTCTAGCTGTGTGATAAGCCCCAGCACAGGCACACTGCACCTAGCGTGCAACCAGAGAGTCCCTACAATCGCCCTCTATCCAGAATACGACACGCGCCGCTGGGCTACGCATAATAAAAAATATGTATTTCTGCACACGCTAGCCAAACACATAAGCCCTAAAGAAGAGCAAGAGGCAATCACACAGACTATCACTATGCTTAGGGCAATGATCCGCGCAGGAGAAATCACCCCTATGACCTACTAGAATCCACTTTTATTGTCATTGCAAGAGCAACTAATCCACTTCCTTTGCCCTAGAATCCACTTTTGTAATTCTGTGTTTTCACAAGTGGATTCTAGCAGCACCGCCCCCATAGTCATTGCGAGACTTCCGCAGGAAGTCGTGGCAATCCAAAAAAGTGGATTCTAGCGGATACTATGGCTCACAAATTTTGCATAGTTATCTAAAATCAGCCCGCCCTTGCGGAATCCCAGCCCGCAAGACTCATAGGCGAAAAACACATTTGGCTGGTAGTAGAACTCGCCATTTTTGTTTAGCTCGTGGTAGGCTTGATAGACTTTTTTGCAGTTTTGATACTCGCTAGTGTTTTGCACTATGATCTGGCTACTTTCATCAAAAATCTCTATCCCCTGTCCCTCTCTGCCAAAGCTAGCCTTACTCACCTGCGCCTTGCCTTGTAGTGGCTCAAAACTGGATTCTAGGAGCAAGGGGTGATTAGGGAAGAGATCCCATAGGATTTTTAAGATCCTTTTACTTTGGAAAAGCAGCGTATAGGCTGGGTTTAGGAAAATCCCAGCCTTGCTCTCCATAATAGATCGCATAAGCATAGCTAGCTCTGGCTCATCGATAGCGATACTCTCCCACGGCAACAGCTTAAATAAAAATTCATAATTGCACTCATTAAAAAACACCCCTTGATCTTGGGAGAACTGCACTTCATCAATATAGGCAAACTCCGTCTCAAAGCCCGCACTCCTAGCGATCTCTTGTAAAAATCTGGTCGTGCGCTCTTCTTCATCATTGCCACTCACGCAGCTAAAGAGTATCTTCCAGCCCTCATAAATCTCGCTAAATCGGCTTGTATCTGCCCCAAGCGTGATAATGCGCTTAAAATTTTCTTGCAGTGCCTCATAGATATTATTAAACTGCGCGTTTTCATCAAGCCTATTAGCTTTGAGCATAGCCCATTGGATAACCGCGCTTTCATAGAGCATTGTAGGGGTGTCGGCATTAAACTCAAGCAGCTTTAATGGCAGCCCATCAAGCCCCCCAGCAAAGTCAAATCGCCCATATAAATGCCAATGCACCTCTTGCTCCCAGCTCTGCTTGATCATAGGGATAAGCGATACAGGTATATCTAGGTCAAAAAATAAGTTATTATCAATCACATACTGCCCCGCTTCGCAAAACATCTCATAGAGCTCATTGCCTGCATTGTAGAATCTCTCTGCTTCTTCTTGGGTGATCTCTACCATTTCTGGCGCGATATAGTCCGTAGTGTCGCGATCGGTATGCCAGCTAAGACCTATGGATTCTAGGGCTTGCTTGTTGATTGGGGTAAGTGGTGTGATGTGCATAATTGTCCTTTGGATAGAAGATATATCATAGCATTTTTAAGCGATGATAAAAGAAAAGTGCATTATAATGCGCGTTTGCAAATCTTTAGGGATTTGTAGCGGAGTATGGCGCAGCCTGATTAGCGCGCACCCTTGGGGTGGGTGAGGTCGTGGGTTTGAATCCCGCTACTCCGACCACTTGTCTTTTATGCTTTATCTCTCTTACTCTTTATAAGTAAAAACATTGCCATCAAAGTCTTGCAATCTCGCGCTGATATTTTCAAGGTAGAAAATTGCGAAATCCGGGTGATTGGGGTTGCTATCAAACACCTTTGCTATGCGATCATACTTTGCCATAAGGGCTTCTTTGGCGTCGATATGATTGACCACTCTAGCTTCTCCACGCACACGAAGTGCTAGAATATCTGCTGTGCTTATGCAAATCTCCACGCCACTATGCTGTGTGATGTGTTTGTAGAGATTTTTGCTAGGTGTGGTGCCGATGTATAGCTTGCCATTATGCACGATATTAGAGCGCATAGGGCGCACTCGTGGATTCCCGCAAGTGCCCTTTGTGCCAAGATAAAACGCCCCAAGATCTAGAATCTTGCCTATTTCTACCAGTGTAAGATCCATTGCACCCTACTTAATGCTTGCAAGGGCTTTGTCATAATCTGGCTCATTTGTGATCTCTTCACACACTTCTACATAAGAGACCTTACCGCTAGGATCAACGACAATCACCGCGCGAGTCAGTAGCCCAGCAAGAGGGGAAGATTCTAGGATCACGCCATAGGCTTTGCCGAAATCTTTGTTTGCAAAATCACTGAGTGTGGTTAGATTCTCGATCCCTTCTGTGCTACAAAATCGCCCTTGAGCAAAGGGCAAATCCAAAGATACAACATACACTTTTGCATTTGCTAGCTTTGCTGCTGCTTCATTAAATTTACGCGTTTGTGTCGCACATACGCCTGTATCAAGGCTTGGCACGACATTGATGATTTGATAGCTTCCGCTAGCTCCGCCTACTTCTACTTGCGATAGGTCTTTGGCGATGAGCTTGACCTGCGGGGCGGTATCGCCGAGCTTGATTGTATTTGCGCTTAATTTGGCTGGAGAGCCTTTAAATTTCACTTCCATAGTTATCCTTTGTGTTGTGTATCTCTATAATTAGAGAAGCGTGATTATAGTCTAAAGAATATTAAGGCACAATATGGGCAATGCTATTTGCCTATATGTGCTTTTAGGAAGCTTTGCACTGCCCAAGTCGCCCTAGTCAAAAAACTGCTGCGCTTTAGCTAGGATCTGTCTAGCACCTTTGGCGATAAGCTTATGGGCTAGCTCCTTAGCGCAAGTATCTGCTTCTTGCGCGCTAGCACTTAGGGATTCTTGCAGGATATTACTGCCATCAGGCAGACCGATTATGGCATTGATTTGCACCTTGCCTGTCTCTATCTCTCCTATAAGTGTGCAATGCACGCCAATAGGCACTTGACATCCACCTTCAAGCACTTTGATAAACGCTCTTTCTGCCTGTGTGCAAAGCGCGGTCTTTTTGCACGCAAGATTTTCTAAGATCGCGTGTAATGCACTATCGCTAGCCCTACACTCTATCCCTAGAGCTGCTTGCCCCATAGCTGGGATCATCTCTGTCGTGCTTAGTGGCACTATGTAGGGGATATGTGTGATATTAAGTCGCTTTAGTCCAGCATAGGCTAGGATTATGGCATCAAACTCGCCGGATTCTAGCTTGCTTAGACGCGTTTGGATATTGCCACGCAAAGATAGGCAAGCAATATCCGCACGCCTAGCCTTAAGCTGCATACTTCGGCGCAAGGAAGTGGTGCCGACTTTGGCATTTTTAGGGAGAGAGTCTAGGGTGGGGTAGGTGTAGCTTACAAAGCAGTCCTGCACATCTTCACGCTCCGTGATACAAGCAAGCACTAAGGATTCTGGGAGATCGATGGGGACATCTTTGAGTGAATGCACGGCTAGATCGATTTGTCTTGTGAGAAGCTGCTCTTCTAATTCTTTGGTAAAAAGCCCTTTGCCACCGATTTTTGCAAGGGGGACATCAAGGATTTTATCGCCCTTAGTTTTGATGATTTCTAAGCGAGATTCTACTCCGCATTCTTGCAATAGGCGATCTTGGATATAGTGGGCTTGCCACAAAGCTAGCGCACTCCCTCTTGTGCCGATGACTAGCTTTTTCATTGATTGCTCCTTGATTGCTTCTGGCTAGCAACGGAGCTTGGAGTGGATTCTATCACCTCTACATCGATGATTTCATCTTCTTGCCGTGTTTTTGGATTGTGCGCATTAGCAAAATACTCGCCAAAGTCTTTTTGGTATTGGGCTTGCGTGTTTTGGTCGTAGGGAGATTGCTTAGTTTTGTGGGACGGGAGCAGTCCCCAAAGCACCAAAACCACCCCAATAATATCGCTAAAAATCCCGGGGACAATCAAAAGCACTGCCCCAATACTACTAAACATACCACTACGCAAAAGGCTAAAAATATCTCTTTGCCCAAATAACGCTAGCATCCCCATTTGTGCTAGTCCTTTGCGCAATAGCCATAGCCCAAAGCCAGCGGAGAAAAACACCTCCATTACCCCAAGCACTAGCCCAAAACGCTCGACAAATAGACTAAGCCCAATAATCTCTAACACTATGTATCCCAAAATAACCCAAAAGGCAATCGCACGCATTATTTCTCCAATCGCTCTATAATAGCCGCACACACTGCTTGTATATCATTAGCTTCTAGCTCTTGCTTCTGCAATCCATCGCGCGTAATACACTCTATCACATTGGATTCTAGTCCCTTGCCTACGACTATCCCATACAACGCCGCGCCCACTAGCTCAAAATCCGCCATTTTTGCCCCAAAGCGCAAGTCTCTATCATCACACAGCACCGCCACACCCTTTGCCAACAACGCTTGATACAGCTCTAAGGCATAGCGCGATTGCTGCTCGTTTTTGGTATTTGCGATGATGATTTGCACAGAAAACGGCGCACTAGCCTTGCTCCATACACAGCCTTTCTCATCAGCCTTTTGCTCTAAGATAGCAGGCAGCAAGCGCGAGATCCCGATCCCATAGCAGCCCATTATGAAGGGCTTTGATTGCGAGTCTTGGTCAAGATATTGTGCTTTGAGTGCGCTTGAGTATTTATCACCTAGCTGGAAGATATGTCCTACTTCTATGCCTTTTTTATGTGTGAGTGTCCCACCACAGCTTGCACATATATCACCCTCTCGCACAGCGCACAATGGCGCATACACCATATTGGCAAACTCGCTAAAATCCACCCCTACGATATGCGTGTCTTTTTCATTGCCACCACAGATAATATCCCTACCATCGCGTAAATCTTCATCAAAAATCACAGGCGCATCGCCCATAATCGCACTAATCCCAACCGCACCAATACTGCCTGCTATAAGCCCTAGAGATTCTAGCTCTTGTGTGCTTGCATCAAGTAGCTCTAAAGCTTGATAGCCATTAGCACGCAGGGCATTTAGGGCTTTGGTTTCTTCTAGCACATCATCACCGCGCAAGAAAAAAACGGCAAATTTTTTCACCACACTAGAATCCACTTTTTTTAAAGAAGCTGCGCTTTGCGTTTTTGTGGTTTTTTCAAAAGTGGATTCTAGGGCTTGTTTTTCACTTGTGGCTTGGTTGTTTTCTTCTAGGATTCTAGGAGTTGCGGTGGGGCTGTGGGAGCTTTGCGGATTTTGGGGAAGGTTAGCGGACTCCCTGTCCGTGCCTTTCACAAAATCCGCAACACTGCCGCATTGCTCACCCAAAGCCGAATCCCCAGAGAGAGTATAAGCCTTTACCACTGCTTTGAGTGCATAATACGGGCTAATATGAAACAGCGCGCATACATCATCGATAGTTTTGACATTTGGCGTAGGGAAGCGAGCAAATTGTGCCTTAGGCGCAGAGTCTGGACCCACTCTTTTGGCGCGTTTGGCAGCTTCTACATTTGCAGCATAGCTACATTGTGTGCAGACTACAAGCGTATCTTCACCAGAATCTGCTAGCACCATAAACTCCTTGCTGCCACTTCCGCCAATCGCCCCAGAATCCGCTTCTACCGAGCGGAACTCCAGCCCTAGCTCACTAAAAATCGCGCTATATGCGTGATACATATTGTCAAATTCTTTGATCAAGTCCTCTTTGGAGCTATGGAAGCTATATGCATCTTTCATAAGAAATTCTCGCGTGCGCAAAAGCCCAAATCTCGGGCGCAGCTCATCGCGGAATTTAAGCTGGATTTGATAGAGATTAAGCGGGAGGGCTTTGTAGGATTTGACATAAGAGCGCACAAGCTCTGTGATACTCTCTTCGTGTGTTGGTGCTAGGACAAACTCATTATCCTTGCGATCTTTAAAGCGCAAAAGCTCCTTACCATAGAACTCATATCGCCCAGATTCTTGCCACAGCTCTGCTGGGGTTATAAAGCTTAGTAGCACTTCTTGCGCCCCGGCTTTGTTCATTTGCTTGCGCACGACATTAGCGATTTTATCTAAGACGATCTTGCCAAGTGGTAGCAAGCTATAAATCCCACTGCCACTTTGGTGGATATAGCCTGCTTGCACAAGGAGCTTGTGGCTTTTTAGCACGGCGTCTTTTGGGGTTTCTTTGCTTGTGGGGATTAGTAGGCGAGATTGCAGCATAAAAACTCCTTATAAAGATATATCATCATACTCGCATTTATAGCGGTCTAAAAGCTTTGGCTTATCATTTTGCGTAAAGACTTTTTGCAATGCTTGGATAATGGTATCTCCCTCTTTGTGGTGGGAGAGCTCTTTGAGATTAAGCGTGGGATTGTGCAAAAAGACATTAAAAGCATTGTGCAAGATCCTAAGCACTTCTTCTTCTTGCTCTTTGGGGAGATAGCCCTTTTTCACCGCGCGGGCGACTTCTTGTATAGAAGCTTGCTTTGCCTGCTCGCGCATAGATTTGATAAGTGGCAAGACATCAAGGCTTTGTAGCCAGTGGAAATACTCCACCACAGCCACGCCTATAAGCCCATAGGCGTGGTGGGCTTGGGTTTTTTTGAGTGCGCGGTTTTCTTGTATGACTTGCTGCAAATCATCGACACATAGCATCTCTATACCACACTCTGCGCAAGTGGATTGTATATCTCTAGGGACTGCTAGATCAAACCATAGCCGCTTATACTCTCTGCTAGCACACATTTGCTTATAGATAATAGGCTCTTGCGCACTTGTGGCACTGATGATAATCTCAAAATCATTCAACATTGCTGGGAGATTCTCCCACTCAAGCAAGTGAAGCGCACTAGGATCTAGCGTATTTAGCGGGGTATCTGGGGTGATATGAGCGATATTTGTGATTTTCCTCTCTTGCAAAAGTGTAGTAGCAAAGCTAATGGCGCGATTGCTGCTGCGATTGCTTATACATACTGCTACGCCAGAATCTAGTAAATGCCTAGTCGCAAGCTGCGCCATCTCTCCAGCTCCTATGACAAGCGCGGATTTTGGGGTGGATTCTAGGGCTTTTTTCACCGCGATAGAGGCTATAGAAAGAGAAGTTTTGGCAATGGTGGTTTGTGTGCGGACTTTGGCAGCTGTGCGGAAAGCAAAGTGCATAAGCCGTGTGATCTCCTGTCCGCACGCTCCTAGCTCAAAGCACGCTTTATAGGCTTCTTTCATCTGCCCTACAATTTGCGTCTCCCCTAGCACAATGCTATCAAGCCCGCTTACCACGCTAAAGATATGATGCACAGCTTCTTCATCAAGCGCGCTTTGGCAGTGGGATTCTAGCGTGTGTAGCGTAAGCCCAAGCTCTTGGGCAAAGAGATTTAGCACGGCGACTATGCATTCTTGCGGTGTGCGCGTGTAGAGATAGAATTCCACGCGATTGCAGGTGCTAAGGAGTAGCACTTCTTGCAGGCTTGGGATAGTGTCGCGTAGAGATTTGACAAATGGCTGGATTCTATCTTGGGGTAGGGCAAGCTTCTCGCGCAAGGTTATGGGCGTGCTTTTGTGCGAGAAGCTTAGGGAGAGATAGTGGGCTGGCATTAGTGCGTCCTTTCAATAAGGGCTTTGGCGATAGATTCTAGCGCGGTGTTTTGCTCACTAGCGATAGAATCTAGGGCATTGTGGATAAAGTCATTGGCGATTTGCTTGGCGTGGGTGATGATAGAATATGTGTGTAAAAGCTGCTTGATTTGGGCTATGTCTTCATCGCTTGCGCGAGTAAAGGCACGCAGGAATGACTCTTTTGCACTAGAATCCAGTTTGTGATAGAGCAAGATATAGGGCAGAGTGCTTTTGCCCTCTTTGATGTCATTCATCGCGGGCTTGCCTAGGGTCTGCTCATCTTGGGTGATGTCTAAAATATCATCGACAATTTGAAATGCCATACCTAGATTATGTCCATATTGCTTATAGGCATTATCATCAAGCCCTACAAGCAAAGCCGCTGCCTGTGCGCTTGCGGAAATGAGAGAGGCGGTTTTATCAGCTAGGATTTGGTGGTAGATTTCTAGGCTTGGCTGAAACTCCTTGCTATAAGCGACATCTTCAATCTCGCCTTTTGATAGCAGGCTGACAGATTGGGCTACGCAGCGGGCGATTTTAGGAGAGAAGTCGCAGAGCTTGACAAAGGCATTGCTATATAGCACATCGCCTAGCATAATGGCAAATTTATCGCCAAATTGCGCATTGATACTAGGGCGATTGCGCCTAGAAGTAGCAGAGTCTATCACATCATCGTGCAGTAAAGAAGCGCATTGGATAAGCTCGATAATGGCGCAAAGGTCGATGATGGCTTGCTGATGTGTAGAAAAATGCTTGGCAGTGATGGCTAGGATCAGCTTTGAGCGTAGCATCTTACCCTGACTCATTGCCGCATACATAGAGCTAATATGCACACAATCTTGCTCGTTTATCCAAGTATTTGCGCGATTTTGTATGGCTTGTAAGATTGCTTGCTCGTTTAGTGTTGTAGTGTCCTTGCTCATTAGCAGTCCTTTGGGCTTAGTTTGGTGATTTTTTAGGGAGCATTATAAAGAGTCCAAGCTGGGCTATTTTCTCTTGCTCATCAAAATCTTGAAAACTAAGAAGTAAATAGGCTGTTTTATCAATGTCTTGACCTTGTGAGAGTGGAAGTGTAAAACTTTTTCGCTTATAATCTGTATAAAGCACAAACTGATATGGGAATCTATCATACTGCAAATGCACCACAAGCCCATAGTTTTTATACAAAGTCCAATAAAGCTTAAGTGTTTTAGGCACGCCTGAGAGCAAAAACTCTTGCGTATAGATCTCATCTTTTTTCAACGATAGCTGCTCTTGTATATCCCAAGCAGGCTTTGCTCCATAGGCTTGCACACCTAGTGCCAAGGCAATGAAAAGCGCGCAAAAATAGCGACAAATCCCCACTTGTAGCATTTGTGCTATTCGTTTTCGCTTAGGATTTTCGCGCTAGATTCTATGGCGATATTGCGCTTTTGCGCTTCTATGGCTTCTTTATGTGTGTGGATAAACTTCCGCAAATCAGCCCCGCTCTCTTCAAATGCTACTTCATAGATCGCCAAAAGCTCTAGCAGCCTATCAAGCTCTTTTTTCGCAAGTGTCGGCGAAGCGTGCAGCACAATATCGCTCCATTTTTGCACAGGATCTCCTGCTAGCACTTCTAAATCATTCCATTCTTCCCACATAATCACTCCTTGTAAAGATTGTATTAGAATCTACTTTTGATGGCTGTCGTGCGGTGCCACGCGCTCTAGGACAGAGAGCTTGTGTGCTACAAGCCCTTCAAGCTCTGCTAAATGCGCACAAGGCTTAGCAAGTGCGTTAATGCCCTGCTGACTAAAGGCGATCAATGAGCTTTTTTTCATAAAAGTATCGACACTAAGCGGGGAGAAAAACTTCGCGCTTCCTCCTGTGGGGAGTGTGTGGTTTGGTCCTGCGAGATAGTCTC
Source organism: Helicobacter canis (assembly GCF_900451095.1). NCBI lineage: Bacteria > Pseudomonadati > Campylobacterota > Epsilonproteobacteria > Campylobacterales > Helicobacteraceae > Helicobacter > Helicobacter canis. Next base: position 1,647,266 of record NZ_UGHV01000001.1, on the reverse strand, counting down.
CTATAGCTTCTGGTGTATTTGCACCGAGAAATATCGCTCCTGCGTGCTTGATCTTTGGCAAATATGTGAAAGCATTATCAAACAATAGCTCTAAATGCTCTGGAGCTAGGTCATTGCAGAGTGTTATGGCTTCTTCCAAGTCTTTGCAGATGATAATAGCACCGCGATTTTGTATAGAAGCTGTGGCGATAGCGGATTTTGGCAAGCTTGGGAGAAGCTCTGCTAGCTTGCTTACTACTTGCTTGGCTAGATCGCCACTTGTAGTAAAGAGCAAGGAGCTAGCCATTTCATCGTGCTCGGCTTGGGAGAGCAAATCCCTAGCGATATATGCAGGATTAGCACTAGAATCCGCGATGATAGCAATCTCGCTTGGTCCTGCGATCATATCAATCCCCACTTGCCCAAAGACAAGCTTTTTTGCCGTGGCGACAAAGACATTGCCCGGTCCGCTGATCACATCAACTTTGGGCATAATCTGCTGCCCTTTTTCGTGTAGCCCATAGGCAAATACCCCTATCGCACTAGCCCCACCTACGCGATATATATCTGTAATGCCACAAATATGCAAGGCTGCTAGCAATAGTGGATTTGCATAGCCTTGTGGTGTGGGCGTGCAGACAATGATCTCACGCACCCCTGCTACAAGTGCTGGGATAGCATTCATAAGCACAGAGCTTGGGTAAGCAGCTTTCCCACCGGGGATATAAAGCCCAGCGCGATCTATGGGCATATAAATTTGCCCAAGTATAGAGCCGTGCTCATCGCTATCAAACCACGATTTTTGCTTCTGCTTTGTGTGAAATGCGTGGATTCTATCATAGGCGATATGTAGGGCTTCTTTTGTCTTAGAATCCAGTTTTTCATACGCGCTTTTACACTCTTCTTGTGTAATTACAAGATCGGCTAGATTTTTGGGAGCAAAGCCATCAAATCGCGCCACTTGCGCTAGCAAAGCTTCTAGCCCTTGCGTGCGGATCTCATTTAGCAATGGCAGCACAATACTTTGGGCATTTTGTAAATCTTCTTGCCCTCTATTAAGGATAGCTTGAAATGCTTGAGTAAAGCCACTTTGACTTGTGTGTAATGTCGCAATCATCAACAACTCCAAAACAAATATGCGACATTATACACAATCATTGCAAGTGTATTGCTATAATACAAAATGCTTTGATCTCGTAAAATATAGGAGTAGCCAATGGAGCAGCCAAATGATCAATCACTCAACCAGCCAGCCAAGCAGCAGCCTGATACGCCAGAATCTAATGTGGAATCTAATGTAGGGTCTAATGCACAATCCAGCCCAGCTAGCGAGGAATATGTGGATTCTACTACGCAGACTTCTAATGCCCACGCTAGCACGCACACTGGGCGATTACACTTAGCTAAGGAGAAATTCGCAAGCGAGAGTGCGCGCTATATCACTGCTGCGCTACTTGTCGTGGGTATTGCGATTTTGCTTATTTGGAACAACGCTCTTGTGATTTGGGCGGTGCTTGGCGTGGCGTTTATGCTAGGCTTTAGAGAATCTCTTAGCCTATATAAACTTGAAGAAAATTTGTGGCTTTATGCCCTTGCAGTGGGCGTTTGGATTCTAGCATTTTTCAGCGCACGCCCTATAGAATCTGCTCTTATAGCCTGTATCATTCTAGCAAGCGTAGTAGCCTATAAACAACACCTTAGCCCAAAATCTATCCTGCCGTTTCTCTACCCAACTTTGCCATTTTTAGCATTGTATAGTGTGTATGTGGATTTTGGTGTGCTGCGCGTGGTGTGGCTGATCTTGATCGTGGCATTATGCGATATAGGGGCATATTTTGGTGGCAGAATCTTTGGGAAAACACCCTTTAGCCCAACAAGTCCTAAAAAGACTTTAGAAGGGGTGATTATCGGGCTAGCGGTGGCGGTGGTCATCGGTAGTATTGCTGGGATTTTAATGCTTAATACACACTTTTTCCTTGCGATTGCTTTGAGCTTGTTTGTCGCGCTTTGTGGGGTGTTTGGCGACTTGTATGAAAGCTATCTTAAACGCAGAGCAGAGGTTAAAGACTCTGGCGCGATCTTGCCCGGACACGGCGGGATCTTAGATCGCTTTGATGCGGTGTTGTTTGGTGCTGTTGGAATGCATTTTGTCTTAATGTTTTTTGATGAGTTTGCCTGCACTAAATGCTCGATTTTAGATGCGGGACTGCTGTGATTGTCTTAGGTAGCACGGGGTCTATTGGCGTAGCGGCACTAGAGATTGCTAGCACATTTTCTCGTGAAGTAGAAGCTCTTGCTGCAGGGCGCAATATCTCCTTGCTTAATCAGCAAATCGCTACTTATCGCCCAAAGTTTGTCGCTATCGCTGATGAGCGTGATCTAGGAGGCTTGGAGGCTAGGGGGGCTAGGGTATTTGTGGGTGGAGATGGGATTTGTGAAATGCTAGAGATAGCATCATCTTCTTTGGTGATAAATGCCATTGTGGGCTTTGCTGGGCTTAAGCCATCACTGCATACGCAATATTGCAAAAAGACTCTAGCCCTTGCTAATAAAGAATCCCTTGTCGCAGGGGGCTGGCTGCTTGATACTAAAGCAATTACGCCCATTGATAGTGAGCATTTTGGCTTATGGTATTTGCATACAAATCGCGCGATAAGGCGGCTTGTCATCACGGCTAGTGGAGGGGCATTCCGCGATACTCCTATCCACGCTATCAAAGAGCAAACAAAATCTAGCGCACTCAAGCACCCAAATTGGCAAATGGGGCAGAAGATCACCATAGATTCTGCAAGTATGATGAATAAGATTTTTGAGATCTTAGAGGCGTATTGGCTCTTTGGCTACAAGGAGATTGAAGCCTTTATCGAGCGAAGCTCAAGCGTGCATGCGCTTATAGAGTTTATCGATGGTAGCACGACTGCGCATTTTGCTTTGCCGGATATGCACTTGCCTATTGCCTATGCGATCGATCCTATAAGAGCTGCGGCAACTGCTATTATACCCCCTATGGATTTATCCCAGATTTTATCGATACGATTTGATCCTATTGAGCTTGATCGCTATCCGCTTTATGGGCTTAAAGATATGCTGCTAGAGGATCCAAAGCTTGGCGTGATTGTCAATGCGAGCAATGAGCAAGCCATCGCACATTTTTTGCAAGATAGGATCAAATTTGGCGCATTGAGCGAGATTGTAGAACAAGCCCTTAGTGTATTTGCCCCTAGTCTTACAGAGCTAGATTCTTATCACGCGATTGCCTCGCTTGATGCCCAAGTGCGTGCGTGGTGCGATGAGCTAATCCAATCTCGCATATCCTAAATTTCTAGAATCCTATTCTTTATATATTTACTATGTAATTGTGTTGTGCTTATTAGGCTTAGAAGTAAAAAATTTTTTTACCAAAATCAAAAAATAAAGGGATATTTAAGTTGTTTTATATCAAACTTGCACGCGTTCAAGATTCTAGATAGGACTTCTAGCAAGGCTAGATTCTAGTGCTGGTATTTTGGTTTATCAAAGTTTCATAAAGCTTCCTAAAGGAGAGAATATGTCAAATATGGTTGCCCCTAGTCAAACTCCTGTTTGGGTCAATGAGGCGCGTTGCAAGGCTTGTGATATTTGTGTATCGCTATGTCCTGCTGGTGTGCTTGGTATGCGCCTAGATCCCCATAAAGTTTTGGGCAAGGTGATTGAAGTAGCGCATCCTGAGAGCTGTATAGGCTGTCAAGAGTGTGAGCTTCACTGCCCTGATTTTGCGATTTATGTCGCTGATAGGAAAGAGTTTAAATTCGCCAAAATCACCCCCGAAGCGCAAGAGAGAGCGCAAAAGGTGCGTAGCAATAACTTTATGGCTTTACATATCAATACACAAAGGAAGTAAGTATGCGAGAGGTAATTTCTGGTGGCAATGAGCTTGTAGCAAAAGCCGCAATTGATGCGGGCTGTCGTTTTTATGGTGGATACCCTATCACACCATCTTCTGATATTATGCACGAGATGAGCGTGCTTCTCCCTAAAAACGATGGACACTTTATCCAAATGGAAGATGAGATTAGCGGGATTTGCGCTGCGCTTGGTGCCTCGATGAGTGGGGTAAAATCTATGACAGGTAGCTCTGGTCCGGGGATCTCGCTAAAGGTGGAGCAAATCGGACTTGGCTTTATGGCGGAAGTGCCTTTGGTGATCGCTGATGTTATGCGCTCAGGTCCATCAACAGGTATGCCTACGCGCGTGGCGCAAGGTGATGTAGGGTTTTTGAAGCACCCCACACACGGGGATTTTAAGTCTGTCGCTATTGCGCCGGGCAATCTTGAAGAATCTTACACGCAAACAATCCGTGCTTTTAATCTTGCAGAAGAGCTGATGACTCCTGTATTTTTGCTCCTTGATGAAACTATCGGGCATATGTATGGCAAAACCTATATTCCAGATATTGAAGAGGTGCAAAAAAGCATTATCAATCGCCGCACTTTTACAGGCGACCCCAAGAGCTATCAGCCCTATGATGTCAAGCCTGATGAAGGGGCGATTTTGAATCCATTTTTCCAAGGCTATCGCTACCACATCACAGGACTTCACCACGGACCACTAGGCTTCCCCACAGAAGATGCGACAATGGGGCAGGCTTTGATCGATCGACTCTATAATAAAATCGAGTCTAAAGAGTCCTATATCTGCCAAAATGAAGAGCTTGATTTAGAGGGGGCAGAGATTGCTATCATCGCCTATGGCTCTACGGCACTATCAGTCAAAGAAGCGATGATTGAGCTAAAGAAAATGGGTAAAAAGGTAGGATTATTCCGCCCGATTACTCTTTGGCCAAGTCCTAAGACAAGACTCAAGCAGCTTGGAGAAACTTACAAAAAAATCCTTGTGATCGAGCTAAACAAAGGGCAGTATTTAGAAGAAATTGAGCGTATCTTTGAGCGCAAAGTAGAGTTTATGGGACAGGCTAATGGGCGCAGTATATCGCCTACACAAATTATCGATAGAATTAAGGAGATGTAAAATGGCTTTTAATTACGATGAATACTTGCGCGTGGATAAAATGCCTACACTTTGGTGCTGGGGCTGTGGCGATGGCGTTATTTTAAAATCAATTATCCGCACAATCGATGCTTTGGGCTGGAAAATGGATGATGTATGCTTGGTAAGTGGGATTGGGTGTAGCGGGAGAATGAGCTCTTATGTCAATTGTAACACTGTGCATACTACACACGGCAGGGCTCTTGCCTATGCCACAGGGATCAAGCTTGCCAACCCTAAAAAGCATGTCATTGTCGTAAGTGGCGATGGCGATGCGCTTGCCATTGGTGGAAATCACACAATCCACGCCAGCAGACGCAATATCGATCTAAATTATGTCCTTGTCAATAACTTTATCTATGGACTTACAAACTCTCAAACTTCTCCTACTACGCCGCAAGGTATGTGGACTGTAACAGCGCAATTTGGCAATATCGAAAATAGCTTTGATCCGTGTAAGCTTGTCGATGCAGCAGGTGCGACATTTGTCGCTAGAGAATCCGTGCTTGATCCCAAAAAGATTGAAAAAGTGCTCTATGAAGGCTTCAAACACGAGGGATTTAGCTTCTTTGACATTCATAGCAACTGCCATATCAATCTTGGGCGTAAAAACAAAATGGGCGAAGCAGTGCAAACACTCAAATGGATAGAATCCCGCACGATTAGCAAGCGCAAATACGATGAGCTAAGTGAAGAAGAAAAGGTAGGTAAATTCCCAACAGGAATACTAAAGCACGATACAAGCAGGATTGAATATTGTCGCGCGTATGAGGGCGTGATTGAAAAAGCACAAGCACAAAAAGGAGGGCATTAAGAATGGAAGCTGAACTACGATTTACGGGTGTTGGCGGACAGGGTGTTTTGCTAGCGGGTGAGATTCTTGCAGAGTCCAGAATCCGCGCGGGTGGCTATGGCATACAAGCTTCTACTTATACTTCACAGGTGCGTGGTGGTCCTACCAAGGTAGATATTTTGCTAGATTCTAAGGAGATTCTCTATCCTTATGCCAATGAAGGGCATATTGATTTTATGCTCTCCACTGCACAAGTGAGCTATGATCAGTTCAAAAATGGCGTGAAACAAGGCGGTGTTATTGTTGTTGAGCCAAATCTTGTTACCCCTAGTGCTGAAGATAAAAAGCATTTTAAAATCTATGAGATACCTATCATTACCATCGCCAAAGAAGAAGTTGGCAATGTCGTTACCCAATCAGTCGTAGCCCTTGGCGTAACGGTGGCTTTCACGCAATGCGTTGATAGAGATTTGGTCTATGAAACGATGATTTCAAAAGTGCCAGCAAAAGTTGTAGAGCTAAATAAAAAGGCATTTGAGCTAGGTGAAAAATACGCTAAAAATGCTATGGCATAGTTTGGATTCTTGCGGTGAATGCTAATGCCCTTTATCCGCGAGAGACACTCTATACAAGCTCCCATAAAATCCACGCGCTTTCTCATTAAGACTTTGGGCTTCTCTCCAAAGCTCGCGCAAAAGACAATCGATAAAGCTAGATTTCGACTCCCAGATAACACCCCTATCCACAAATCCCAGCTCATAAGTGGCGAAGTGTGGCTCACGCGCTTTGTGGATACCTATCCGCAAAGTGAGCTGCTCTCTCCAATATTTTCTACAAAAGATTTCACCCTTTTTGATAAGCCAGCCAAATTGCTCACCCACCCCAAAGGCACTTTCACACACAAAAGCCTAGTGGATTCTATCCGCCATTTTTGCGGCACGCAAGCTCAGCCAGTCCATAGGCTAGATTATGAGACGAGTGGGGCGATCCTTGTGGCAAAGACTAGGCAGAGTGAAAAAGCCCTAAAAGATCTTGTAGCCACCAAGCAAGTAGAGAAGCTCTATCTAGCAAAAATCAGGGGTATATTGCGCGATGAGATTCTTATTGACGCACCAATCTACACACCACATAAGCACGCAAGAGGACATCTCTCTATCCGCTCTTGTATCAGTGATAAGGGGAAAGATTCTCGCACGCTTCTTACACCCATACACATCGACACAGCGCATAATTGCACCTATATCCACGCTAGACCTTTCACAGGCAGGACACACCAAATCCGCCTGCATTGTGCCCACATAGGACACCCTATTTGCGGCGATTTGCTCTATGGGGCAAGCGATTGTGTGGCGGATTCTTACCTAAACGCACTCAAAGAGCATTTTCACACCGTCTCCCTAGAATCCACTTTTTCACACAATGCCGCACAAGCACAAAAAACACAGAAATTACAAGAAGTGGATTTTGGCAAAAAGGTGGATTCTAGGGAAAATGTTATTTTTCATAAAACAGCCAAGCCCCTAGAATCCACTTGTAAAAACACCCAAAGAGCAGAAATCCTAGAATCCACTTTACACACTAGCCCAAGAAACACACTCCTAGCACAGACTCTCTGCCTCCACGCCTTTAGCCTGCACTTTTGCTACGACCACACTACCTACGCTCTTTCTACCCACCCACCATCGTGGTGGCTAGATTCTAGCGAATACCCAAATGGTAAAACCTAGAATCCACTTTTTGAAAAAGTGGATTCTAGTATGGATTACTAAAGAAGCTACGGCTATGCCTTGCTTTCTAAAGAAACTTCGCTTCGCTCGTTTTCTAAAGAAGCTGCGCTTTGCCACGCGGCACAGAAGCACCGCTTGCAATGACAGAGTGGGGAGGGTGGATTGCCACGCCTTGCGGTGCAAGGCTCGCAATGACAGAAAACAGCGTTTTTATACCACGCCACAGGTGGTAGGTTAAAAAGTGGATTCTAAGAAATGCTAAAAAGTGGATTCTAGGAGTGAAGTCCCCCCTCTGTCATTGCGAGCGAGTGAAACAAGCGTGGCAATCCACAAAGAGACATAAAATCACAAAAAGTGGATTCTAGTCCTAGAAATTCTAAAATCCACACCGCCTCCCTAGAATCCACTTTGGAAAACCCCCAATCCACCAAACTCAACAGCTATTTTCTCCTTAAGCTTTCTTTTTCTCGCTCTTTTTCTCGCCAAACCAGCCTTTGATCTTTTCAAACGCTTCTTGGAATATGTTTTCATACGGCTTGCTATGCACGCCGAAGCTCTCATCAAGCCTTTGGATAAGCTCCTTTTGCTCGCTGCTAAGTGTTTTTGGATATGTGATAGACACTTGCGCGATCAAGCGACCCTTGCCCCTGCCATTGACATCAGCGATCCCCTCATCTCTAAAGACAAATTGCTCTTTATCTTTTGTATTTGGTGGGAGATTTAGCTCGATTGGCTCGCCTCGTAGTGATGGGATATGGATTTTCGCCCCTAGTAAAATCTGTGTGAAAAACACAGGCACTTCAATATACACATCATTTCCATTGCGGATAAAGTGCGTATCTTCTTGCACATACAGCACAAGATACAAATCCCCCCTAGCTCCACTTTTTGCTTGATTGCCCTTGCCGCTTATGCGTAGGCGCATTTCATTATCCACGCCTGCTGGGACAGAGATTTCTACCTCTTCATTTTTGGTGCTAAAGCCCTCTCCCTTGCAGGCTTTGCAAGGATTGGTGATGACATTGCCAGAGCCTTGACAGCGCGGACAAGTCTGCCCAAACGCCATAAACCCCTGCTGGATAAAGACCTGTCCCTTGCCCTTGCAGTCTGGGCAGGTGGTTGATTGCTTATCTGCGCTACCGCTACCATTGCACTCATTACAAGGGGTTTTATAGACAATGGAGATAGATTTTTTACAGCCAAAAACAGCTTCTTTGAAGCTAAGATCAAGCCGCATTAAAAAATCAAGGTCATATTTCTCCTGCTCTGCCCTAGCTCTTCTCCCACCGCCAAAGCCAAATGCCTGCCCAAACAAATCCTCAAATATCGAGCCAAACCCAGAAAAATCTCCGCTAAAGCCCTTGCCCTGCCGCTCTAGCCCATCTTTGCCATAGCGGTCATAGATTTGCCGCTTCTCATCATCGCTTAGAATCTCATAGGCTTCATTGATCTGCTTAAATCGCTCTTCAGCACTCTTGTCATCTGGATTTCTATCGGGGTGGTATTTTAGGGCTAGCTTGCGGTAAGCCTTTTTGATGACTTCTTTATCATTTGTGCGCTCAATCTCTAGAATCTCATAGTAGTCAAATTCTTCCATATATGCTCCTTAAAATGCGTTAAAACAATATCCTAACACCTAGATTCCCACTATATAAATATGCGGAGTTTGTGTAGATCCCGTGGGCTTTAAGGGCTATTGTGCAAGTCTGCGTGGCACGCCACTCTAGCCCTAGGGATAGCAGCCCATAGCTGTGGTATTTACTATCAGGCAGGGCGATGATAAGCTCACCATTTGGGCTAGCCACAAGCGGACGCGCTAGTCTATCAACCCCTATCACCCCAACATCTTGGCGAAATGCCGGAGCAAGTGAAAGTGTAATATGTCTCCCCAAAAACTGCGTAAAAAGCACGCCTAGATCGATATTTGTCCGTAGCATATAAGGCGACATAACAGAGCCTTGTGAGCTTATGGGGAAGAGTGCGTGGAGATTGTAGCGCGCATAAGTCTCTAGAAAGCTGCTAGATCCTAGCACAAACACATAGCCATAGGATAGTAGCGCGTTTGTCGAGCTTGCAAAGATCCAATCATCTAGCCTAGAAGCTAGGCTTTGCTCACTCTTATTTGTGTATGAAGCTTGGAATCCTTGTGCGGCAAATGCTTGTATATGGTGATTTTCAATAAATACATCGCTAAAAATCCCAAGTGTTAGGAGCTGCGTGGAGGCAAGAGCTGGGGAGAGACTCTGCCCATACGCATAGCCCACAAACGCCCCAAGTGGGTATCTATCGATGATACCATCATAAGCGATAGCCCCTCCGCTATACCTAGAAGCAGCGGCATTTACGCTGGACTCTCCATAAAGTCCCATTACTTTAATCTCATTAGGCTTATCAAAGCGTGTCGTGTAGCGATGGGTGAAAAAGGAGTTTTGCGTGAGATTGGATTCTGGTGTCATCGTGGGTAAAAGTGTGGTAGCACTCTGTCCTAGGGGATCTTGCTTGCTTGCTGTGAGTGCTTGTGCTGTGGGCGTAGGTGTAGATCGCGCATAGGCTAGGGCGCAAAGACAGCATAGCACGCAAGCCGCCCTTTTAAACATCGTGGTAAAAATCCGCATAGTATTCCTTATGGCTTACATTAGAAAAGTGGATTCTAGCCTATCTAGCCCAAGGCGACCTAGAAGCAGCTAAAAGCGCGCATTATAAAAAAAATGTGTTGTAAAAGGGCTTAATTTGCTAAAATTATCGGCATTTTTATACCATTTCAAGGATTTGTATGAAAGCAAATGTCAAAGATTTTAGCCTGTGGTGTGATTTTATCGAGCGTGGATTCTTGCAGCAAGACTTTAGCGCGCATATACAAGAAGCGCATTTTGTCGGGGCTACGAGCAATCCTAGCATTTTTGCGAACGCGATTTTGCACTCTAGCGGATACGCCGCCCAGCTAGAGCAGCTACGATCTACCCCCAATCTCTGCCCAAAAGACATTTATGAAGCCCTAGCTATAGAGGACATTAAGCTCGCTGCCCAAGCACTTTTAGGACTCTATGAAGCCGATAGGGACTATGGCTATATCAGCATTGAGATCGACCCTACGCTAAGTGATGATGCAAAGGCTAGTATAGAAGAAGGGAGGCGATTGTATGAGAGTATAGGCTATGAAAATGTGATGATCAAAGTCCCTGCCACGCAAGCAGGCTATGAAGTGATGGGCGCACTTTTTAGAGAGGGGATCAATGTCAATGCGACTTTGGTCTTTTCTGAAAAGCAAGCCGCGCAGTGTGCGAAGATTTTGGATAAAAATGCCAAGAGCAATGCCCGCGCGGTGATTAGTGTCTTTGTCTCGCGCTTTGACTCTGCTATCACTCCAGCAGAGCCGCTGCAACCAGAGCTTGGCATACTCAATGCTATGGTGTGCTATGGCGCGATAAATGAGCTAGAAAACCCTAGGATCCGCCCTCTCTTTGCCTCCACAGGCGCGAAGCTCCCGGGACTAGCTAAAGACTACTATATCACCAATCTCATCGCCCCTCATAGTGTCAATACCGCGCCTTTAGCGACTATCCAAGCCTTTTTGCAAGCACCTAGCGCGCGTGTGATCCCTTGGCTTGATAGGAAAGAAGCCTTACGCGCTATCTCTGCCCTAGATTGCAATGGCAGCTCGCTAGAATCCTTACAGGCAAAGCTCTTTACTGATGGGCTAAATGCGTTTAAGCAAGCCTTTAATGCAATGCTCCAAAGCCTAGCCTAGGCTTTTCTACATTGCTCCTTTGGGCTACTTTCTACGCCGCTTTTATCTACTCTTTATCCGCGCCACCCCCCCTTGACTTGAAAAAAAAAAAAAAACGCTACAATGTGGCATTTATGGGGCGTAAGCTCACATTGACAAAGGAGTGTGGAATGGAAAACAGAAAGGCGTTTTTAGAGTTTCAGCAAAAATGGTCTTTAGAACGAGTGCAAAATATGGTTTTAGATGAATATACTTCAATAGGCGGTAGCAACCGCGATGACTTTTGTTATTGGCTAGAGAGCAAATTAGACAAGATTGGGTCTATTTGGGGTGGTAGTGCATTTAAATTTGGCATATATCGCTGCAATAAAATTGAAAAAGATAGAATCGAAGGTAAGCGAAAATATGAAAGCGGTTATGCGTGGCTTATAAAATATGGCGATACAAAAGAACAAGCATTTGCAACTATTAAATCAAAAATCATAGAGATTATAAAAGCGAGCAAAGCAAATGATTTGGGGCAGATAGATTCCATAGATTTTAGCCCAGCAATAAAATGGAAAATAGCATTTCACTACCAAAACATTGATGATTTTAAGATTATTGATATTTTTCAAAAAGAGATGTTGGAAAATATCGCAGAATATGAGCTTGGAGATAGGTCATTAACTATCCCACAAATCCACCAAAGCATTTTAGGTAATCGGCGTTGGGATTTGGAAGCTCTACAAAATAGGGCTAGGGAATTATGGACAAAGTATGCGGAAAATGGGGAGCAATCAACAGAATATATAGAAAGACAAGAAATACCGACACCAAAGAAAAATATACCGCTTAATCAAATCCTTTATGGACCTCCCGGCACAGGCAAAACTTATCACACAATTGACAAGGCATTGGAGATTTTATGCGAGCGTGGCGAGATAGACTCTATCCCACAAGAGCGAGATGAGAAAAAGAAAATTTTTAATGCTTTTATAAATGATGAGCAAATCGGCTTTGTAACCTTCCACCAAAGCTATGGCTATGAGGATTTTGTAGAGGGGATTAGACCGCGACTTAGTGGCGAAAATGATGAGAGTCAAATAAGCGAAAAAATGGAATATGAGATTAGAGATGGGATCTTTAAGAGTATGTGTAAAAAGGCGAGTGAAAATTATGAAAAGCCCTATATCCTAATCATCGATGAAATCAATCGCGGGAATATTTCTAAGATTCTAGGCGAGCTTATCACCTTGCTAGAGCCTAGCAAACGCAAGGGCAATGATGAAGCCCTTGAAGTGAAGCTGCCTTATAGTCAAGAGTCTTTTAGCGTGCCAAACAATCTCTACATCATCGGCACAATGAATACTGCCGATAGAAGTATCGCCCTGCTTGATACTGCGCTGCGTAGGCGGTTTGAGTTTATAGAGATGCTGCCAGATTCTAGCAAGCTATCTACAAATTGCGATGGCATAAATCTACAAAAGCTGCTAGAAGCGATGAATACTCGCATAGAATTTTTGCTTGATAGGGAGCGGAGCATAGGGCACGCATTTTTCATAGGCGTAACAAATCTTAATGACTTGCAAGCAGTGTTTAAGCATAAAATCCTGCCGCTATTACAAGAATATTTCTATGATGATTATGCCAAGATAAATGCGGTGTTGAATAATAATAAAATGCTAAAGTCTCAAACAATGAATGATGTGAAAATTTCTTTAAGCGAGGAATTTGTGGATCGTGAAAAGCAAATATGGAAAATCACAGATTCTAGCGAGTGGAGTATGGACACTTTTCAAACGATGTATAAAGACACGCAATCTAGCTAAGGCTCACCTATGCCGACATTATATATCGCTGAGTATCAAAGCTTCGGGGCTTTAGAGATAGAGCAAGCGTTGGATTCTAGCAAGGTCAAAGACACCAAAGCCACAGCGCAAAAGATTTTTAACGAGCTAAAGGACTTTGCTAGTGATGAAAAGCACAGCGACTTTCTAGCCCATAAAACAAAGCACACACTCAAAGCCAAAAACTATGTCGGCACGATCCAGACTAAAAGCGGCTTTTGTGTAGAGATCTTGCCCAAGACCTTTGCGGCAGAGCGTATCACACAATGTCAAAAAGTGGATTCTAGCGCGGAAGTAGATCGCGATCAAAAAGTGGATTCTAGGGAAATGCAGTGCAAGCATACATACCGCTTTGAAAGGGAAAAGATTTTTGAAGCGTTTAGCAAGTTTAGCGAGCATATCACCGCAAAAACTACGAAAAACGCCGCTAAAACCGCCCAAGCCACAGACCAAGCCACCGCCACACAAACAACACCGCAAACCCTCCCAACACCTATGCAACACCTATGCGCTATTTGCCACGCCAAAGCGATTTTGCTCAACTGCCTTGCCACGCTGAAAGACACGCCCTTTAAGCACAATCACCTAGCCAATCTCCACACGCTCCGCCTCCCTCTGCTAGAAATTTTCGTGCGTATGTTTATCGATGAATGCGAGCGATTAGTGCGAGCGGGGCTAAAGAGTGATTATCTCTGTATCGCGCAAAATAGGGCGTTTCTCAAAGGCAAGCTAGAGTTCAAGGACCACATCGCGCAAAATTTTATCCACAAAGAGCGGTTTTACACCAGCAGCGATGAATACACGCAAGACATCGCCCCAAACCGCCTGATACAATCCACCCTGCGCCTCCTAGCCTGCCTAAGCCTGCACCCTAGCACACGATCGCGGCTTGATACTATGCGCTTTATTTTCGCCGATATTAGCCCGAGTGAGAATATCCAGCGCGATTTCACGCACTCTGCTACGATGAGCCGTGCCAAAGAGTATGAGACAATCCTTTTATGGTGCAGAGTATTCCTAGAGCAGCGGGCGTTTAGCCCATATAGCGGTAGCGACAAGGCAGTGGCATTTGTCTTCCCAATGGAAAAATTATTTGAATCTTTTGTGAGTTTTTGGCTCAAACAATGCGCCGACAAAGACTTGCGCATAACAACCCAAGAGAGCAGCAAATATCTCCTATGCGATGAAGGGGGTAAAAAGATTTTTTGCTTAATGCCTGATATTATAATGCGCGCTAAGAAAGGCGCAGCGATCATCATCGCTGATACCAAGTGGAAAATCCCAAATAGCAGCACTGATGAGAAAAAATACGGAATCTCACAAGGCGATCTCTATCAAATGTGGGCGTATGCGAGCAAATATCGCCTAGAGTCTAAAAATGTCCGCGTGGTGCTTATCTACCCACAATGCGAGCGGACAAAAAAGCTAGAAAAAGAGTGGCAGCATAAGCAATGGAGCTTCAAAGCAAGCCTAGAATCCACACAATGTAAAAAAGTGGATTCTAGCGCGGAGGCGGATTGCCACGCGGATAAATCCGCTCGCAATGACAATGCAACAGCCGTAAGTGAAAAAGTGGATTCTAGCGCAAAGACAGATCCTATCACCATCTCGCTAGCCTTTGCCCCACTAGGCTAGATCCATACAAATCCCACGCCATAGTCTTTACACAATACCAAGCTTAATGTATCATTGCGCTTTGGCTTAGTGGATTCTGGGCTTGATCGCAAAATTGTTGATATAGGTGGTCTATGGTTTGTCCTGTGGTGGGTGTGTGTGGTGGGTGTGAAGCTAATCACAGCTTAGAGAAAAAAGTGCGAGATATATATGAGCGACTTGGGGCAAAACTACAAGAGAGCGCACTACATATCTATGCTTCGCCAGATTCTGGGTATCGATCTAGGGGGGAGTTTCGTATCTATAAAAAAGCTCCTAATATAAAATCTACAAATGCGGATTCTAGGGATTTGGCGGATTCTTTTGGGTTAGATTCTACTAGCTTGCCTAAGCTTTTTTTATCAATGAGTGCAAAAAGCAAAAACACGCATATCCCCATTGCTCACTGCCCCATTCTCTTGCCTGCTTTGCAAGATGTCTTGCACGCATTATTGCCACTACTTGAGCGCGTATCGGTCCTAAGCCACAAACTCTATGCCATAGAAGTGCTAGGCTCGCGCTTTAGCACACTAGGGGCATTACCGCCCAAATCTAGCACTCTAGAATCCAGTGTGCTAATCGCTAGCCACTCTGCACTCTTACACACCATAGTCAAAGATACACACCAGCATAGTGATGTCGTGATAAGTCTAATCTACCACAAGCATTTGGATCTTGCCTTTGAGCAAGCAGCACTTGATCTGCTTCTTGCACTTAGGCGCGATCTCTCCCAGAGCAAAGAGACACAAGCGCGACTAGGGCGCATTAGCCTGATTGCTCGTAGTAAAAATGAGCGGCTTTGTATCACGCCACAAGGCGAGCAGATAAGAGACTATGCCACTGATGTCGTGCAAGTGTGCGATAAGCCCTACACATATCTGCGCAAAGAGGGGCAATTCTGCCAGCCAAATGCCTATATGAATGCCTGTATGCTCTCTTTTGTCAAGCACGCTATCTCCTCCCACGAGCGTGAAGACTTGCTAGAGATGTATGGAGGCGATGGGAATTTCTCTATCGCTTTGGCAGAGTGCTTTGATAAGGTGCTAGTAACAGAAGTAGTGAAAAAAGCTAGCGCACATATCGCGCAAAATGCGGCACTAAATGGCATTAGCAATATCACAAGTGTGCGCTTAAGCGGGGCGGAGACTATGAGTGCATTGCGCTTTGAGCGAGAGTTTTTCCGCTTAAAGAGGGTTGATATAAGGGCTTTTAGCTTCTCGCATATTCTTATCGATCCGCCAAGGAGTGGGGTGGGCGATGAGGCAATGCTGGCATTTATCGCGGGCTTTTCTTCTATCATCTATATCTCGTGCAATCCTGCTAGCTTACTGGAAGATTTGCAAGTGCTTTTGCAAACACATAGCATAGAAAATGTCGCGCTTTTTGATCAATTTCCACATACACACCACTTAGAATGCGCCCTAATCTTGCGCAAACAATCTTAAGGCTTTTTGTGCTACAATGCGCGGCTTAATTATTTATAAAATTACATTATTTAAGGAGCAAAAATGAAGCAAGTCGCTGGAATTAGCTTTATGCAGCAGGTAAAGACTTTGCGAGATATAGATCTAAGCAATAAGCATATCCTAATCCGCGTGGATTTTAATGTCCCAATGGATGAGGATTGTGATATTAGCGATGATACGCGTATCCGCGAAGCCCTGCCTACGATCAACTACTGCATCGACAATGAGCCAAAATCTATCGTGCTTGTAAGCCACCTAGGACGCCCTAAGGGTGTGCAGCCAGAATTCTCACTCAAGCATATTATCAAACGCTTAGAGAGACTGCTAGAGACAAGTGTGATGTTTGCAGATTCTATTGAAGCGGTCAAAGATCTGCAAGAGAGCGCGCCTAAAGGCAGCATTATCCTACTAGAAAATATACGATTTTATAAAGAAGAGGAGCAAAATGCTAAAGAGCTAAGCAAAAAGCTCGCGTCTTTGTGTGATGTCTATGTCAATGACGCCTTTGGGACAAGCCACAGAGCGCACGCTAGCACACACGGGATCGCGGAATTTGTAGGGCAGAAAGTCGCAGGACTGCTACTAAAAAAGGAGATCGACTCTTTTGCCAAAGCTTTGGCTAATCCGCTAAAGCCTGTGCTACTTATCGTAGGTGGGAGCAAGGTAAGCTCCAAGCTAGAGCTGCTCTCAAATATCCTTGATGTGGTAGATAAAATCATCATCGGCGGTGCTATGAGCAATACATTTTTAGCCTCTCTAGGCTTTGATATGGCAAAGTCTCTTGTGGAAGTGGAGCTTATCGATGAAGCGCGCAATATCTTGCAAAAAGCCGCGCAAAAGGGCGTGAAAATCTATCTGCCTGTCGATGTTGTCAGCACAGATGATATTGCTACGCATACAAATATCAAAATCACCCCCGCCCAAGATGTCCCAAGCGGCTATATGGCAGTAGATATGGGACCTGCTACGACAAAGCTTTTTAGCGAGGTGATCCAAAGCTCACAGACAATTATTTGGAACGGACCGCTAGGGATCTATGAGATCTCGCAATTTTCACGCGGGACATTTAATCTCGCCCACGCCATCGCAGATACCTATGCCTTTAGCTTGATTGGCGGCGGCGATACAGCCGATGCGATCGAGCGTGCAGGCGAGAGAGATAATATGAGCTTTATTTCCACAGGTGGCGGAGCGAGTCTCGAGCTCTTAGAGGGCAAGATCCTCCCAGCATTTGAAGTGCTTGATAAAAAATAGGATTCTAGAGCGATGATAGGAGCAAGCGATGATGAATGTATTTTTCAAACAAGGTGGCGGAGTTTGTAGGAAAGATATTAGCAGCACAGATAGTTTAGATCTCCCACAAGAGGTGCTATGGATAGATCTGCTCCACCCAAGCACCGCGGAGGTCTCTCACATCGCCCAGACCTACACCCTTGACATACCCACTAAAGAAGAGCGAGAGGAGATCGAGCAGTCTGCGCGATATTTTGAGGATACGCAGAGTATCACTATCAATACTTACTTCCTTATGCGTAGTGCGAGTATGGATCTGCAGAATGAGACCGTTACTTTTATCCTCTTCCAGGGCATACTTTTTACCATTCGCTATGCGGATTTTAAGGTCTTTGGCGAGATCCAGCAGAGCGTGCTACTAAGCCCTAGAAGCTTTGAAGATGGCTATGATATTTTAAGCAAGATTTTTGAAGTGCGCGTGGAGCAAGATGCCGATATGCTAGAGGGTGCAGCCCAGCTTACCAAGCTACTTCGCAAAGCTGTCTTTGATGAAGAAGCCAGCGATCACACCGCCCAGCTCGCCAAGCTCTCAAACTTGCAGGAGTTTAATCTAAGCGTGCGAGACTCACTCTTTGATAAAAGGCGCGCGATCACAGCATTGCTTAAGAGCTACAAAGTCGATCCCGAGATCAAAAAGGACCTAAGTATCGTGCTAAAGGACTTAAACTCGCTTGTAGAATTTACCACCGTCAATCTCAATATGCTTGATAATACCCAAAGTCTCTTTGCCAGCCGTGTCAATATCGAGCAAAACAAAATCATAAAGCTTTTTACCGTGGCGACTATGGCGATGATGCCCCCCACACTTGTAGGCACGATTTATGGTATGAATTTCAAGTATATGCCCGAGCTTGAGTGGGAGTTTGGCTATCCTATGGTGATTATTGTGATGATTGTATCCACCGTGATCCCTATTTGGTATTTTAAGAAAAAGGGCTGGCTATAATGGCGTTTTTAAGCGATCCGCAGGCGTGGATCTCTCTTGCAACACTTGTGGTGCTAGAAATCGTGCTAGGGGTGGATAATCTCATCTTCCTTGCTATTTTAGTCGCAAGACTGCCCAAAGAGCAGCAGCGCAAAGGCAGGATTCTAGGGCTAGGCTTTGCGCTTATCACGCGCATAGCTTTGCTTGGCACACTCTTTTGGATCACCAAGCTTACAACGCCGCTGTTTAGCCTATTTGGGCTGGCTATCTCTGGGCGCGATATTGTGCTGATTGCTGGGGGGCTTTTTCTTATGTATAAAAGCGTGCAAGAGATTCACAATCACATCACACACGCGCAAGAGACACAAGCGATAAAGCCTCGCCACGCAGGCTTTTTGATCACGATCGCACAAATTGGGATTATTGATATTGTGTTTTCGCTAGATTCTGTCATCACGGCTGTGGGTATGGCAGAGCATTTAGAGGTGATGATCCTAGCTATTATCATCGCGGTGCTAGTGATGATGTTTGCTGCTGAAGTTATTTCAAAGTTTATTGACACCTACCCCACGCTTAAGATTCTAGCCCTAGCGTTTTTGCTAATTGTTGGCATTGTGCTGCTTGCAGATGGACTCCACTTTGAGATCCCGCGAGGCTATGTGTATTTCGCGATGTTTTTCTCACTTGGCGTGGAGCTGCTCAATATCCTAGCCCACGCCAGAAAATCCACCAAAGATTCTTAAAGATAGCTGCCAAAGAGTCCTAACGCAGATCCTAGCCTTTTTTCAAAAAGTGGATTCTAGCACTAATGCCCCACTCTGTCATTGCGAGCCGATGAAGTCGGCGTGGCAAAGTGCAGCTTCTTTAGTAATCCATACACAAAAGCATAAGAAACGCTATCCAACACAAAGCCAAGAGTAAAACACAAGAATCAAGCAGATTTGTAGCAAAGTCGTAGCAGAGTTTGAGAGAGAGTGTTATAATACAACGCCCCCAAGATAGGGGGCAAATCCACTTCAAAAGGCTTTGTTATGAAAAAACATAGCAAACGCCTTAGGTTCGCATTGTATCTAAATTTCAAGCTCTTTGGGCTAAGATTTAGGCTAAATGTTAGACGCTAAGGCGTGGGGGCTATGCCCCTGCCTTTTGAGTGGGATTACTTGCTAGCGATTCAGTCTTGGGCGAGCAATGCGGCAGTGTTGCAAAAATTACTAAAGAAACATCGGCTATGCCGAGCGGTGTCTCTTGTTTTGTGAAAGGCACGACCGCCAAGGTCGCTAACCTTCCCCAAAGTTTGCAAAGCTCCCACAGCCCCACCGCAATCCTTAGAATCGTTTTACTCTAAAGCTAACTTTAATCCCAGAATCCACTTTGTCAAATAACGCCCTTTTCTGGTCATATTGAGCCTTTAGGCGAAATATCTTTTGCCATTTTTACCCCACTTTTACAATAACTACATATTTTTTACACACCTTTTACAAACTCTCCCAAACAATGCGCAAATTTATAATTAAATCATAAAAAGCCGTTTTTTTTTTTTTGATTTTGGCTAGAATTGCGGCTTTACATTTTGACTATTCAAGGAGACATAATGCAAACACTACACAATAATGCCCATATTCACGGGGGGGGGGGGGGGGAAATAATCTCTCTCTAAATACCCCTAGTCAATCCGCTCTCTCTCCGTCATTGCGAAGCCCTTTAGGGCTGAAGCAATCCACACAAGCCAATGCCCCAAGCAAATCCACCCGCTTAAGCTTAAGCCTAGCGTGCTTTTTCGCCCTTAGCTCTATGGCAGCGGCAAGCACACCTACTATACCAGAAAATGACCCAAATAATCTTCTCTCGCAACTTGAGAACAGAACCTGTCGTGGCTACCTTGATGGGCGACACTACAACAACTGCTATAACATTGTGTGGCAGACTACTAATAAACAAGGCGCCACAAATAGTTCGATGAGTGGTAATTGGAATTTTGGTAATGCAGGTGTCTATGGAGATGTATCGCGTTACACTTACGCAAGCGTAGCTGTTGCCTATCGTCCCGGAGGCTTTAGCGGCAAACGATTTTGGTTTGCAAACAATGCACGAGTGGATCACCTTGTGTTCAACCTTAAAAAAGTTGGCGAGGGGGATTCTCCTTGGGTTAATTTGGTTGATAGCAGTAATCTCAATGTTACAACCCTTGATGTCATCGGTGATGTAATGTTTGAAGTAAGGCTAGGCGACAACAGCAATATTGATACTATCAACAACGCTGCTGATCGTCTAAGCCTTACCACAAATGGTAATGGCTCCCTAACAATTCAAACACTCAATCAAAACAGAGCCGATAGCCAGCTAGTCATACAAGAAGCTCCCGGCTCTATTGTGATAAATACCCTTCATCAAAGCGGCGGTAGTGTCTATCAAAGGAGCGAAGAAGTAACAACCGCCAACATAACCGGCGGACACTACTACCAAGGCTATGGACCTAGTGGCGGTGGCTACGCACCAGTAGGCGATGGCGGACAGATAAGCACGCTCAATCTACAGGGCGGAGCATTTACTCAATATGCTGGGCAAATCACTACTGCTAATCTCTCTGGCGGAGTTTTCACTCATAAAGGCGGCACACTTAGCAATGTCGTGCTAAAAGCAGGTGGCAGTGGCTCTACATTTGTCAATGGCACAGATTCTGCCTTTGATAACATCACCCAAGAGGGCGGTAACCACACCATAGGCAAAGGCAAAAATGCTATCACCAGCTTCACCCTAAAGTCCGGCTCTCTTACCAACAACGGCACGATCACCACACTCACCACAAACACCACCACGACACAAACTAGAGCCGCAGATACCACAAACACAGCTACCCCACAATTCCGCAATGCCCAAACCCCTCGCGCTACTGGCAACCACATCACCAACAACGGCACCATTGATAAACTAGAGCTCACCAAAGACGCTGATAGCGTAACCAACAATGCTGTGTATAACACAGGCGGCGGTTTAGCAAGCGGTATCATCAAAGAGCTTAATGTAACAAGCGGCAATGCCACCATCAACACCCTAAATGGTGTAGGGCAAGGAGATGCAAGCAATGTAGAGCCCCACTCGCTCTCAAATATCAGCATCTCTAAAGGCAGCGGCAAACTCACCGTTGATACCCTAAGCGTAGGACTTAGAGGCAATCAAGCAATAGAAAGGGTAAAAATCAATAATGATACAAATAGCGGTAGCAACAAAGAATTTGCCGTGAATAAAATCCAAGTAACCTATATCGATGGCAGCTTTGATCCTGCTAAAAGCATTAGCAAAGAGCTTAAAAACTATGTAACACAAGGTAGCCAAAGCTATGTCGATAACAATTCTAAACCCACCTTTGAGTCAAGCCCAGAGCTACAAGCCATAGGCGTGAAGTTTAATCCCGATGGCACCCCTATCTTTGATGTAGAAGCTTCTGTGGCTGCAAGTATGACAAGCGTAGTCGTGCGCCAATCTATGCGACGAAAAATGCTTATAGACACCTATCTCGCAGAACAAAACAGAAGAAGTTTGAAAAACAAAGAGCGCAGAACCAAGCAACGCATAGAAGCAGCCACCCTAGGAGATGCAAGAGCCCAGTATCAAAAAGACCTAGCCAAATACAAGCTAGACTTAGCCAAATGGGATAAACTCGCTAGCACCAAAGAAAACAAAGCTTTGATCGCTAAATACGAGCAAGAAGACAAAGCCTACCAAGCCGCCAAAGCTCAATACGACAAAGACAAAAAAGCCTATGAAGACAATCGCAAAAACCTAGAGCTACTCTCTAAAGCGCAAAAGATCAAAGCTCCCATAGAGCCTAAAGCTCCTGTAATGCCAAACCTAAAGCCAAGTGATAAACACTACAAAAAAGCTATGGCTAACTATGACAAAGCACAAAAAGCCTATGAAAAAGCAATGAGCAAATACGAGCAAGAGCTTAGAATCTATACAGAGGAGAACAACAAGCTAGAGACAATAGCAAGAGCAAGCAACCTCAAAGCGCCCATAGCTCCTAAAGCTCCTATAAGACCAAACCTCAAACCAAACCATAAAGACTATAAGCGAGTAATGGCAGCCTATGAGTCAAACCAAAGAGCCTACCAAGCAGCCCTCAAACAATATGAGCTTGATAAAAAGAGCTATGAAGAGAAGAGAAAGCGTCTAGAAGTGCTTGCAAAAACTAGTAAGTTTAATGCCAACCTCAAAGCTCCCACAGAGCCTAAAGCTCCTATGCGCCCAAATCTCAAGCCAAACCACAAAGACTATAAAAAAGCTATGAGCAAATACGAGCAAGAGCGCAAAGACTATCTAAAAGCCTTTAAGCAATACGAGCAAGATAAAAAAAGCTATGAGAGAGAGTATCAAAAGCTTATAGCCCTAGCTGATGCCCAGAGCAATAAGCTAAAAGCCCCTATACAGCCTAAAGCTCCTACTAAGCCTAAAATCCTAGCCAGCAAGCCAGAAATGCCACAAGAGCCAAAGCTTGGAGAGATAAGTGCAGAGCTACTAGCTAAGCATAAAGTCCAAGGGGATTTCTTTATCCGTGCCTATGGTGGGACAGGCTCACATAAAGCAACCAATGGCGCACAAACAAGCTCTTGGAGTGTGGGCACACTCTTTGGCTCGACTTGGGATCTAGCTCTTGGACAAACAAGTGGGAATATCGGCTTCTATGGTGGGTATGAGTATATCTACAATGGCTATAAGCAAGCCCATATCGATGCCCAAGGACACACAGGCTTCCTAGGGCTTAGATTCTCCCATATCTTTGCTAAGACTAAGCTAGCAGGATTCTACTATATGGCTGATGTCAATGGTGGCTATACAGATATATCTGTAGGGCAGGATATGAATGGTATGCGATTTGGCGCAAATGTGGGGAATATCAACTTTGGCTCTTCTATCCGCCTAGGCTCATCTATCTATATGGCTGGGGCTAAATCTATGCTTTTCCCATCAATTGGAGTAGGAGTAGAGGGCGGCTATCTAGGAGACTTTGAGATGAGGACACAACGCTCTGGTGAGCTACGCTATGGAGGACTAAGCCAAGGCTATGCAGTTACCTATGCCCAAGCAAACTTAAACTACTACCAAGAGTATGGCAAAAGGATTTCTACCACACTAGGCGGGGGCTTTAGGTATCTAATGAATGCAGATATAGGCATTACCCCTACGCTGAATGGCAAGGCTTATACCATAGAGGAGACCACAGGCAGGGCAGCAGCAGTGCATTTAGCTCCATTTTTCTACCAAGGCACATTTGTGATAAATTACCACACAGACAAAGCAGGAAACTTCTCTGCTGGGTATGTGGCAGTAGGGGGATTGCTGGGGATTACGCATAACGCCTCTATGCGCTGGCATTATTTCTTTTAACCCATAGCGATTCAGCTTTGGGTATCCATAGTGGCGATTTTAAGGATTTTAGGGGAACCGCAGACCTCTAGTCTAGCTCCACCCTAAAATCCTTAAAAAGCCCCACTAGCAACACCGCAATTCTTAGAATCGTTTTACTCTCAAACTAACTTCAATCCTAGAATCCATTTTTTACACCTTTGGCATTTAACCCTAGAATCCACTTTTTGTAATCCTACCGCCGCGACTCTCTTAGTTTTTCAAGCTTTTTAATTTCAAGCTTTTTTCTCGTCATTGCGAGCGGACTTGTCCGCGCGGCAATCCATTAAAAATAAAGCGCAATTCTTTAGTAATCCACAAAAAACAAAACCAAAATCCTAGAATCCACTTTTTTAATTTTTCCCCTTACATTTTTAACATTTTCCTAGAATCCACTTTTTGATTGTGGATTGCCACGATTTGCCACGCAAATCTCGCAATGACAGAATTTGGGCTTCACTCCTAGAATCCACTTTTTCAAATAACGCTCTTTTTCTTAATCAATCATTCCCCTGTCATTGCGAGCGGATTGAAAATCCGCGTGGCAATCCATAAAAACACAAAAAGTGGATTCTAGTGGGAGAGTGGATCGCCACGCAATCGCTACCGCGCTTGCTCGCGATGACAAAAAATAGGCGTAAGGTGTAAAAAGTGGATTCTAGTATGGATCGCCACGCCGATACATCGGCTCGCGATGACAGAGGGGGTAGCGTAGCGCAAGGCTCGCGATGACAGAGATATTTCGCCTAAAGGCTCAATATGACAAGAGAAGGGCATTATACGCAAAAAGTGGATTCTAGATTGTGGTGTGTGGGGGAGGCGTATTGCAAGCTTTGGATAATAATGCTAAGATTAGCCACATACAAAGCCACATAACACTGAGAAGCTAGCACGCCACAGCTTGGCGTAATTTTGCAAGGAGCGTATATGCCCACACTTTTTAGACTTATTGGCAAGGGGCTTTTGGCACTAGCTCCTGTCATTATACTTTTGTGGATACTCACTTTTGCCTATGGGATTTTGGCGCGCATTATTGGTGTGATTTTTAATACCACTGCAAACAACTCCATAGCCACGCTTGCGATCGTGCTGATTTTGCTTTTGATCCTAGCTTATGCTGGGTATTTGCTGGAGAAAAATAAAGACTTCATTTTGCTTAAACTCTCCGAATTTGTGATTGATAAAATCCCCGGAGTCGCATCAGTCTATCATGTCATCAAAGATGTGTTTAAGATGTTTTCTGGCTCTGGCTCTGCAGAGTATCTTGGGGTAGGGTATTTGCGCTTGGGGGAGCATAAGGTGATAGGCTTTATCACCAAAGAAGAGGAAGAGCATTTGTGGGTGTTTGTGCCTACTACGCCTAATCCAACTTCTGGATTCTTGTTTCGCGTAGAAAAGGACAAAATCGAGCGCACAGATATTAGCGTAGCAGATGGATTGAAAAAAGTCGTATCACTGGGGATCAAGTAGCAAGGAAGCAGTGGTAATGTGGCATAAAATCCAAACATCATTCAAGCATTTTAGCGAGCTAGTCGCCTTTGAACACACGATCTTTAGCGCGAGTTTTATTTTGATAGCGATGTGTGTGGCGAGCGTGGAAGTCAATCTAAGCCTATGGGTGGGCTGGGAGACATTTGCTCTATGTGCGTTAGCACTCATTAGTGCTAGAAATTTTGCTATGGGGTTTAATCGCCTGTGTGATAGGGATATTGATGCGCGTAATGCTCGCACCAAGAATCGCCCAAGTGTCGATGGCAGAATCTCTGCTCGTAGCATTGCGATCTTTTGTGTGCTAAATGCGCTGGTCTTTATCTTAGCAAGTGCTATGATAAATACCCTTGCGCTAATGCTTAGTGTGCCGTTTCTGGCTATTTTGGGTGGGTATAGTCTTATGAAACGCTTTAGCTCTTTGGCGCATTTGGTGCTTGGGATTTCACTAGGGCTTGCGCCTATCGCTGGGGTGATCGCGGTGGCTGGGGCTGTGCCTTTGTGGAGCGTGCTGCTAGCTTGTGGCGTGGCGTTTTGGGTGGCTGGCTTTGATGTGCTGTATTCCTTACAAGATATACAAGTCGATAAGCAAGAGGGGCTATTTTCTATCCCTGCGCGCTTTGGTGTGAAGCGATCGCTGTGGCTTTCTCGTGGCTTTCACTGCTGTGCGGTGGGGCTGTGGTGTGGCTTTGCGTATATGGCAGATCTTGGGGCTTTGGCGTGGATTGGCGTGGGGCTAAGTGCGTGTATGCTTATCTATGAGCAGTATCTCGTGCATAAAAACTTCGCCAATATCCCTAAAGCCTTTTTTGTAGCAAATGGCTATCTAGGCTTTGTGCTGCTGGCGTGTATCATAGGCGATGGGGCTGGGCGGCTGGGCGGACTATGAGAGAAGAATTGCTACAAAGCTTTATCCAAGCCGCACAAGAGTGTGGCATACAAACGCGCATCATATCCTGCCATATCCCCATAGAATGGACTAGAATCCACTCTTGCTCAAATGCCTTAGAAAGTAGCGATGATATAAGCTATCTGCAAGAATACGACACTCTTGGCGCGAGTAAAAATGACCTAATCGCCCAAGCTATGCACTTTGGAGCGAAGGAGAAAAACACCTCCATAGCCTTAGTGCTAGAGCTGCTTATAGATATGCAGCAGCGACTTAGCAGGATTGAAAGCCATATCCTGCAAGAGCAGCAACGCTTGATCCCGCTGGATTCTAGTGGCATTATGCTGGGGCTAGGGCACGGCGTGCTATGCGTAAGAGATGGGGGGTTTAGCAAAAGTGGATTCTACTATGTGCGCTTTAGTCTGCCTACGCTCTCCCAGCGCGTGATCGGGGTGTTTGCGTGCGCACTTACAGATAGTCTCTTGCACATTGTGCGCATACATTCGCATAATACGCAAGCCCTTGATAGCTTCATCGCCGCCAAAGAGATGGAGCAGTTGCGGCAGCGGCAGGTGGCGCAATTTCAGCAAAAGGATGGCAAATGATGATTGATTATGAGTTGTTTTTGGTCTGTGTGGGGGGGATTGGATTTGTGCTAGTGTGTGTGCTTGCCTATATGATCATTAAGGATAAAGACACTTCTAAGCGTATCTCGCGCTTTGAGACTGCGATAGAAACCATTGTCAAAGAAGTGTATAAAGTGCAAAAAACCCAGCAAAAGCTAGAATCCGCCCAAGCAAGTCAAGAGTTTCTCACCACAGAAAATGGCGAGTCTAAATTCAACGCCACAAACGACAAGCTCATCGCGCTTAATAAAAAGCTCATCGAGCTAGATAAAGACATTGATCTATTGCGCAATCATTATGATGAAAAGATTATGAGTCTTGAAAATCGTATCCGTGAGTATGGGAGCTTTAGCTCAAGTGGGGGGGATATTGATGAGAAAAAGATCATTGATATGTTTCAAAATGGCTTTAGTGTGGATTCTATCGCCAAAGAATTGCGCATAGGGCGTGGCGAAGTGGAATTCACCTTGAAGCTAGCTAATATCAAATAGGCTTTTCATTGCTTCAGCTTATCGAGTTTTACTCCAAGCCCTGCAATCCTTGCGGCTATTATGATGATAGGTATTCACATTTTCGCTACTTTTTTATCCAAAACTGCTCGAAGGCTTTTTGCCAAGCATTGATTGAGCGTGGATACCGCCGCTTTGGGGAGTATTTCTTCACGCCGATGTGTGCAGACTGCAGCGAGTGCTTATCGATCCGCCAGAGAGTAGGGGGCTTTGTCCTTAGCAAATCCCACCGCCGCATAATCGCCAAAAATACCCAAACCACCATCACCATAGCACGCCCAAGCCTAAGCGATGAAAAACTCCAGCTCTACAATCAATATCATCAAATTATGGAGGGCAAAAAGGGCTGGAGCTATAAGGAAATGTGCGCGGAGAGCTATTGCGAGAGCTTTGTTGATGGCTTTTGCGACTTTGGCTATGAGATTAGCTACAAAATCGCTGGCAAGCTTGTAGGGGTGGGGTATTTTGACCTGCTAGAAAATGCGATTTCTGCGACATATTTTTTCTATGACCATAAGTTTTCTAAACTTAGCCTAGGGACATTTAATATCCTTACCCAGCTTCTCATAGCTCAAGATAAAAATCTCGCATATTTTTATCCGGGCTATTGGATCAAAGATCATCATAGTGTGGGCTACAAGGAGCGATTTACGCCCTTTGAAGTGCTGAAAAATGCCCCAGAGATCTTTGAGCTGCCCATTTGGGAGCTTTATCAAGCAAACACAAAGGAGATATAATGCAAGAGATTCTAAAAACTTATTTACAAGCCATACAAGACATAAAAGACAGCGACAAAGAGCATACCTATCGCACTGCCTTAGAAAATCTGCTAAATGCCTTAAAAGAGTGTTTGACTCTGCAAAATAAAGCCTTGCAATCTATCCATATCAAGCACGAGCCAAATAACGACAAAGAAGGCAGAGGCGCACCAGACTTTCTCATCACAAAAGATTCTCTAACACTTGGCTATATTGAAAACAAACGCGTAAATGCAGATTTAGATTCCATATCTCAAAGCCCACAGATTGAAAAATACCTGCGACTAAGCGACAATCTAATGCTTACAGACTATTTGCGATTTTGCCTTGTGCGTAAAAATGACAAGGGCAATGCGGAGATTGTGCGAGAATGCAGGATCTGTGAGCTTTCACAGCTAAAAGCCTTAGGCAAAAACCCCAAGCTTTTTAACCTAGAGACTAAAGCAAAAGAGCTGACCGAGCTTTTCACACTCTTTTTTTCCCAAAGCCCAAGCCCCATAATCACGGCAAAAGAGTTTGCAAATGCCTTGGCTCAAAGGACTAGAATCCTAAAAGATGAAATGATAGAAAAGCAGAGCAACGCTCACATACAAGGGCTTTTTAACGCCTTTAAAGAATCGCTCTATAAAGAATTAGAGTTTATCGCCTTTGCCGATAGCTTCGCACAGACGCTAACTTATAGCCTATTTCTCGCAAGGCTAAACAACAATACAAATGAAACAATCACTTTAGACAATGCCTACAACTTTATCCCCAAATCGTTTGCTTTAATCCAAGCGATGAGTGAATACCTAAACAAATTAAAAAAGCTAGATTCTATCAAATGGCTTATAGAAGAAATCATCGCTATTATCAATCATATAGACATCACTGCCATTATCCACGATCTCAACAAGCTCTCGCAAAAAGACCTGCTAGGGGAATACATTTATAAAGACCCTTATTTACATTTATATGAAGATTTTCTCAAAGAATATGATGAGAGCTTAAGAGAAGTGCGAGGCGTGTATTACACCCCAGCCCCAGTGGTGAAATTCATCATAGATTCTATTGACTTAACCCTGCAAAAAGACTTTAATAAGCAAGGGCTACAATCCGCTATCACTGATGATAATATCACGCTTTTAGACTTTGCCACAGGCACAGGGACATTTCTGCTAGAAGCCTTTAGAAAAGCCCTAGAATCTAGCGATAAATCCACGCCTAGCTTTATGCTTAAGCCACTTTTGAAGCGATTTTATGGCTTTGAGTTTTTAACCGCCCCCTACACCATAGCGCATTTAAAAATCTCTCAAGTGTTAAAAGAAGAATTTGGCATAGAGCTACAATATAATGATGAAACAAAGGAATATGAAAGCCTAAATATTATGCTAACAAATACGCTGTATTTCAATAATGCTACACAAAAGCCACTACCCTTTTTTGCAGAGCTTACAAAGGAGTTTGAAAAAGCCCAAGAGATTAAAGGCAAAGATATTTTAATCATCACGGGCAATCCCCCATATAGCGGAGCTAGTGCGAATAAAGGCTTATATGAAGATGAAGTGCGTATTGCCTATGGGCTAGAGCCAAGCCTAGCCGAGCTTAGTGCAACCCAGCGCGATAAGATTGAAGCGTATTTTAAAGCAAAGGCGAAAATGCCACAAGATAGCACCCAACAAAGCGACAGCCAAGCCCTTAAAGAATGGCGTAAAGACAATGCTTGTGTGCTCTCAACCTTTGCAGAAATCCTAAAATATCGCAAGCTTAAAGATAATCCCCATAAATTTGAGCAGCTGCTAGAGACACATAACATCACAGGCATTGTAGAAAATGGCAATCTTAAAACCCTACAAGAGCTGATCGTAAAGCACAATATCCACAATGAAAAAAACCCAAAATGGCTACTCGATGATTATGTCAAATTTATCCGCTTTGCTGAAAGCAAGATTGAGAAGCAAGGGGGCGGAATCTTTGCCTTTATCTCTAATAATAGCTTTTTAGACAACCCCACATTTCGCGGTATGCGTTATCACTTGCTAAGGACATTTGATAAAATCTATATCCTAGACCTACACGGCAATACGCGTAAGAAAGAGACCACACCAAGCGGCAATAAAGATGACAATGTCTTTGACATTATGCAAGGCGTTTCTATCAATATTTTTGTAAAAACCAAGTCATTGCGAGACAAAGTCGAGGCAATCCACAAACAAGCCAAAGCTATGGACTGCCACGAGACTAAAGCCCATCACAATGACAATCTAGCGACAATCTACCACTATGATCTCTATGGCAAACGCAGGGATAAATATCACTTTCTTAAAAGTAACAATATAGATTCTATCGCTTGGGAGACCCTTAAGCCACACAGCCCCTTTTATCTCTTTATCCCCCTTAATGCAAAGACCGATAAAGAATGGAGTATCAAGGATATTTTTAAGGCTTCTGGTGTGGGGATTTGCTCTAAAAGAGACAAGATAGTGTTTCACAATTCTAAAGAAAGTTTAAAATCAATGCTACACGATTTTATCACTAAAGCAAAAGATGAGTTGTATAAAATCCATAATATAGGGGAAGATTCTGGGGGCTGGAAATTAGAATGGGCGATTGATGAAATAAGAAAAAATAAGGATAATTTAGATGAGTTTATACAGCTCTGTCATTATCGCCCTTTTGATCATCGCTGGACTTATTATACAAATAAAAATTGTGGCTTTATGGCGCGTCCTGTCTATGAAGTTTTTAGGCATTTTCTACACGATTTTGACAATATAGGCTTGGTGTGTTATAGAAATTGTGGCGTCAATGGGCTGGATAATATTTTTATCGCAAATGGTTTGATTGATTTGCATTTAGTAGGCAGTGGGAGCAATATTTTTCCTTTATACACTAAGGATTCTAGCCGCAACGAGAATCTAAGCCCAGAGTTTAGAAATTTTATAGATAAACACTATAAAGAGCATTTTAGCCCAGAGCAGATTCTAGGCTATATCTATGCGGTGCTATTTCATAAGGATTATAGAGAGAAGTATTTAGACTTTTTGAAAATTGACTTTCCTAAAATCCCCTTTGTAGAATCTAAAGAGAAGTTTTTAGAGTTTAGCGAGCTTGGCAGTAGCCTTATATCTCTGCATTTACTGCAAGATAATGCGCTAGACTCTCACATAGGGCGACTGCAAAAAATCGGCAAAGATGAGAGTAGAGTCATAGAAAAGCCTAACTACAACGCAGAATCTAAACGGCTTTTTATCAACAAAAGCTTGTATTTTGACAAAGTGGATTCTGGGGTATGGGAGTATAAAATAGGCGGCTATCAAGTCTTGGACAAATATCTTAAATCCCACAAGGGCGAAGAGATAGACTTCATACATTTTCAAAAGATAATCCAAACACTACACAAAAGCCTAGAGCTAGAATCCAAAATCACAGCCATAGAGATTGCCTAGCTATCTCCTACTTTTGCAATAGCCTTTTGGGATAGCTAGCAGCAGCGCATTTCTGTCATTGCGAGCAAGCGCGATAGCGGTTGCGTGGCGATCCATAAAAGACACGATAAAAAGTGGATTCTAGTAAAAGTTATTTTGCTAGCGCAAAATTATGGATTACTAAAGAAGCTGCGCTTTGCCTTGCTTTGCCACGCTCGTTTCACTCGCTCGCAATGACTATAAAAAAGGCGGAGAGTAAAAAAGTGGATTCTGGGGTATGGGAGTATAAAATAGGCGGCTATCAAGCCTTAGAGATTAGCTCCAAAATCTCTTGCTTGCTTTTGTCTCTTAATGACTCATAGCTACCGCTAAGGGCTAGGGCGCGGGCAATTTGCGCTTGGCTTAGTCCTTTAGATTTTAGGGCGTTGTTTTGCGTGAGTGAGAGCTTCTTGCTGTGGCGGTGGTAGCCTATGGCGTATTTATGCACGCTATCGCGCAGCTTTTGTAAGAATTGCAACCGCTTGTCGCTAGGATCAAGCCTTATATGCTTGGTGCTAGTGTAGATCGTGTCTTTTGCTTTGCCTTTGGCGCGGTGGGCTTTGGCATCGCGCTTTTCTTTGGCGATGGCGATCACATCGACATAGATCCCGCTAGATTCTAAGATCTCTTTAGCTAGGGTGATTTGTGCTTTGCCGCCATCAAGTAGCCACAGATCTGGCGGCGACTCGGTGTCAAAGCGTAGGGCGCGGCGGGTGAGCATCTCGCGCATTTGCCCATACTCATCGCTAGAGTCAAGCTTGTATCGGCGGTAGTTTTCCTTGCTCAATGCGCCATTGTCATAGACGATCATTCCGCCCACGCAGTCTCTCCCGCTATGGTGGCTTGTGTCAAAGACCTCAATCCTACTAGGCAGCTGCTCTAAATCAAGCAGGCTTTGCAGCTCACGCAGTAGTGCTAGCTCGCTGGCGTGCGTGCTTGTGTGCTGGGCTAGAAGCAAGGCAGCGTTTTCTTGGGCTATGGGGAGGAATTTCGCGTATTGTCCGCGGCTAAGCGAGCGGAATGGGATCTTTCTGCCCTGTATGCGTGCGATCGCTTCTTGCAAGGCGTGCTTTTGCTCATCGCTAAAGCACTCTGGCAGGGCTATGGACTCTGGGAGTAGGGGGAGCTTGCTTGCGTAGCGATTCAGCAGGGCTTGGGTGTAGATCTCGCTTAGGTCATAGTCTCTGCTAAGGCGCACGATCTCGTGGGAGAAAGATACGAGCTTGCCGCCACGCACAAAGAGCCATAGCAGCAGCCCTTGGGAATGGTCGCTTTCTTTTGTGCGCTCTATGGAGTCTGCGCTAGAATCCACCTTAGAATCCACTTTTGTAATCGCACGAGCATTTACCCTAGAATCCACTTTTTCACTAGATTCTAAGGAGCTAGAGAAATACACAATATCAAAGCTCACATCTCTAGCAAGATCAAGCACGCAAAGGGTGCGGAGATAGGAGAGCTTTGTGAGTCTATCGCGATAGGTGGCGGCTTCTTCAAATTGGAGATTTTGTGAAAGGGAGAGCATTTTGGCTTCAAGCAGGGTGATTAGCTTCCTTGGGGATTCTAGGGCTTTTTGGGCGGATTCTACGATTTGGGCATAGTCTGTTTGAGAGATTTTGCCCTCGCAAGGAGCTTTGCAGCGGTTGATTTGGTAGAAGAGGCACGCGCGCTTTTTGGCTACACAGCTTGGCGCGCGCTGCACTAGGGGAAAAAGCTCTAGCAAGGAGTGTAAGATCTCTCTACAGCCATTGGGGTAGGGACCAAAGTAGCGCGTAGTCTTGCTCCCTTTGACTTGGCGCGTGATGATTGGCACAGGGAAGTCTAGCCCCATATCAAAGGCGATGTAGGGGTAGGTCTTATCATCGCGCAGTAGCACATTGTATTTGGGCTTTAGCTGCTTGATGAAGGAGTTTTCTAGGATAAGCGCATCGCTCTCGCTCTCTACGACAATCGTCTCGATCCGCGCGATTTGGCGCACCATAAGTGCTATGCGTGGGCTGCAGTTGGGGCTGGGGATCGGGGTGTTTTGCTGCTTGGTTGGCGTTAGGGCGAAGTAGCTTCTTATGCGGTTTTTTAGGCTTTTTGCCTTGCCTATGTATAAAATCTTGCCGCTAGAATCATAGTATTGATAGACACCGGGCTTTTCAGGCAGGTGGCTTAGAGTGTGCGCAAAAGTGGATTCTAGCATAGCAGGGCTAGTTTGCAGGGCTTAATGATGGCTCCCGCACGCTTACTTCTGTGATTTTGGCAATGCCTAGGAGATAAAAGACAAAGCTTAATATCGTAGCGACAAACGCTAGGGCAAAAATGAGTAGCGATACAGAGAAAAGAGAAGGAGCTATCATAAGGGCTTCTATGTTGGGGGATTTGTTTTGCGCTAATGCTTCTGTAAAAACACTCAAGTCAATCGCCATAAACACCACAGCAAACGCAATGACAACAAGCGCAAATGAGCCGACATAGAATTTAAAGGCTAGGATAAATTGCTTAAGATTCGTGCGTGCGCTAAACTCTGTGCAGATCCTCCAAAATAGCCAGAGCATTAGCGGAATATCGATGAGATACACCAAGCCAACAGCACCTATGAAAAATCCAAAATTTCCTGTTTCGCGTTGTGCGGCGATTATGATCATCACCGCTAGCATAAGCCCAAGTCCAAGAGTAAGCAAAATCATAAATATATGACTTTGAAATACAGAAGAGTTGCTAAGCTTTGAGAATTTATACACCCCCACAAGATACCATACCATAGCCCCTAGCATTACCACCGAAGCGATAATCCCAACAAGAGGCACGACACTAAGAAAATAGCAAATAAGCAGCGTAACAAGCGAGCGAAACATCGCATTTTTAGCCGATTGCAGCTCGGGAGAATTGTCTAGGTGGATAATTTGCATAAACACTCCTTGATAAGTAGCTAGATAGGGTGCGATTATAGCACAAGGCACAAAGACAGGAATACAAATTATTATCTAGAATCTAGTTTTACAAAAGTGGATTCTAGTGGGGTAGGGTAGGGGTGGCTTAAAGTTGATTATGCTAGGATTGCGGTTTTATACAAGGATTTATGATGTATGCGGATTCTGCTTTAAGTCTTATTGTGCCTTTATCAGTGATCGCGCTGGTGTTTATCACAAGGCGGGTTACTTTGAGCTTGTTTTGTGGGATAGTGATTGCTGCTGTGATGATGAGCGATAGTATAGCGGCAAGCTTAGGCTATGTGTGGGGGCATATTTCTGGGGTGTTTTATAGTGTCGATGAGGGTGGGAGTATCACGCTAGCGCGAAATGCCCTCTATGTGTTTGGGTTTCTTATAATCCTTGGGATTTTAAGTCAGCTTATCGCGTATTCCGGTGGGGTAGGGGCGTTTGTCGCGTGGGCAAGGCAGAGAGTCAAAAGCCCCAAAGGATCGGAGTTTGTGGCGTTTATCGCTGGGATTGTGATATTTATCGATGATTATTTCAATGCCCTAAGCGTGGGGCAGATCTCCAAATCGCTTAATGATGCCAATGGCTCCACACGAGAGCGACTAGCCTATATCATCGACTCTACTTCTGCGCCTATTTGTATCCTTATGCCGCTCTCTAGCTGGGGGGCGTATATCATAGGGATTTTAGAGTCTAAGCATTTAGCCCTAGAATCTGGAGCATTTTTCACACTGCTTGCAAGTATTTGGCATAATTATTATGCGTGGTTGGCATTGCTGGTGGTGTTTTTAAGCATTTATTGGCAGATATATTTTGGGGCTATGCGCACGCGCGTGAATGTGGGGCTTAAAGAAGTAGAATCCACACATAAGCACTCTATCTCAAGTATCTGGCTGCTCATCGCGCCTATTGTGCTGCTTATAGTGAGTGTAGCGGCAATGCTGTTTTATAGCGGATATGCAGAGAGCGGGAGCCTAAGCCCTATTGTAATGCTGCAAAACACCCAAACAGGCTTCGCGCTTTTCTGGGGTGGGCTTTTTGCTTTGTGCATTAGTGTAGCTCTGTGTATAAGGCATTTGGAGACAGATTCTATCGTGCCTATTATCCGCTATGGGATTGGCTCTATGATGCCTGCTATTTTGATTTTGATCTGTGCGTGGGCGATTGGACCCATTATCAATGAAGATATGCAGACAGGGCAGTATCTAGCGCATTTGGCACAGGCGCATTTAGCGCAATACGCGGGCGCGATTTTGCCGGTGCTAGTTTTTGTGATTGCTGGCTTCATCGCCTTTGCCACGGGGACTAGCTGGGGGACCTTTGCCATTATGCTGCCCATTGCCGCGACTATGGCGCAGCTGTGTGGGGCAGACTATGTGCTAAGCCTATCGGCTGTGCTAGCTGGGGCAGTCTATGGCGATCACGCTTCGCCTATTTCTGATACGACAATTTTGTCCGCGACTGGGGCAGGGTGCAATGCACAAAGCCACTTTGTAACGCAGCTACCCTATGTGAGCTTTGCGGCGTTGTGGGCGTTGATAAGCTTTGGCGTGGCGAGTGCCACAGGGCTTGTGGTGCTTGGCTGGGTGTGTGGGATATGCGGCGTTGTGGGCGTGATTTATATGCTGAAAAATCGCTATGTCAAGCCCATAGGGCAGGGCGGCAGTATAGGGCAGTAGGGTAAAAGGAGAGGTGATGAAGCCAGAAAAGCGCGTAGCATTTGTGGATTGCTGTGATGATGGGATAAGAGATAAGGTCTGCCCTATTTTGGAAGAGCATTTTAAGCTTGTGTTTGATGAGATAGCACCAGAGTATGTGTTCTACTCTGCGTATGGGGAAAGGCATTTGGCTTATGACTGCGTGAGAATCTTTATCACCGGTGAGAATATCACGCCTAATTTCAATATCTGCGACTATGCCATAGGCTTTGATCATTTACACTTCTTAGATCGCTATTTGCGCTATCCGCTCTACCTTTTCTATGAGCAAGACACACAAAGAGCAAGCAACAAGCACAAGGGCGTTGATGAGACACTTCTAGCAAGCAAGAAGCGATTTTGCAATTTTGTAGTGAGCAATGGCAATGCCGATCCTTATAGAGAGCAAGTCTTCTACGCGCTTAATGCGTATAAAAAAGTGGATTCTGGGGGGAGGTATCTAAACAACATCGGGCAGCGCGTGCAAGATAAATTTGCCTTCCAAAAGCAGTGTAGATTCTCCCTTTGCTTTGAGAATTCTTCTACTCCGGGCTACTTGACAGAGAAGCTTATCCAAGCAGCAGCAGCGCAGACTATCCCAATCTATTGGGGCGATCCCTTAGCGACTAAGGCATTATCTACGGGGGGGGGGGGGTAAATGCAAAGGCGTTTATCAACGCCCATAGCTTCCTTACCCTAGAATCCTTGATCGCGCATATTGCAGAGATAGAAGCAGATGAAAAAAAGCAGCTTGCGATACTGCAAGAGCCGCTGTTTTTGGACTCTAATCATATCGAGCTTTTTGAACGCCAGCTTGAGCAGTTTCTGCTCTCTATTGTAAGCCAGCCTTATGAGAAGAGCTTCAGGAGGGGGAGAGTGATGTGGCAATATTTTGTCGAGCAGCGATATAAACGCGCGATGTATTTGCTAGCCTTAGAAGATCGTATCAAAGCCCCTTATCGCAAATGCCGCGCATTGCTACATACACTAAAGGCAAAATACCTGCCCAAAAGAAAAGGCAAAAGATAGGGGAGATATAATTATTTATATAAAAAATTGAAAATTATAGTTTTCATAACTAAATTATAATTTTCAATTCTTTAGATTTTGATATTTATGGAATATTGGCTAGGGAGATAAAATGCGTGTATCACAATTTTTGGATTCTAGTATCGCGCCATTTGATTTGGGTGCATTTTTTAGTCGCTATGTCATCAAAGATAATAGTATTGTGAGTGTTTCTAGCTATAGACATCACAAAGAAAACTATGTCAGCAATGATGAGTGTAATGAAAGCTTGGATAAGTATGAATGCATTCTTAATGCTTGTAGTTACCATAATCTTTGGTATAGAAAAACTTCTACAAATTTTGTAATAACACTAGAAAATGATCTTGGGCTTAATAATGAGCAGTTTTTCACACGCTTATTGCAGAAAATTTGTCTTGCACCATTTTTTATGGATAAGGATTTGAGTGAAAACAAAAAGATGTTTTTGCGTGGGTTTTTTGAGACAAGAGGAAGTATTGATACTTCGCTTAGCTTTTTAACACTAGATTATTTTTATAACTCATCTTTAGAGCTAAAACGCATTCGATATTTGATTGATAATTGCGCCCTACCCGCACAGGCATTGAATCTTAACTTTAGAGAGCTGCAAGCGCAGTTTGTCAAAAATATCAATAAAAGAAACACGCAATTTCGCATAAATCTCTATTGGTATTTGCACCATATTGGGCTAATCAACCCATACAAAGCCCTAAAAGCAAGCAGAGCGTATAATTTAGATTATAAACTAGATAATGGTGTCTATTATTTTGCTTGTGAGGAGCCAAGTTTTACTCAAAACTCTTTTGAAGAACGCATAGCACATTATCTATATACAATTTATGATAAGCATTTATCGCCTTATGAAATTGAGAAAATACGCAAGGATTTAGCATTTGAAAAGGAAAATGATAGAGAATCTTTTAGCAGAGATGGACAGATTGTAAAAATATTTAAATACTCAAGTGATGATATTTGTGCGGCTTGCAATGCTTACTATGATATAAAAGATAGAAGCTTTTTAACAAAAATGGGGCGGTATTACACAGAAATTCATCACTGCATATCTGTGGGGAGTGATAAGCAATTAGATGTGCTAGAAAATCTCACAAAGCTTTGCCCTGTATGCCACAGAGCATTAAAGAAAGGTGCAAGTAGTGAAAGCTATCAAAAACAACTTATAAACAATATTTTTACAAATAATCCACAGAATCTAGAATTTGCTTCTATCATTTTTGCAAGCGATGATAGAGGATTTTTAATCGATAAAGTGTATCAATCTTTATTGTAGGATTCTAGTCGCTTTTGTGCCATAGTGAAAAACTTCTTATCTTTTTCTATGCCGATAAACTCTCGCCCTAGCTCTAGGCAGGCAGCCCCCGTGCTGCCACTGCCCATAAATGGATCAAGCACGATTTCATTTGGATTTGTGTGGATTTGTATAAGATCTTTCATAAGCTTTAGGCTTTTTTGCGTGGGGTGTCCTAATTTTTCCTTACCGCTTACAAGAGAATGTGTAAAAATCGATCGCAAATATGGCATATCGCTAGGCTTGTTAAACACCCATTTTGCCCCACTTTTTACCGCCCATACGGCAAACTCCAAATCCTGCACATAACGCCTTGTTATGTTTCTTGGCATAGGATTTGACTTCTGCCATATCAAAATATCTTTTACAAGCATATTTGAGCTCTCTAATGCTTGTGCGATAAGGCTGATAAAACGATAGGAGCAAAAGACTATCATCGAGCCATTTTTGTCTAAAATCTCTACATATTGCGGGATCCACGATACAAGATCAAAGCCCTTATCCCACACGCCAAAATCCACGCCCTGCCGTCTCTGCCTCATAGATGGAAAATTATTGGGCTTAGAGATATTGTAGGGCGGATCAGTGATGATGTGATGCACCCTTAGCTTATTTTCTCGCATTTGCGCGATCAATGTGTAAGAGTCCGCATTATATAGCTTCATATAAGCTCGCTTGCGATGTGATCTGCTAATGCCTTTGCAAGCAGTGGTGGCACGGCATTGCCTATTTGCTTGCACACTTGCGTTTTTTTACCTAAGAATATAAAGCTATCGCTAAAGCTTTGGATCCTAGCTGCCTCTCGTGGCGTGATGGAGCGGTGTAAAAAGGGGTGAGAGTTTGTGCCATTGCTTGGAGTGTCAAATCTTGTATCAATGGTCGGGCTTATTTCATTCCATTTTAGTCGCCCCCAAGTTGTGCTGAATTTTTGCTTGCCGTGCAAGGTTTTAGGCAGGCACTCCTTGCCCTTTTCTTGTGGGATCATTTCTAGCTTTTTTATGGCGATTTGAGAGTGATTGCTTGCTTTGTGATATTGCAGGATCTCGCCACGCAGCAGCGTTTGATAGGCACTTTGTGCTGGATTCTTATAAGAGCTTATAATCTCTCCTTGATTGCTCTGCAAATATGCTAAATCGCTTATAGCATCTTTGACACAAACTTGCGTTTTACTTGTCGCTGGGAATCCTAAGTGCTGCCTTTTATGCGCGATGAAAAATGCCCTTTCTCTATTTTGCGGCACGCCATAATCTTTAGCGTTTAAAATAGTAGAATCCACTTTATAGCCTAGATTTTGTATGTGCTTTTCTATCTCATTTTTGAAATATCCATTTGCAGTGCTAAAAATACTTTTGACATTTTCTATGATAAATAGTTCAGGCTGCAGCTGCCCAACAATGTCTAAATACTCTAAAAATAGAAAATTTCTAGGATCTTGTAGCCCAAGCTTCTTGCCCTTAAGGCTAAATCCTTGACAAGGAGGACCGCCTATAAGCATATTGACTTTAAGTCTTTTTGCGTGTTTGATAAGCGTGTTTTTTATCTTTATGTCAGTAATATCACCACAGATCGCTTGTGCTTTTGGAAAATTATGTGAAAAAGTATCGATAGCAGCTTGCTCAAAATCTAGGGCAAGCAGTGTTGTAAAATGTGGATTCTGGTCGATCCCATAGCTAAACCCCCCTGCCCCACAAAACAAATCCAAGACTCTAAAGCGTGCTTTACCCACTCTTGCAGCTCCATAGTATAAAAGTGGATTCTAGGTGCCAGCCCAAGCCGCTAGAATCCTAGAAGCGGTCTTTGATATTGAGAGCGGCGATGAGCTTGGTATAAGCTTCGTATTTGGTGCGTTTAAGGTATTTGAGTAGGTGTTTTCTCCTACTTACAAGCTTAAGTAGCCCTAGCCTGCTGGAGTGGTCTTTAGGGTTTGCTTTCAAGTGTGCTGTAAGGCTGGAGATTCTCTCGCTAAGGAGTGCGATCTGCACTTCTGGGGAGCCTGTGTCTTTTGTATCACGGGCAAAGCCTGTGATGATTTCTTGTTTTTTCGCCGTATCTAAAGCCATAATGACCTCCTGATTGGTAGTTAAAATAAAGCCGCGATTGTATAAAACAGAATCTAAAAATAAGGTTAAATTCTGTCTTTGGCAGCCTCCTTAAAGTCCGCCCTACTGCTACAAGCACTAAAAGCTACTTTTTACCAAAATCTCGCTAGAATCCGCGCCTACAACACATCACATACAAGGCATTATATGGCGTCTAAGGGGCAAACAGCACTACAAAAGCTTATCGCTTTTGCACAGACAATGCTGCGTAGCAAAGACTTGACCGTTGTGGCGTTTTTGCTCTGTATTCTTGTGATTATCATCGTGCCGCTGCCCCCGATAATCTTAGACTTTTTGCTCACTATCTCCATTATGCTATCAATCCTTATCATTTTTATCGCGCTGTATATTACTAAGCCCACGGATTTTTCCGCCTTCCCTACCCTACTGCTGATTGTTACGCTATTTCGCCTAGCTCTCAATGTCGCTACTACGCGTATGATTCTCACTGAAGGCTACCGCGGACCTAGTGCTGTGAGTGATATTATCACCGCCTTTGGGGAATTCACCATTAGTGGCAACTATGTCATAGGGGTGATTATCTTTAGCATTTTGGTGCTGGTAAATCTGCTTGTTGTTACCAACGGCTCTACGCGCGTTACAGAAGTGCGCGCACGCTTCGCGCTTGATGCGATGCCCGGCAAGCAGATGGCAATTGATGCGGATTTTAATAGCGGACTCATCGATGAGAAAGAAGCCAAGCTCCGCCGCGCCGCTCTCTCGCAAGAAGCGGATTTCTATGGCTCGATGGACGGGGCGAGTAAGTTTGTCAAAGGCGATGCGATCGCTTCTATCATCATTACTATCATCAATATCGTGGGTGGATTTTTGATCGGTATGTTTGAGTATGATATGGGCTTTGGGCAAGCGGCGCAAACTTTCACGATCCTAACCATAGGCGATGGGCTTGTGGGGCAGATCCCTGCTCTTATCATCGCCACTGCCACAGGTATTGTCGCCACACGCACTGCCGCGCAAGAAAATGCCAAAGAATCCTTCGCGCAAAATCTCGTCTCCCAGCTCACCTCCCAGTCTAAAACGCTAGTCATTGTGGGCTTGATCCTCCTGCTTTTTGCCTCAATCCCGGGGCTGCCTACTTTCTCACTGCTCTTTGTAGGCGCGCTTTTGCTCTTTGTCGCGTGGCTACTCTCTAGAGAAGATGAAAAAAGCCTGCTTTCTATCTTGCTTGATTGGGTGAATAAGAAATTTAACACAAACTTCAGCCTAGAGACACAAGCCACACCAGCAGAGCCTGATCTCTCCCCTGCCCCCAAAGCTGAAAAGACACAAGAAGAAATCCGCAAAGAAGAGGAGCAAAATCTCAAAGACGCGCTTAAGGTGGATTTCTTAGAGCTTGAGCTTGGGTTTGAGCTTATAGGGCTAGCGGATCAAAAGCAAGGAGGCTTGCTGATAGAGCGCGTGCGATCAATGCGCAAGAAAATCGCGCATGATTATGGATTTTTAATGCCACAAATTAGAATCCGCGATAATCTTATGCTCCCTTCACCCAACTATGAAGTCAAGCTAAAGGGCGTGGTGATTGGCGAGGGTATGGTAATGCCCACCAAATTCCTAGCCCTTGATACAGGCGTTGTAGGTAGCAAAATTGAGGGGGTAGAAGTGCAGGAGCCGGCATTTGGTATGAATGCCGTGTGGATTGATGCAAAGGATAAAGAAGATGCCATTATCGCAGGATATACGGTGTTTGATCCATCTTCTGTGATTTCTACGCATATTAGCGAGCTTGTAACGCGCAATGCACAGGAGTTCATCACGCGCGATGAAGTCAATGACATACTAAGCAGAATGAGTGATGACTACCCTGCCCTAATCGAAGAAGCACGCAAGATCTCTTCCATTGTCCGTATGGTGCTACAAGCCTTGCTAGCAGAGCGCGTGCCTATCCGCGATATGCTCACAATCCTTGAAACCACAATCGATAAGCACGCTATGGGTATGGAGCTTGATGTGATTATCGAAGGTGTGCGCACCAAGCTTGCTAGGGTCATCACCCAGACTTTTGCGGATTCTGATGGGGTGCTGAAGTTTATAGGATTTACCCCGCTTGATGAAGAGTATCTTAAAGCACGGATTAAAAATGACCCTGATTACGGGCAAGTCCTAGCCCTAACCGCCGCAGAATCCGAGAAATTTACCCTAGGGCTGAAAAACGCCATAGAAGCGATGAAAGAGAAAAATATCTATGGTGTCATCGCTACTGATGTGAAGCTGCGGCGCGTTATGGTGAAAGAAGTGCGCGATCTTAAAGCGCGGATTCCGGTTGTGAGCTATGCAGAAATTGACCCTAATGCAAAATATGAGCAAGTAGGCATAATCTCGCCAAACTTCTAATGGCAGACAAGCCAAAGGATATAAGATATTAAGAAGGATTAGATTATGAAAGTGTTTCATCTCTCACATATTGATCTTGATGGCTATGGGGCGCAGTTTATCACACGCTACTTTTTTGATGATATAGAGTTTTATAACGCCAATTATGGCAGGGAGGTTATGGCGCGTTTGCAGAGTATTTTCACGCGCCTTGATACGCATTTTGCCTTTGAGGAGAGATTCCGCACCAAAACACACCAAAGCTTTTTGATCCTTATCACAGATCTTAATCTCACCTTAAGTGAAGCAAAATATGTCTATGAGCGGGTCAATGCCTACAAACTCCAGCAAAAAGATGTATCCCTGCTTCTGCTTGATCACCACATTAGCGGCGAAGAGTGTGCGAAAATGTTTGATTGGTATCATTTGGATTCTACTCAATGCGCGACAAAAATCACCTTTGAAACCTTGCAGCAGCTCTACCCAAAGCCCCTAGAATCCACTAGGAAATTTGAAGCCCCCCTAGAATCCACTTTTGATACCCTGCTTAAAAAAGTGGATTCTAGCCACATCGCCCCGCTTGCGGATATGGTGGAGATGATAAACTCTGTGGATATTTGGCGTGAAGATGGCTATGGATTTGAGTTTGGCAAGGTGGCGTTGGGGCTTATTGCCGGGAGCAATGAGCTTAATCGCTTTATGTTTGACAAAGCCCATAGAATCTACAAATTCAATCTCCTTGAAGCCGCTAGGTCGTATCTAGGGAGAGAGAAAGGCGCGGTGGAGTTTGATAATGCGATATTTGTGCTGAAAAAATGCGCCCTTGAAGGCGACCCAGATAATGAGACAATGGACCATATCACAAGCACAAAGCAAGCCGCGCTACTTGGCACGCTCAAAGAGCAATGCAGCGTGCATTACCGCGATAAGCTTGGGTTTTTAAGCTACTCTATGGGGGGCATTAGCGTGCTTGCTAATCTTTTCTTACGCCAGAATCCAGAATTTGACTTTTATATGGACATTAACGCTAGGGGCAATGTCTCACTGCGTGCGAATGGGAATTGTGATGTATGCGCGCTTAGCAAGGAGCTTTTCAATGGTGGCGGGCATAAAAATGCCTCTGGAGGCAAAATGGAGGGCTTTAGAGAGAGCTTTTTCTACGATGATATAAAAGCACAGATACAACGCCTAATCACCGATAAAACCAACTAAGGAGAGACTATGAGCAAACACCGCGCAGAATCTAAAAGTGCAAATGTGGATTCTACTGATGAAAATGATTTAGAGCTTTTTGATATGCTGTGTGTCGCGCTGCATTTTGCCGGGCTTAAACGCTCTGCACTCAAGCAGATCCTACAAGCATATAGCGATGAGCTTGATAGCTTTGATGATGAAGCTCCCTATGGGCAAGAAGAGATAATCGCCATTATCCACACACTGCAAGCAAAATACCCAGAGGCATTTCACCACAAAGCTCAAGAGCGCATAGACAAGGGAGAGAAGCAATGCTAGAATCCAGCGGCGCGAAAAAAATCGCGCTTTTTATTGATTGTGAGAATATCAGCTACAAGCTGTGCGATGAGATTATGAAGCGGCTTGATGAAGTGGGCGAAGTATGTATCAAAAAGGCGTATGGCGACTGGCGCAAGGATATGCTAGGACCTTGGGCAGAGGTGCTGCTGCAATACTCCATCGAGCCTATACAGATCCTAACAGGCGCAAGAGACTCTACCCACAAAGCCAAAAATGCTAGCGACATACGGCTGACCATTGATGTGATGCACACACTCTATCAACGCTCTATGGACTGCTTCGCGCTTGCTACAAGCGATAGTGATTTTGCCTCTTTGGCGCAAGAGATCCGCAGGTGGGCTGTCCCAGCGATCGGCTTTGGGAGCTATAAGGCAAGAGAGGAGCTAAAGCAGGCTTTTAGCAGCTATGATGAGCTAGACACACCCATCACCCTTGCTAACAACAAAGCCCTAATCAAGCTCCTACGCAGAGCCATAGAAGACACGCAAGACGCCCAGTCCTTTGCCTTTGTCTCGACCAT
The DNA here is from genome assembly GCF_900451095.1 of Helicobacter canis. NCBI lineage: Bacteria > Pseudomonadati > Campylobacterota > Epsilonproteobacteria > Campylobacterales > Helicobacteraceae > Helicobacter > Helicobacter canis. Next base: position 1,602,270 of record NZ_UGHV01000001.1, on the reverse strand, counting down.
TGGCAATTGGATCAAGCAGCACTACTACAAAAGCGCGTCTTCCTATGGCAAAGAAAGCTGGGGCGATGTCTTTAAGCAAATTTGCCAAGAAAACAATAGCGAGTTTGAAATACACTACCAAGGCGAGCGTAAGAACATTATGAAAGTGCGTATTAAGCGGTCTTCCCACTAAGCGCGTTTGGGATTGTAGCTACCAGCTAGGCTCTAGCGTGCTTGGCACATAGCTCATAGAGTCGCCCTAGCTTGTCTATCTCCTTTTGGCTAAAGCCACATTGCAGGCGGGCTTGTGTGTTGGGGATTTTGCCACAGAGGATAAAATCCGCAAATCGCACACACAAAGCCAAAAACACCCCCTCACTATCAAAGCTGGATTCTAGTCTAGAATCCAGCTCCTGCCACGCTGGGTGGGGCAAGTCTTGCTGCATAAGTTGTAGCACATCTTGTAGCGCGTTTGTGGCTTGTGGATTTGCGTGTGTGGATCTCGCACTTTGCGCGCTCTCTAGGGCAAATCTCCACCACACATCTCCCCTACTCACATGCCCTATCTCATCGCGCAGTATTATGCCTAGCACTTCTTGTATTTTACTGCGTATAGGGTGCTTTAGGGTGCTAAATTTCTGCAGGACAAAGGGGTTTGCATCAAGCCCGCGAGCTTCTAGCCCCCTATGCACCACGCCCATACGATACAAAAGACTCGTATTTGTGCAAAGCATCGCATCATACAACTGACTATGCACGGCGAAATCCCCATACCCTGCCCCAAGCTCATTAAGCAAGCCTTCCAGCAAGAAAAAATGCCCAAACTCCTCTCCTGCCACCCTGAGCCAATCGATGTAATACTCCCTAGGCAAATGCCGGAAGCGATACGCAGAGTCTAAAGAGAGCGTAATAGCACTATATTCTATATGAGCTATTGCGTGCAGGGCTTTGGCGAGTCCATTGTGAGAGTCTAGCTTGGCTTTTTTGATATGGTGTGCGGGCTTTATGGGGGCGTTTGTGTGCGGGGCGATATACCTTAGAGGCGTGCTATGCTCAATGGCAAGCCTATGTGAGTAAAAATCATCACACAAATCCAAAAACGCCCTATGCTTTTGTGCTATATCAGTGGTGCATAGCACTTGCTCTAGCGCGGTGAAAAATTCTTGCATATTTGTCCTTATGATGCCTTGCCCTACCCTTTGGCATAAGAATAGATCCGTATTATACGCTAGCCTTAGACTTTTGCAGTGATTTGGCTTTGCTAAAGATCGGCACGCCTAAGCAGTGCTGGCTCTTAAAACCTGCTGCTTGCTTTACACCCTTGGCTTGTTCTCAAAGAGCTACACTGCGTTTGTCATTTTGAGCCGTAGGCGAAAAATGTCGTTGCAAGCCTTGCTGTAAGACAAAGCGTAGCAGAGCAAGCGAAGCGATGTTTCTTAGAAAATCCTAGAATCCTAAAGCAAGAATCCACAAACAACACACAATCCCAGCAAACAAACTCCACAAGAATCATCATCGCGAGCCTTGCGCTACGCTGCCTCTCTGTCATCGCGAGCAAGCGCGGTAGCGATTGCGCGGCGATCCATAATTTTGCGCTAGCAAAATAACCTTTACTAGAATCCACTTTTCAAAAAGCGGATTCTAGTGATAAACGCCAAAAGTGTAAAAAGTGGATTCTAGGAGTGAAGCCCAAATTCTGTCATTGCGAGATTTGCGTGGCAAATCGTGGCAATCCACAATCAAAAAGTGGATTCTAGGGTTGAAGTTAGTTTGAGAGTAACACGATTCTAAGAATTGTGCTGAAAAACCAAGAGAGTCGCGGCGGTAGGATTACAAAAAGTGGATTCTAGGGTTAAATGCCAAAGGTGTAAAAAATGGATTCTAGGATTGAAGTTAGTTTGAGAGTAAAACGATTCTAAGAATTGCGGTGTTGCTAGTGGGGCTTTTTAAGGATTTTAGGGTGGAGCTAGACTAGAGGTCTGCGGTTCCCCTAAAATCCTTAAAATCGCCACTATGGATACCCAAAGCTGAATCGCTATGGGTTAAAAGAAATAATGCCACCTTACAGAAGCATTATGCGTTATCCCTAACTCCCCACCTACTGCCACATAGCCTGCAGAGAAGTTTCCTAGCTTGTCTGTGTGGTAATTTATCACAAATGTGCCTTGGTAGAAAAATGGAGCTACATGCACTGCTGCTGCTCTACCTGTCTTTTCATCAATGGTATAAGCCTTGCCATTAAGTGTTGGCATAATGTTTATATCTGTATTCATTAGATACCTAAAGCCACCACCTAGTGTAGTAGAGAGCCTTTTGCCATACTCTTGGTAGTAGTTGAGATTTGCTTGGGCATAAGTAACAGCATAGCCTTGGCTTAGTCCTCCATAGCGTAGCTCACCAGAGCGGTTTGTCCTCATCTCAAACTCTCCTAGATAGCCACCCTCTACACCTACACCAACTGAAGGGAAGAGGATAGACTTAGCCCCATACATATACACAGATGAGCCTAGTCTAAAAGATGAGCCAAAGTTGATATTCCCTACATTAGCACTAAATCGCATACCATTCATATCTTGTCCTACAGATATATCGCTATAGCCGCCATTGATGTCAGCTAGGTAGTAGAATCCTGCTAGCTTCGTCTTAGCAAAGATATGGGAGAATCTAAGCCCTAGGAAGCCTGTGTGTCCTTGGGCATCGATATGGGCTTGCTTATAGCCATTGTAGATATACTCATACCCACCATAGAAGCCGATATTCCCACTTGTTTGTCCAAGAGCTAGATCCCAAGTCGAGCCAAAGAGTGTGCCCACACTCCAAGAGCTTGTTTGTGCGCCATTGGTTGCTTTATGTGAGCCTGTCCCACCATAGGCACGGATAAAGAAATCCCCTTGGACTTTATGCTTAGCTAGTAGCTCTGCACTTATCTCTCCAAGCTTTGGCTCTTGTGGCATTTCTGGTTTGCTAGCTAGGATTTTAGGCTTAGTAGGAGCTTTTGGCTGTATAGGAGCTTTTAGCTTATTGCTTTGGGCATCAGCTAGGGCTATAAGCTTTTGATACTCTCTCTCATAGCTTTTTTTATCTTGCTCGTATTGTTTGAAGTCTTTTAGATAGTCTTTGCGCTCTTGCTCGTATTTGCTCATAGCCTTTCTATAGTCTTTATGATTTGGCTTGAGATTTGGGCGCACAGGGGCTTTTGGCTCTATGGGAGCTTTGAGATTGGCATTAAACTTATTAGTTTTAGCAAGCACTTCTAGGTTTTTTCTCTTTTCTTCATAGCTCTTTTTCTCTAGCTCATAGCGTTTTAGGGCTGTTTGGTAGGCTCTTTGGTTTGACTCATAGGCTGCCATTACTCGCTTATAGTCTTTATGATTTGGCTTTAGATTTGGTCTTATAGGAGCTTTAGGAGCTATGGGGGCTTTAAGGTTGTTTGCTCTAGCTATGGTCTCTAGCTTGCTATTTTCCTCATTATAGATTCTAAGCTCTTGCTCATAGTTGCTCATAGCTTTTTCATATGCTTTTTGTGCTTTGGTGAAATCTGCCATAGCCTTTTTGTAGTGCTTATCGCTTGGCTTTAGATTTGGGCGCACAGGGGCTTTTGGCTCTATGGGGGCTTTTAGCTTTTTGGCTTTAGCGATGGTTTCTAGGTTTTTGCGATTATCTTCATAGGCTTTTTTGTCTTTGTTGTATTGCTCTAGGGCTTTTTGGTAGGCTTTGTCTTCTTGCTCGTATTTAGCGATCAAAGCTTTGTTTTCTTTGGTGCTAGCGAGTTTATCCCATTTGGCTAAGTCTAGCTTGTATTTGGCTAGGTCTTTTTGATACTGGGCTCTTGCATCTCCTAGGGTGGCTGCTTCTATGCGCTGCTTGGTTCTGCGCTCTTTGTTTTTCAAGCTTCTTCTGTTTTGTTCTGCGAGATAGGTGTCTATAAGCATTTTTCGTCGCATAGATTGGCGCACGACTACGCTTGTCATACTTGCAGCCACAGAAGCTTCTACCTCAAAGATAGGGGTGCCATCGGGATTAAACTTCACCCCTATACCTTGGAGCTCTGGGCTTGATTCAAAGGTGGGCTTGCTAGCTCCATCTACATAGCTATGGCTACCAGATGTTACATAGTCTGTAAGATTCTTGCTAATGCTTTTTGCAGGGTCAAAGTTGCCATCAAGGTAGGTTACTTGGATTTTATTGACGGCAAATTCTTTGTTGGTTCCTTGAGTGCTTGTATCGTTATTTATCGTTACTCTCTCTATAGCTTGGTTGCCTTTGAGTCCTACGCTTAGGGTATCAACGGTGAGTTTAGCGTCTTTAGTGATGTTGATATTAGAGAGTGTATGAGGCTCTACATTACCTGCTGTCCCTTGTCCTACACCATTTAGGGTGTTGATGGTGGAGTCGCCGTTTTGCACATCAAGGGATTTTATGATACCGGTGTTGGTTACCTTGGAAGACTCTTTGAGCTCTAGCTTATCGATTGTGCCAGCATTGTTGATAGTAGTGGATTTGGTAGCTGTGGAGAGGGTGCCAATACTTGCAGTAGCAGCGTTACTAATCACAATACCTTCACTTCCTCTTGTGCCATTGCTTTTTTTACTAACTTCTAGTGATGCTAGCTCTCCATTATTGGTGATATCACCAGTGGTGTTATCAAGGGTGAGGCTGCCATTGGTGAGTGTGGCGGTGATTGTGCCATTAGCCTTATTGTCTCCTAGCTCTATGGTATGCGCACCACTTACTTGTTTGTCAATCTTGGTGATAAGACCATTGTATGATGGTTGTTCGTTGCCACTAGTGAAGGTATTCTTAGTAGTAAAGCTTGCTTGTTTTTTATCACTTGTGAGAGTGATGCTTCCTATCTCTCCTTTGTATTGCTTGAATGTCCCATCTGCTAGGACTAGATTGCCTATGGTGCCAGCTTCTTCAGCTACAGCAGTGCTATCTGTGGCTCCTAGGTGGTATTCTCCACCTAGGAGGTTTAGGGTCTCTACTTTGCCACCTCGTTGATAGGATTTACCAGCATAGAGATTGAAATGCTCTACATTGACATTTTTGAAGATTTGGGAGAGTCCATTTGCATTTGTTAGTTGGTTGAGGGTGGTAACGGTGAGGACTTGCGAAGCCCCTCCTTTAAGGTTCAAGCGTAGGGCTTCATGGGTGATGTCGCTTATAGAATTACCACTTCCACCCTCGATGGAAAACTCTATCTGCCCCTTAGGAGCATCACTCGTACCTCCATTTTTTATAGTGATACTACCATATTGCGTGTTGTTTAGTTTTATATTTGTCCACCCATTATGACGGAACATCATAATGACAGGATCTAAGCTTGCGTTACGGAGAGTATATGCGGCTTTCCTAACGCCAGGATTACTCCACATATAGACATTGTAGAATGGTGTATGAGTGTTTCCGGGAAGCTCTCCGTGTCCATTAAGACATATTTTTCTTCTATCAGCAGCCATTCCAAACTGATTATTATTACATTCGTTCATCACGCTTTCATCAAAGCCTTGAGCTGCCAGCCCCAGTGCAGCTGCTAAAACTAGGCTGATAGAGAAAGTGAGCTTTGTGGGTAGGCTGGATTGCCACGCCGCTAACGCGGCTCGCAATGACGAATGTATGGATTCTAGGATTGCAGGGCTAGAATCTAAAGATTGAGTATTTAGAGAGAGATTATTCCCCCCCCCCCCGTGAATATGGGCATTATTGTGTAGTGTTTGCATTATGTCTCCTTGAATAGTCAAAATGTAAAGCCGCAATTCTAGCCAAAATCAAAAAAAAAAAAAACGGCTTTTTATGATTTAATTATAAATTTGCGCATTGTTTGGGAGAGTTTGTAAAAGGTGTGTAAAAAATATGTAGTTATTGTAAAAGTGGGGTAAAGTTTGCAGGGTGGTGGAGTAGGTGTGGGAGATATTTTGCTTAGAATCCACTTTTTGTGTTTGTTGTGTATTTATGGATTACTAAAGAAGCTGCGGCTACGCCTTGCTTTGCCACACGGTGCAAGCACCGCTCGCAATGACTATAAAAAGGGCGTTATTGCTAGAATCCACTTTTTGAAAAAGTGGATTCTAGTGTGAAAGCTCAAATTGTCATCGCGAGCCTTGTGCTACGCTGCCTCTTCTGTCATCGCGAGCGAGTGAAATGAGCGTGGCGATCCATAAACACAAACACGGATTCTAGGGAAAGTATGATAAAATCGCAGTAGAGATTGCCCAAGAGAGTTGCGACCTCTCTTGGCGTAACCTACTTTGAATAAAGGAGGTTACAATGAGTAAGATTTACCTGAAAATCTTAGTCGCTATGATACTACTATGTCTCATAGTAGTCAAGTGCTACTAGGATAATCCATAGCCTACCTTGATCGTTAAGGAGGTGGGCTAGTCTTACTCTACTCTCTTACTTAACGCGTGCTTCACTCTTGTTTGATTTATTCAAAATCGCTTGTTTTCTAAAGAAACATCGGCTTGCGCCGAGCGGTATCCCTTGTTTTCTAAAGAAACCTGCTTCGGCTTCGCCTTGCACCGCTGCGCTTGTTTTCTAAAGAAACTTCGCTGCGCTTGTTTTCTAAAGAAACTTCGCTGCGCTTGTTTTCTAAAGAAACTTCGCTGCGCTTGTTTTGGGGGCAGGAGTTACCTAAGCGGTAATGACTGCCCCAAAATTTTAGCAATCAAGTAAATGGATACCCAAGAGCGAATCGCTTGTGGCTATACCTTTTTCTTATTGGCATCATCTAAGATAGCTTTGGCAATCCCTGATACATCTTGTGAGATTTGTGAGCTAGCATTGGCGATGCTTACATTCTCTTGGGTGACAGACTCTAGGCTAGAGATGGCTTCATTGATTTGTGTGATACCTGCGGTTTGCTCTTTGATAGATTCTGCCATATCGTTGATTGATTGCACGAGCAAGTTTGTGTTTGCCTCTATCTCACCTAGGGATTTGCTGGTGCGCTCTGCCAATTTACGCACTTCATCTGCTACGACTGCAAAGCCTCTGCCGTGCTCCCCAGCTCTAGCGGCTTCGATAGCAGCATTCAATGCTAGGAGGTTTGTTTGATCGGCTATATCTCTAATGATACCTATGACATTTCGTATATCTTCGGTTTGCTGGATCACTTCATTGGTCCTGCCAGAGACATTTTGCATAGATGAAGTGATCTCTTCTACGGCAGTGGCAGTTTGCTCTAGGCTGCTGGCTTGGGAGTTAGAGGATTTAGTAAGGGCGGCTACGGCTTCTTCTAGCTTATCACTTTGAGAGTGGAGAGAGTTGGCAAACTCTAGGGAAGTTTTAAGCATTTTTCTAATCTCTTCGCCTAGTGTGTTGGTAACGACTTCTACCCTGCCGCTAGCATTTGCTACTTCTGTGGTGAAGTCAAGGCGCGTGTAGGAGTCAAAGACGCGATTAAGCTCTGGGAGATCGTTGCCAATGGCACTTGAAAGTAGATCTAAGAGATCATTGACAGAGTCTTTTAGCGCGTTTAGCTGGGGATTGCTACCTTCAAGCGTGATGCGCTTAGTAGCTTTGCCCTCTGTTTTAGCGAAGTTGATCACCTCTAAAGATTCTTTCACCAAGGCAGAATCCTGATTGAGATGGGCGCGAGATTTATCGACATTTTCGTTGATCATCTGCCCTATTTTACCCAGCTCATCGCGAGCTTTGATCTGGATATGATGGACTTCATCGCTCTCGTGATTGACAAATTTGAAAAACTGATCCAGAGTTTTAAGAATGATTGGCAGCCTTGATGATAGCAGCCTATGCACTAGATAATACACAGTCACCACTGCAAGGAGCAAGATCACCACTGCCACGCCAGCGATGATCCACTCAAGCCTATATAAAGGAGCTAGCACCTCTGCCTTTGGTGCAGCGACAAAGATAGAGTAGCTGCTGTCATCGGCGGTTTTAAACGATGATACACTTGCATAGCTCTCTATGTTGGAGAGAGTGGTGTAGTTATCTAGTGTCGCATTTTCTCCACTTTTTATGATTTTGACAATTTCTTGTGCGCTTGGGTGTTGGTTGGCTTCGCTAAGATTGTGTAGGGCTAGACCTGCACTGCTATGCACGGCAATCGTGCCATCTCCGGCAACAAGTGCTTTAGTCTCATTCTCCCATATTTTGTCCTTGGGATTTAGCATAAACCGCTCTACATCGCCTAGATCAATGACAAATCCCAGCACCCCGACAAGCTGTCTTTGACTATCAAAAATGGGGGCAGCGATATTAAGCCCTACAAATTCCCTACCGCCAAAGTTTAGCTTAGTGGGTTTCCCAAAGGATATGCTATCGCCGTATTTGGCTTGTTTTAGCACCTTTTGCACGACAGGAAAGTCCAGCACCGCGTCTGTGCTTTGTAGTGTTTTGATCCCGCCGGACTTATCAATATCTGTATCTTGGAAAAGCATAATGACATTGCCCTTAGGCGTGGTGTAGGCTCTACTTTTAGCAGCGAAATGGGGGGGGGCGTCTAGTAAATAGACAAAGCCATAGCGGGCAAAAGCACCGGCATCTAGGGAAGATTTCGTCGATGATTCAAAGACGGATGCGGTGGTGGGGTTGTTGATAGAAGTAACATTTAGCAAATCGCTTAAAATCTTCGCGCTGCTCTCAAGCACAGATCCCATCTCCTCAAACGCACCTTCAATGTAAATCGCATACTTTTGAGAAGAATTTTTGACAATATCTTCTGCATCTTTTTTCATATTGTCTCCCACAAAGTCAGAGACAATCAACGCTAATGCTGCAACCCCTAGAATCACGACATTAGAGACATAGATAATAAACTTCGCCCCAATGCCAAGCTTACGATACAAAGCTAACATACACACTCCTTGATAATTTCTAGCACACCATACGCCCACGCCTAAGCCTGCACACCAGACTACATCAAAGATGGCAGATAGCCTGCAGACACACAAGTGATGATGAATGTGGATAAGGCTGTATGGTAATGACTAATGCTTTAAGTATCGGTTAAATGGGCAGAAATTTTACAAAAAGATAGCAAAATATGCTAAGGCATAGTGATACGCTGCTTGTAATACCCCCAGCCCTTTTTGGTAAGCCCTATGCGTAGTGTCGTGATAGAAAATAGCTCCGGGCTATCCCAGCTAAGCTCTTTTGCCTGTGTGCGTAAAGCCGCTAGCGCATCGCTAGAATCCACTTTTGCCACTTTTGCCTGCTTTGCTTTATTTGCCTCCACTTTTGCACTTATCTCTGGGGCTTTTGCGCCCATTTTCGCCCCTATATCCGCCATCTTTGCGCCTGTTTCGATACTCGCGCATAATGGCGCAAAAAGCGTGTCAAACAGATAGTGCCACGCGCTAGATCTATACGGGAAGCTTTGTGCTAGGCTTAGGCGGTGTGTGTGGCTAGGGGCTTTGCTTGTGTATAGCCTTGCATCAAGCCAGAAATCCACCAGCCCATCACAAAAGGCATTTTCTAAAATCCCTAGAGCAGAATCTAGCAAGCCATTTTGCACTGATGTGGTATCACAAGGCAGCCACGCCCACGCGAGCAAAATTGAAGTGCTAAAAGTGGATTCTAGGGGGCTTGACTTGCTTGTGGCATTAGGGCATTGCGCGCGTGCAAGGCTTGCAAAGATACGCTTCTCAATAGCACATAGTATCTGCACGGGATCATCGCTGGATAAATGTGTGCTTTGATATGCGGGCGTATCTGTGGCAAGCGTAGCAGAGGGTGGGGGTATATTAGGCGTATAGAGATAATCAGCTATGCACAAATCCCTCTCGCTTCTCTCTCTAGGGCTAGAATCCATCTCATCAATATACGCACGCAAGGCGCATACAATGCTCGGGTGGATATGGAGAGCTAGCTCCATAATGCTTAGGATTTGGGAGAAATCTTGGAGCTTGGTGGCGTCTTTTTGCGTGGTGAGCAGCGATGTAGGGGCGTAGGATCCTAGGATAGCGTGGATCTCTTGGGGGGTGAAGTGGTGATGATCGGGGAAAAATTGCCTTCCAATAATCTCGCAATCTTTATCCATAGCAATGGGAAGAAATGCTAGCAAACGCGTGGGATTGGCTATGGCGGTTATAAGGAACATTTTGGGACTTGGGTTTGTGATCTGCACCTCTCTAGTGAAGTCGATATTGTCTTGGGCGATTATGGCGCGCGGGGAGCTAGCTAGCTTGCCATAGAGAGAGTGGGACTCGCGGTAAAGCCCGCTTGGGATAAAGCGCGGATAAAAAGGCTCAAAGCTTGGGCGCAAAATGACATCAAACTTCTTAAAGCAAAAGCGGAATCCATCATCAAGCAAAATGAGTTGCGCGCCTTGGGCTTTGGCTTGCTTGATGGCTTTGGCGCGGTTTTTACACACAAGCACGCTGACATTATGCCCTGCTAATGCGCTAGCGATGAGATAGGGCTCATCACCGCTTGTAGCGACATCTGCTAGAATCCTGCCTTGCCTGCTCACCCAGATAAGCCCCTTGCTCTGGCGTTTATAGCCGCGTGAGATGATAGCGATATGCCCATATCTAAAGAGGCATAAATGCTTGCAAAGTGCGATGATAAAGGGCGTCTTCCCGCTGCCGCCGGCGATTAAGTTGCCCACTGATATGATAGGCAGCCCAAAGTCCCTGCCCTGCTTGCCATAGAGGATTCTAGGGGCGAGTCTTTTAAGCGTGGCGATTAGCCCATATAATGCGCTAAAGGGCAGTAGAAGTAGGCTTAGAATCTTATGTCTTAAGCTAGGGGTATAGTGGTAGGCATAGAGATCCACACTTATATCCTTATCAAAGCTTTGTGCAAATGCCTTTGTAGAGAGGCTTTAGGGGTGAAGATCTCTGGCATTTCGCGCTTAAATTGATTGGATTTTATGCGAGATAGCACCATTGCTACAAGTGTTTGGTCAAAGTGCTTATAGAGCTTTTTGCGTAGGGCTTTGGGGTGGATGGCGTGCGATGTCAGGGGCTTGTGCTTTGTGGATTCTAGCTTTATGGATTCTAGGTAGATTGCAGCAAGCAAGGAGTCAATATCCCCATAGCTAAAGCCCAGATCGCCCTCATCGCTTTGATTGGGGTAGAGATCGGCACTTGGGGGCTTTGCGATGATGGATTCTGGGATTTGTAGGATTCTAGCTAGGGAGAAAATCTCTGTCTTAAACAATGTGCCGATAGGGTTGATCGCGCACGCCAAATCGCCAAAAATCGTGCCATAGCCTAGCAGCAGCTCGGATTTATTGCTTGTGCCTATGACTATGCCCTTATGCACGCTTGAGTAGTGATAGAGTAGTGCCATTCTCACCCTAGCGCAGAAATTCCCCACCTCAAGCGCACTAGAATCCACAAACTGCACGCTAAAAAGCTTGTCATACTCGGCTATGGGGCTTTCTATAAAGGGGAGCGAAAATCTCTCTACAAGCTCTTTGGCATCAATGCGTGATTGCGCACTAGTCTTAGAGCTAGGGAGAAAGACACAAAGCAAGCGGTCTTTGCTTTCATCGCCCAGCGCGATTTGGCATAATCGCGCCACCACCGCAGAGTCGATCCCGCCGCTAAGCCCGATGATGAGCCTTTTAGCGTGCTTTTTTTGCATTTGTTTAGTGATAAATCGCGTAGCAGTGGTGATAAAATCTTCAAGCCTAGAATCTAGCGCGATATATGGGCTACTCGCTTTGTTTCTCTTGTGTTTTTTGTCGCTTTTGTTTGCCATAGTTGCTCCTTGCTAATAGATCTAGCAGATCTTACCAACGCTCCCCAATCCCCAAAAGCAAGCAGCGATTGACCACGCTAAGTGCGCAAAGTGCGTAGAATCTCTGCTTGCCAATAGCAAGAATATCGCTAAAATAACGCCCCTGAAAATTTAAGTGGATAGGCTTAGGGCTATCATCTATATATGCATCAATACTCACGCCGCCAAACTCACTATACAAGGGCTTCCCGGCAAAAAATCCGCTGAAAAATATCAAAGGCTTTGGGATAGATTGTATCTCTTGCTTGCTTATTTGCTGATATATCGCATAGTCAATTAAACTATACCCACGGAAGCGCACAAACTCCCTGCTGATCGAGCCTTCTACAATCGCCCTGTGCGCTGCTGTGAGATTGCTATGATAGAAGTGTAAAAAGTCTTTGGCATCTACTTGTGGCTCGCTGGCATTCGCGCTAAAAAGAGCAAAACACGCAAGAAGGATAAAGCGAGTCATAGGCTATGTCGTGATCTAAGCCTATTGGTCGCACTACTCATCACGCACAAACACAATGCTCTCACCACACTTTTTGCAGTGGAATGACTGCCCGCTCTGGATTTTCTCATGCACAGTGTTTAGCACTTTAAACGCTGGCTTGCACGCGCATTTATAAACATGCGTGATTTCTTTCTCTCCATTTCGCTTTGCCTGCATAGCTTTGATTTCTTCTTCGTGGGCTTTGCGGTATATTTCAATTTGCATATCTTCTTTTAAGATATGGTTGATTAGCCACTCTTCCGTGATGATGGCAAGCTTTTGCTTAAAGTCATAGCGGATATTTTGGATCAGCTCTGTCATATCGCGGATAATCTCTTGGTGCATATGGGACTGCCGCTCAAGCCCCGGGTAGCCGATACTTGCCATATAGGCTTCCTCATCGTGAAAATGCACTTTCATATATTCAAAAAGCTCTACAAGGATCTTTTTGATCTCATTGCCATCGACTTGCTTGCTGATAAGTAGCCCTGCTCTGTGGGCAATGTCAAAGAGCTTTTTATGCTGGATGTCAATCACATCATTGTGTATGCTAAACTTCTCATCCCATTCAGGTATCGCCATATCACCTTCCTTTAAGTTTCACTCCTAAAAGCTGTCATTTTATAACTTTCAAGGTTTTTTTTCCCTTAAAAACTCTTGCAAAATATGTTCCCAAACTATGTATAATTACAAAAATGATAATGAAACTTAGAAAGGTAAAACTTATGGAAGGCTTTATCGACTCATTTAAAGACTCTTTTGAGACTTGGGGCTATGTGGCGTTGTTTTTTTATTGTATGGGGAGTGGGTATGTGGGGATTCTCGCAGCTGGCGCACTTGCCACACTAGGGCATATCAATCTTGCAGCAAGCATTATCATCGCTACTATGGGGAATTTTACAGGTAGCTCTCTGCTCGTGATCCTTACGCGCTATCAAAAAAAGGACTTCGAGCGGTTTCTCTCCGCTCATCGTAGGAAAATCGCGCTTATGCATATCTGGCTGAAGAAATATGGTGCCGCACTAATTGTGATCAACAAATACATCTATGGCGTGAAGTTTCTCGTGCCTTTAGCCATTGGTGCGAGTCGCTATGATCTTAAGAAATTTATAGTGCTAAACTTCTTAGCTAGCGTGATTTGGGCTACTAGCTTGGGGCTACTAGCGTTTTATTTCTCAAAGGCGGTGATTGAGATCGTGGAGTCGTATGGGCAGTATTCTTACATTGTCATTGGGGTGTTTGTCGCTTTGGTCATCGTGGCTTTGTGGTTTAGCAAAAAGGCATTAGCAAAGCACACTTCCTAGAATCCACTTTTCACATATTGCGTTTATTGCCATTGCGAGCAAGTGAAACGAGCGTGGCGATCCACACAATCTGCAAAAGCGGATTCTAGTATGATTATCTGCTAGCGCAGAGTATGGATTGCCACGCCTTGCGGTGCAAGGCTCGCAATGACGGAAAAATTGCCACAAATCAAAAGTGGATTCTAGGAGTGAAGTTAGCTTGAGGGTAAAACGATTTTAAGAATTGCGGTGTTGCTAGTGGGGCTTTTTAAGGATTTTAGGGGGGAGCTAGACTTAGAGGTCTGCGGTTCCCCTAAAATCCTTAAAATCGCCGCTATGGATACCCAAAGCTGCATCGTCCCTTTCAAAAGTGGATTCTAGGGCTTGGGCTTTTGGGCTAGGATATATATAGGCTCATAGGTGATCTTCCCGCCAAATCGCGCTTGATACGCTAGGATTTTGGATTTACTTAGTGTATTGCCTGCTAGGCTATTGACACCGCTTGCACGAAAATGCCTAAACACCCCAAGCGCACTCCCACAATCAAGCTTAAGAGTCTCGCTACTACTCTCTACAATCTCTAGCCCAAGTCCCTGCAATAGCTCGCATAAATCTTCTAGCTCCATATACTCTAGCCCTATGCCTAAAATCTCTCTCACCTCATAGCAAGTCCTAGCCCCAAAGCTCCCTAGCAGCAGCAGCCCACCGCTAGCAAGCATAGGCACAACACTAGCTAGAATCTCCTTTGCATTAAGCCACTGCAAGCAGGCATTTGAAGCGATAAGATCAAATCGCTGGGCAAAAATGGGCTGGTCTTTTATATCGTGCATATCAAAGATCGCTACGCGTGTGTGGGGCTTTAGGCGTGCTTGCAGTATGCTTGCGTGGTTGTTTATGTCATTGCAAACAAAGTGCCTATAAGCGAGATTTTCTTGCAATAGCACGCTAAAGTCCCCCACCCCAGTACCAAATTCAAACACCTTTTCAAACTCCCTGCCCTTTGCGTGTGGCAAGAGCAAGCGCATAAGATTCTGGCGCATAGTGGCTTGGATAGGGGCATTCTCCGTGTAGCTCTGCCTTGCCTCCCAGAATCTAGCCCCACTACTAGAATCCACTTTTGGCACACATATCCCAAGCAGCTTCCTCCAGCTTGTAAAGCTCCCAAACACATAATGCGGCGCATCGATAGAGTGGCATTGTGTGTGCGTGTGTGAAAAGGTGGATTCTAGGATCATAGGAGAGAAAATCATATCCCTACTGCTTATGATCGCGTGGGTGAAATGCACGCTTCTTGCGCTATGGCTATCAATCGCGCTTGGGCTTGCTTGATTGTGTGATTGACAGAATCTCTGCAATGCTTGCAGCTCTTGCTTGCACTCTAGCACACTCCCAAACAAAGTGCTAAAATCCCCATTAAATCCACGCATTATAGGGGATTTCACAGCCTTAGCCCTAGCGGTGATCTCTGCCACATCATCGCTGCCAAAAAACGCTCGCGCAAACTCCCGCACATCAAAATACTCCAAAGTCCGCGCATAGATTCTAGGGTGTATGCCATAGCGCGTATCTATCCCTAAAGGCGTGCCATTGATAGCAATACTATGCCTAAAAGCCCCTGCCCTATCAATCGCCCCTATCACCCTAGCAGCCACTGCCACCCCTAGAGAAAACCCCACCAAAATGCAATGCCTATGCCTATCAATTAGCTCTTGCAAATCGCGTAGCACAGGGGGTAAAAAAGTGGATTCTAGGCTGGGCTTGTGCAAAGTAGAATCCACTTGTGCTAAATCCCTATAATCATAGCAAATAGCGATATTGCAAGCAGGTATATCACACGCCAAATGCGCGAAAAATTTAGGGTTAGTCGCAAAGCCGCTAAAACATAGCACCAAAGTGCTTGCGTGCTTGTCAAACGCCCTAGCAAAAGCGATTTGCATACTGCTCCAATGCCTGATAGAATGGCTCTAGCGTGCTAAGGCTAGCATTGAGGCTAAAGCGGATTCTAGCTGTGCCCTGCGGGATTGTGGGGGATTTGATCGCTTTAGCAAAGATCCCGCAAGACTCTAAGAAATCTTGGCACTCTATGGCAGTAGCATTATCTCCTAGCACTAGTGAGATGATATGCCACTCTCCTAGCACATAAGGCAGCTTTTTAGCCTCTCCCCTAGAATCCACTTTTGCAAAAGTGGATTCTAGCTTAGATCTTGCCTGCTTACTTAGGGCGCGTAAATACTCCCTTTGCTCCCCCAAACGCCAAAGCTCACAAAAGGCAAAAAAGCTAAAAGCTATGCTAAGCGGTGGCAACGCAGTGGAGTAGATAAGCCCACGCGCAGTATTGATAAATAGCTCTTTTAGCTCCTTAGCACAGAGCATACAAGCCCCCATACTCCCCAATGCCTTGCCAAAAGTGAAGATAAGAAAATCCACCTCCCCACACAGCCCAAGGCTCTTAGCAAGCCCTAGTCCATTCTCCCCTACCACGCCAAGGCTATGGGCTTCATCAAGATAGATTAGGACATTATCATAGCGGTGTTTTAGCGCGACAATCCCAGATAAATCACACACATCACCATCCATACTAAACACCCCCTCGCTTATGATGATAATATGCCTAAATCGCGCAAAAGTGGATTCTAGTAGCTCTTGCAAATGCGCCATATCATTGTGCCTAAACCGCCTCCACCACAGAGCCTTACTCATCGCCTTTGCCTGCAAAAGTCCATCAAACATACTTGCGTGCGCGTATTCATCGATCAAAATCCCCACCCCTTCAAGCCGCCCAAGAGCCGCGATACAAGAGACATTACAATGATAGCCGCTATTGAAAAGTAGCGCGGATTTTGGCGCGAAAATCTCTTGCAAATATGCCTCAAAGCTCTCCCACACAGGAGTCCCCCCACTAAGCAAGCGCGAAGAGCCAGAGCCAAGCGATAAATCCCCTGCCCCAATGCCCTGCTTTGCACTAAACTCCCAAAATCTAGCCCCAAAATCTTTGGCTTTTTGCCTATGTGTGTCTAGCTTGTGTAAATCTATGTGCGTATCGTGCAAGGAGTGTGGCGAGATGATGGCGTGCGATAAGCCTGCCAAGCCTAGATAGTCATTGCTTGTGAGATTAAGCAAGGGGGCATTATCTTTGATGATAAACTCCCCCAAATGCGCATAATCTGTAATAGAGCGGAGGTTGTGTGCATTAGAGAGAGTGTGGGCTAGGTGCTGGGCGTGGGCGATTAGCGTGGGATTCTTGGCTGGATTTTTAGGCATAATATCTCCGCAAAAAGCTAGATTATAGCTTAGAATCGCTATTTCACAAAGGATCATAATGCCAAATCTATCCAATCACACTCTCTCCGCGCTTGATCTGGCTCACATCTGGCACCCCTGCACGCAGATGAAAGACCACGAAGACTTCCCCATAGTCCCCATAAAATCCGCCAAAGGTGTGTATTTATACGACTTTGATGGCAGCAGTTATATTGATTGCATTAGCAGCTGGTGGGTCAATCTCTTTGGGCATTGCAACGCAGCCATAAACGCCGCTATCACAAATCAGCTCAATGAGCTAGAGCATATCTTGCTAGCAGGCTTTAGCCATAAGCCTATCATCGATCTATCGCAGCGGCTTTGCGCCCTGCTCCCACACCCTCTAAACAAATGCTTCTATGCAGATAATGGCTCTTCTGCCATAGAAATCGCCCTAAAAATGAGCTTCCACTATCATCACAACCTCCACCGCAAAAGCCCGCCTCGCTCCAAATTCCTAGCCCTTAGCAATGCCTACCACGGCGAGACGATCGGCGCATTAAGCGTGGGGGATCTGGGGCTATACAAGCACACTTACGCGCCTATTTTGCTCTCCTGCCTTAGTGTGCCTGTGCCAAATGTCTTTGATGGCACAAAGGGGGCTAGCTTGCACGCCCCAGCAGAGCTAGAAGATGAGAGCTACTATGAGAGAGAATTACACGCGCTAGAATCTATCTTATCGCGCTATGGGGAAGAAATTTGCGCTTTTATCTTAGAGCCATTAGTCCAATGCGCGGGCAATATGCACATCTATCCAAAAGCCTTCATCAAAAAAGCGTGCGAGCTATGCAGGAGCTATGGGATTTTGATTATCTTTGATGAAATTGCCGTGGGCTTTGGGCGTAGTGGGAGTATGTTTGCCCTAGAGCAGTGCGGGATCACGCCAGATTTTTTATGCTTATCAAAGGGCATTACAGGGGGGTATCTGCCTTTAAGCGTGGTGGTTACAAGCGATGAGATTTATCAGGCATTTTACGCGCCCTATGAGAGTGGCAAGGCATTTTTACACTCGCATAGCTACACGGGCAATGCCCTAGCCTGTGCGGCTGCAAATGCCGTGCTAGATATATTTGCCACGCAAAATATCATAGAGCAAAACCGCGCCCTATCGCGAGCGATTTTTGCTCTATGGCAGGAGCTAGAAGAGCTAAATATAGTCAAAAACTTGCGCCACTGCGGAATGATCTTTGCCTTTGAGATAGATTCTAGCACGCCTCGCGCGGGGGTAGAGATCTTTAGAGCGGCGTTGGCTAAGGGCTTGCTGCTGCGACCATTGGGGCATACGATTTACTTTATGCCACCATATATCATCACCATAGAAGAAGCGCGCTTTGTAGTCCAAACGCTTAAAGAGATTTTGCAAGCGCATTTTGCCTAGGCTTAAGGCACTTAAGGGCAAACGCGGATTCTACTTTGAAGCTTTTGCGCGGTTTGGCTAGATTCTAGGTTTGTTTTGTGGATCGCCGCGCAATCGCTACCGCGCTTGCGCGCGATGACAATAAAACGCGGCGTTTTATACCACGCCGCAGGTGGTAGTGTAAAAAGTGGATTCTAGGGAGAAAGCCCATTTTGTAATAAAACGATTCTAAGGATTGCGGTGGGGCTGTGGGAGCTTTGCAAAAATTGGGGAAAGTTAGCGACCTTGGCGGTCGTGCCTTTCACAAAACAAGGGATACCGCTTAGGCTGTGCCGATGTTTCTTTAGTAATTTTTGCAACACTGCCACATTGCCTACCCAAGAGCGAATCGCTTGTGGCTATACCTTTTTCTTATTGGCATCATCTAAGATAGCTTTAGCAATCCCTGATACATCTTGTGAGATTTGTGAGCTAGCATTGGCGATGCTTACATTCTCTTGGGTTACAGACTCTAGGCTAGAGATGGCTTCATTGATTTGTGTGATCCCTGCGGTTTGCTCTTTGATAGATTCTGCCATATCATTGATTGATTGCACAAGCAAGTTGGTGTTTGCCTCTATCTCGCCTAGTGATTTGCTGGTGCGCTCTGCTAATTTGCGCACTTCATCTGCTACGACAGCAAAGCCCCTGCCGTGCTCTCCTGCTCTAGCGGCTTCTATGGCGGCATTCAATGCTAGGAGGTTTGTCTGATCGGCTATATCTCTAATGATACCTATGACATTTCGTATATCTTCGGTTTGCTGGATTACTTCATTGGTCCTGCCAGAGACATTTTGCATAGATGAAGTGATCTCCTCTACGGCAGTGGCAGTTTGCTCTAGGCTGCTGGCTTGGGAGTTAGAAGATTTGGTAAGGGCGGCTACGGCTTCTTCTAGCTTATCACTTTGAGAGTGGAGAGAGTTGGCAAACTCTAGGGAAGTTTTAAGCATTTTTCTAATCTCTTCGCCTAGCGTGTTGGTAACGACTTCTACCCTGCCGCTAGCATTTGCTACTTCTGTGGTGAAATCAAGGCGCGTGTAGGAGTCAAAGACGCGGGCGATCTCATTAGTATCGCTACCGATTTTCTTTTGCAAATCATCTAGCATATGGTTTAGCACATCTTTTAGCTCTTTTAGCTGGGGGTTGTGCGGGGTCTCTGTGATACGCGCTTGCAAGTCGCCAGATTCTATCTTTTTGGCTGTTTGGACAGACTGCTCCACGGCTCTTGTGTCTTGGGCTAAGCCTAGCTTTGTTATCTCTATATTTTCGTTAATTTTACTTCCCATTTCACCTAGCTCATCTTGAGCGACAATCCTTAGCGGCTGTGGCGCGTCTTGTCTTTGATGATTAAGGTATTTGAAAAATTCAAAGAGAGTGTGGGAGATACGATGGATACGAGCTGTGATCGTCATCTTTACATAGATAAACACAAATGTCGCGATCACCAGCACACAGATCAAAACACCCGCAATATTGACATTTCTCATAAAGCCCACAGAGTCATACACTGATGATTTGGGCGCAACGGTAACGCTCCCCCACCACTGCCCAGTGCTACCTCGCCCCACTTCAAATGAAGCCACACCCATAATACTCGCCTCCCCTCGTGTGTTTGTTACCTCATACACACCAGATTCGTGGGATTTGAGTGCGTTGATTACATCTTGCATACTTGGATTATCCGCACTTACATCGGCAAGATTCTTGCCTGTAAATTCGCTATTTGGGTGCAGGACAAACGCCCCATCACTTGTGATAAGCGCGCGATAGTCATTTTCAAAGATACTTCTGCGCTGCGCAAAGAGAGAGTCCCCTATAAGCCCCAGGTGCAATGTAGCTCCCACGACACCTTGGATACTGCCATATTCATCTATGATTGGGTAATTAAGCGTTACGCGTATTTTCTGCTCCCCAGCAGTGTGCATCCCTGTGGGATTACCGATACTTGGCTTGCCACTTGAAAGAGCCTTTTGCAAGCCATCATCGGCTAAAAACGCCCTATCAGCAGGCAAAATCGCCACCCCTCCAAGCTCCTTTGGCTTATCATCGTGCCCTAGCATCAGCACTCCGCCATTTGCCAGCCTATAAGCACTACTTGCATCAGGCATTAGCGATGGGCTTTTTAGGTAGATATAGCCGTATTCTACCCATTGATTAGAGTCTAAAAGGGCGGTTAGGATATGCTTTGCTGTATTTTCATTGAAGCTTTTGCTATGGATATATTGCGTAAGATTTCTTTGCGAGTAGTTTAGGGCTACAAAGCTTTCATTGATATAGCCTTCTATGGCATTGCCTGTCCGCTTTGCTACATTTAGCACAAGCTTATTGGCATCACTAGTTTGGATATTGTGCGAAACACTCACCAAAACAACGCCCAAAATCCCCATACACAAAAGCAGAATCAAACTCACTGAAACAACGATCTTGCTCCCTATGCTTAGCCTATTAAACATTGCTTCCTCCTTGATTTGTCAAATACAAAATTCTATTTTTTTTTTTTTGTCAAGTCAAGGAAATAGCGCAGATATAAGGAGTGCTGTGGCGATCCATAACAAGCCTAGATCCAGCACAAACCACACAAACCTAGAATCCACTTTTGAAATAATGCTAACAAACGCAAAAAGTGGATTCTAGGCTTGCTTTGAAGCTCCATCGCTTGCTCATCGCCTGCCCTATTCACGCATAAGCCATAGCACGATCTCATCAGCCAGAAATATATCACGCGCCACAAGCCTGCCACCTCGCAAAAAACACATTTTTTCCTCTAGTAAAATACTTAGGCGATTGGGATTGATAGACGCAGATACCGCAGCAATATCCACGCCCACTTCACTCCTAAGCCCCAAAAACACCGCCTCAAAGGCTAGGTCGCTTGGGGCTAGAATCTCACACGCCTTTGCCAAAGGATCTGCTAGGTATGCTCGCAAGTCCTTTTGCCGCTCATAGCGCACCTGCCCTACCCTACCCACTGCCCCCACACCGCAGCCTAGATACTCCGCCCCAGCCCAATATTTGCGATTGTGTAGGCATTTGTAAGGGCGGGCGAAGTTGGAGACTTCATAGTGGCAAAAGCCCTGTGCTAGGGCTACTTCACACACGATGTGTGCTTGCTTCTCTAGGCTGTCTTTTTGCGCTAGGCTTGGCGTGGCTAGGGATTTATGCTTATGGGCAAAGCGCGCGCCCGGCTCTATCATAAGCGAGTAGGCAGAGAGGTGATCAATATCTAGCGCACAGGCTTTTTGCATATCCGCACGCAGCGTGGCTTCATCATCAAAAGGCGTGCCATACATCATATCAATGCTTCTATGTGGGAAGACTTGGGCGATTTCTAGGGCGTGGTAAATATCTCGCCCGCTATGATCGCGCTCTAAAAATGCGAGCTTGCGCGGATCAAAGCTCTGCACCCCTAGGCTAATGCGCCCTACTCCTAGGCGCGAGAGATCGCGGCACCATTGTGCTTGGAGGGTGTTGGGATTGGCTTCTATGGTGATTTCTTGGATACTTTGCATATCGCAAAATCGCGCGATTTGCTCAAATATCAGCGCATACGCGCTGCTAGGCAGTAGGCTTGGCGTGCCACCACCGATATAAACACTCTCAAGCTCCATAGGCGCGAAGTCGCTAGAATCCAGCTCTGCAAGGCTAGATTCTAGGGCTGGATTTATGAGTATAGATTCTAGCTTCTTAGCCCTATACGCACTAAGCGTGTAGCTAAGATCACGCAACAGGCATTGTATGTAGGCTTGCTGCACACTAGAATCCACCCCCGTATAAGAGCTAAAGGCGCAATACCCACACTTACTTGTGCAAAATGGTATATGGATATATAGCACCATAGCTACTCCGTTGTATTAGTCTCAAAAATTTGGATAGAATCTTAGCTTATTCTAACTTTTCAAGGAGCAATGATGAAGAAACTTTTCGTATTTATAGTGTGTGCGTTCCTAAGCACACAGAGCTTTGGGGCGAGCTATTTGCCTATCACAGATCTAAAAGGCAATGGTCTAGCAGTCTCTACGCACGAGCTAGCAGATAGCATAGGGCAAAAGGTGCTAGACTCTGGCGGGAATGCCATTGATGCGGCAGTAGCAGTGGGCTACGCGCTATCAGTCGTGCATCCAGCAGCAGGCAATATCGGTGGCGGAGGCTTCGCGCTAATCCACCTAGCAAATGGGCAAAACATCACCCTAGACTTCCGCGAAGTAGCTCCCGCAAAAGCCACGCGCGATATGTATTTGGACAAAAATGGCAATGTCATACAAGATCTTAGTGTTGTAGGCTATCTAGCTGCTGGCGTGCCGGGCACGGTAAAGGGTATGAGTGCTATGCTTGATAAATATGGCACCAAAAAGCTAGCCGATCTCATCGCGCCCTCTATCGAGCTAGCGGAAAAGGGCTTTGCTATCACAGAGCGACAAGCCCAAACAATGCTAGAAGCCCAAGGCAATCTAGCCAAATTTGCAAGCTCTAAGAAGTATTTCTTAAAGCCAGATGGCAGGACTTATAAGCAAGGTGAAATTCTCGTGCAAAAAGATCTTGCCAAGACTTTGCGACTCATCGCCCAAAAGGGTCCTGATGCGTTCTACAAAGGTGAGATTGCTGGAATGATCGAAGCAGATATGAAGAAAAATGGCGGGATTATCACCAAGCAAGATCTAGCACAATATGAAGTTGTATGGCGCAAGCCTGTGGAGGGGACTTATAGGGGCTATAAGATTCTCTCTATGTCTCCGCCAAGCAGTGGTGGCACGCATATTATCCAAATCCTAAACACCATAGAAAACGCCAATATCACAAAGCTAGGCTACCAAAGCTCGCAAGCTATCCACATCATCGCTGAAGCTATGCGCCAAGCCTATGCGGATCGCTCCGAGTATATGGGGGATCCTAGCTTTGTCAAAATCCCATTAGATAAACTTCTAAGCAAAGCGTATGCAAAAAGCATTTATGCCAATATCAAGCCAAACGCCACGCCAAGCAGTGAGGTAAAGCCAGGTCTTGGACCAATCCACGAGGGCAATAACACTACGCATTATTCTGTCGCAGATAAATGGGGAAATGCCGTGAGTGTAACCTATACGATCAATGGCTCTTTTGGTGCGTATGCGGCGATCGATGGGGCAGGATTTTTGCTCAATAACGAAATGGACGATTTTTCCATTAAGCCCGGTGTGCCTAATCAATTTGGGCTAGTGGGTGGCGATGCCAATGCCATTGAGCCGGGCAAACGCCCTCTAAGCTCGATGTCTCCTACAATCGTGCTAGATAAAAGCAACAAGCTCTATATGGTAGTCGGCAGCCCCGGCGGTGCTAGGATCATCACCACCGTGCTGCAAGTCATCATCAATGTGATTGATTACAAAATGGACATAGCTCGCGCGGTAGAATCTAGTCGCTTCCATATGCAGTGGCTCCCTGATGAGCTGCGGCTTGAAGCCTTTGGACTTGGGCAAGATACTAAAGACAATCTTACTAAAATGGGCTATAAACTTGTAGAGCTCCCTGATATGGGCGATGTGAATGCGATCCTTATCAATAACGGAGTAATGCAAGCCGCCCACGATCCTAGGACAGAGTTTTAGATCTAGCTAGGCTTACTTAGTTTTTGCGCTAGGGCGTGCAAGCCCTAGCACTCTCCCTAAACCCCCTACTCTCTATCAATCTCTTAAACAATCTCTTAAAGTAGATCTACTTATATCACTAACACTTATGCAAGGCATTGTGCAGGGCTTTGGCATTATGAGCTATGGTATCTAGGCGGTCTTGCAAGGTGGATTCTAGCTCCAAAATCTCCTGTGCGGAGTTTTTTACATTTTTGGCATTATCCCTAGAATCCACTTTTTCTCTAGAATCCACTTTTTCTAAAGAAGCTGCGTTTTCTAAAGAAACTGCGTTTTCACTAGGGGCATTTTTCTCTGTCATTGCGAGACACTGCGTAGCAGTGGCGTGGCAATCCATTTTTTGCGATGTATCAAAAGTGGATTCTAAGAGGCTAGAATCTTGGGGACTATAAGACCATAGAGAGCTTATCACTGCGTGCATATCGGCGTTTTTTAGCAGGTGGATATTATGAGTGCTAATGCCACCGATAGCACAGATTGGTATGCGTAGCTCTTGCTTGGCTTGGGGCAGGATCTCAAGCGGTGCAGGCGTGGCATTGGGCTTTGTAGCAGAGGGGAAAAACGCGCCAAACGCCACATAATCCGCCCCCAAAGACTCTAGAATCTTTGCTCTGTGTAAATCCCCATAGCTTGAAGCACCTAAGATCCCGCCAAACTGCTCTCGCACACGAGCAAACTCCCCATCATCTCTGCCGATATGCAATGCCGGGGCATTAAGCCTTAGGGCTAGCTCTAGCCTGTCATTTAGCACAAAAAGTGCGCCATACCGCTCACACAGCCCTAAAAGCTCCTTAGCAATGGGATAAAGCCACGCATCGCTATGGCTTTTATCGCGCAGCTGAAAGATCCTAACCCCAGCTTTAAGAGCGGATTCTACACATTTAGGCAAAATCGCATAAGGTGTTAGGCTCTCATCACTTATGGCATAAATGCCTTGTAGTTTTTGTGGCATTATGGATTCTGTCATAGCGTGTTTGTGTGTGGCGTGTTTTTGTGGGTGTTTTTGTGTGGCGTGGCTTTTGGGGCAGCAAATACCACGACAATCTCGCTGCCGCTACTAGAATCCACTTTTACACTAGAATCCGCATTTGCACTACAATCCACTTGAGAGCGCAGGAATATATGGGCATTGTGGTAGATCGCTATATGCTTGACTATGGATAGCCCAAGCCCTGTGCCGCCAAGCTTTTTACTGCGGCTTTTATCTACGCGATAAAATCGCTCAAACACGCGCTTTTGCTCGTCCTTTGGGATCCCTATGCCGCTATCTTTGATGGCAATAGCAATGGTATCTTGCTCTAGCGGGAGTGGGAGACTTGCCGTGATATGGGTGAAGTGCGCAAAGTCTTGGATATAAAATTTCGCGCGAGTGATGCGGATTTCTAGCAAGCCTTGCTGGGCGTTGTATTTAATCGCATTTTCGCAAAGATTATAGAGCATATCTTCTAGCAAACGCGCTACACCATTGATAGCACACTGCTCCTCATCGCACAGCACCTGCACGCGCAGCTGTTTGTCAGCGATTAGGGGCGATAGAGATTGCAGCACCTTGTGGGCTACTTCTTGGATATAAATCGTGCTAGTCTCTAGCTCCGCGCCACCTTCATCAAAAAACGAGAGCTTTAAAATATCATTGATGATTTCCAGCAGTCTTTTGCACTCATCATAGATTTTGTCAAAAAATAGCATAAAGTCTTTTTGCGGGATTAGCCCTTGGCGCATCATCTCGCTACTTGCCATAATCACACTTAGCGGAGTTTTTAGCTCGTGTGTAACATTCGCGCTAAACTCCTTGCGCATTGCGTGGATTTGGTTTTTTTCATTACGATCAAGCAGCAGCACGACAAAGGCTTTGGGCTTTAGCTTCCCCCAAATAGGCAAGGCAATGCACTCGATGTAATTATCGTGTATTTGTAGCTCGCTTGTTTGGATCTGGGGAGAAAGCAGATCGATAAATGCAAAAATCTCGTGTGCTACATACAGCTCTGGCGACTCTGGTGTGGCATTAGTAGCAGAGATGGATTCTAGGCTTGGGAGCAGGGTCTTTGCCTTGGTGTTGTAGCTTAGAATCTGCTTTTTTGTATCAATTAGCACTAAGCCTTCATTGATATTTTGGCTAATTGCTTGGAACTGCTGCTGCTGGTGGCGGATAATTTTAAGCTGCTTTTTAAGGCGTCTTTTTTGCGCGATGAGCTTATCAAAAAACGGCACAAGCTCGCGGTAAGGTGCGCGGAATTTCTTGCTATCTAGGGTGGAGAGATTATTAAGCGGAGCGATGATAGATCTTGTCAAGTAGCTTGTGATGATCGTGCTTAGCAGCAGCGTAAGGATAAGAAGTCCTGCCATATAGCCCAAAATAGGCAGTAAAAACGCATAAATGTCCTTTTGATTCATAGAGATCCGCAAGATCAGCCGATATTCAGGCAAATAGCTTGCATAATACAGGGCTTTATAGAGTGTGTTTGTGGATTTGCGCTCGATATAGCCCTTGCCAATGCTTAGTGCCATTTGCACCTCTTCTCGGTCTTTGTGATTATCTAAATCCACCGCGCTAATGGTGTTATCATACACGACAACGCCCTCTTCTGTGATGAGTGAAATACGATAGGGGTATTGCGCCCAAAAGGAGAGATAATCAGTATTGTGCATTTGTGTGATGAGCTTTTTGGACTCTTGCTCTAAATGCTCATAAGCCCATTTTTGCCCAATGGCATCAGCTGCTAGAAAAAATAGCGCGAAAATCACAATCTCCACTCCCGCTACAAGCCCAAAAATCGAGTAAAAAATCTTTGCCTGCAAGGACTTTGGCGGTGGAGATTTGGGCGGATTGCTATTATCAGTGTTGGCGTAGGGGGTGCTGATTTGTGGGCTGCTAGCTTTGTGCGTGATTGATAGGCGTTGGCGTGGCATTATAACTCTTTAGCAAAATCTATTTAGAAAAGCGGCATTGTAGCAAAGCTTTGGGCATTAGTATTCTTTAGGATTCTAGTGTTTGCCATAGGGCTTAAACATTTACTATATTTTTACAAAACTTACTTGACACTTTACAATGGACTATTACCATTCTACTTGCATTCTGCAAATTTATTAAAGGAGTTCTTATGAGAACATTTGCTTTCCCAAAAGCGTTGAAGAAATTTGTCTTGGCGTTTAGCCTATGCTCTGTAACACTTGCTAGTGCTGCACCTATCAATCTCGTATCTCGAGAAGAAGGCTCAGGCACTAGGGGAGCGTTTGTAGAGATTTTTGACCTCTTGCAAAAACAAGGTGATAAAAAGATCGATATGACTTCACCACGCGCAGAGATCACAAACTCCACTGCCGTTATGCTCACTACAATCGCACGCAACAAAAACGCGATCGGCTATGTATCGCTTGGCGCATTAAACGATAGCGTAAAAGCCCTAAACATCGATGGTGTAGCCCCAAGTGTAGAAAATATCAAGAGCAAGAAATACACCATCTCTCGCCCATTCCTTGTCATCACAGCCAAGCCAAACCCACTTGCAGATGACTTCCTAGGCTTCATCGGCTCAGACAAAGTGCAAGACACTATCGTCAAAGCTGGCTATATCCCAACAGAAGCTAAAGCATACACGCCTAAAAACCCCGAGGGCAAAATCGTCATCGCTGGCTCTAGCTCTGTAACACCTCTTATGGAAAAGCTCAAAGAACTCTACATCGCCCAGAATCCAAAAGCCACGATCGAAGTGCAGCAATCAGATTCTACAACGGGAGTTAATGCCACAGTGCAAGGTATCGCACATATCGGTATGGTAAGCCGCGAGCTAAAAGATAGCGAGCTAGCAAAGGGTGTAAAGCCACGCGTCCTTGCTCTTGATGGTCTAGCAGTGATTGTCAATCCAAAAAACTCTCTTAGCAATCTCTCAAAAGCTCAAGTCAAAGACATCTTTAGCGGTAGTATTAAAGATTGGGATCTTAAATAATCCACTTTTAGACTACACTTCTTATAAGCCCTACTGCTTGGTGGGGCTGATTTACCTTAGTTTTATTAAAACTTCTTTAGCATTACACTTTCACTTCGTTGATAGAATCCACTTTTACAGATTGGGATAGGATATGCGACATATTCCTGTGCTTATGGAGCAAGTAGCTAGTGTTTTTGCGCCGTTGCGCTCTTACTCTAATGCCGTGTTTATCGACTGCACGCTGGGGCTTGGCGGACATAGCAAAATGATCTTAGAGCTATGCCCAGACCTTACACTCATCGGGATCGATCAAGATGCTAGTGCCATAGCACTTACTAGGGAAAATCTAGCTGATTTTAGCGATCGCCTAGAGATTTTACACACAAACTTTGCGCAAGGATTCTTACAAGCCCTAGATCTAGCACACGCCCAAAATAAGCGTATAGCAGGTGTGCTAGCAGATATTGGGGTAAGCTCCTTGCAGCTAGATACACGCGAACGGGGCTTTAGCTTTGTGAGTGAAAGGCTTGATATGCGTATGGATACGCGCCTATCGCGCAATGCCAGCTCTATCATCGCAGAATTTTCTCCATACGCACTAGAAGAGCTACTGCGCGATTATGGGCAAATAGTAGAATCCAAAAAAATGGCGCGTATCATAAAAGAGTTTGCCAGCACACAGCCGCGCGATGAAAGTGGATTCTACAATGCACGCGATTTAAGCGAGCTTCTCTCTAGGCATTTCCCTAAGCATAAAATCCACCCTGCCACGCTTGCTTTCCAAGCTTTGCGCATAGCAGTCAATGATGAACTTACTGCCCTACAAACCCTGCTAGAATCTATCTCTCAAGCTAGCACAAGCCCCAGCCTGTGCGGAGCTATTGTTGGCATTATCAGCTTTCATTCACTAGAAGATAGGCTTGTAAAAGAGTGCTTTAAGACTTTATCAAAATCCTGTATCTGCCCAAACGATGCCCTGCGCTGCGTGTGTGGAGACAATCACGCCAAAGGCACAATCCTAACCAAAAAGCCTCTAGTAGCAAGCCTAGAAGAAGTGCGCGCTAATCCACGCGCAAGATCGGCTAAACTTCGCGCTTTTGCGCTACAATAATCGCCCAAGGAGACATAATGCCAGATACCCATAATGATCTTTACCAAGATATACGCGTAGATTCTAGTGAGAAATCAGCTCTCTATGATGATGAGCCTGCAAGCGGACTGCATATACGCTATTTGATCATCGTATATGGGGGGTTGTTTCTTGCCTTGCTTATTTGTATGCCTAAAATCTGGCTTTCTAGCTCGATCTACTACATTAGTCGCGACATCAACAAGCTCCAAACCCAAAGCGATCTACTCAAAGAAGAAAACAAACGCCTGCAAAATGAGCGTGAATCCCTGCGCTATCAATACCTCAAGACACAATCCACCACGCGTTAAGATTATGATATTTCAAGGGAGTTTAAGAAGTTTTTGGATAGAAACACGCTTTATTTTATCACCCACAAGGAGAGAATATGAGCTTAATGATCAATGATGAATGTATCGCTTGCGATGCGTGCCTAGAAGAATGCCCAAATGATGCGATCGTAGAGGGCGATCCAATTTATACGATTGATCCAGATTGCTGCACAGAGTGTGTGGGGTATTATGATGAGCCAAGCTGTGTGAGTGTCTGCCCTAAAGATGCCATTATCCCAGATCCGGATAATAGCGAGAGCTTAGAAGAGCTGAAATACAAATTTGAGCAGCTTAACAAAGGCGAGTAATGGCAAAAATTACTGCAGTGATTGACATTGGCTCAAACTCTGCAAGGATGGCGATTTTTGAAAAGACAAGTCGCTATGGATTCCGGCTTATTTATGAGTGCAAATCACGCGTGCGGATTTCTCAAGGCTGCTATGAAAATGACGGATTCTTGCAAGAAGCCCCTATGCGCCGTGCGATCAACGCACTTAAAGAATTCCACGCTATCGCTAAAAAATACACCGCTAGAAAGCTACTTTGCGTAGCAACTTCAGCTGTGCGCGATGCGCCTAATCGCGCAGAATTTCTCCACAGAGCTAGAAAAGAGAGTGGGATAAAAATAAAAGTCATCGATGGGGCAAAAGAAGCGTGGTATGGTGGGCTAGCGTGTGCTAATCTCTCTCATAGAAAAAGTGGCATTACCATTGATATAGGTGGGGGTAGCACGGAGTGTGCGATCATAGAAAATGGCGACATCAAGGAAGTCATATCGCTGCATTTAGGCACAATCCGCTTAAAGGAGCTGTTTTTTGACCGAAAATCCCTAGATGAAGCAAAGCAGTTTGTCAAACAAGAGCTGCAAAAAATCCCCCCGCATTTCACCCACGATAATATCTTTGGTATCGGTGGGACGATCCGCGCACTAGCCAAAATCACAAGCAGGCAAAGAAAATACCCGATAAAAACCATCCACGGCTATGAAATCGCTATCAAAGATGCAAAATCCTTTATCCAGACTATCTATAAGGCAAAAGAAGAAGATCTAGGAGGGCTTGGGGTATCGCTAGATCGGCGCGATAATATCCGCTCAGGTGCGCTAATATTCTCTATGCTACTAGAGCATTTTGGGGCAAAATGTATCACAGCAAGCGGTGTGGGGGTGCGAGAAGGAGTGTTTCTAGCTGATATGCTACGCACGCAAAAATACCGCTTCCCACAAGGGATCTATCCGTCGCTTATCGCCTTGCAAGATCGCTTCAAAGTGCGCACCAAATGGGGAAAATCAATCGCTAAAGAAGCTAATGCGATCTTTGATGCGCTCGCTAGCGTGCATAGACTTGATGAAAGCAACAAGCGATATTTGCATATTGTGTCGCAATTATGCGATGTGGGAGGGTTTTTGAATTTTTATGGGCGGACGGATCACGGAGCGTATTTTTTGCTACACGGGCTTGATTATGGATTCTCACATACTGATAGAGCAGTGCTATGTCTCTTGCTTGAATACATCAACAAACGCATACCCAAAGATGACGCTATAGCCCATATCACAGATATTATGCCACCTATTGAGCATTTGCAATGGCTAAGCTTTATCCTATCGCTTGCGTATGCTTTATGTCTCACTGGTGATCATTGCTTGCAATATAGCTTTGAGAACAACACGCTTTTTATCACTGCAGATTCTAAGCTAGTGCTAGCTAGAGAATCTATCGCGCATATAATTCCACCAGCACAGCTTAGCGTGATCATCTCCTAGGTGCAAGATGAATATAGTTGGCGTATTGCTTGGAGCATTTGTGGGCGTGCTAGGATCAATCCTTGCGATCGTGCCACATCGAGTGTTTTTGCTCTGTGTGAAAAGCCTTGGATTTTTAATGTGTCTTTTGGACAACAAACGCCGCTATAATGACGCGCTGACAAATTTGGATTTTATCTATGGAGATTCTCTAACTCTCGCCCAAAAGCGCGCGATCATCAAGCGTTGCTACCAGAATTTTGCCTTTGTGATTTTAGAGAGCATTAGAATCCCCAAAATCCCCTACCATATCCACAAACAACGCTTTGATATTATCGATGAGCATTACATACTAGATAGCTTGCGTAAAGATGGTAGTGCTGTGCTTGTATCGGGGCATTTTGGATATTGGGAGGCATTGGCGACTTTTCTCCCCCCTCGTCTAGAGCCAAGCAAAATGGCAAGCCTAGGGCGACTCACAGGGATTGATAGTATCGATAAGCTTATTATTTCTCGTAGGGAGCTGCAAGGCGTGCGCTTTATTGATAAGGCAGGGGCATTTAGAAATTTACTTAGATTCTACACGCAGGGCAATGCTGTGGCTGGGATCTTAGTGGATCAAAGTATCTCATCAAATGAAGGCGTATGTGTGGAGTTTTTAGGAAAGAAAGCAAGCCACACGCCCATAGCTTCTGTGCTTTCACGCCGATTTAATATCGCCATTGTGCCGGTGTTTATCGATATGAATAAAGACTACTCGCGCTTTGTTATGCGCTTTTTTCCGCCTATTTATGCGCCACACACACAAGATCCCACAAGCGATCTAGCGCAAGCCACACAAGCTCAAGCAGATATTACAAGCAAAGTCGTGCGTAGCAATCCAGCAAGCTGGTTTTGGTTCCATCGGAGGTTTAAGGACTACTACCCAAATCTCTATGCCAAAAAGCCCTAGAATCCCCAAAAAGCTACAAAAGCCCCACCGCAAAGCGTAGCTTCTTTAGAAAACAAGGGATACCGCTCGGCGTAGCCGATGTTTCTTTAGAAAACAAGCGACAGCAGTGCAAGGCGTGGGCACGCAAGCAGGTTTCTTTAGTAACCCCTAGAATCCTTGTAGCAGACAATCAGGGCGGTTTGAAAAATCCGCCGAAAATCAAAACCAGCCGCAAAGTAAAAAAGTGGATTCTAGCGACACTGCCCCTTTTTCTGTCATTGCGAGACACTACGCTAGCAGTGGCGTGGCAATCCACAAAAAACACAAGCACACAAACAGTGGATTCTAACTTGAGTGCCCTACCCTAGTCTTAAACTAGAATCCACTTTTTAGATTCTAGCTAAGCACGCTCTAAATACTACTAGACACGCCAAAAAGCGCGTTGATTTGCTTGATGAAGTCTAGTGGATCAATCTGCACGCCATTACACACCACGCCAAAATGCAAATGCGCTCCACTTACCCTGCCTGTCGCACCGCTTAGGGCGATTTTCTCACCCTTGCGCACAAACTTTCCAGCACGCACCAAAAGCTTGCTATTATGAAAATATGTCGTATAAATCCCATTGCCGTGATCAATCACAACCGACTTTCCCGATATAAATCGATCCTTAGCCAGCACCACCACCCCATCATTCACCGCATAAATCGGTGTGCCTTGCGGTGCTCGAAAATCTGTCCCACTATGGAAGCTATGCACTTCGCCATTAAATACACGCGCACCGCCAAAGGGGCTTGTGATAGTAACGCGCTTTACCGGATAGGCAAATGGCTTTGTCCAGTAGGTGGCTTTGCGGTTGTGTTTATAGATCGCTAATACCTCTTCACGCTCTTTGGCAATGCGTTTTTGCTCTTTCTTGCTTGGGTGGATTTTACTGCTGTCTAGGACTTTGATGGACTCTTGTTTGTAGGGTGCTTGCTGGATAGTGATTGCCAAATCACTAGATAGTCGCACTACTGCAGGCTTAGTATGATAGCCAATAGGCACTAGAGCGATTTTTTGCTTAGGTTGTGTCGGGTGCTTAAGCCAAGTGATTGTGCGCTTATCTATTGCTAGCGGGGTGGGATTGGGACTACTGCTATAAGCGATAAAAAGCTTGCCATTATAGGCAGTATGTGTGGCGTGAGTGCCATTAGCCTTTGCGGTGGATTCTAGAGCTACTGCAAGGATCGCACAGGCAAGAAGTAAAATCCAATATCTGCGCATACATTTCCTTTATGTGGATTCTATATAGATTCTGGGGCTAGATTTTTTAGCACAAATTTACCTTGTGTATGTTGCAAAAAATTTGCCACCACCGCGCACTTAATCTTAAAAAGCAAAAACACTCTAGGATCAGCTTTATCTTCTAAACACTCAAAATTCCCCATACCCTTTGCCAAAACCACATCAGCCCTATCATACAAACCCCTAGCATACGCGCTAGCATCATCATACAAAAACCCCGGCGAGCGCACCCCAGAATCCACCACTTCACATATCTCTAAAATTGGCGAGTGATTATCGCGCAAATCTTGCAAAGTAATGTCATTGATGATAGGTGCGCCACGCGTGAAGTAATACACCTTAAGCTGCGGATACAGCTGCATTACAAGCTTTATGCACTCACTATCAAACACATCTTCTCCAGCATTATCGCCAATATATACAAGCTCCCGTGCGCTAGCTAATCGCTGCTTTAAATTGCTTATATCATAGATAGCAAACTCCATAGAATCCATATCAAATAAACACGATTCTATATCAAATTCATCTGCACTGCCATAGTCGATGATATTGCCAAGTGCTGCGAGCTTAATTGCAGATTCTAGTGTGTGTGGCATATCAGTATGTGCTTTGATTTGCTCTAGTGCTATTTTTGCCTTTTGTATGCTTGCAATCTTTTGGTCGTGATATAAATCCATCTTTGCGACAAAATCCCCAATCGCCCTATAAACATCTATCGCAAGCTTTGGCGGAGGGCAAGATGGCGGAGCTTGGGGTATGGGTAGAGTGATATGGGCTTGGGTTTTTATATGATGCAATATAGTGCGCCTAGCTTGCTTGTGTAGGCAAGCTAGGCATTCTTGTGTCGCTTGCACCTATTTATTTCCGCTAAGATCAGAGACTTTCCCCCACATAAGCCGATATTTACGCTTCATAAACTCTAGCTCTTCTCTAGCGGATTTTAGCTCTTCGCGCATTACATCAATGGTCTTTTTGTCATCATCATAGACTTCTTGCATAGAAATCAATGCTTCTTTTAAAAAACTATTTTCACTTTTAAAAGCACTGATTGTTTCATCTTTGGCTCCAATGACCTTCTCGTGCAAACCCATAATAGTATGGATCGTGCGCTCGACAAAGACAGGGTCATAAGCCACGCCATTAGCCTCTGCACTAGTTAGTCCTGTCTGCACGCGATTGACTAGTGCATTTGTGCTGCTTTGTGCTTCGATGAAGATCTGCCCATCTTCTTCCTTGCTTGCGATAGAGCCATTTTCGATCATCTCTTTTACTTTTTGCTCTTCAAGACCAGAAAGCTTGATAAATTCGCTAAACTCCAACCACGCAGCGTTTTTTGCTTCCATATTACCCCCTATTTGGTAGTCTCACTTCAATGCTTTTAGAATCTTGCTCAATTTGCACAACTTTTGCCGCCCTATCTGCAAGCAATTTTTCCGCTAAGTCCTTATTACCAATAGCTAGAATCTGCACCGCCATATACGCAGCATTGAGCGCACCAGCCTTACCCACAGCCATACAAGCTACCGGCATACCTCCGGGCATTTGCACAGTAGAGAGCAAAGCATCAAGCCCATCAAGCACTCCACCAGATAGCGGGACTCCTATGACAGGCTTTGTCGTTTGCGCACACACTGCCCCAGCCAAATGAGCCGCCATACCAGCCGCACAGATAAATACTTTTGCACCTTTGGATTCTGCTTGTTTGATATAATCTTTTGTCCTATCAGGGCTTCTATGCGCGGAGCTAATTAGCACTTCATACGGGATAGAAAACGACTCTAACGCCTGCAAACAATGTCGCATAATTTCATAATCACTCTTGCTACCCATAATCACGCTAACAAAATCCATCATTTCTCCTTATTGACAATTTACACACTCAATGCTTCTATCTAGCA
Source organism: Helicobacter canis (assembly GCF_900451095.1). NCBI lineage: Bacteria > Pseudomonadati > Campylobacterota > Epsilonproteobacteria > Campylobacterales > Helicobacteraceae > Helicobacter > Helicobacter canis. The sequence continues at coordinate 1,567,248 of NZ_UGHV01000001.1, read as the reverse complement.
CTTCCTCTGCCTCTGGGCTTTGAGAACGGAGATAGTATGTAGATTTTAGTCCAAGCTTCCAAGCAAGTGAATAGATCTCGTGTAGCATCTTGCCACTGACACTAACATCTTTTAACTTGATAAAGATATTTGTGCTTTGCCCTTGGTCAATCCATTTTTGCCGCACTGCAGCAGCTTTGATAATATCACGCTGATCCAAATCATACGCACTCTTATAATACTCCCAAGTATCTAGTGTGAGTCTTGGCGCAACCACAGGAATAAGCCCACTTAGATTTTCTTCAGACCATTTTTTGCGATAAATTGGCTCAATGGTTTGTGTCGTCCCCACAAGAATGCTAATAGAGCTAGTAGGAGCAATTGCCATAAGATAGCCATTGCGCATACCATTTGTGCGCACAATCTCTCGTAGATTCTGCCAATCACAACTCAAGCTAAAAAGCCCCCCTCTATCCACAAGCTTTAAGGCTTCTTTGTTTGCCAAATCAATGGGGAATATCCCCTTACTCCAATTTGATCCTTCAAACTGCGGGTAGCTACCACGCTCTTTGGCAAGATTGGAGCTAGCTAAAATAGCGTTATAGCTTATCATTTCCATAAGCTCATCAATTTTACACAAATGCTCTTGTGAACCCCAATGTATCTTCTCTGTAGCAAGCAATTCTGCTTCGCCCATTACACCAAGCCCCACGGCTCGATTGAGCAAGTTTGTCGTTTTGACTTTGCGATTAGGATAGAAGTTTAGATCAATCACATTATCAAGCATTCTAATGGCTATGGGCACCACACGCTCAATGTCTTCTTTCGTATGGATTCTACTAAGGTTAATGCTTGCAAGATTGCAGACTGCTGTCAGCCCACCTTCTTGGATTTTTTGAGTAATGAATATTTTTTTACCATTGATAGAATCTAGACTTGTTAGCTTATTTGCCTTTTTAGTCAGCCCAACATCGGTGGTGATCATATCGCTTTCTTCAAATATTTCCTTATTGCCATCTTCAAATTCTATTTCTATTTTATAATGGCTTGGCGCGGTATTTTGGAATATCTCTGTGCAGAGATTTGAGCTGCGGATAATGCCAGCATGTTTATTGGGGTTTGCGCGATTGGCGTTATCTTTGAAGCATAAAAATGGCAAGCCTGTTTCAAAATAATTGACTAAAATCTTTTTCCATAGATCTTTTGCTCTAATTTCTTCTTTAATGATACTTGAGTCATTTTCTAGCTCGATATAACGCTTTTCAAACTCTTCTCCATACAGTTCCGTAAGCTCTGGACATTGATAGGGATCAAACAATGTCCAGAGTCTATCTTCTGCCACACGCTTCATAAACAAATCTGGAATCCACAATGCTGGAAATAGATCGTGTGTGCGCCTGCGCTCTTCGCCAGAATTTTTACGCAAATCAATAAAATCCGTTACATCAAAATGCCAAATCTCCAAATAAGTAGCAATAGCACCCTTACGCGTGCCAAGCTGATCTACGGCGATGGCTACATCATTGGTGATCTTTAAAAATGGCACGACACCACCCGCAGCACGCTTATGTCCATCGATAAAACTTCCAAGTCCCCTTACCTTGGAGTAGTCCCAGCCGATACCACCACCATACTTACTAAGCAACGCCATTTCTTTATATGCATCAAAAATACCTTCAATATTATCCGGCGTGCTTCCTATGAAGCAAGAGCTTAGTTGATGTCTTGGTGTGCGCGCATTGGCTAAAGTTGGGGTCGCACAGACAACTTCAAATTTTGAAATTAAATCATAAAACTTAATCGCCCATTCATTTGGATTTTGTTCATTTTGTGCTAGAAACATTGCAATCGCCATAAACATATGCTGTGGTAGTTCGATAGGCTCGCCACCTGCATCTTTGATCAAATAGCGATCATATAGTGTTTTAATCCCAAGATAATTAAATTGCAAATCACGCTCTGGCGCAATGTGGGAGTTAAGCAAATCCAAATCAAACTTTTCCTTTAATCCTATGACAACTCGCCCTGCCTTTTCAGCTTTTTCAAAATACTCTCGCAAGCTTTTATAGCCAGTGAATCTACTCACGCGATGATATAAATCATAGAGAAACAATCGCGCCGCGACAAATGTCCAATTTGGCGCATCAATGTCGATTTTATCGACTGCTGCTTTGATGAGAGCTTGCTGGATTTCTTTAGTCGTAATACCATCTTTAAAGTGTAGTTTTGCATCAAGCTCCAAGTCACTTTGACTCACGCCACTTAAACCCGCAATAGCACTTGCGGTGTATTTTTGGATCTTGCGTATATCAAGTGTTTCTATGCGCCCACTTCTTTTTACTACCTTTATACCTGTCATTGCCATTGTATATCTCCCTATATGTATTGCACAAATTCATTCATACTAATGCGTGGGGCTGGTCTTTTAGGTGCTTCTAACCGATAGCCAAAAGTCATAATCAACGCCACTTGATAATCAAATGTATCAAGAGCTAAAGACTTCTCAACATTGTCTTTCTCAAACCCTTCTATTGCACAGGAATCCACGCCCAAATACGCCGCGCAATTCATCATAGAGCTTGCTGTTATATACGCTTGCCTAGCACTCCATTGAAAAATACTTTGGCTATCTATATAACCATTAGCCTGCAAAAAGCCCTTATATCGCTCATCTTTATATGCCTTAATACGATCGATATTGATACCTTTACGCATAAAACTCCACATTGCATAATTACTATCGCTCTGCATATCTGCAATTTTAGAAAGATATATCACAAGCTCGCTGGCTTGGGTGATTTGATCTTGATTCCAGCACAAAGCCTTTAGCTGCTCTTTTTTTTTCTTATCTCTTACTACTAGCAATCGCGTAGGCTCCATACCAAAAGAGCTTGGCGAAAGTCTGCCAGATTCTAGGATTGCCTCAAACACATCAGCTGGGATCGACCTTGTCTCATCAAATTTCTTACAAGCGTGCCGAAAACGCATCGCTTGGATAAAACCATTATCCATTCTCACTCCTTTGCAATGGTATCAATAATGCGTGCTATTTCTTGCTGGCAGCCCGCTTGCGCAAATTTGGCTCAAGGATCTTTTTGCGAATGCGGACATTACTTGGCGTAACCTCTAAAATCTCATCTTCTTCTATCCACTCTAGCGCGCGCTCCAAGGTAAGATCTCGTGGGGGCACAAGCTTAATGGCATCATCACTCCCACTTGCGCGCATATTTGTCAAATGTTTTGCCTTAATGGGATTGACATCTAAATCATTATCGCGACTATGCTCGCCTATTACCATTCCCACATACACTTTGGTCTGTGGTGTGATAAACAACACACCTCTTTCTTGGATATTAAAGAGCGAAAAGCCTGTCGCTTCACCATTTTCCATAGAAATAAGCGCACCATTTTTACGAGATTCTACATTGCCACTAAATGGACGAAACTCCAAAAAGCTATGATTCATAATCCCCTCGCCTTTCGTATCAGTCAAAAACTCGCTACGATAGCCTATAAGCCCTCTTGCTGGGATTTCAAACTCTAGCCTCGTGTAGCCATCGCCCATAGGATTCATCGCTTTCATTTCAGCCTTACGCTTGCCAAGTCGCTCGATAATCGCTCCACTAAAATCCTGTGGCGTATCAATGACAAGATGCTCAAAAGGCTCGCATTTAGCCCCACCGATTTCTTTAATGATAACTTCTGGTCGCGAGATGCTAAACTCAAACCCTTCACGCCGTAGATTCTCGGCTAAAATCGTGATTTGCAGCTCACCTCTACCACTCACGCGAAATTTCCCTTCGCCCATTTCTTCACAGCGCATAGCGATATTAGTCTGCATTTCTTTAAGTAATCTATCTTTTAGTTTATTTACTGTTACATGCTTGCCCTCTAAGCCTGCTAACGGACTATCATTGACCGCAAAATACACACTCATTGTAGGCTCTTCTAAGTGCATAGGATCTAGTGGCATAGGATTGTTTGGATCAACGATAGAATCCCCCACATCAATGGCATTAAACCCAGCAATAGCTACAATATCTCCTGCTTCAGCAGATTCTATCTCTGTGCGCGCTAATCCCATAAAGCCAATGAGCTTTGTGATGCGCCCTGTCTCTTTCTCACCATCACTTTTGGCAAGCATTACACTCTCATTCTTTTTCACACGCCCATTAAACACCCGCGCAATGCCAATTTTCCCTACATAATTATCATAATCAAGAGTGAATATTTGCATTTGCAAGGCATTTTCTACGCTACCACTAGGAGCAGGGACATACTTTAAAATCGTTTCAAACAATGGCTCTAGGTTCTCCTTAGGGTCATTAAGGTCTTTTATCGCATAGCCATCACGCGCAGCAGCATACACCACCGGGAAATCCAGCTGCTCATCGCTAGCACCCATAGCAACAAAAAGATCAAAGACTTCATCAACAACTCTATCAGGCTCTGCGGCGGGCTTGTCGATTTTATTTACCACGACAATGGGGCGGATCCCAAAACTTAAAGCCTTTTTGACGACAAACTTTGTCTGTGGCATAACGCCTTCTTGTGCATCTACAAGCAGCAAGACACCATCAACCATTTTTAGCACTCGCTCCACCTCTCCGCCAAAATCTGCGTGCCCGGGCGTGTCTATAATATTGATCTTAGTATCTTTGTAGGTAATTGCTGTATTTTTAGAGAGTATCGTGATCCCACGCTCTCTTTCTAAATCGTTAGAATCCATTACGCGCTCATCGACTTTCTCGCGCTCTCCAAAAGTGCCAGACTGGCTCAAAAGCCCATCAACTAATGTCGTTTTGCCGTGATCTACGTGTGCTATTACTGCGATATTTCGTATATTTTGCATTGATAAACTCTCTAGTGGGATTGGGAGCGGGATTGTAGCATACATTTATTGAAATTTATAATATAAAACGCGGCATAAATCTAGAGAGAATCCACATAAAAATCTTGCTATAATGCCCAAAATAAGAGTATCTAGCACACCAATCACACGCAAGGATACAAATGCGACTATGGGTATTATTTTGCACAAAGCACTTTGCTTGCATAATGGCATTGTGTATCTGTCTTGGCTGCTTTACAGGATGTGCCACAGATGTCGCCACATTAGAGCATTTTAGTAGAATCTATTACCACCACTCTGCCGACAAAGCACATAAGTTTGCACAAAAAAAGGCTAAAAACAATGATCTTTTATGGCTTATACAAGCAGGGATAAGTGGCTTTACTACCCAAAACGCCGATACCTTATCACTCCTAGATCAAAGCGAAAATAGACTTTTGGCATTTGAGCAAGAAGGACTGCTTGCTTCCACACTCTCTCAAGTGGGATCCACCCTTGTAAATGACAATGCAAGAGAGTATCGTGGCAATATATATGAGAGTATATTTGTCAATTACTATAAAGCTCTAGCCTATCTTGCACAGGGCGATCAAGCCCGTGCTAGAGTGGAGTTTAATCGCGCCAATGACCGCCAAAGAAGAGCCAAAGAATACTACACTAGCCAAATATCTAAAGCTCTAGCGCAAGAACAAAGTCGCTACAACCAAAGCAGTGCCAATGGCATTATCGATCAATCCAAATCCACCCGAGAAATCGATAGTATTCTCACGCAATATTATGGGAATCTCAAGCAATTTAGCGCGTTTGAAAACTTCATCAACCCAAGCGTGTCTTATCTCTCTGGATTAGTATTTTTGCTCTCTGGGGATTCTAAGGGGTTAGACTATCTTAAAGAATCTTATGGGATCACACGCTCGCCAACTATCGCTAATGACTTGCAGCATTTTCTTACGCGCAACAAACAGGCTTATACTTGGATTATTCTTGAAGAAGGCAGGCAGGTAAGAAAAAGCGAATTGCGCATATCACTGCCATTTTACACGGCTCAAGGGCTTTTTCACTTTGGCTTAGCATTGCCGCAGCTAGAATCGATCCCAAGCTATGCACAAGAGTATAGACTAGATTCTACAAAGACATTTGAAGTGCTAGCAGAAGTGGATTCTATCATCGCCACTGAGTTTGATAAACAGCTTAAAGCCATAAGCACGCGCGCACTTGTCTCAAGTAGCATTAAGCTTGCTATGCAAGTGGGCGTATCTAGCGCACTTGATCAGGTTGATCCACTGCTAGGGCTACTAGGCTCTGTGCTTGGCTCTACCTACTCTATGGCAACAACAAGTGCGGACTTACGCATAACAAGCGTGCTGCCTAAGCGAATATTGCTAAGCAAAATCCCCCACCGACATCCACAAACCATCCAGCTAACAGCCCAAAACACCCCCATAGCGACACTGACACTAAAGCAATGCGATAAAGCCACGCAAGATTCTAGCAAGACAAAAATCAAGCCAAATAAGCCTAACCACATCGAATTATGTCTAGGACATAATTCCATCATCTATGTGCGCGATACACCAGCTAAAGCCTATATGCAAGCTATCTATAAACAAGTCAAATAGACTTTGGGATATGCCTACTTGACTTGCTACTCGATTTTATTTTCCAAAACAGATAAATCATTAAACCTTGTTGCCGTGCTAGGATCACCATAGTAAGGATCTCCTTGAAATCCACACCCCTGCATAAGGAGCATAAGAAAATATGCTACAATCAACCTATGAAAACCATTCATCAAGTCATCACCTCTTTTTTTGCCAACAACAGCACGCTTGCTAGTCGTCTGCACTCTAGGGAGAATCTAGAGAAGCTTAAATATGTCTTGCCAGCTGATATGCAAAAAGGACTTCTAGCGATCTCCTACAATCCACCTAAACTGCTCTTTTGCTTCAATCATCCAAGCCACGCCTATAACTTTAATCATTATAAAAAAAAAGACATTATGTATTGTTTAAAATCCTATCCTGATACTTTTAAAGCCTTTTTAGCAAGCATTGGAGAGACATCAATGCAAAACTTTATGCAAAATGTCCAAATCTCTGGCTATGTGCCTAGACATATTCTTCAGCACCCCACTTCTCAAAAACCCATAGCAAGCCACTTTGATGAGCCAGCAAATGGTGCGTTTATCAATCACGCCACAGACCCGCATTTGCACGCGCGTTTTGAAGAAATTAGACAATTAATTTTGCACAACAACGCAAAGAGTAAGCACGACTAGAGTGATGATAGATTTTGCCAAAGCATACGAGGAGAAAAACAAGGGCTTTAGCATATTTCCGCGCTCAAATACCCCCAAACAAGATAGATTGCTCCTATATGGCGCGCCCAAATGTGGCAAGAGCGCATTAGCCCTTGATCTAGCGCGTAGCTACAAGCACCAGATTCTAGTAGATTGTGCGGATTTGCGCCTACATAAAGAAAGAGCGCAAGCCTCCCTGCTAAAGCTATTTTTAGAGAAAAAATTTGGTGTGCTAATTATTGACAACTATCTCCCAGAGATCACAATCCCAAGCCACCCAAATATTATCCTAATCACTACAAAAATCTCCCATATATCAGAATCTATCCGTGCAAGCTTTCATACTCATTGTGTGCGAGCTTTGAGCTTTGAGGAGTATGTATCTTTTAGCAAAGGTAATCGCCTAGAATCCATATTTGCCAGCTTTCTCAAAGAAGGTAATCTCCCAGAAATCGCTCTAATGCCAGAACATAAGCGTATCCAAAGGATACAAGAAATCACCCTGCTCTATGCCAAGCAAGACACAAGTATTCTGGCATTTTTGCTCCACTATCAAGCAAAGCCATTTAAGACACACAATGCATTTTGCCTACTTAAACAGCAGCAAAAAATCTCCAAAGACAAAATATATGCCTTTGTGCAAACTCTCTTAGATGACCAAGTGGTCTTCACGCTCACACACAAAAATGGCAAAGAATCCAAGCTCTACTTCTATAACTTCGCCCTACCCTATGCGATCTCCCCCACGCCAAGCTTCCAAGCGATTTTTGAAAATATGATCGCCTGTGAGCTCTTACACAAATCTTTAGCAATAACCTATGATGATACTTGTGATTTTATCTTACAAGGCACAGCACTCTTTGCCACGCCTTTTCCCAATCAAGCCCTAATAGAATCTAAACTCTCCAAAGCAGGGGCAATGTATAAAGAGTGTATATTTATCAGCATAGATACTGCCATCCCCCAAACCATCTCGCATTTAGGCACATATCGCGCTATGAGTTTTATTGATTTTGGATTAGATTATCTTTGTAGCTATAAATAATAGTCGCTATAAATTTACTTCATCGTTGTAAGATTTATGAAGTGCTTAAAGCCATTCACACCAACAACATTAAGGATAACTATGAAGCTAGCTACAAAACAAAACTTCGCTGAACTGATAAAATCTCAACTATGTATAGTAGAGATGAGCGCGCCTTGGTGTCCAGACTGCCGCAAAATCGAGCCTATAATGCAAACCTTAGAATCCAAATATCCACAAGTGGATTTTATCTTGCTTGATTTTGATGCAAGCCAAGATTTAAAGCAGGAGCTTGCCATACGCAGAATCCCTACTTTGATATTTTATAAAAATGGGCAAGAAGTCCTAGAGCGACTAGTTGAGCCAGATAGTTTGCATACCATAGAGCAAATGATCCAAGCCTTGTTGCAAGCATAGAGCAATATTTCATAAGTATTTTGGACTTTTTTAGATAAAATGCCGATTTTTTAAAGCAAATTCCTCCCATTAGACTAGATTCTCTTGTTTGCTTATATCTTGCCGGCGTGGGGCTGGCGTAGCAGATCTTAGAGATTTAAGACTAGTATTTTAAGGTTATATTATGAGTAGAAATTTCTTTTTAGGTATAGGGATCGCATTTTTTAGTGTGTTTCTTGCTTTTGGAAGTCTCACAGCACTTGCCAAAGATGACTCACCGCAAAAAGTAGATACAAAAAAGCAGCGAGCGCAAGCTTATGATAGGCTTGCGCAAGCCATTGCTACGATAGAATCTTACTATGTTGATGATGTGCCTATTGATAGCTTGATCAACAAAGCCATCGATGGGCTTATCGCTAATCTTGATGCCCATAGCGAATATCTTAGCGAGAAAAAATACAAAGAGCTAAAAACTCAAACCGAAGGCGAGTTTGGTGGGCTTGGGATTACCGTTGGGCTAAAAGATGGTGCGCTTACCATCATCGCGCCTTTAGAAGGCACTCCGGCACACAAAGCTGGGCTAAAAAGTGGCGATGTGATCTTAAAAATTGAAGACCAAAGCACCATTGGTATGAGTATCGATGATGCAGTTAATCTTATGCGTGGAAAGCCAAAAACACAAATCACCATAACCATCGTGCGCAAAGGCGAGAGTAAGCCTCTAGTCTTTACCTTAATGCGCGATATAATCAAAGTAAAATCAGTCTATGCCAAGACTATTGATAATACGCCTTATCTCTATGTGCGGGTTAATTCCTTTGACAAAAATGTCGCCCAAAGTGTCAAGCAAGCACTAAAAGAACATAATGGGATACAAGGACTTGTGCTTGATTTGCGTAATAATCCGGGAGGATTGCTAGACCAAGCGGTTGATTTATCTAATCTCTTTATCAAAAGCGGCGTGATCGTCTCCCAAAAAGGCAAAATCAAAGAAGAAAACATCATCTACAATGCAAATGGCAAAGCCCCTTATAGCAAGCTCCCTATTGTCGTGCTTGTCAATGGCGGGACAGCAAGTGCTAGTGAAATTGTCTCTGGTGCATTGCAAGATCATCATCGTGCGATCATCATAGGGGAAGAAACCTTTGGCAAAGGCAGTGTGCAAATCGTGATTCCAATCAATGCTACTGAAGCGATCAAGCTCACTACAGCTAAATACTATCTCCCAAGTGGGCGCACGATACAAGCCGTAGGCGTGAAGCCTGATATTGTCGTATATCCAGGCGTTGTGCCACAAAGCGAAGGGGGATTTGAGATTAAAGAAGCAGACTTGCGCAATCACTTACAAAACGAATTGCAAAAACTTGATAATACTGAGTCAAAATCCGATGAAAAATCATCGCCTGAAAATCAAAAGAACATTACAAATGCGGATATTTCTAATGATATTCAACTCAAATCCGCCATTGATGCGCTAAGGGCGTGGGGGATATTAGATTCTGCAAAGACACAAGACAAGCCCAAAAAGTAGCCCACCACACACCAAAGGAGAATCTATGCTAACACAACAAGCACTGCTTTATGAAGGCAAGGGTAAAAAACTCTTTGCCACAGAAAATCCCAATGAAGTCATCGCGGAGTTTAAAGATGATCTTACTGCATTTAATGCACAAAAACGCAGTAGTGAAGATGGCAAAGGTGCGCTAAATTGCCTAATTAGTAGCATACTCTTTAACCTACTTGCGCAAAAAGGTATAAAAAGCCACTTTATCCAATTTCTTAGCTCCACAACAATGCTCTGCCAAAAAGTGCAGATAATCCCCATTGAAGTTGTCGTGCGCAATATCGCCACAGGCTCCTTGAGCAAGAGACTAGGTATAGAAGATGGGCTTGTGCTGCCCTTTACACTTGTGGAGTTTTACTATAAAGATGATGCGCTAAATGACCCAATCATCAACGATGAGCATTGCAAGATTTTAGGCATTGTTGATGATGAAAACGACCTAAGCTTCTTGCGCGATCAAGCGCGTAAAATCAACGCGATCTTGCGAGATTTCTTCGATCAAAGGGGCTTAAAGCTTGTGGATTTTAAGCTTGAATTTGGCAGAAATGCACAAGGTGAAATTATCCTAGCTGATGAAATATCTCCAGATAGCTGTCGGCTTTGGGATAAGCAGACAAACCAAAAGCTTGATAAAGATCGCTTTAGGCAGGATTTAGGAGATCTAAAAGGTGCGTATGAAGAAGTGCTAAGACGCATACAAAACAATTTTTCATAATTCAAGCAATAGTTTCAAGGAAAGACAATGCAAGCAAAAGTTACAATATCCCTAAAAAATGGTGTCCTAGACCCACAGGCAAAAGCTATCCATCACGCCATAGAATCACTTGGATTCCCACAAGTAGCGCAAGTCGTGGTAAAAAAGCAAATCATCTTAGAATTCGCACAAAATCAACATTGCGAGCAAATCGCACAGCAAATCGCCAAAGATCTGCTTGCTAATCCTGTGATAGAAGAGTATGAGATGCAAATCCTTGATAGCACAAACACATCTCAAGCATAAGGACCCACTATGGTAAGTATCGTGCGTTTTGCTGGGACAAATTGTGAATTTGATATGCACTATATCTATGAAAAGCTCTTGCGCATTCCAAGTGCCATCATCTGGCACAAAGACACATCTTTGCCTAAAGACACAAAGCTTGTCATCTTAGCCGGAGGCTTTAGCTATGGAGATTACTTGCGCAGTGGGGCGATCGCGCGGTTTGCACCGATAATGAAAGCTATTAAAGCATTTGGTGAAAATGGCGGGCGGATTCTGGGTATTTGCAATGGCTTTCAAATCCTAACCGAAGCCAAGCTTCTGCCCGGCGCACTTATGCGCAATCACAATCTCCACTTCATCTCTAAAACAACCCCTTTACGCATAGCAAATACAGACAATGCTTTCTTGCGCCCACATAAGCAAGATGATCTCATCGCTCTTCCTATCGCACACGCTGATGGGCGATACCATATCGATGAAGACAGCCTAGGACAAATGCAAGAATCTGGGCAGATTCTCTTGCGCTATGTGGATAATCTCAATGGCTCTGTGGATTCTATCGCGGGCATTTGCAATAAGGACAAAAATATTTTCGGGCTTATGCCCCACCCAGAGAGAGCGTGTGAAAAAATGCTATACAAACGCGCTAGATATGCTGACATTCGCCATAGCTACAGCACGCAGATCCCCCCAAAGCCAACGCAAAATGCACAAGGCATAGCAATGCTAGAATCCATCTATAAGGGCTAGAATGTTACGCATATATCTTGCACCTGCACTCTCACTGCTATTGCTATGCACTCTTTATGCAGAGCCTACTTTAGATTCTAATATCATAGAATCTAATCTCCTAGAGTCATTTGCAGATTCTAGCGAGCCTAGCACGCAAGAAGCCTTTATCCGCCCTAACAACAGCACAGAGCAGATTCTCCACTTGCAAAATATCACACCAGAATCCACTTTAAGCTCTACGCTTTATGTCGGGCAGAGGATCCCTATCACCTATCGCGTGCTGTTTTTCAATAATGCCTCGTTAAATCAAAGCTCTTTCAAAGAAAAAACCTCGACCAATGCCATAGCCTTAGAGAATCCAAATCAAGCGTGGCAAGAAGTTGAGCTAGATTCTAGCACGGCACAAAGCTTACAAAAAACCTATGAGATCACCTATCTTTTCAAAATCAAATCCCAAAATGCCAAAATCCCAGCTTTTGAAGTCTCTGCAATCGCAAGCGATGGATCATATATTGATGTGGCTACAAGCGATCCTATCGTGCTTAATGCTACGGATTTGTATCAAAACAAAAACTACGCCGGTGTCGTGGGAGAAGACTTGCGCCTAGGGATTTATAAAGCCAAGTCCTATGATGATCAAGGCAATCTTATCGCCTTTGAACTCATCGCCAAAAATGCAAATCTAGAGGACTTCAAGATCCCAGAAATCGACAAACAGGGTATTGAGCGATCAAGCTTTGGTCCTCTAGAATCTAAAGCGATTTTTTATGCAGTCGTGCCAAAAAGTATGCAGCATCTCTTATTTGAATACTTCTCCACCCAAACAAACCGCTTCGAGCAAATCCGCATCCCCATCGTGCCTACTGCTGATGGCGTAACGACACAAGAGAACCTAAAGCCTAAAAACACTTATCTAATGTATTGGGCATTGTTTATCGGTGGGGTTGCCATTAGCTGCTTTGTCTTAGCCTTTTTCTCCAAACGCTTGCGTAAGATATGGCTCGCACTTGGTGTGATTATAGCGATATATCTACTCTACTATCTCTTCTATACCAAAACCGCCACTTTGCAAGCCCAGACGAATATTTGGATTCTACCTACACATAACTCCACTTTGCTTGAGACTACAAGCGAGGCTATGCGTATTAAAATCATTGGCGAGCACGGCGAGTATTATAAAATCATCACACCCAAAGAAGCCATAGGCTGGATAAGGAAAGATGATGCGCACTAGAATCAAGGGCATATACGAAGTTGTCTTAATCGGCATTGGACTGGCGATTATTATTTGCTTTATTTACTTAAATCGCAAGACCAACAACGCACGCAATGCTAGAAAATCTTGCTATCGATTCTTCACCTACGCAAATATCACGCTTGAGCAGCTAGGCGATTTTGATAAAGAAGCCGAGCTAATTATTATGAATCACCAAAGTGTCGCGGATATTTTATGCCTTGAAGCCTACCACCCGCGCAATATCTGCTGGGTTGCCAAAAAGCAGTTAGGCGAGATTCCATTTTATGGCTATGCACTCACAGGACCGGAAATGATCCTTATTGACAGAGATGATAAGCGCGGACTTGTCGCACTGCTACAAGCGATCAAGCAAAAGCTCGCCCAAAATCGCCCCATTGTAATCTTCCCCGAAGGCACGCGCAGCAAGGGCAAAGAGCGTTTCTTATCCTTTAAGCCCGGCGCAAAAATCATCGCAGAAAAATTCAAGCTAAAAATCCAGCCCATCGTGCTTATCAACACGCGCAAAATCTACAATTCATCTCCCATTGAAGCCACGAGCAATGTCGCTAGGATGGTGCTGCTTAAGCCATTTTATATCAATGAGCACCCAAGCAAACAAGTTTTTTACCACAATATAGACTCCTACAATAACGCCAAAGCTGGTGCGAAGAAAAGCAAAGGACTATATCCAATCTATGACCCACACTCTAGCTACTTCATCTCGCAGCAAGATTCTACCCAAAGCCAAGACTCCATTGAGCCACTAGAATCGTGGTATGAAGAGCTGCAGCAATGTATGCAAGAGGTCTATATCCAGCATTATCACGAGCTTAACAAGCAATTATAAGGCACGCTATGGAAAATGATCAAAAAAACCTTGTGTGCTTTGAAGATAGGGAAGAAGCGTTTTTAAAGCTTTATGATGAGCTTATCAATCACCATCTTGCCCACGATAATAGCATTGTGCTATCTACAAGCTTTGCGGGACTATTTTTAGCCGATAGGCTTGCTAGCAAGCTGGATTCTGGGCTTGATATGCTTTTTTGCGCACCTGTTATTGCTCCTGCTAATAATGAATGTGAGATTGCAACAGTGAGTGAAAATATGGATTTAATCATCAATGAGCCACTGATTGATTCTTTTGGTATTTCGCTTGATTATGTCTATGGAGAAGCCAAGAGGGCTTATGAGGAGATCATTCTCCCTAGAATCTATAAATTCCGCAAGGGTGCGACCTTGAGCGAGCTAGGGCAAAAAAATGTCTTCTTAATCGATCAAGGTGTAGAGACAGGCATCACAATGGATCTAGCCATCAAAACTTGTATCCAAAAAAAGGCAAAAAGCATCTATGTCCTAAGCCCTACTATACCCTATGATATTGCTACAATTTTATCCCGCACAAGTGATGCGCTAGTGGCTGTCTATAAGCCTAGATACTTTGTCTCCACAAGCCACTACTACAAAAGCCTAGACCCCATAAGCGAAGAAGAAGCCCTAGCTATTATGGATAAATACATCGCCAAACCAAACCTCATACAAAAAGGATCATAATGCACCAAATTGACTTGGCATTAACAAATCTTACCGAACAATACAAGCTTGATTATGTCGCTAGGCAAGCGTGTGGAAGCGTGTGGTATCGCTCTGGTGGGACAATCTTGCTCGCAAGTGTCGCTGTCGATGAGACGCCTACTGATGATGATTTTCTCCCACTTGTTGTGCAATATATCCACAAATCCTATGCTGTGCGCAAGATCCCGGGCGGATTTATCAAGCGAGAAGGCAAGCCCAGTGAGTTTGAGACACTCACCTCGCGCATTATTGATCGCACCTTGCGCCCACTTTTTCCCGTAGGCTATCGCTACCCCACGCAAATCACAATCCTTGTGCTAAGCTATGATGGCGTAAGTGATTTGCAAGTATGCGCCCTGCACGCTGCAGCAAATGCCCTACTCCTTAGCTCGCTGGATTTTATCCCACCTGTGAGTAGCGTGCGTATCGGTAAGGTCCAAGGCAGCTTTGTAATCAATCACGACAAACAAGCAATGCTAGAATCCAGTCTTGATCTCTATGTAGCTGGGAGCAAGGGGGATATTTTGATGATAGAGATGAAAGGAAGCGATGAGAGCTTGACAGAAGATGAGCTAATGGCTGCCATAGCACTAGCCAAGCAGACAATCCAAGCGGATTGCGCACAATATGAAGCAAAACTTATCCCCCATAAATCTAGCCCAAAGCCACTGCCACTAGCACTTACCAAAACCCACCCACATATTTATGAGCATATTGCTACACATTATAGCAATGATGTGCGCCAAGCCATTACGCAAATGAGCAAGAGTGAGCGCAATAGCGAGCTAGAATCTCTAGCTAAAGATATTTATGCCAAAAACCCCATTTGGGAGCTAGAATCCATCTATGATATGCTCGGGCTGTATAAAAAACACCAAGTGCGTGCGATGATCTTGCAAGAACATAGACGCGCTGATGGCAGAGGTCTAGAAGAAGTTCGCCCAATTAGCATAGAGACAAATGTCTTGCCTTGTGCGCATTCTAGCGCGCTTTTTACTAGAGGGCAGACACAAGCTCTGGTAGTTTGCACGCTAGGCAGTGAAAACGATGCGCAA
The DNA here is from genome assembly GCF_900451095.1 of Helicobacter canis. Taxonomy (NCBI): domain Bacteria; kingdom Pseudomonadati; phylum Campylobacterota; class Epsilonproteobacteria; order Campylobacterales; family Helicobacteraceae; genus Helicobacter; species Helicobacter canis. The sequence continues at coordinate 1,551,556 of NZ_UGHV01000001.1, read as the reverse complement.
ATACAAGAAGACCTTAGCGGTGGGGGCAAGGAGCGATTTATGTTCCACTACAATTTTCCGGGCTTTAGTGTGGGGGAGGCAAGTATGATAGGAGGTGTGGGGCGCAGAGAGTTAGGGCACGGCAATCTTGCCAAAAAAGCCCTAGAATCCAATATCCCACCCACCAAACACACAATCCGCCTAGTCTCTGAAATCCTAGAATCCAACGGCTCAAGCTCTATGGCAAGTGTGTGCGGCGGCTCTCTTGCCTTACGCGCGTGTGGCTTAGATAATCCCCTTGTCGCAGGCGTAGCAATGGGGCTTGTGATTGATGGCAAGCAATATGCTGTGCTTACGGATATTATGGGACTAGAAGATCACGATGGCGATATGGACTTTAAAATCGCAGGCACCAAGCACGCCATCACTGCTATGCAAATGGATATTAAGCTAGGGGGTATTAGCCCAGATATTTTACACGATGCACTCCACCAAGCAAAACGCGCTAGAATCCACATTTTAGAGCAAATGGAGCAAGCCGCACAAGCCATTATCCCCCATACACATTTGCTCCCCAAAAGCGAGTATCTCTCTATCCCTAGCTATAAGATCCCAGATATTATTGGGCAGGGTGGCAAGGTGATCAAAGATATTATCGAGCGGTTTAAGGTTAGCATTGATATTGAACGAGAAAATGAAAGGATCTGTATCCAAGCAGATTGTGCACAAAATCTCCAAAATGCCAAAGCATTTATTACCCAGCTTGTTAGCCCAAATGCGCATTATGAAATTGGCGAAGAAGTTGATGGCACCATTAAGCGTATTATGGATTTTGGCGTGTTTATCTCCCTACCTAGAGGCAACGATGGGCTTTTGCATATTAGTAAAATCCCGCAAACTATGCAGCCTTTGGGGCAGTTTTTCCGCGAAGGAGATATTATACGCTGCGCCATAGCTGGGAATCCAAAAGGCAAGATAGAGCTTATTTTGTGCTAGTTTTTAGCTAGTTTTTAGCTAGTTTTTAGCTAGTTTCTGCGATAATAAATTCCTATTTGACCGCGCGAGTAGGGGACAGATCCGAAAGGTGGCAAAAATTTTTAAGGAGAAACAATGAAAGCTTTACTTGTTTTGTGTTTTGGTTTTGTAGCGTTTGCATTCGCTGGCGAGAGTGTGTTTAGCGGTAGTGATCTATCACTTTTGCTTGCTCTTTCTGTAGCTGGTGGTGTTATTGGTCTTGGTATTGCTGCACTTGGTGGAGCAATCGGTATGGGAAATGCAGCAGCAGCTACAATTTCTGGGACCGCGAGAAATCCGGGTATTGGCGGCAAGCTTCTTGGGACAATGTTTATCGCACTAGCACTTATTGAAGCGCAAGTTATCTATACGCTTGTTTTTGCGATCATTGCAATCTATGGGAATCCATTCCTACCAGAATCTAAAATGATCGTTGAAGCATTCAAAGCTCTTTTAGGCTAATTTCCCCTGCTTATGCAGGGTATGCGCTGGTGGTGGAATTGGTAGACACACCATCTTGAGGGGGTGGCGGGGCGACCCGTGCGAGTTCAAGTCTCGCTCAGCGCACCATTCACAAAATGCCGAAGTGGTGAAACTGGTAGACGCGCTAGACTCAAAATCTAGTAAGGGCGACCTTGTGTCGGTTCGAGTCCGACCTTCGGCACCATAGATGTTTTACACTTATTTCTACAATATAAATCTATCAAAGATTGCTTATGCAGGCTTTATGCAACCCCATCTTACACAATGGCAAATTTCTGCTTGGATTTTCTGGCGGAGCAGATTCTGTCGCACTATTTTTTTATCTACTTGAAAAGCATATTGATTTTGACATTGCTATTGTGGATTATGGCGTGCGCACACAAAGCAAAGAAGAGATCGCCTATGCCAAAGAGCTTGCCACACTACACGATAAACAATGCTTTCAAACTAAAGCCCCTATTTTTTCTAGTAATTTTGAAGCGCAAGCACGACAATTTCGCTACAAGTTTTTTAGCACGCTAATTGCTAGATACAGCTACTCTGGGCTTTTGCTAGCGCATAATTTCAACGATCGTATTGAATGGTTACTACTACGACTTGGCAAGGGCAGCGGTATCGCCGGGCTACTTGGCTTTGAAGAGATTGCTTGGTATTATCCACAAAGCACACAAGAAACCCCAAAATCCACGCCCTACCCCATTATCCGTCCATTACTTTGGTGCTATAAGCAAGATATTCTCAACTACTGCACAAGCAGGGGATTAAAGTTTTTTGTAGATAGCACAAACACCAACCCAGCCTATGAGCGCAACTTTATCCGCACACATTTTGCCACCGAGCTAATCCAGCGTTACGGCAAGGGATTGCAGCAAAGCTTAAAAATCCTTAGCAAAGAAAAAGATTCTCTCTATCAAGGTGGATTCTTCCTTACTAAGCATAGTTATTTTATCGGTATTTATGCTTTTGACACACACCAAGCAATCCACCACATCGCCAATGCATTAAAGACACAGGGCTATGTGCTCTCAAGCAAACAGCGAGAAGAAATTATACGCACACATTTTTCTTGTGAGATTTATACAGCAAGCAAGCAGCAAGCAAGCCAGAATCCGCCTTTTACACATACCAAAGCCCAGCAAAAAGCTAGATTCTGCATAGAGCATTTTCCTAGCACGAGCTATCCTTTTGCTATTCTTATCACCAAATACACCAGTATCACCCTACCCAAACAAGTCAAAGACCAATTCCGCAAACTACATATCCCTAAAAGATTGCGTCCAAGCTTGTATGCTTATAGCCTGCAAGAGTCCCTATCGCTAGCACAATGCAAGGAGCGCATTGCCAATGCCTTCATAAGCCCTGTAACTTAGTGATCTCACAAGCAATTTGCTCTTTAAATACTCTTGCATAAGGTGCATTAGAATCTAGCTTGCTAGCAAAATCTTCTAATATCACCCCATACTCTTCACTCTGCAATTCTCCCTTTAATATCGCATACTTCAAATACAGCCAATAAGTATTTAGCACATCGCTTTGGCAATAATGATTGATCACATCAAGGGCTTTTTGCTTATAAAATAGCTCATACACATCACCACCACTCACATCATATTTCCCCACAATCCCAAGCATTTTACACACGCCATCAAGCGTGAGCGCACGCGTAGAGCCGAAATTCCCCAGAGAATCCAGCAAATCCGTATGCCAATATTCACTATATCTCGCGCGATAATTTTCCCATTTGCTTTTTGTCCGCGCGTAATTTTGCGCCTCAAAGAATCTAAACGCGCTGCAGTTATAGCGCATAGCCCTAAGCAGCAGCACAGGCATATCAAATCCCCTGCCATTAAAGCTCACAAGCCTAGGCTCTTTGGTATTTAAAAATTGCAAAAACTCCTCTATCAAGCACTGCTCTAGCTTATCAATCCCTGCTTCATCATAGACTAGATTCTCGCTAGCACTCTTGCCAAAGCTCCCCACCTTAGCAAACTTCCCATAATCATCACACACCACACTTGAAATCGCAATCACCCTATGCCAATAAAGCGGTAAAAATGTGCTACCACTCTTTTCTAATTGTGCATTAAAGGCGTATGTGCAAATCTCCAAAGCACTCTTGCCATCCAAATTATATGCTTGTGCAATTTGTGCTACATCTGGGATTGTTTCTATGTCAAATACACAAATCATCTCTTGCTCCTTATATAGACCTACTCCTTTGCCCCATAGGAAAACACCGGCACAGAGAAGTTATACCAAATCGCTAGAATCCTAATGATAAACCCACTCACAACAGCCACAATACTCGCCACCTCCAAATCCCACTCAAGCAAACTTAGTCCATAATAAATAAGCGAAGTAAGGATCGCTACTCCTGCATAAAATTCCTTACGAAATACAAGCGGCACAATCCCACAAAATATATCGCGCAGCACACCGCCAAATACCGCAGTGATCACACCAGAGGTTACCACTAGCACGACTCCTAAGCCTTGCGCACGCGCGATCTCTGCACCAATGACTGCAAATGTAACAAGCCCCAAAGCATCAAGCACCAAAAACAGCTTCTCTAGCCGAGCAATCACGCTTGGGATTAGTGTCGTAAGCAATGCCGCAGCACAAACAATGATAATATATTCTGGATGGGCTACCCAAGTAAGCGGATAATGATTAAAGAGTATATCGCGGACCGACCCCCCGCCAATAGCAGCCGCTAGAGCGATAAACAGCACGCCAATTAGATCCATCTTATACCGCCCAGCGATCAATGCCCCACTCATACCCTCTGCGGTAATCCCTATGATATATAGCACAAGCAAAAACATCTACCACGCTCCTGTAAAACGCAAAATATAGCAAAAATTTGCTAAAATCCACGCCAAATATTGCACCTAGGAGATCTAATGGATAAGCGATTGGTTGTTACGCGTTTTGCCCCATCACCCACAGGCTATTTGCATATTGGAGGGTTGCGCACAGCGTTATTTAACTATCTCTATGCACGCAAGCACGGAGGCAAATTTCTCATACGCATTGAAGATACAGATCTTGCTAGAAACTCCAAAGATGCTGCACGAGCGATCCTAGAATCTTTTGCGTGGGTGGGGCTAGAATGTGATGATGAAATCATCTATCAAAGCGAGCGATTCCCACTCTATGCCAGCTATGCTAAAAAACTTGTAGAAGAAGGCAAGGCTTATTACTGCTATATGAGCAAAGAAGAGCTAGAAGAGTTGCGAGAATCCCAACGCGCACAGGGCATAACGCCGCGCTATGACAATCGCTACCGAGATTTTACCGGCACGCCGCCAAGCGATCGCACTCCTGTGATCCGCATAAAAGCCCCACTTGATGGTGAAATAGTCTTTGATGATGGGGTAAAAGGCAGAATCTGCGTGCAAGCAAAAGAGCTTGATGACTTCATCATTTTGCGCTCAGATGGCAGCCCGACTTATAACTTTGTCGTGGCAATCGATGATGCGCTAATGGGCGTAACAGATGTGATCCGAGGTGATGATCACACTAGCAACACACCAAAGCAGATTCTTATCTATCAAGCCCTAAACTTCTCTATTCCCAAGTTTTATCATATCCCTATGATTCTCAACCCCGATGGCAAAAAGCTTAGCAAGCGTGATGGGGCAATGGGCGTTATGGACTATAAGCTTATGGGCTATTTACCAGAAGCACTGCTGAATTTCCTTGTGCGACTTGGCTGGAGCTATGAGGATCAGGAGATATTTTCTCTCCAAGAAATGCGCGAGCTTTTTGATGCTAAAGACATCAATTCTTCTGCTAGCCGCTACAATCAAGAAAAATTCTTATGGCTTAATCAACACTACATTAAAGCCTGTGATGATACAAGGCTAGAAGCCCTATTGCAAGAATTTGGCGCGAAGCTTGATGAATATGAAAAGCCGATAAAATCACTACTTTTTAGCGCATTAAAAGACAGGAGCAAAACTCTCGTAGAGTTTGCCGCCCAGCTTAAAGATATCCAAACCCCGCCAAAATCCTATGATGAAAAAATGCTACAAAAAGTGGATTCTAGTGCGCTGAGAGTTTTGGCAAAAATCATTGATGAAGAAGAATTTGCCCAATGTTTTTGCGCTCTTAATCCCAGTAAGCTAGAATCCTATCTCCACAACTACGCAGAATCCAGCTCTGTAAAAATCGGCAAGCTTATGCCAGCCTTGCGCCTAGCCCTACTTGGCAAAGGTGGTGGTATAGGCGTATGCGAAGCTTTGCTAATCATAGGGCAAGACCAGAGCATACAGCGCATACAGGCACTACTAGCACATTTATCATAATAGCTTTTGGGGTCTTGCAGAAGAGAGCTATCTCAAAACTGCTTGGATTCTAGCAAGACCACAAAGATTACACACTTCTGCACTAGGGATTTAGGGGCTATTTTAGGGCTATTCTTGTGCGCTTAGGGCAAGCGATTGCGCGTGGGCTATCAAAAGATCAATGATAGAATCCAAATTACCAGAGAGCATTATTTCTTCTAGGCTATATAAAGTGGTGTTGATACGATGATCTGTCAGGCGATTTTGCGGGTAGTTGTAAGTGCGGATACGCTCACTTCTATCGCCACTGCCGACTTGATCTTTACGCGCTTGGGAGTTTTGCGCCATCTGCTCGGCAAGCTGGGCTTCATAGATTCTAGCTTTTAGAATCTTCATCGCTTTGTCTTTGTTTTTATGCTGGGACTTTTCATCTTGCATAGATACGCTAATGCCTGTGGGGATATGCGTGATACGCACCGCAGAATCCGTGGTATTGACACATTGTCCGCCGTGCCCGCCCGCGCGGAAGACTTCTATGCGTAAGTCATTTGGGTTAATGGTGATTTCTACATCATCGACTTCTGGCATAATCGCCACGGTGATAGCAGAAGTGTGGATTCTACCTTGAGATTCAGTTTGAGGGACACGCTGGACACGATGCGTGCCACCCTCAAATTTAAGCTTAGAAAACACGCTAGCCCCCTTCACAAGCGCGATGATCTCCTTGTATCCGCCTACATCATTTTCACTTGAGCTTATAATCTCCACCTTCCAGCCCTTTGTATCAGCATAGCGGCAATATGCGCGAAACAAATCCCCCACAAAAATCCCCGCCTCATCGCCCCCTGTGCCTGCTCGCAGCTCGAGATAAATATTTTTATCATCATTTGGGTCTTTGGGGATTAGCAGCACTCGCAAGTGCTCTTCTAGCTCTGTTTTAGTGGATTCTAGAGATTTTAGCTCTTCTTTAGCAAGCTCACTTAGCTCTTTGTCTTCTAAAAGTAGCTTGTTTTCTTGTATGGATTCTAGGGTAGAGAGATAGATTCTCGCTTGCTGCGTGATTTCTTGGATTTGGCTTTGCTCTTTGCTAAGGGTAGTTAGCTGCTTGACATCTGCTACTATCTCGGGGCGAGAGAGCAGATCGCTAATTTCATCATAACGCGCGATAATGGGACGCAGTGTATCACTAAGCATAAAATTTGTAACCCTTGAGAGAGCCTAGCAAAAGCTAGGAGATTAAGCAGATTGGGCGAGCTTTTTTACAGCAGCGTTTAGGCGGCTGACTTTGCGTGCGGCGGTGTTTTTCTTCACAATGCCTTTGCTGACAAATTTATGAAGTTCTTTATTGGCGATTTTAAAGGCTTCTTGTGCTTTAGGTAGGTCATTATTCGCCACGCTCTCACGCACAGCTTTAATGATATTTTTGATCCTTGTGCGGTAGTAGCGATTGCGCTCTGTGCGTCTCTCTGTCTGGCGGATTCGTTTCTCTGCGGACTTGTGGTTTGCCATTGGCTTAATCCTTTTGTAAAAAATTTTAGGGCATTATTCTGCCTAATTTTTATTTAAAAGCAGTTTAATCTCCACACATAGCGACCACAGGAGCAGTTCAATGAGCAAAAAGACTTTATCAACAAATAAGCCCCAGAATCTAGCCAAAATCTTTGGCACTGATGGTGTGCGCGGCAGGGCAGGAAGCTTCCTTACACCGGCATTTTGTATCGAGCTAGGCATCGCTGCTGGGCTGTATTTCCGCGATCTTGCCAAGCAAAAGCATATCCGCTCAAGCAATAAGATTCTACTTGGCAAAGACACGCGCCGCAGCGGCTATATGATAGAAAACGCCCTAGTAAGCGCACTTACTTCTGTGGGCTATGATGTCATACAAGTAGGTCCTATGCCCACCCCTGCCATAGCCTTCCTCACCGCAGATATGCGCTGTGATGCGGGGATTATGATTAGTGCGAGTCATAATCCGTTTGATGATAATGGGATAAAGTTTTTTGATCGTTTTGGCAATAAGCTTGATGAAAAAGCTGAAGCACAGATAGAAAAAATCTATCACAACAAGCAGCTGCTAGCCCAAAATCACAAGGTAGGACAGGAGATCGGCAGCTCCAAGCGTATAGATGATGTGGTAGGACGCTATATCGTGCATATTAAAAACTCTTTTCCCAAGGAGTTAAGCTTGCAGGGCTTGCGTATCGTGCTTGACTGCGCCAATGGAGCGGCTTATAAGGTCGCGCCTACGATTTTCCACGAGCTAGGGGCAGATGTGGTTATCATCAACAATACGCCAAATGGCTTTAATATCAACGAGCAATGCGGGGCTATGCACCCCCAAGATCTCGCAAATGAAGTGCTGAAATACCGCGCAGACATTGGCTTCGCGCTTGATGGCGATGCCGATAGGCTAGTGGTGGTCGATAATATGGGCAAGATCATCAATGGCGATATTTTGCTAGGTGCGCTTGGGGAGTATCTCCACAGCATTGGCGAGCTAGAATCTAACACAATCATCGCCACGCAGATGAGCAACCTTGCTTTAGAAGAATTTTTTGCCAAGCACAATATCACCCTGCAACGATGTGATGTGGGGGATAAATATGTCTTTGATGCGATGAAACAATATGGCAGTAATTTTGGTGGTGAGCAAAGTGGGCATATTATCTTTAGTGATTATTCCACCACGGGCGATGGGCTGATGAGTGCGATTGCTGTGATGGCACTAGTTTTGCGCAAGAAAACTTCAAGTCATCAAGCTCTAAATCCTTTCACGCTCTATCCGCAAAAGCTTATCAATCTAAAAGTGTTAGAAAAAACGCCCCTAGAATCCATCTCTGGCTTTAGCGAGCTATGCAAGCAAATAGAAAAGGCAGGTATGCGCACACTTATCCGCTACTCTGGCACGGAGCCTATCTTGCGTATTTTGGTGGAGGGCAAAAGTGCTGAAGCGATAGAATCTGCTAGCAAAGAGCTAGAGAGCTTTTTGCGCTCAAAGCTTGCGTAGGTGCGCGCGATGAAAACACGCATAGTGTGGTTTTTGGCTATTCTTATTAGCGTTATTGTGCTAGATCAGTGGCTTAAGATTCAAGTGCTAGAAGGATTCCGCTGGGAGAGTCGGGCAGTTTCTATCGTGCTTGTCTATAATGATGGCGTGGCGTTTTCGATGTTTGCGTTTTTGCAAGGGTGGCTTAAGTGGATACAAATCGCGCTGCTAGCGGGGCTAGGCTTGTATTTGACATTAGCAAATGGAGCGTTTAGACAGTATTGGCTAGGCTTTGGCTTTATCCTAGGAGGTGGGATAGGCAATGTGATTGATCGCTTTGTATATGGCAAGGTGGTGGATTATGTGTATTGGCATTATTGGTTTGAATTTGCGATATTTAACTTTGCTGATGTTTGCATTGATATTGGCGTAGGGATTTTGATCATATCTTGGCTATGGCACGAGCGCAACACACATAGAGCCAAACACAAAGCCGCACAAAATAGATTCTAGCACTGCACTCATTAAAACCTAGAATTTAGAGCTTTGCAAATTAGATTCTAAATCGCCACGCAAGCAAAGCTTGATCGAAGTGAGAGAAATTGGCTTGCTTTGTGGATTTGCACGGTGCTAGTGCTTGCCCTAGAATCCACTTTTATTCATCGTAAGCCTACGCGATAGTATTCGCGCGTGAAAATCTATAAGGCTTCCTTAAGTAATCCATACAAAATGTTCCAAGCCCCCTAGAATCCACTATCAAAATGAAATATTTCCACCCACACGCACATTAAGATAGCGAGGGAAGCGGTAGCCTTGAGCTTCTCCTAGCTCTGTGCCAGCCTGCACAGCCACATCTAAAAAGCCTAAGATATTTACCCCACCTGTGATGATAAGCCCATCATCTTGGCGCATATCTTTCATAAGCCCCACGCGCAAATCAAAAGCTTTAATATCAAACTTCACGCCGCCGCCTATCATTTGACTAAAGGGGCGATTGAAGCTATCACTTAACATTTCATTTTTCCATAAATCCACATCAAAAGCAAAGACAAAATTATTTTGATTATACGCTATTCCAGCGCGATATTGGGGCTTTATGGCAACTTCACCGGTGCTGTATTGGAAAGTGGGGGTATTGATATTTTTTGCCACAACGCCAAAGCTAAGATAGCGGAAATTAGGCAGATCAATCTCTAGCATAGTCCCTAGATCCACTGCGACTGCGGTCTTTGTCTCAAAGTTTTTCCCTGCTAAGAAGTTTTTCCCCTCTGTGGCAAAATCTGTTTTAGTTGAGAGAGCGATATTGCTCACTGTGTTACTAGCACTCATTAAACGCGCAGACACGCCTAGATTCCAATTGACATTACTAAAGTAAAAGGTATGCGCATAGCCTATGGGGATCTCTGTGATCCAAAATCCGCGCGTAAGGATAGAGTGTGCATTGCCCTGCTGCAAGGCGTATTCAAGAGAATGCTGCTCGTAATCATCTTTTGTTGTTTGTGTATAAGAAAAATTGCCACCTTTTGCATCAATTTTATAATAATCCTTGCCTGAAGCAATGATGAGTGCTGTGCGGTTTGGATCAATTTTTGCCGAAGTCGCACCATAAAATGATGAGAAAAGCCCCACGCCAAATGTCCCCAAAGTCCCGCGCAAAAATGCAGGGGCAAACTGCAGTGCCACGCCATTTTGGCTTGTGAAATTAAGCGCGTTTTCTTCTAGCGCACTCTTAAGATTAGCAAAATCTTTGATAGCCTGATCTAGCCCTAGATTCCCACCGAAATTTATCTCAATATTTGTGATATTGCCGCTAGAATCCACTTGCAAATTTCCAAAATCCACACTCCCAGCCAGAGAGTCTAAAAGATCTTTTTGCTCTTGCGAGAGTGCTTGTGAAGAGCCAGCTTCTTGCTTGATATTTTCAACAAGCTGCCCCCATTGGCTTGGGTCTGGATTTTGCGTTTGGAAGGCTTCAAGCTTTTGCTCTAGGGTCTGTCCTGTGCTGCCACCACCCAGCGTCTTATCAAGCGCAGAGTCTAAAACACTCTCAAAAGCACTTGTATTTCCTGTGCCACCACTCACAGCACCACCTATAAGAGAGGCAAACTTCTCTGCACTAGCAGCGAAATTTTCAAGGTTGATATTAGCGATTTTATCGAGATTTTTCTCTCGCACGCCAATCCCAAGAGAATACCCAAACCGCACGCTATTTTCTGCACTTAAAAGCGCGGGATTATAGTAGAGAGCAAAGGGAGAGTTTTTAAGCGCGACCCCTGCCCCACCCATACCGGCAGAGACATTGCCCATAACGCCAAACTCCAGCCCAAAGCTAGCCGAAGTAGCTACTGCTACAATCCCCAATATATGCACATAAGTGCGCATTATCACTCCTACTTAGCCACAAGCACCGGAATAGGAGAGGAGCTTACAAAGCTATTTTGATGTGAGCTAAAAATCCTATGAAGCAAGGAAGATTCGCTAGCACCGATGACAAGTAAGTCATAATCATCGGCGATTTCTAGCATCACATCGATAGGATTGCCCGTGCGCAAAATCTTTTTACACGCTATGCCTTCTGCCTTAAATGTTTGCTCAAATTCATCTAAAATTTCATTGCTTTTTTCGTTTTCGATATTCTCAATCATTCCATAATCCACAATCCCACTCTCCGCATATACAAGCACCTCTGGAGTTACATGTAAGAGCGTAAGCTCCACTTCCTGCCTATGTCCAAAAAGCCTGATGATTGTCTTTATCGCTGCGCGACACTCCTCTGTATCACTCACACCAAACAACAACTTCGCCATACATTCTCCTTTGATAAATTGTCCTATTGTAGCAATTCTTAGGTAAATCCTTTACAAAATTACCACACCTCTTCTACTTGCTTTTTTGCAAAATCTCATCAATCATACATAGTTGATATTGCAAAAATCGCACCACCAAATCAAGCTTATTTTGTGTATCTTGTAGCTCTGGCATTTTTAGCCCCTCAAAAAGCACGAGCAGCTTCTCCCTAAGATTTTCTAAAAGCAGCAAGCTCTCTTGACTTAGCCCGCACTCCCGCGCACTTGGCGCGATGATTTTACCCTCTTTTATCGGGCTAGATTCTATGCTAGTCTTTGGTAGAGTCATCTTGGGCTTTGGCGTATTGGCAAGATCTGGGCTAGGATCACTAGAATCCAGTTTTTGCTTTGCCATAGATTCTATGGGCTGGATTGATTCATCTTTAGATATATCATTTGGATCTCTTGCCACTTCATCAAGGGTTTGCAAGATAAGATCTTTTAGCTCTGTGTTATCTCCCATATTTGCTCCTATTCCTATCGCTTAAACTGCCACTAGCCCAAAAGCCATTGCTCAAGCTTTTGGTAATCACTTTGTGTTTTTGCATTGACAAATAATGCGAGCTTGTCTTGATTGACCCCGCTGAAATGGTGCTTTTTTGTCTTTAGGCGGATTAAGGCTAGCTTTGCTTCTTGATTATGCGGATCTTTTTTCAACAGCTCTTCATAAATCACTATCGCTTCTTCATTATAGCCCTGCATTTCATAAATACTAGCAAGCGTGCTTGTGTGTATCGCCATCACACTTCCTCCGACAAAACAGATCGCGCAACGGCTTGTGCGATGAGATCACCCATCTCCTGTGTGCTGCAAAGCTTCTTGCACCCAAAGCGCGCTATATCTTGCGTGCGCGCACCTGCCTTTAGCACCGATGAAACTGCCTTGCGCACAGCATTTGCAGCCTTTGTGTGATTAAGCGAGATCTCAAGCATCATAGCCATACTAAGGATAGCTGCAATTGGATTAGCAACACCCTGCCCTGCTATATCAGGCGCAGAGCCGTGAATGGGCTCATAAATAGCGTGGGACTCACCCACACTAGCACTTGGCAGCAAGCCGATAGACCCGGTGATCTGGCTTGCTTCATCACTCAAAATATCGCCAAAAAGATTGCCTGTAAGCATCACATCAAACTGCCTAGGATCGCGGATAAGCTGCATACTTGCATTATCGACATATTGATGACTTAGCGCAACTTGTGGATATTCTTTTGCCACGCGCTCTACCACCTCTCGCCAAAGCTCACTTACTTCAAGCACATTTGCCTTATCCACCGAGCAAAGCTTCTTAGAGCGTGATAACGCTAGGGCAAATGCCTTATGCGCGATCCGCTCAATCTCTTGCACACTATATGCCATAGTATTATATGCGCGATTCTTTTCCTTGCCCCTTGGCTCTCCAAAGTAAATCCCAGATATAAGCTCACGCACGATCAAAATATCCACACCTGTAATCACCTCTGGCTTCAATGCACTTGCTTCTACCAGCTCATCAAAAACCATAGCAGGACGCAGATTTGCAAAGACACCAAGCTCCTTGCGCAAGCGTAAAAGCCCAGATTCTGGGCGTTTGTCTTTAGGGAGATTCTCCCACTTTGCCCCACCTATAGCACCAAATAGCACCGCTTTTGCCTGCAACGCCCCTTGCAAGCTCTCTTTGGGCAGTGGATCGCCATAGTTATCATACGCACACCCACCCATCATATACTCACTACACTCACAAGCTATGTCAAATCGCTCACACACTACACGCAAGACCTTCAATGCTTCATCGACAACCTCTACGCCAATCCCATCACCTTTGATGACTGCTATGGATTCTGCCATTTTTGCTCCTTGCTCCACATTAGCCTATAACTGCTTCTTGGCATACTCGATAAGCCCGCCACTTTGCAATAGCTCTCGCATAAACGCCGGAATAGGCTTGAAGTGATAAATGTGGCTAGTTGTTTGATTGATAATCTCTCCTTTGACTACATCAACTGCCAGCCTATCCCCCTCGCTAATACCCCCCACTTCATCGCATTCTAAAATGAGCAATCCCATATTAAAGGCATTGCGATAGAAAATCCTAGCAAAGCTCGGAGCAATCACACAAGCAATCCCAGCTGCCTTTAACGCAAGTGGGGCGTGCTCCCTGCTACTCCCACAGCCAAAATTCTCATCTGCCACGATAATATCCCCACTTGCTACCATATCTGCAAATCCCGCACGCGCATCTTCCATAATATGGCGTGCCAAGATATTTTCATCGCTTGTATTAAGATAGCGCGCGGCGATAATCACATCTGTATCGATATTTGCCCCAAATCTCCACACCTTACCTTCAAATCTCTCTTGTGCCATACCACCCCTTTCCTAGCTATATTTAATCGCCACCACAGCGATCGCAAACCCACCATCGTGGCTCACACTAACCGCCAAAGATTCTACGCCAAATTCTGCGCATTTCCTAGAATCCAGTTTTAGAAGCGGGGCATTTGTAGGCGCGTAAGATAAGCACATATCGACAAATCTAAGCCTATCGCCAATCCCCACGCCAAGTGCTTTGGCACACGCCTCCTTAGCCGCCCAAAATCCCGCCACACTCCTAGGGGCATACGCCTTATGTGCTAAAATCTCTCGCTCACTCTCGCATAAAAATCTCGCCAAAAATTTCTCGCCATAACGCTCGATAGCACGCTCGACTCGAGAGATTTTGACAAGATCGATGCCTATCATAGATTCTAGCTAGCCCTGCTGGATAAAGGCATTTGTGCGGAATATATGCGTTACTTGCCCATCTACTAAAAATTCATTGATTCTATTTCTAGCCTCTTCAAGTGCGCGATTCATACCCTTAGAGGTTTTAAGCTCTTCAGGTGTTTTGGTAGAAAACACATCAATAAATGTATCTTTGATAATATCTAGCTTGCGCTCGGCTTCTACTTGCAATTTATCGCTACTAAGCCCAATGGATAGCTGAATAGACAAATATGCATCGCGCCCTTGTGTGGAGAGATTGATGATCAAAGGCTCTTTAGCTGTAACAGGTAAAATCGGTCCTACATTCATCAATGCCACATCAGTGCCTACCGATCCAGCTGGCTTTTTGGCACCTTGCTTTTGCTCTTGTTTGGGTGCCTGCGCTTCTTCTTCCTCTTCTCCATCTCCACTCATCAGCATAATCACCACAACACCCACGATAATTAGGACAAGCACCGCCCCAATGATCACGAACAACATCGTTTTGCTACCGCCTTTTTGCTGCTCTTGTCCTTCTTGCTCTTCTGCCATTTATGCTCCTTTTGTGAAATAAGTCAATGCACTTTTACCAAATCGCCTAGTTTTACTCTGGGTAAAATCCCCAATCACATCCGCAAATGTATATCCACTACTATGCTCGATGATAATAAGCTTGAGATATGGGCTAGCGACAGAGTCGATAAGATTAGCACATTTTTCATAAATATCAGCATAATTTTGGCGGATACAAAAGGGCGGATCAAGATAGAGAATACTAGGCATAGCACAAGTGCGCAATATATCTGTAAGATTGCTAAAGCTATCGCCCTGCACGATACAAGCGCAAGGGGGCTTTGCGTGAGCGTTTGTGGTAGATTCTAGGGAGATGGATTCTAGGGTTGTAATTGGCAAGAGATTGAGATTTGTCCGCAAGGCTTGCAGTGCATTTTCATCACGCTCGCAAAACACCGCCACACTAGCCCCTAAGCTCAACGCTTCTATCCCCATACTACCACTCCCGGCAAACCCCTCGATAAAGCAAGCTCCATAAATATCCCCGCCAATGGTATTAAAGCACGATTCCTTGACAATAGATTTTGTCGGGCGAGTGGGGCGCATAGAGCTAGAATCAAGGCTAGATTCTGGGGCAAAGAGCTTAAGCCCTCGCCATTTCCCCCCTATCACGCGCAAGATTTTTAGGGATCTGGCGGAGCTTGGCTTGCTAGTGCGCATTGTAGCCGCCATCTCGCAAAATCTCATAGAGCTTTTGGCGAAAGTCTTCTAGTGTCTGGGTAAATAGCTGATCAATTTGCATAAAAATACGAGAATCTTTGGGCGGCAAAATAGGTAGAGACTCCGCGCAATAAGTCGCATAAAACACCTTGCAGTTTGCTAGCAAACTCTCTTGCGTAAAGGGTGTTTTGATATGGGCATTTGCTGTGCCTACTAAGCATACAGGCTTCATATCACAGCTTTGATAATCCGAAATGACAAAATCGCACGCCTCTATAGGCGCAAGATAGTCTTTGAGATAAATTTCAAGGCTTTTTTGCAGCAATTCTGATGCACACACAATAGCAATTTTCACACACTCTCCTTGGCACACACTTTTACAAGATTTTTGCGATTATAAGGCACTTTGGGTAAAAGATTGTTTAATATATTTAGCCATCTTTAAGTGCAAACTATCTATAATCCGCCCGCTCCTTTTTAGACCTATGCAAGGCTATCTCTAGGCAACGCTTCAGGGTGGGAACACAGCAGAGCACTTAGATTTGGCTTGTGCCGTAGGGATCTGGAAAGGGGTGCTAGAATCCACTTTTTACCTTCACACAATTATCTCGTAGTAGCTCTTTGATTTTTTGCTTCACAATCTAGTCTCCCTTAGATCCACCCTTGCTCTAGAATTTATCGCCCTCGCTTATGTGATAGCTTTGCTAAAGCCCCTATCCTAATGAAAATGACACCAATCTAGCCCTGCTAGCACACACCATAAAAGCCGATAAAAATGCCAATATCACAGAAATGCTAAATGCCTTTAGCAAACTTGATAAAGAAGATGCGGATAAGACACTGCAGACCTTTACAGATACCGCGGGACTTTGGCATATCCTAAGCAACAACGCCGTAGAGTATGGGCTAAAGCAGCTAGACTTACGACCCTACTTGCTAGGAGCTATGTATAAAGCCGCCACAAGCCTACGCACCACCCGCGCGGCAAACTTCAAAGAGCTAAATGAGCAGATCAAGCACATCATAGACACGACAGATTCTAGCGGCACAAATATGATGCTAGAGATGATGCCAAATACTTATGATAATTTGATCGCCGATTTACTAGGGGCGAGCTTGGCGCGATTTATGCGCTTAGAAAATCCTAGCGGATCACTCTATGAGTCGCTAAGAAACACCCACAAAGGCTTAGAAGCCCAGCTAGCCCCTAGGATAGACTTTTTCAGCGAGACGGGCTTCACACAGGGCAAAAATATCAGCCAAGCAGACATCTTTGACTTCATCGAGTATATGATCAAGCAGGGCGAAGCAGGCAGCGAAGTCGCCCAAGCGGTAGAGCTACTACCCAAGCTCCGCGAGAAATATAATGCTTTCAAGGGCAAGGATTCAGCTTTACTAAAGAAACATCGGCAATCGCCGACCGCTTCGCTTGTTTTGGGTAAGCATTCCGCAGATTTGGGCGATTCTAGGGCAGTCATTACCGACAAGGTAACTCCTACCCTAGAATCGCCCAAAAACCACGAAAGCCCCACCGAAACTCCTAGAATCTTAGAGGGAGACACGCCCCCACAAAAAGGGCTTTTTGATGAAGCGGATTCTAGTGTAGAATCCACACCAGCAGACACACCAAAAGTGGATTCTAGCGAGATAAAAGAATTAAGCACAAAAACCACAAGCAAACTCACTAAAGAACAACTAGAAGCCCTACCCCTAGCCACACCGCAAGAATATGGCGAGTTTTTAGAAAAAATCGCGCAAAAAGACTACCAAAACGCCCCAGAGATTCTAAAAATCGCAACACTAAATAACAACTTACAAGAGCTTATAAACAACAATCACAGCGCAGGCGTTTTTATCACACGAGCTAGGGCAGGACACATCAGCGAAGCTAGAAAAAGCGAGTATGGGCAAGCACTAACACTAGAGGAGCAAAAGCAAATCCCAGAAGTGATAGCCCAAGCAAAAGAAGCCTACACAGATGATAAAAGTGGCTTTATCATACCTTTTGCAGATAAAAATAATGGGGAAAAAATAAATCTCATCATACTTGATAGCGATAATAAAGGGAATTTTCTCATCACAGCAAAGAAAGTCAATAGCGCAGAACTTAGCAATCCAAAATACAAAAAACTAGCAAGGACAGGAGTCGAACCTGCTACCACTACTCCACCTAAAGCAGAGCAAAAGCCTACCGAAGCTATTTCACCTGCTAGCGATGAGATTATACCACAAATGCCAAAAGACAATAGCGATCCTGTAAAGACTTTTGAGTATTTTAAAGATGATTTTATAAAAGAGTATCCCAAAGCCTTAGAATTTTACGAAGGGCATATACCAATGGCAAGCTCGCTATCATACAAGGTAGAGCTATCTGTGAGAAATGAGATAGAAGCAACCAAAAAAGCGATGAACAACACCGCAAAAGATAAGTTTGAAAAGCTATTGAAAAACATAGGATTAAAGCAAAATGAGATAGCCCAAGTGCTAGATACAACGATTAGAAGTGATATTGATTACACTTTGTGGGTGGTTAAAGACTATTTAGACTATGTAGCCAGAAACCTAAATAATTTCCCCCAAGAGCAAAAACCTATAGCACAAGAGATCCTAGCCCATAGCCAAGAGATCCTAAATATGTTTGAAAACAAAACCCCCCAAATCGAGCAGCTACAAAAAAAGCGCATACTAATATCTAGATTTCACGACAATGCAAGAATGTCTGGCACTAAAGAACAGGATTTACTAAAAGGGCTTATTACTGAACTCTACAAGCCACAATCTAAACAAGCCCAAGAAGCCCTAGAATCCACCCCCAAAGCCAAAGAGCCGACACAAAAAGGGCTTTTTGATGAAGTGGATTCTAGTGCTACACCGCAAAAAGTGGATTCTAGTGGAGAATCCACGCAACCAAGCCCAAAGAGCGAGCCAGCCCAGCCGTCATCACCGAGCGACCCCCACTCTGTCATCGCGAGCCGCGATAGCGGCGCGGCGATCCACAAGGAGCCCACGCAAACCCCAAAAGAAACACCCCAAGCCAAAGAGCCCACACAAAAAGGGAAAACAGATTTTAATATGGAAGTGCTAGAGTCGTGGAGCAAAAACAATGAATACCTTAGAGATATACTTGATTTTATAAAAGCAAATCCCCTAGCTCAAAAAATCGACTCACAATTAACTGAAAAATGGGGATATGATAGCGATGTGCCACCTTTAGTAGTATTTGATAGTGCTTTATTGCTGAAAGATAAAGAAGCGTTTTTGCAGACAAAAGACCCGCTCACCCCTAAAAAAATGCAACGCTTTAGAGAAAAGGCGGAAAGACATTTTGCAGTGGCTCAAAAATATGGGCTAGATCTTGATGGATTTTATGATTTTGCTAGGGAGTGGAGAAAAGTAGTCAAAAACTATCACATTTATGGACATACTAACAAGAAAAAGATACAACCTAGACTAGATTCTAGCACCACCGCCAAAGACACCACCACGCCACAAGAAATGCCAAAAGTGGATTCTAGCGCGTCAAGCTTCACCTACACCACAGGGGAAGCAAAGGGCATAGCAGAGTTAAGAAAGGATTTGAAACAAGCCCTAGAGCCTTACAAATCCACCCCTATAACCAACAAAGAAACAGGACTGCAAGGAGTGGTAACAACCGATGAAATTAACAAAATCGCAAGCAAAAAAGCAGTGGATAAAAGCGTGGCAAATGGATTTAGCAGAGATGAGCATTTCACAGCGGCACAGGATTTGAAAAATCTCTTTGAAAATAGCAAGCTTAAAGAATCGCACGCAGACAATAAACACAGAGAAAATATCGCGCAAGTGCATAGATTTATAAAAGATCTACACATAAACGATAAGCAAGCCCAAGCAAAAATAACATTGTTTGAAAAAATAGAGGGGAAAAATAGAATCTATACTCTAGAGCTAGAGAGTTTAAATAAGCCCGACCCTTTTAGTGCCAGCGTGCCTAGCACAGAATCGGCGGCTAAAGCTCAATCGGTGGCGACCGCACGCCCTGAAACCACTACTATTGCTAAAACCGATGGGGAGAGTATAGCACAAGATTTGCAAGAAACGCCAAAAACGGATTCTAACGCCTTGCTAAAATCCGCGATGAAAAAGTTTGCCTACGATGAGAAAAAGGCAAAAGATCTGCTAGAGTGGCACAAAGACTCAAGCCCTTTGACAAAAGATGAAAACGGACTGCCGAAGGTGTTTTATCACGGCACGAAATGGAAAGAAATAGGAAATAAAATTTTTGAAGTCTTTGATACAAAATATAGTAATCAAGTGGATAAATTTTTACAAGGGCATTACTTTTCATCAAGCAAAAAAATCGCAAGAACTTATAATGCTAATATTTATGAAGTATTTTTGAATGCCAAAAATCCTTTAGTGATAGACTTTAAGGGGCATACATTTAATGATTATATAGATGATGCAATAGATAGTATCCCTAAACATATACAAGAAAATATTAGGGATTTTCACGATTCTATAATATTTAAAAATATCATAGATGATAGCACACAAAATGGCAAAAAACACCCCGTGGCAGATACGATTATGGTGCTTGATAGCAATCAAATCAAGCATATAGAAAACAGGGGCGTAGAGAGCGAGAGTGGGCGGAAGTATTTTAATAACTCTAGTCCCAATATCTTTCACAGCAATCCACACTTAGGGGCGGGACTACTAGGCGGAAGCGTGAGCGGCATAGAGCAAGATGAAAATGGGCAGTGGAGATTTAGCCCCGAGAAGTTTGCCCTAGGGCTGCTCGGCGGAGTAGCTGGGAGCAAGGCAGTGGCAAAGGGACTAGAGTGGCGAGCAAAAAAAGTAGCCAAAAGCTACCCAAACATCGCAAAAGACAATCCACAGCTAATGCAAGAAATCGCCAAAAGAGACTTGCACACCTACGCCACCACCAGCACGCACAATGCTTTAACGCGCTTTTTACACAACAATAAGCTTTTTGATATAAATCCACAGCTTTTCGCAGGGGAGAAGGCTCTAGCAAATGAAGCCTACGCACCGCACAAAGCAAGGCTAGAGAGAGCCAAAGAGCTAGAAGCAAAAGGCGCAAAAGAGATAGAGATATGGGAGCAAACAGGCTGGTATAAGGACAAGGATCAAAGGTGGAAGTTTGAGATAAGCCAAAGGGGTGGGGAGCTTGATATACCCAAGCTTGAAAAAGCCCAGCAAGTAGAGCTAGGGGAGATTTTGCAAGATAAAGAGCTTTTTAACGCATATCCACAACTTAAAACCCTAGTGATAAAAAATGATAAAACACTAGAAGCCTTTGGGCTGTATATGCCAGAATATAACGGAAAGAGCAAGCACCTATCCATAAACCTAGGCGAGATCGCCACGACACACCACACCCCCAAAGAAGTGCTATACCACGAGCTACAACACGCAATCCAAGATATAGAGGGCTTTGCGTATGGGAGAAACTATTATAGACAAGCCAAAGAGTATTTTGACCTGCACGGAGAAGTGGAGGCTAGAAATGTGCAAGCAAGGCTAATGCAAGATGACGCACTTGCAAGAGCTGAAAAAAATCTTTTACAAACACGCCAAGAGCTAGAGAAAACAAAGAAAGAATATGACAACATACTTGCAGAATATAAAAAAGTATTTGACAATCCAATAACTGCAGAGAAACTAGCCAATGACAGAATCCACTCCTTGCAGGAGCATATCTACAAGCAAGAGCAAAATATACACAATTTAAAAACCCTAGGGGAAAAGGGATTTTTACAAGCACACCCCCATAAAACTATGGACACAAGCATTTATGATACAAATGCCGAAGCCACGATGATGGGCGAAGCATTAAGCAAGAAGCTAGGAGACAAAGCAGGAGATACGCTAAAATCCACGCCAAAAGCGCAAGGACAAAAAGTGGAGATAGCAATACCAAAGGAAAAGGATTTTAAGACATTAAGACTTGAGAGTGAAGCATATCTAAACAGCTTAAAAGACATAGCAATCACAAACAAAGAAACAGGAATACAAGCCACAATCGCACGAAAAGGCACAAAAGAGATAATCAGCAATGTAAAAAAGAGTATAGCAAATGGCTTTAGTTTTAACGAGCATTTTGCGGTGGCAAATAATCTAAAAGAAGTGTTTGAGAATGCAATTTTTGCTAAAAAGCTAAGTGATACTAAGCACAACGACCCTAGAGTAAGCATTTATCGTTTTAATTCTGCGATAACACTAAATGGCAAGGAAGCAAACGCACTTATAACACTCAAAGAATATTTAGAAAATGGAAAAAGGCTTTATGCTTTAGAGTTGGAAGAACTAAGCAAGGCTAAATTTATCCCATAGTGGTGATGGTTTAGCCTTAATGCTCTTAAATCATAAGCCCACGATACCACAACTCCCGCAGGTGATTTAAAGGCTTGCCCATATTCTACCCCACAAAGCTTAATATCCACTTTACCCCTTTTTGTGTGCTTGTGTTTAGTGAATAATCACGCAAAAACACAAGGGCAAAGATGATTTACACAAAGCCGCCGCTACCCTTTATGGGAAATAAGAGAAATATGCTAAAGCATATCAAGCAAGTGCTAGAGACTATGAGAGCAGATGGGGAGATCGATGGGGAGAGCATATTTATCGATGTGTTTGGCGGATCAGGGCTTGTCGCGCATAATATCAAGCAATGGTATCCGCGCAATCAAGTGATATGGAATGACTATGACAACTACCAAAAGCGGCTAGATCATATCCCACAGACAGAAAGCTTGCGCGAGTGGATCTATGAAAAAGTGCGCGATGGTGAGTATCAAAACGCTTTACCAAAGGAGATAAAGCAAGAGATTTTAGCGCATATCCACGCTCTAGAGACACAGGGCGAGTATATCGACTATACTACACTTAGCTCTTACCTGCTTTTTTCTGGGAATTATGCAAGAGATTTTACAGAGCTTAGCAAAGCCACCTTTTATAACAATATAAGTGTCACAAGGCTTAGCGCGCAGGGATACCTTCACGGCGTGGAGAGAGTATCCCTAGACTTCATAGAGCTCCTAGATAGCTATAAATCATATAAAAACAAATGCCTAATCCTAGATCCACCCTACTTGCAGACACAAGTAGGGAACTATAAAGATCACTTTAGCTTGGGGCAGTTTTTTAGCCTCATAGAGAGGGTGCAAAAGCCGTATTTGTTTTTTGGTAGTGATAGGAGCGACATCATAGAGGTGTTTGAGTATTTCAAAAGGTATCACAAAGAGCTAGAGGACTATACCTTCAATAGCGCGTATTTACTAGGGGGGAATAACACAGATTATATCATCTACCCAGAGGGCAGAAGTTTATTTCGCACAGGGTAAAAGTGGAGAAGCTAGAAAAGGGGGAGATTATAGGGGGGGCTTTACCCCTTTTTTAGTGCGGGGAGTTGTAGCACAATGCCAAGCAAAAAGGGGTAAAAATGAAAAGACAAGCCACAAAGCCCACCGCCCAAAAGAGCCAAGAGCCAAGCCAAGAAACAAACCTAGAAGAGCAAGAAAACAGCCCAAGCCTAGAATCCACACAAGAGAGCAGCCAAGCCGAGCCGCAAAAAGTGGATTCTAGCGCAGATTCTAGCGGCGATTCTATGGATTCTAGTATGGATCGCCACGCCGACAAGTCGGCTCGCGATGACGATAAAAACGCGGATTCTAGCGAGCTAGCCCAAGAAGCCACACCAAGCACGGCGCAGGATTCTAACGCGGCGCAAAGTGATAGCGCAGTCAATCCAAAAGAGCCGCAGACTGAAAAAGAGAGCGACACCACGCCAAGCACGCAGACAGAAACGCCAAAAGAGTCGCTGGATTCTAAGATCGCGGAGGGAGAATCTGGGGCTTTCTCAAGAAACATCGGCTTGCGCCGAGCGGTGTCCCTTGTTTTGCAAGGCGAGCAAGGAGATAAGACTAGTGGTCTATTAAAGGATTTTAGCTCAAAAACTAAATCCCCCTATAATCTCATCTGTGTCATTATAAGCTGGCACACTTACCTCGCGTGGTAATCCCTAGAATCCGCGCTAATGAAATCACCACGCCTTATAGAATCCACTTTTTAAAACTAGATTCTAGGTTTGGGTATTTTTGGTTGGATTCTAGATTTGTTTTATGAATCGCCACGCGAGCAATCCACCTGCAAGTGAGAGAGTAGGAGAAATCAACTTATGAAAAATGAGTGCTACTAGAATCCACTTTTTAAAGCTTATAATGACAGCCCTTTATCATCACAGCTTTGGTATAAGCAACACTTGGCAATCCAAACAAAAACAATAAATACCACAAACCTAGAAGCCGCATTTACA
This sequence comes from Helicobacter canis, assembly GCF_900451095.1. Taxonomy (NCBI): domain Bacteria; kingdom Pseudomonadati; phylum Campylobacterota; class Epsilonproteobacteria; order Campylobacterales; family Helicobacteraceae; genus Helicobacter; species Helicobacter canis. The sequence continues at coordinate 1,527,683 of NZ_UGHV01000001.1, read as the reverse complement.
CGAGAATCTAGCTTTGAGAGCCTTAGTGCTTTGCTGTATAAAATTTATTTCCCCCTTGCTGCTTGATGATAACAGCACCTTGAGCGATGAGTGTTTGTAGCTGGGCTAATTCTTGCGGGCTAAAGATTTGTGCAGCTTCATCGCAGGCAATAGGACGCGTGGCGATGAGCTTTAGCAATGTCTCTTTGCTGCGAGGTGAGCTTTTTGCAGGTGGATTCTGGGCTAGATCATCTTGGCTATCTTGGTTTTTGGAGCTCACTCGGCTAGGCAGCATAAGCGGCAAACCGCTAAAAATCTCTGCCATCTCTTGCAATCGCTCATTGCCTAGAGGCTTTACTGCATAGGCACTTGGGCGATCGATACTCCCTAAATCCACGCGAGATATAGGGATCTGGCGCAGAAATTCTGCGATAGCATAGAGATTTTCTTGCGTGTCATTATGCCCTTGCACAAGCAGCACTTCTGCGATAAGTTCGCCCTTGTAGCTAGAGGCAAACTCCCTAATCCCATGCAAAATCTGCGCTATATCAAGGCTTTTGCTTGGGCGATCTACCTTTTTAAACGCGCTAGGCACCACCGCATCTAAAGAAAACTTCACCATATCAAAAGCATTTAACGCGTGCTTTTGGGCTACAAGATTTGAGCCATTGCTTAGGATTAGCGATTTTGTGCCTTGTGGCAAAAATGGCGTAACCGCAGTGATGACTTCATACAAATGCGGATAGAGTGTAGGCTCGCCTGTGGCAGTGAAGCTTAGCACATCAATCGCCCTATGGACCTGCAACGCTTGCTTGATCGCTTGTATCACCGCTTGTGGTGGCAGCACGACTTCCATAGAGTCCATAGGACCTGCCTTGTGTAGCTCGCAATACACGCAGTCAAAGTTGCATTGCTTATGGCTTGGTGAGAGATCCACGCCAAGCGATAGCCCAAAGCGGCGCGATCGCACCGGACCAAAGATTATGGATTCTAGGGGATTGGAGCTAGAATCTATGCTTGATTTTTTTGTCTTTTGCGGCACGATCTATGCCTTTTTTGCCTTGCTTGTGCGCGATGTGGCGGGGGCTTTGGTAGAAGTTTTAGCGGAAGCTGTGGCTAGAGTTTTGGCAGGAGCCTTGCCCAAAGGCTCTTGTGTCTGCCCATCATAGCGTGCCTTGCACCGCAAGCACTCAAGCACTTCGCCACTTTTTAGCTGCTTTTGCCCAAGCATATAGCCACACTCTTTACACGCAAGATTAGTAGGCTGCAACGCCGTCAAAAAGGTGCATTTTGGGTAGTTTTTACAGCCATAGAAGCTCCCCCTGCGGCTTTGTCTTTGCACAAGCTCGCCCTTGCACTCTGGACAAGGGACTTCAAGGCTTGCCCTAGGGCTTTTCTCGCCACTTGCACCATTTAAGGGCTTGGCATTTTTGCACTCTGGGTAGCCGCTACACGCTAAAAACTCTCCCCTTTTGCCAAATTTTCTCACCATTGCCCTGCCGCATTTCTCACACACTTCTTCACTGGATTCTAGAGGTTGATCTTCTTTTTTAATGTATTTGCATTTGGGGTAGCCGCTGCAGCCTACAAACTCTCCATAGCGACTCTTGCGCTTTACAAGCTCCTTGCCACACTCTGGGCAAAACTCTCCCGTAGGTGTGGCGATCTTTTGACTAGCGATGGTTGTTTTGCCCTGCGTGATTTTCGCCATAAATGGCTCGTAAAAATCCCACAACACTTCCTGCCAAGAGTGCTTGGCAAGCGCGATTTCATCAAGCTTTTCTTCCATATCCGCACTAAAGGCAGAATCCACTATTTCGCAAAAATGCTCCTCTAAAAGCGTGATGACTTGAAAAGCGGATTCTTGCGGGATAAGCTGGCGGTTTTGGATAGCGATATACTCCCTAGAAGCAAGCAGAGAAATCGTGGGTGCATAAGTGCTAGGACGCCCTATGCCTAGGGATTCTAGCATTTTGATAAGGCTTGCTTCAGAGTAGCGTGCTGGTGGCTCTGTGGTGTGCTTTTGTGCGGCGATAGATTCTGGTGTGATGAGAGCATTAAGCGTAAAATCAGGTAGCAAAGAGTCTTTATCATCATTGCCTAAAATAGCCAAATATCCATCAAAAAGCAGTTTCCTGCCGTGCGCCTTACACTCGCCCCTTTCACTTGTGAAAAACACATTTTGCACTTCATAGATGGCTTCTGTGCTTTGAGAGGCTAAAAATCTCTTATAAATCAGTGTATAGAGCTTTAGCTCATCGGGCTTTAGGTAGGATTTGGCGATTTCTGGCGTGAAGTTGATATTTGTAGGGCGGATGGCTTCGTGCGCTTCTTGCGCACTTTTGGCGTTTCTCGTGTAGATTTTGGGCTTATCTGGGACATAGCTTGCTCCATACTTTTCCCCGATGTATTTGCGTGCGGCTTCTTGGGCGATTGTAGCGATATTTAGGCTATCTGTGCGCATATAGGTGATAACACCCATAACCCCACTATCTGTCGCCACGCCTTCATACAAACGCTGGGCGATGCTCATCGTGCGCGTAGGCGAGTAGCCAAGAGTAGATGACGCGCTTTGCTGCAAGGTAGAAGTCATAAATGGCGGAGGCGTTTGAGACTTTTTTTCCTTTTTGCTAATGTCGCGGATAGTGAAAGTGGATTCTAGCAAGGCTTGCACCATAGAATCCGCCATTTCCTGCGTGCTTATATCAAACTTTTGTAGCTTTTGTCCGCTGAAGTGCGTAAGCTCACTTTGCACACCATTAAACACCGCGCAAATAGTGTAGTAGTCTTGCGGCGTAAATGCCTGTATCTCTCGCTCTCTATCGACAACAATCTTTAGCGCAGCACTCTGCACCCTGCCTGCAGAAAGTCCTTTAGAAATTTTGCTAGCAATAAGCCCACTAAGCTTAAAGCCCACAATCCTATCAAGTAGTCGCCGTGCTTGCTGGGCATTGACTCTATCCATATCAATCGTGCGTGGCTGTGCTAATGCCTGCAAAATCGCGCCTTTGGTGATCTCGTGGAAGACTATGCGCGGGAAAGATTCTAGCGGCTTTGTGTTATCGATTGCTTGTGTGATGTGATAGCCTATGGCTTCTCCCTCTCGATCTTCATCGGTGGCGATGTAAGTAGTCTTTGCCTTTTTGGAGAGCTTTTGGATCTGGGATACAAGCTCTTTGTGATCGCTAGGGATTTGATACTCTGGGATAAAGTGCCTATTTTCCACCTTGATCCCGAAAGAAAATTTAGGCAAATCGCGAATATGTCCTTTAGACGCGATGACTTCATACCCATCGCCTAAAAATGCCTTAATCGTCTTGGCTTTAGCTGGGGATTCTACAATGATAAGATCTTTCATATTGACTCTTTGTGTTTGTGTGGTGGATTATTGTAGCAAAAAGCACGCGCAATTTGTCAAGCTAGCATACCCACTGCCTAAAGCCATTTGGGATTAGCCGTGAAGCTCACAGACAGCCAGATTTTATAGCTTGGGATCTCAAGGGCTGCTTCAATATGATCGCGGATTTTATCAAAATCATCGATAGAAGCGATCGCGCAATCTGTCGTAGAATCTACTAAGATATTGATCTCTATCATATAGAACCGCCCCGATTTTGCTGTATGTGTATCATAATCACCAAAGCCAAACTTTTGACTAAGCTCTTCCATAATCTGCGTAATTTTCTCATCAAGATCCTTTGGCGCGACCATAATGAGATCTTTAAAATTCGCGATACAAATCCGCACAGGACTCACACATAAAAGCAGCGACAAAATCGCAAGCAACCCCGGATCAATATAGCGCGAGAGGATTAAAATCTGGCTAGAATCCAGGGGGATAAGACTGCGCAGGGATTCTATATTGTGCGATTGCAGTGGAGTTAGCAGCACATAGAGCAAGGCAAATGCACTAAGCGTGCCTAGATACAAGATACAATCAATTTTCCACTCTGTATTATCCACGCCGATGAGATCAGAATCTAGCCTCTTAGCATACACACTCGTATAGCCAAATAGCAGCGCACAAAAGCCAAAAGCACACAGCGTGTAAAGCACCGCCCCATCAAGCAGCACCTCATACCCACCAGAAAATATACTCTCTAGCGCAGTGATAAACGCATACAAACACACAAGCACCAAAATCAATGATTTAAAAAAATTCACCATAGGCTCAAAGCGCACATAGCCGTATTGAAACACATCATCATCTTCTTTATAGATGTAGCGCGAAGTGATCACGCTAAGCGCACCAAGCCCCACGCTAATAAGCGCGACAAAGCCATCAAAAATCACCGCCTTGCTCTGTATCCACACACCAAAGCCCACGCCAAATACTGCTAAAAATAGCGCGCTAAACATTGAAACTTTTAAGACAAATTGCTCTTTGGCATTGTTTAGGGCGATACTCTTAGTAGAATCCTGTGTAGATTCTACGCCGCTAGGCTTGGGGGCGTTAGGCTGCCTAGCTTTACGCACGCTTTTTATGTAATTATTTCGCGCTTTGAGAATCGTATCAAATGGTGTGTGATTCATACTGCTACTTTAACTTCTCTAGCCTAAAGGCAAATCTATGCACTTCACCCACAATCCGCACTTCTACTATCATTATGCCATTGTGCTTAATGCCCTTGTCCTTGATGACAACAAAGCCGCCTTGTGCCTTGTCGCTTGATAAGCTAGATTCTCGCAAGGCATTCATTAGTAGCACTTTAAGCGCACCGCGCTTCTCTTGTGCATAGGCGATTGTGCTTGGATTTTCTATCATAAATGGGCTTGCCATAAGCGGGAAATATAAAAACCCCGGACTTGCCACATAATAAAATGGTGAGATATTATAATGCACCATTTGGGCATTTACACTAGGCGTGGGCGTGGGGATATTGAAATCTTGCAAAATCTCAATAAAGTCATAATCACCCTTGCGCAGCCTGTCATAATCCACCACCTCTAATGCCACGCCTCCTATATGCGCACTAATATTTGCCGGGCTAAAGAGTAGGGATTGTGCGGAGTGCTTTTGTGCTGCAGATGGCGTTAGCTGCGCACTGATATAAAGGACAATCACGCTATGGGCTATGTCTTTTTGCCCAAGCTCAACTTGCACACTAGAATCCACAAGCCTAGAGCGCAAGATCTGCACGCCCTTTTGATAGCTCACGCCCCCTTGCTTCAAGGCTTTTATCTCTATGCCACTTGTTTGCTTAAGCATATCTAGCTCATCTTTTGTCGCGCTAAAATCCGCCGTAATGCCAAAGCGAGCGCACCCACCAAGCCACACAGCAAACACCAATCCAAGAGCTATATAAACACCCCTATACACACCAACTCCTAGCAATACTAAAATAACAATGCAACGATATAGCCAAAAAGTAAATACAGAGATTTTCAAGCTATACCTAAGGCAAGCTATGCTAGAATCCGCGCTTTACACTTAATTTAAAGGGTTTTTATGAAAAGGACTTACCAACCACACAACACACCACGCAAGAGGACACACGGATTCCGCGAGAGAATGAAGACAAAAAATGGTCGCCGAGTCATCAATGCAAGACGCGCCAAAGGACGCAAACGACTCGCAATCTAACGCTAGTAGGTCGCTATGGATTCACTTAAAACCAAGCAAGAATTTGACTTTGTCTATAAGCGTGGGTTTTCGCGCTATGCTAAAGGCTTCACGCTTTATGTGTGCAAGATCTCTAGCCCGCTAGGATCCCACACAAACACCCACCTATACCGCGATCACGATTCTCCTAAGCAGCCTTCAAGGCTCGGGCTTAGTATCTCTCGCAAAGTTGGCAATGCCGTAGTGCGCAACCGCCTAAAAAGACGCGTGCGTGCGATATGCAGTGCAAATGAGCAGATCGCGTATGGATTGTGCTTGGTATTTGTCGCTAAGCCCGGTGTAGCGGATTTGAGCTTTGCAGAGCTGCAAGACTCACTCCACAAAACGCTAGCCTTTATCCTGCAGCATTTACACAAGGCAAAAGCCAAGCCTAGCCAAGCCCCACGCACCCAAGCAATGCATAGCCCAGCAAATAAAGCAATGTCTCACAGCATAAGCAATCATAGCAAGGATAGCCTGTGCGTGGCTCAATGCTCGCGAGAAACAGCACACAAGCCCACAAATGCCTATGCTAAAATTCACAACCAAAGCAATCTTGCTAGATTCTGTGATGTAGTATGATAGTAGCAAGACAGACAGCTTTGCTCACACGCAAAAAAGGCAGCAAAATCGCGGTGGCTATGGTGCTGGGACTATGGCGATTGTATAAGGTGCTTCTATCGCCGCTATTTGGTAGCTCGTGTAGATTTTACCCGACTTGTTCGCATTATGCTTGTTTGCTTTTGACACACGAGAATCCACTTCACGCGATGATGAAGATAGCTTATCGCCTTATGCGCTGCCAGCCTTTCGCACAAGGCGGGATAGAATACCCGATCATCAAAAAGCGATTTCTAGCACATAGCATAGGAGTTACAAAGGGCATTGACCTAGAATCCACACACGCCCAAGACTTTGTGTATTGGTATGTCCCTATCCATACGCACAAGAGCGCGCAAGACGCTACTTGCTATGCCATCATTCCAGCACTTAGGAGTAAGTAATGCAATCTCAATCCCGCATACTGCAGATGTCTCTACCAAACAGCTACAAAAAGCTAGCAAGAGCCTTACACAAATATAAATTTTAGAAGGATACGCGAATGAAAAAAGATGATACCAATTCTCGAGTGCTACTTGCCGTTGTTGTTTCTTTTATCTTCATTATTATTTACAGCTACTTTGTGCAAGACCCAAGCAAAGCCCAGCAGAAGCGCGAGCAAGCAAACACAGCAAAATCGCTAGACTCCACAGAATCTAGCACAAGTCAAGCAGACTCTCCCAACTTTGCTCACAATCAAGCCCCACAAGCCAGCCAAGATAGTCCATTTCAAGCACCTGCACGCCCTATCATCTCGCGCGTTGTTTCTAGTAGCGTGGAAGTAGAGATTGATGATCTAGGGAGAATCGCACAAGTCTATTTGAAAGACAAGAAATTCACCGCCCCAAGACAAGAAGGCTTTTTTAGCCATTTGGGCAAGCTCTTTGGGCTAAACTCCGCAGAATCCACACCCCAAGAAAAACTCCCACTTTTCGCGCCACAGACTATTCTACCACTAGAGATCCGCTTCCAAGATCAAGCCCTAAACGCCCACGCCACAAGCACCACCTACAAGGCTTCAAACGCCCATATCACCTTAGAGAACAACGGCACACCACAAACGCTCACACTCACGCAAACAATGCCAAATATGACCATAACCAAAACTCTGCAGTTTTTCTATGATGATGATGGCTTGAAATACACCATAAATATCGCTATGTCCAAGCCCACACCTTACGCGCTCTCAAGCGGTATGCGCCCGGTTGCTGATGATGATGGCTATGCGTTCCACGGCGTTGTGCTAAAAAGCGATGGATTAAAAGGCACCATAGAAAAAATCGAAGACAAAGACGCCAAGCTAGAGGGGCAGTCTTTCACACAAGTGCCTTTTATCTCTGCATCAGATCGCTACTTCACTACGCTACTTTTCACACGCGATGTGCGAGGGCTGCACGCACAGGTTGTCGGCGATAGCAAAAAGCACCCGATCCCCTATATTATGCTAGATTCTAATATCGAGCTAGAGGGCTATGTAGGACCCAAAAATTATCAGCTGCTAAAATCCATTTACGAGCCGCTCACTGATGTCGTGGAGTATGGGCTTATCACCTTTTTTGCTAAACCGGTATTTTTACTCCTAGAGTGGCTCTATATGCTTATGGGGAATTGGGGCTGGGCGATTATCGGGCTTACGATTATTGTGCGACTAATCCTCTTCCCTCTTAGCTATAAGGGTATTATGAGTATGCAGCGGCTTAAAGATCTCACGCCTAAAATGAAAGAAATCCAAGAGCAATACAAAGGCGATCCGCAAAAAATGCAAATGCATATGATGCAGCTCTACAAAAAGCACGGCGCAAACCCACTTGGTGGCTGCTTGCCACTACTACTACAAATCCCCGTATTCTTCGCTATTTATCGCGTGCTCTATAATGCTGTGGAGCTTAAAAGCTCGCAGTGGATTCTATGGATACACGATCTATCAGTAATGGATCCTTACTTTATCTTGCCTATTCTTATGGGGGCTAGTATGTATATCCAGCAAGCTCTCACACCAAATACCCTAGACCCTATGCAAGCAAGGATTTTCAAGCTTTTGCCTATTATTTTCACGCTTTTCCTTATCACTTTCCCAGCGGGGCTTGTGCTGTATTGGACGATCAACAACATCTTTGCTATCGGTATGCAGCTTGTCATCAACAAAATCATCGATAAGCAAAGAGCCGTAGAAATCGCCAAGCACAAAAAGCCTAGCAAAGACCACGCCCAAAAGACCAAACCAAAAACCAAGGAATAACACCGATGAAAAAAATCACTGCACCGACATTGCAAGAGGCATTAAGCCAAGCGGCTTTAGAGTTTGGCTGCTCTGTCACGGAGCTAGAATATGAAGTTATCCAGTATGAATCTAGCGGGTTTTTGGGCTTATTTAAAAAGCCAGCGACTATTGTCGTTAGTCTAAAAGACAAGCCCCACGCCACAGCCCCTATCCCACACGCCCATGCACCACAGAGTGCCGCGCTACACCAGCCTACACAAGCCACAGATCAAGAGTTTTTTAACGCATCAGAGTTTTTCAAAGATTCTCCAGAAACGACACAAATATTTCAGACAAAAGACGAAATCATCGCAGAAATCACCGCTGCTATTGAAGAAATGCTAAGCTTTATGCCCTACAAAATCCACACGATTCAAGTAAGCTTCTGTGATCCACAAACGCTCTATATCTTCTTAGATGGAGCGGATTCTGCCTTATTGATCGGTGAGAGAGGCTACCGCTACAAAGCCCTATCCTACTTGCTTTTTAATTGGATCCAGCCCACTTATGGCTACAATATCCGCCTAGAAATCGCGCAATTTTTGCAAAACCAAGAAGAAGCCATAGAGGCGTATTTGGTAGGTATCATCAATGAAGTGCGCCGAGAGGGCAAAGCCCAGACCAAGCCGCTTGATGGGATTCTAGCCTTTATCGCGCTAAAAAAGCTCCGCGATACATTTCCGGATAAATACATCTCTTTCCGCCAAAACGCCCAAAATGAGCGGTATATCGTGATTAACGATTTTTACCGCTAGATTCTGGACTTATATGCAAGATACCATAGCTGCTATTGCTACCCCTAGTGGTGTGGGTGGGATTTGTATCGTGCGTGTGAGTGGCGAGCTAGCCCCCCAAATCGCCCAAGCCATCATCAAAGACCAGCTCCCCACCCCACGCTACGCCGCCTTACGCACACTCTATGACACGCAAGGCGCGCTTATCGATGAAGCCATAGTGCTGTATTTTGCCGCGCCAAGAAGCTACACTTGTGAAGAAGTCGTGGAGTTTCAGTGCCACGGCGGCGAGATCATCGGCAGCAAAATCCTAAGCCAATGCCTAGCCCTAGGAGCTAGGATCGCTAGGGCTGGGGAATTTACCAAGCGCGCTTATCTCAATGGTCGCTTAGATCTCGCTCAAGCAAACGCCATAGCCCAGATGATTGCCACAAGGGACGCCTCTTTCCAAAGCGCATTAGCCAAGCAGCTAAAAGGCGATTTAGGAGCGTTTGTAAAGCAAGTGCGCATAAGCCTTATAAACGCCCTAGCTCACACAGAAGTGATGATTGATTATAGTGAAGAAGACATTCCAAGCGATATTATCACTAGAATCCACTCTATGCTAGATGCCCTTGCCACGCGCCTAAGCAATATCTACACCTTTTCCAAAGCTCGCCCCAATCAATGCCACAGCCTTTGCCTTATCGGCAAGCCAAATGTCGGCAAGTCCTCCTTGCTTAATGCACTTTTGCTCTATGATCGCGCCATCACCTCTCCCATAGCCGGCACCACGCGCGATAGCATTGAAGAGGAGTTGCTGATAGGATCTCACCGCGTGCGGCTTATTGACACCGCTGGCATACACCAAAGCACCGACCCCCTAGAATCCAAAGGCATAGAAAAGAGCCTCCAAGCCCTAAAAGAAGCGAGCATAATCCTTGTCGTTTTCGATGGCTCTAGCCCTCTAGATACTCAAGATGAAGCGATAATAGCACTCGTGCAAGAAGAGGGCGCAAGCCGCCAAAGCCCCCCCAAAATACTCCCTATAATCAACAAATGCGACCTCCCAAGCAGACTAGATTCAGCCACACTCCAAAGCCTAGAATCCACTTCTGCCGCTACAATCGCGGTAAATGCCCTAGATAAATCCGCCACTGCTAGCATACTTTATAGCGCGATCGCACAAGCCCTAGCCCAAGAATCCTACCAAGACATTATCCTAAGCGCACCCTACCAGCAAGAGGCAATCGCACAAACACAAGCCCATATACAAAGTGCTTGCACCAAGCTAGACTCCCTAGAATTAGAGCTGTTTGCCTACCATATCAAAGATGCCCTAGAATCCATAGGGCATATCACCCACCCCTACAATAGTGAAGAAGTGCTTGATAGTATGTTTGGGCAGTTTTGCTTGGGGAAGTGATTGGATCTAGTCATAAGGCGCGAAAGTGGATTCTAGAGCAGCAAGAAAAGCAGCAATGTCAAAAGTGGATTCTAGTCTAGAATCCACTTTTGAAACCACCCAAACTCTACACGAGCACAAAGGATTGAAAACGGCTCAAAATGTGCTTTGTAGCCAAGTGAATAGGCAGCAGCAAAAGTGGATTCTAGGCTAGAATCCACTTTTAAACCACTCAAACTCTACAAGAGCAAACAAAGGATTCTAGGATTTGCGATGATAAATCGGGGTTTTGCGAGTGCGTGCAAGGGCGCATACTTGGCGTATGTAACTGCAGCACGCGCGAAGCAATCCACGATTTATCGCGCAAAGCCGAATCCACCAAAAAAAAGGATATACAATGCACCTAGCAATCATTATGGACGGCAACGGCAGATGGGCACAGCTACAAGGCAAGCCACGACAAGCAGGACATAAAAAAGGCGCGAGCAATGTCCGCACGATCACAAATTGGTGCGCCAAGCACGATATAGGCTATCTCACACTCTATGCCTTCTCCACAGAGAATTGGAATCGCCCCAAAACAGAGGTCGATTTCCTTATGAAGCTTTTAGAGCGATATTTGCGCGATGAAGCCAAGACCTACCACGACAATGCCATTAGATTCCGCGCGATTGGGGATATAGACTTCTTCTCCCAGCCATTAAAGCATCTAATCTTAGACCTAGAATCCTCCACCTCCCACTACACAAACTTGACCCAAACCCTAGCCCTAAACTACGGCTCGCGCAATGAGATCACCAGAGCCTGCCACAAGATTGTGCTAGCAAGCCCAAAGCTTAGTGATGATCCGCAAGAAGCCGCCAAAGCCCTAGAATCCACTCTAGCCAATGCGCTTGATACTGCAGATATGCCCGATGTGGATTTGCTTATCCGCACAGGTGGCGAGCAGCGACTCTCAAACTTTTTGTTATGGCAAGCAAGCTATGCCGAGCTAGCTTTCACCCAGACGCTGTGGCCAGATTTTAATACCAACGAGCTAGCGCGCATTATTGAGGAGTTTCACTCACGCACAAGGCGATTTGGCGGATTGTAAGCCATAGGCAAATCCTGCTATACGCCACATACTGCAAAGCATAAAACAAAGAAAAGTTAAGAAATAATTAAACTTATGCTAGCGCAAGATTTGCTATACTAGAAATTCTCAAAGCAACCCCAACAATGAAAAGGAGAACCCCAATGCAAGCATTTATCACAGACTACAACAACGCCGTGCAAGAGCGAGCCAAAGAAGGCGTCCCACCACTACCACTTACGCAAACGCAAGTTAGCGAAGTGATCAAAATCCTGCTAGATTCCGCTGCTAGCAAGGAGGAGCAAGACTTCGCACTTGATTTGCTCACCAATCGCGTAAGCCCCGGAGTCGATGAAGGAGCCAAGCTTAAGGCTGAATTTTTAGGCGAGATCATCGCCGGCAAATCCTGCAAGAGCATCTCCCCAGAGCTAGCAGCAAAGCTACTTGGCACAATGCTAGGAGGCTACAATGTCCCCTATCTCATCAAAGCCCTAGAAAATAGCGACAAGCAAGTAGCACAAACCGCAGCAAATGGGCTAAAGCACACACTGCTTATCTATGACACCTTTGATACCATTGCGGCGATGAGCAAAACTTCTACCCTAGCAAAAGAAATCATCGAGTCGTGGGCAAATGCAGAGTGGTTTTTGCATAAGCCTGCCTTGCCAGAGGAGATTAAGCTTGCCGTGCTTAAAATCGATGGCGAGACCAACACCGATGACCTAAGCCCAGCAAGCGATGCTTTCACCAGAAGTGATATACCCACTCACGCTAAAGCTATGCTAAAAAGCCGCATAGATAACTACGAATCTCGCATAGAAAATATCAAAAAAATCGCCAAGGATAATGGTGCTAGTGTCGTGTATGTCGGCGATGTGGTCGGCACAGGTAGCAGCCGCAAATCCGCTTGCAACTCTATCGTATGGCATTTTGGCAATGACATTCCATTTGTGCCAAACAAAAAAAGCGGCGGCTTTGTGATAGGCGGCATTATCGCGCCAATATTTTTTGCCACTTGTGAAGATAGCGGCTGCTTGCCTGTGGTAGCCAATGTCGATAAGCTAAAAGAGGGCGATATTATCACGCTTAAGCCTTATAGTGGCGAGATTGTGAAAAATGGCGAGGTGGTAAGCAAATTCACCTTAAGCCCAAATACAATCTTTGATGAAATCCGCGCGGGCGGGAGGATCCCCCTTATCATCGGGCGAGGGCTTACCAACAAGGCGCGTAAATTCCTAGGGCTAGGCGAGTTTGAGGGCTTTGCCAAGCCTGCCCAGCCACAATCTAGCACCAAGGGCTTCACCCTAGCGCAGAAAATGGTCGGTCGCGCGTGCGGCAAAGATGGGGTTAGAGCAGGCGAATACTGCGAGCCAATCGCCACCACCGTGGGCAGCCAAGACACCACCGGTGCTATGACTCGCGATGAAGTCAAAGAGCTTGCCAGCCTAAGTTATAGCGCGGATTTTGTGATGCAAAGCTTCTGCCACACAGCAGCCTACCCCAAGCCTGCTGATGTGAGCTTGCAAGCGACTTTGCCAGATTTTATGCGCAATCGCGGTGGTGTCGCCCTACGCCCTAAAGATGGCGTGATCCACTCGTGGCTCAATCGCTTCTGCCTGCCAGATACCGTTGGCACAGGTGGAGACTCACACACTCGCTTCCCCATAGGCATTAGCTTCCCAGCAGGCAGCGGGCTTGTAGCCTTTGCGGCAGTTACAGGCTCTATGCCACTTAATATGCCAGAATCCGTGCTTGTGCGCTTCAAAGGCAAGATGAATCCGGGCATCACCCTGCGCGATCTTGTCAATGCGATCCCTTACTACGCTATCAAGCAAGGACTCCTAACCGTCCCCAAGCAAAACAAAAAGAACATCTTCAGCGGCAAAATCCTAGAGATCGAAGGGCTAGAAAATATCAAAGTCGAGCAGGCGTTTGAGCTAAGTGATGCGAGTGCCGAGCGCAGTGCGGCTGCTTGCACCATAGCCTTAAACAAAGAGCCCATAATCGAATACCTAGAATCCAATATTTCACTCATCAACGCAATGATCAAAGACGGCTATGGCGATGCCAAGACCCTAGCACGCCGCGCGGAAAAAATGCGCGAGTGGATCAATAACCCCGTCTTGCTAAGAGCGGATAAAGATGCCGAGTATGCCGCGGTGATTGAGATTGATCTAAATGAAATCACAGATCCTATCCTAGCCTGCCCCAATGACCCTGATGATGTAGCCACACTAAGCGAGATCCTAGCAGATCCTAAACGCCCCAAAAATATCGATGAAGTCTTCATCGGTAGCTGTATGACAAATATCGGGCATTTTAGGGCGTTTGGCGAGATTATGAAAAACGAAGGGCAGTCTGCCACACGCACTTGGCTTGTGCCTCCTACAAAAATGGATTCTAAGCAGCTAAGCGATGAGGGCTACTTCTCTCTCTTTGGCGCAGCAGGTGCTAGGATCGAAGTGCCCGGCTGCAGCCTTTGTATGGGCAATCAAGCGCGCGTGAAAGATAATGCCGTGGTCTTCTCCACCTCTACAAGAAACTTCGACAATCGTATGGGTAAAGGCGCGCAAGTCTATCTAGGCAGCGCGGAGCTAGGCGCGGTGTGTGCCAAGCTCGGGCGACTTCCAAGCCTTGAAGAATACCTCCAAATAGTCCCACAAAAGCTAGGGCAAGACACCTCTAAAGTCTATAAATACCTAGAATTTGACAAGATCAAAGACTTCGCCCTATAACTTCTCTAGCTTTAAGCACACGCTTAAAGCTAGCCCACAATCCAAGACCCACACTCTCTAAGGAGCATTTCAAGCGATGAAGCATTTGCAAGAGTCTAGCACCACTGCCAAAAGTCGATTAGGGGGGGGCAGCAGCAAAGTAGCCCCACACTAGAATCCAGCTCTGCCCCCACACAGATCCGCACAGCCCCCACCAATCTCACACGATCCAATCTCATCACCAACGAGCCGCCAAACACCCTAGCTAGCAGTATAGAGTCCATACTCCACAGCTTTGAGGACCACAGCTGCGACATCGCTATAATCAGTGGCTACTTCAATGCCAAAGCCCTAGAGTATCTCTCCACCCACGCACACAAGATCCGCTCCCTAACCCTTATCCTAGGCACGCAAGACCCATCGACAAAAGACACAGATCAAGTGCGATTTTTCCTACAAGATCCCTATGATTTACGCATAGTTGATTACACAGAGCAGCTAGAGAGCTTACGCACCACGCGCAAGGCATATAGATTTATCAGCGACACGCCCACGCACATCGCTATGCTACAAGAAAAAAGCACTCTTATCCACGCAAAGCTCTATGTCTTCCACACCAAAGACACGCCAAATCGCACGCAAACTGCCATCATCGGCAGCTCAAATTTCACCGCCAGCGGATTAGGACTCTATGACAATAAGAGCAACAAAGAGCTAAACCTAGTATGCGACTCCAAAGCCGACACGCAAGCCGCCCTAGAGTATTTCTACCAAATGCTACACGCCTGCCAAGATAGCACCAAGCAAGTCCAAGAAGCCCTAAGCACGAGCTTTTTCTACCACAGCCCTAAGGATATTTTCGCCAAGCTCTATGCCCTGCTAGAGCACCCAGAAGCCGATCTAGATAGTGATGAAAATGCGCTTATAGAGCAAGGGAGCAAGGCATTTGGACTCTATCCTTTCCAGCAAAAAGCGGCAAAAGAGCTGCAAAAGCGGCTTAAAACCTACAAGGTAGCCCTATGCGCGGACTCTGTGGGCGCGGGTAAAACACTCACCGCCCTAGGCGTGCTAAGCGCATATAGCAATATTGTCATAATCACCCCTCCCAAGCTCTGTGCCCAGTGGGAGAGCTACTTTAGCCAAGCTCCGCAAAGCCCACACGACACATTTATAGCAGACCTTAGCTTCTGCACCCATATCATAAGCTACCACCAAGCCGCCAACCCAGATGAAAAAGTGCAAAAACTACTTAAATACGCCAGCCTTATCATCATCGATGAGAGCCACAATCTCCGCAACGGCTCGGCAAAATCACGCCAAAACCAATACGACAAGCTCCAAGCCAATCTCAGCAAATCCGCACGCCTGTTGCTCCTTAGCGCGACACCTATCAACAACAAAATCACCGATTTATCCAATCAACTAGCCCTAATCAACCCCACAATCACCATAGGCGGCGACACGCTAAACCTAGCTAGAGTCTGCGCCCAAGCAGACAAAGCCCTAGAGTCCAACGCCCCAATCCACAAGGACTTTTATAGGCTCACCCATACTATCTACACCACACAAAGCAGCGAGATAGAATCCCAGCTAAAGCTTTGGGGCAAGCACCTCCCCAAAGCCCACATCGCGCCCAAGCTCTTCCTATCAAGCGTGCCTAGTGGGATAGACTTTAGCTATGAAGAGCTTGTGCAAATCCTAGGACTTGGCGATGATAAGACAAGTGAGTCTATCAGCTTTAGTATCTATGACCCCTACCCCTTTCTCCCAGACTCCATTAGAGAAATCCTACAAGACAAGCAGCTAGAAAATCTAGGCGACTACACCACGCCAAGGGGCTTCCTAGCGATGAGCTTGCTAAAAGCCCTAGAATCCTCCCTAGATGCATTCTCCAAAATCCTAGGCACGATCATCGCCTACCACCGCAGCTTCCTCTCTGCCAAAGAGCTAGAAGAAAGGCAAGATGACTTGCTTGATGAAGATGCCGCGATCTTCCCCACAAGACTCAAGAAATGCTACGAATATGGCTATATCACCAAGCTATCTCCGCGCTTTAGAGAGCTATGTGAGCAGGATTTATCCAAGCTAGAATCTATCCTTGAAAGGATCTCCCCCTACAATGCGCAAAAGCACTTTGCTAGAAGCGAGAAATTTACCCAAGTATGCAAGATCATAGACGCCCTAGGCGAGAGTATCCACAGCCAGAAGCTCCTAATCTTTAGCGAGTCTATCATCACTTGCGAGACCATTAAGCAAAGCTTGCAGGCTAGCTACCCTAAGCTACACATAGCTAGCATTACAGGCGAGACCAAGACCAAAGAGTTTAATGCAAACAAGCGACTCTTCTCCCCCAAATCACAGAAATACACCCTAGCTAGCGGCGAAAAGCCCATAGATATTCTCGTAGCTAGCGACTGCATTAGCGAGGGGCAAAATCTCCAAGACTGCGCCAATCTCATCAATTGGGACATAGCCTTTAATCCCGTGCGTGCGATCCAGCGCATAGGGCGGATCTATCGTATCGGCAGCAGCCACGCACAGATACATATCTACCACTTTTTCCCACATATCAAGCTAGAATCCTACATCAAGCTAGAATCACGCATAGCCCACAAGACCCAAGCGGCAGCTACCACCACCACGCAGAAAAACTTCTTTGGCACAAGCCTTGAGCAAGAGCCAAGCCAGCAAGCCAGACAAGAAGCCTACCAAGCCCTAGATAGCAAGCTAAGCGCACTTGATGAGACCAAAGACTATCTCCTATCCCCAAGCTCTGTGCTAGGCTCTATGCTAAGCGAGAAGCACCAAAGCCACCTGCCAAATGGCATATTTTCTATCGCTAGATCAAGCTCCACAAGCGCAAGCACCCTAGCCCAGAATCTCATCTTTGCCGCCTTGCAAGATGAGAGTAAGAAAACTTACTACACCCTCTACAACTGCGCTAGCAAGAAGCTCCTGCCATCTGTGAGCGATAGCGACTGCAGCCGCAACCTCTCACAGCTTAGAGACTTTGCCAGCATAAACGAAGCCGATAAAGCGGAGTTTAGCTCCCTAGAGCGAGCCAGCCAAGATTATGAAAATATCGCTTTCTTGCAAGCTATTTTCAAAGATATAGCCAAAGATTTAGAAGCACAGATACTATCCCACAGCCAAGCCAGAGCCAGTATAAAAACGCGCGATAGCGGACTCTACTCTATCGAGAAAAAACGCTTTACACTCATTGCATTTTTGTTTGTCAATCCGGACTTTAGCGAGCTGGCAAACTATAAGGCAAAGAGTCTATGAGCACTTTTTCTAAGGGGGATTCGGTCTTGGGTGAGCAATGCGGCAGTGTTGCGAAAATTACTAAAGAAACATCGCCTACGGCGAGCGGTGTCCCTTGTTTTAGGGCAACCGCAGACTCTTGCTCCCCCCTAAAATCCTTAAAAAACACCGCTAGCACCACCGAAACTCCTAGAATCCTTGAAGAAGAAAATCAAGCTTCTCTGTCATTGCGAGCCGACAACGGCGGCGAAGCAATCCATAAAACCGCCCAAAAATCGCAAAGCGTAGCTTTTTTAGAAAAAGCGGATTCTAGCCCCAACGCCCTTTCTTGTCATATTGAGCCACAGGCGAAATATCTCTCGTCATTGCGAGATTTTGCGCTAGCAAAATCGTGGCAATCCACACCACCAAAACCACAAACCCTAGAATCCACTTTTGATACAAACGCACAAAAATCGCAAAGCGTAGCTTCTTTAGAAAAAGCGGATTCTAGTATGGATTGCCACGCAATCGCTACCGCGCTTGCTCGCAATGACAGCAAAAACGCCACTAAACAAAAAGTGGATAAAAAAGCGGATTCTAGGATTTTCACCCAAGCCACCCAGCCAGCCCACCACGATTCTAGGATTTGCGGTGGGGCTGTGGGAGCTTTGCGATTTTTGGGGAAGGTTAGCGAACTTGGCGTTCGTGCCTTTCACAAAAATCGCAACACTGCCGCATTGCCTACCCAAAACAAGCGAAGCGCAGTTTCTTTAGAAAGCCGAATCGCTTAAAGCCAAACCCAAACCAAAGGAGCAAAAATGACCCCCCATCTCTCCCCCCTATCCCACCACAAAGCTAGCCCCAAAGATCTAGCACAAAGCTTCAAAGCACTTATCTATGAGCTTTTCTCCCTAGAAGTAGCCCAAGCAGACGCGCAAGCCCTGCACGCCCTAGAGCAGAGCTATGGAGAGTTTGACTTTGGCGGCGCGATTGTATGCTTTGCCTCTGCTGCTAGCAGCGAGACTCTCTCTAGCTCTAGCCTAGGGCATACAAACCTAGCCTTTAGCCTTATCTGCTCAAAGCCTAGTGCCACACTCTCCAAATCTCTCTATGCCAAAGCCACCCAAGCCATAAACCGCGCCATCCCCTCCTACAACATCATCTTCTTCCTAAATCCGCAAGAAGACCTACTTACCATAAGCTTCGCCACGCGCAGAGAGCATAAGCGCGCCGCAGACCAAGATGTGCTAGAAAGAGTCATAATCATCAAAGATCTATCCCTACTCTCCCCTAGCAAAGGGCATTTGCGCAATCTTGACTCCATAGCCAAAGCCTCCAAGCATAAGAAGCAAATGCCCACGCCTATTGATCAGCTCTACCAAGAGAGCATTAAAGCCCTAAGCATAGAAAGCTTAAATGAAAAATTCTACCAAGAGGTTGTGGGGATTTTTATCGCGCTGATAGACTCTATCCAGCTCCCCACTCCGTCATTGCGAGCGAGCGAAGCGACCGAAGCAATCCACCCCACTCCGTCATTGCGAGGCGAAGCCGAAGCAATCCATAAATCAAAAGCGGATTCTAGCGATGAAGCTATGGATTGCCACGCGGACAAGTCCGCTCGCAATGACAAGAAAAAAGCGGATTCTAGCAACGAAGCGGATTCTAAGAAAACCGCTCAAAATCTAAGCGAGCAAGCAAAGGATTCTAGGATTTGCGATGAGAAATCGGGGCTTTGCGAGCACTCTCAAGGGCGCGCACTTGGCGTGCGTAACCGCCGAGAGTGTGAAGCAATCGCCGATTTATCGCGCAAAGCCGAATCCACCAGCCAAGCCTCCCAAGACAACACTAAACGCGAATTCTCCCTCCGCCTCCTCTCCCGCCTGCTTTTTTGCAAATTCCTAGAGAAAAAGGGCATTATAGATACAGCCATTTTTAGCACCACCCTAAGCGGCAATTACTACCACGAAGTCCTAGAGCCGCTCTTTTTCTCCACGCTAAACACCCCCAAAAACGCCCGAGACTACGCCCTGCTAGACCCACACATAGCCGCCCTTTTAGAGCAGATCCCCTACCTAAACGGCGGGCTTTTCGCCCCACAGGCAAGCGACTTCTACTCCCCAAGCCGCCCCACCGCCTACCACACCACCCTAAAAGTCCCCAACACCCCCTTAGCCGAGCTTTTCACCCTGCTTGAAAGCTACCACTTCAGCATTGATGAATCCACCCCAGACGCCCAAGAAGTAGGGCTAAACCCAGAGCTTTTGGGTATGGTGTTTGAGAGCCTTTTGAGCGAGCTATTTACTGATAATCGCAAGGACTCTACTAGCTCATTGCGTAAATCGACAGGGAGCTACTATACACCGAGGGAGATTGTGCAGTATATGTGTCGCACTTCTCTCTACCAATACCTTTTGTCTAAAATGGATTCAGCTTTTGGGCTAGAATCGCGGATTTCATCGCCGCGCTTGTGCGATAGCCACTCAAGGCTTATCTCCGCGCGCGGCTCGAAAAGCCACGATTCTAGCTCCAAAATCTTAGAATCCACAAGCAGCGATAAAACAGCCGCGCAAAAATCCTGCCGCGAGCAGACCGCCCTTTCCCCGTCATTGCGAGCTTTGCGAGAGCAAAGCGTGGCAATCCATAAATCAAAAGTGGATTCTAGTGTGGATTGCCACGCGGACAAGTCCGCTCGCAATGACAGCAAAAACGCCGCAAATAAAAAAGCGGATTCTAGGAATGAAGCACAAAATCTAAACGACTCACAGGCGGAAGGATTTGCCGATGATTTTGTGGGTTGTCAAGGCGTGGGCGAAGGGATTTACCTAAGCGGTAATGAGCAAGCCCACGCCGCAGACTCCCGCAAAAGCGCGGCAAAGCCAACGCCAGAAACTCTACACGCCCTAATTTTCCACCAAGACCCATCACACCTACCCCCAACCACACACGCCCAAATCCTAGCCGCCCTATCCACCCTAAAAGTCCTAGACCCAGCCTGTGGCAGCGGGGCATTCCCCATAGGGCTTATGCAAGAGATCCTAGACCTCCAAGACCTGCTAGGCGACACCCGCTCCCCCTACACCCGCAAGCTAGAAATACTGCAGAGCAACATCTACGGCATAGACATTCAGCCTATGGCGACAGAGATTTCACGCTTGCGCTGCTTCCTATCGCTCATAGTCGATGAGTCCCCACACTCCATAGCCCCCCTGCCAAACTTAGAGTTCAAATTCCTAAGTGCCAATTCCCTGCTCCCACTGCCAAAAGACTCTATACTAGAGTATGATGGCTACCAAGCCGACAAGCAAAAGCTAGAGTCTATCCGCCAAGCTAACTTCACCGCAGACCTAAAGAGCAGAGAGAAGCTAAAGCAAGACTACCTAAAGACCGCCGCCCACATAGCGAGAAACCTTATCCTACACGACCAAGGCGAGAGCCCATTGACACTATGGAATCCCTACGACCCACACTCTGTGGCAGGCTTTTTTGACAGCGAGTATATGTTTGGACTTCAAGGCTTTGACATCGTCATCGGCAATCCGCCGTATATATCTGCTCCAAATCAAATGAAAGATAAGTTTTTAGCCCAACAAAGAGAAACATTAAAAAATATTTCATACTACAAAACATTACACAAAAAATGGGATTTGTATATCCCTTTTATAGAGCGTGGATTGAAAATACTAAACTTCAATGGAATGTGTTCTATGATTATTCCATATCCCTACACAAATCAACCATACGCACAAAAAAGCAGAGAAAATGTTTTTAAAGATTTTAGCCTTGTAGAAATTGCCGACCTACACGAGTCAAAAGTCTTTAATGCTGAAGTTTTAAATTGTATCGTTTTTATACAAAACAACAATGCAAACAATGAAATTTTTATTTCAAAATTACATCATCATACTATTGAGCGTATTTATAAGAAGAATAGAAACATATTCATACAAGATGAAAAAAGTTTTATTTGGAATCTTACAGGTGAAAGAGAAATTGATAAATATCAAAAATTAAATACGCTAGGGGACTTCTGCTATATAAGCGTTGGTATGGGACTTCATTCAAGTGAATCTAATAAAAATTATAAATTTACAAAAAAAGATTTGATTAGTAGAACAATGGATAAAATCCATAATAGAGCATATATTGAAGGAAAAGATATTGAAAAATATCAAATAGTAAATGTTAAATACCTTGAATACAATACAGAACGCTGTCCATCACAATGTAGAGAACCAAGATTCCCAGAACTTTTTGAAGCAGAAAAACTTGTAATTAACAAAATAGGATATTTAAAGTCAGTCATAGACACTAACAAAACTATTTGCGACCAAACTATTAGGGTTTGTGTGCTGTGGCATAATCTTAAAAACATAAATAACAAAAGCATTATTTCAAGTATAAAAAAATTTTCTAACTTTGAACGAAATGACCTTGAAAACTTATCGCAACAAGTCAATTTATTATATTTGTTAGGGATACTTAATTCAAAATATATTGCTTTATTACTAGATGAAATAAGGGGAGTTGGAAATATTGATTTAAATCCAGAGTATCTAAGAAAAATCCCTATCCCCAAAATCACAGAATCCAACAAGCCCCTAGCGAATGAGATTATACAATGTGTAGAGCAGATTCTGTCATTGCGAGGCGAAGCCGAAGCAATCCAACCCCAATCGTCATTGCGAGCCGATGAAATCGGCGCGGCAATCCATAAGCAAAAAGAGCTAGAATCCAAAATTGACTCTTTAGTCTATAAACTCTATGACCTAAGCGAAACAGAAATCCACACCATAGATTCCAAAACATAAAAAACTAATGCTACAATCTAAGCCACACAAAACGATAAGGAAGAGCCTATGACGCTGATTATAGAAAATATCAAAGATGAGTTTCTGCCAGCCTATACCGAGCTAGTGAAAAACACAAATGCCATAATCATCGCACAGCACGATGATATGCAAAAGGCAGAGATACAAGAAGCTATCGCCGAGTTTGAAGCAGAGCAAAGAGAGGGTAAGACAAAGCGATACAAAAGCCTTGCAGAGTTTGAAAGGGCTATGCAAGCTAATGGATAGCCCAAAATATGAGCTAGAAACATCAAGTAGATTTGAAAAGCAGTATAAAAAGCTCTCCCAAGCCCAAAAGCTACAAGCAAAATCGCTGATAAATCGCCTGCTCTATGACCTACCCCTGGAGCCAAAGCACAAAGACCATAAGCTTATCGGCAATTATAGTGGATATAGAGAGTGCCATATAATGCCAGATTTGCTACTCGTGTATAAAAAAGATAAAGAAGCATTGCTACTCTCTTGCATACGCATAGGCAGCCATAGTGAGCTGTTTAAAAAATAGACCCTAAAGGCAAAAGTGGATTCTAGTATGGATTGCTTCAGCGTTGCTAATGACAAATAAAACGCTTTCCCCGTCATTGCGAGCGGTGCTTGCACCGCGCGGCAATCCACAAACCAAAAGCGGATTCTAGTGTGAAAGTGGATTGCCACGCTTTGCTTTACGCCAAAGCTCGCAATGACAGCAAAACCACCGACACCGCCGAGCTAGAATCCAAAATTGACTCTTTAGTTTATACACTCTACAATCTCACAAACGATGAGATAGAAATAATAGAATCCAAAACATAGAAAACTAATGCTAGAATCACGCCTTAAAGCAGTGCAGGAGACACGCAGTGAATGATAATGCAAGATTTGAGCTATGGAATACTACAAAGCAATCTATCCATAGCAAAACACACGCCAAAAACATACAACCACGCAGAATCTATTGGGTATCCATAGGGCAGAATGTAGGCAGTGAAGTCTATGGCAAGGACTCCACTTTCACGCGCCCTGTGCTTGTGCTAAATGTTTTTATAATCAGCTGTTTTTGGGAGTCCCCCTTAGCAGTAAAACTAAAGGCAAAAGCGGCAAACTCTATCATAAATTTGCCGATAGCAAGGGGAAGCTACAAGTCGCACTACTTGGGCAAATAAGGGTATTTGATAGCAAAAGGGTAGAAAGGCTACTTGCAAATGTGGATACTAAAGAATTCACACTGATAAAGCATAAAGTAAAGGAAAATATCATAGGAAAAGACTAAGGGCAGCACTAAAAGAAGTGAGTAACCCCTGCTCTAAGACAGGGAAACTTACCTTATACAAGTAAGCCGATGCTTTCTATCTCTAGAAAGTATGGGGGCGATTATAGATACCTACGCCTTAAAGTTGCTTTAATTGTTTGGGGAAGTGGATTCTAGTATGGATTGCTTCACTGCGTTGCTAATGACCACCCCCCTTTCCCAGTCATTGCGAAGCCCTTTAGGGCTGAAGCAATCCATAAAAAACAAGTGAATTCTCTTAACTAGGCTAATGGTTATTTTCTATAATTTGCTATATTTCGTAAGCTCAATAATAATAAAAGAAGCGGAAAGGGGTAGATATGATTGCAACAAACTATGACAAATATGCGAATATGAGCAGGCGGCAGCTTCTAAACTCTCTCCTAAATGCAGAAAAAAAGGAGCAGAAAATCAAAGCAGATTTAAATGCCAATAAAGAGCTTATTAAATTCCTAAAATCAAAAATGAAGGAGAGTTTAGATTCTCCAAAATATGAATTTGCTACACGAGAGCAATCTGGGCTTGACAAAATCGCAAATGAACTAAAAAGTCAAATGTCAAAACAAGAGCAAGAGCGATTAAAAATAGAAATAGAGCAAGAGATAAGCAGGGATTATGGCAATGAGCTATAACATTGCATACGAAAAGAAAGTTATTAAATTTTTAAAAAAATTAGCAAAATCAGCACCGAGAGAATTTGTAAAAATAGATATTTTTCTCAACGAAAGCTTGGCAACTTGCGAAAATCCTTGCACCCTACCAAATGCAAAGCATTTACAAGGCTTCAATGACAATCGCTACCGCTGGAGACTTGGGGATTATAGGATTATCGGCATTGTCAAAAATGATACTTTTCAAGTTATCCAAATTATCAAAGTAGCCAAAAGAGATGAAAACACCTACAAAGGCTTATAGATTGCCACGCAGAAAATAACGCTCGCAACGCACACAAGCTAGAATCCAAAATTGACTCTTTAGTCTATACACTCTACAACCTAAGCTATGATGAAATCGCAACCATAGATTCCAAAACATAGAAAACTAATGCTAGAATCTAAGCCACACAAAACGATAAGGAAGAGCCAATGACAATCACTATAGAAAACGCCAGCAAAGAGCTTTACACCGCGATAAAAAGTCTAGCAAAGATTGATAACGCAAAATGCAAGGTGCAAAAGCCAAAGCTTACAAAATTTGAAAAAGAGATTCTAAAGGCAAAAGCAGAGCTTGAAAAAGAGAGAGCAGCAGGCACGCTAAAGACTTACACCAATGTGGCTGAGTTTAGGAAGGCGATCGATAATGGCGAGCTATAATGTCAATTTCACAAAAAGCTTTATCAAAGACTACAAAAAGCTGCAAACAAAAGACAAAGATTTGACTGACGCGCTTATAGATAAGCTAACCACAGGTGCGACACTAGAGCCAAAGCACAAAGACCACGCGTTAAGTGGAAACTTGCAGGGCTTTAGAGAGCGTCATATTAAGCTAGATTTATTGCTAATCTATGAGCTATGTGATGATACTTTGCAGCTTAACGCCTTGCGTGTGGGAAGCCATAGCAAATTATTTAAAAAGTAGTAAGTTACAAAAGCTAGAATCCAAAATTGACAGCCTAGTCTATACACTCTACAATCTCACAAACGATGAGATAGAAACAATAGAAAAGGAGTAAAAGTGGATTCTAGTATGGATTGCTTCACTGCGTTCGCAATGACAAGTAAAACGCTTTTCTCCGTCATTGCGAGGCGTAGCCGAAGCAATCCATAAGTAAAAAGAGCTAGAATCCAAAATTGACTCTTTAGTCTATACACTCTACAACCTAAGCGATGATGAGATACATACCATACAAAGAGCTAATCCCCTGTCATTGCGAGCTGACAACGGCGACACGGCAAAGCAAGCGCAGCGAAGCTTCTTTAGAAAGCAAGCAATGCAAGTTCTTTAGAAGCAAGACAGCCTAAATTCTTTAGTAGCCAACAAACAATGCTCAAAACCGGATTCTAGGGCTTACTACTTCACTCCACAGAAATCTTTAATCGCTTCAACCTTATCAGTTTTCTCCCAAGAAAATTCAGGCAATTCTCGCCCAAAGTGTCCATACGCTGCAGTTTTGCGATAAATAGGGCGAAGCAAATCAAGTGATTCTATAATGCCTTTAGGCGTAAGTCTAAAGACCTTTTTCACGCACTCTGTCAGCACGGAGTCTTCTACTTTGCCTGTGCCTTGCGTATCTACAAGGATTGATATAGGCTCTACCACGCCGATAGCATAGGCTACTTGCACGACTGCTTTATCACACACGCCACTTGCTACAAGATTCTTAGCTACATAGCGAGCTGCATACGCCGCACTTCTATCTACCTTGCTAGGATCTTTCCCGCTAAATGCCCCGCCTCCGTGCGGACAGCTCCCGCCATAAGTATCCACGATGATTTTACGCCCGGTTAGCCCTGCATCGCCTTGTGGTCCGCCGATGACAAATTTGCCTGTGGGATTGACAAAATAACGAATATTATCGTTGAGATATTCTTGTGGGATCACCTTTTGCACGATTTCTTCAATGACTGCGTCTTTCAAATGTGTTTGCTGTGTCTCTGGACTGTGCTGCGTTGATATAACGATTGTATCAATGCCTACAGGCTTGCCATCTTCATAACGCACGGTAACTTGAGATTTGCCATCTGGGCGCAAAAAAGGCAGTGTGCCATCTTTGCGTTTTGTTGCTAAGCCTTCTGTAATGCGGTGTGAAAGCCAAATAGGCAAAGGCATAAGAGAGGGCGTCTCACGACACGCATAGCCAAACATAAGCCCTTGATCGCCAGCACCTATCTCGCCATCGGCTCTATCCACGCCTTGATTGATATCCGGGCTTTGCTCGCCAATGCCATTTAGCACCGCTGCACTGCGGTAGTCAAAGCCATAGAGCGCATCTGTGTAGCCGATTTCTTGCACGACTTTTCTAGCAATTTCTTGCATAGGGGCATATACGCTTGTCTTTAGCTCCCCAGCGATGACACAAAAGCCATTGCTTACAAGCGTCTCACACGCTACCCGTGCATTTTTATCTCGCTCAATGATGTAGTCAAGCACCGCATCACTGATTTGGTCTGCCATTTTATCTGGGTGTCCTTCTGTTACAGATTCTGAAGTGAAGAGAAACGATTTTTTCATAAACTCACCTTGTGTTTTGAGATTTTGGAGATGGAATACTAGCAAAAATTGTTAAACACAATATATGTTTAGTGATTTTTGACATACATTGCGCGTGGTCGATTTCTAAATGTTTCCGTATCTGCGTGGAGTTATAGGCATTTTACAAAGCCTTTACAATGTGGTGAAAGGCTTTTACATACTCACTTTATAATCCTAGCTAGATTCTTTAATACTCAAGGGACACTATGGCAAAAGCTCATACCACAAAGCTACCAAGCAAGCAAGCAAAGCTAAAGCCCCAAAAGCAAGCGACACAAACGCGTGGCACCACAGCCCACAATGATCTCTTATCACTTATCCTGCGAGTAAGTGTGTATATAGCCATCACACTTACGATCGCTGTCTTTGCGCTTATCGTGGGCTATATCCTGTATAGTGGGCTGCCGCATTTAAATGCCACGCTTTTTGAGTGGAAATACACCACAGAAAATGTCTCTATGCTCCCAGCTATCATCAATACCATTATAATCGTGGTCATATCCCTACTCTGCTCCGCGCCCATCGCCATTCTAGGAGCAATCTACCTACAAGAATACGCCAAGCCTGATTCGTGGTTTGTTGGCACGATCAATATGGCTTCAGAAACATTGGCTGGGATTCCATCTATCGTATATGGGCTGTTTGGCTTCATTGTTTTTGTCATCTATGTGTTTGATAATACTTTCACTATGCTAGCAGGGGCTTTTACCCTAAGCATTATGGTGCTGCCGCTGATCTTGCGCAACACCCAAGAAGCCCTAAAATGCGTGCCAGAGACTTACAAAGAAGCGGGCTTTGGGCTTGGTGCGCCAAAACTTGTGGTGTTATTTCGCATTATCCTGCCTTGTGCGGTAAGCGGCGTGCTATCTGGGGTGATTTTATCCATAGGGCGCATCATCAGCGAGAGTGCTGCGCTGCTCTATACATCAGGGAGTGTGGCGCAAGTGGCGGTAGCTATGGATTCTGGGCGGACACTTAGTGTGCATTTGTATCAATTACTTAATGAAGGGCTTTATATCAATCAAGCCGCCGCAAGTGCGGTGGTAATCTTGCTCGTGGTCATAGCTCTAAATCTCTTATCAAACTTTGTCGCTAAAAAGTTTAGCCCGCCTATGCCAGCATAACAACACCAAGGAGCAATAATGCAAAACGCCAAGTCTCAAGCCCCAAAATCAAAAGATATTTTCACGCTAAAAGGTATGAATCTCCACTATGGGGACTTCCACGCGCTTAAAAACATCAATCTCAACTTGCTCAAAAATGAAGTAAGTGCCTTTATCGGTCCAAGTGGTTGCGGCAAATCTAGCCTTCTGCGCTGCTTAAATCGTATGAATGACTTAGTAACTGATTGTCAAGTAAGTGGCAAAATCTTGCTTGAGGGCAAGGATATTTACAAAGACTACAATGTCAATATCCTGCGCAAGCGCGTGGGGATGGTGTTTCAAAAGCCAAATCCTTTCCCTATGAGCGTATATGACAACATCACTTTCGGTCCCAAAACCCACGGCATAAAGAAAAAAGCCGAGCTTGATGAAATAGTGGAGCGGTGCTTAAAAGGTGCGGCTTTGTGGAAAGAGCTTAAAGACCGCTTAAAAAAATCTGCCCTTGGGCTAAGTGGTGGGCAGCAGCAGCGACTCTGTATCGCACGCGCCCTTGCTGTCAATCCAGAAGTGCTACTAATGGACGAGCCTACAAGCGCACTAGACCCCATCTCTACGCTAAAGATCGAGGAGCTAGTCAGTGAGCTGAAGCAAAAATACACCATAGTAATCGTTACGCACAATATGCAGCAAGCCGCTAGAATCTCGGATAAAACAGCGTTTTTCTTGCTTGGAGAAGTGGTGGAGTTTGACACAACTTATGCGATGTTTAATAGCCCCAAAGACAAGCGCACTAAAGATTACATCGGCGGAAGATTTGGGTAAAATCTCACAAGATTTGCGATAAGGACTTATATGGTATATGTGCTAGAAGATGATAGCAGTATTTTGGAGCTTGTGCTATACGCGCTCTCAAGCCAAAATATCGAAGCCAAGGGCTTTGATAATGCGCTAGATTTTAATGCTAGCTTGACCAAAGAGCTGCCTGCGCTCATCGTGCTTGATTTAATGCTGCCCAATGAAAATGGCTTAAGTATCCTAAAACGCCTGCGGGAAAAGAGCAAGACACGCGACATACCTGTAATCATACTAAGCGCACTTGGCAGTGAATATGACAAGATCAAAGGTCTAGATCTAGGGGCTGATGACTATCTCTCAAAGCCTTTTAGTGCGCTAGAGCTACTTGCTAGGATCCGCGCCTTGCTGCGCCGCTATAATGGCGATGATTTTGGGGATTTGGTGCTAGATACACTCTCTCTATCGCCCAAACGCCACACAATCACTCTTGACAATCAAGAGATCAAAACCACCTTGAAAGAATTTGATCTGCTTGCCTGCTTGCTGAAAAATCCCGATAGGACATTTTCTAGGGAGGAGCTTTTGGAGCTTGTGTGGGGATATGAGCTTAGCGGAGAGACACGCACTGTGGATATGCATATCAACACCCTGCGCAATAAGCTTGGAAGCTTTGGGAAAAAGATTGAAACCATACGCGGTGTGGGATATAAGCTAAACACACAGCAAGCCTAGAATCCGTTTTTATAAAAGCTTAGGGCTGGCAGACTAGGATTATAGATTAAGCATTACGCTGCATTGATAGCCCTAGTCTTATCCCCTTCATTATGCGATCCTAGATTCTCGCATCTAAAGCCTAGAATCCACTTTTTGCCCATTGTGTTTTTTCATCATATTGTTATTGCAAGCCTGCATATAAGTAAAGCAGCGAGCTAAGCCAATCTATGATAATCAGCTAGCCTATACACTTACTTTAGGGAGATAGATTCTAAACTCCTTATCTTTGGCATTAAGCTCTATGTGCCCAGAATGCGCTTGGATAATGTGATTTGACAGAGCTAGCCCTAGCCCATTACCCTTAAGCTTGGTGGTAACAAATGGCTCAAAGAGAATGTTTGGATTATCAAAGGGCTTGCCATTATCTTTGATCAAAAAGCACACTTCCCCCTGTGTAATATCGCCCTCTAGCACTACTTGCCCGCATTCATTATCGCCCTCTTCTATCGCATCAATGGCATTAAATAAAAAATTCTGCAAAGCGATCAAGATCAAATCCTTATCCATATAGGCAACTTTATCGGCAAAAGCATAGTGAAATGCGATGTCTTTGCTAAAGCTATAACTTTTTACAAAGGCTTGCAGCTCATCTTGCAGCTCACAGATTCTTAGGGGCTGCTTATTGGCACTAATGCCTTTAGAAAACAGCAGTGTTGCTTTGATGATACGCTCCACGCGGAAAATGGACTTTTGCAGCTCATCGATGATGGGGAGCTGTGATTGTAGTGCTGATTTTTGCAATGTCGCTGCAAGCAAAGACATCGAGCCTATGGGATTGCGGATCTCGTGTGCCAAATGCGCGGAAATCTGCCCCATAGAAGCAAGTCTGGCTTGACGCTTTTGGCTTGTAATATCTGTGGCAGTAATTAGCAAGCGATTTTGAAAAGAGCTTGTTTGCACAAGGAAAATCCGCTTGTCGCACTCAATTTCTAAAGTGGATTCTAGGCTATCTTGGGGGTTTGCTTGTATCAATTCTACTATGTGTGAAATCTCTATCGCGCGAGTATTGCGGTAGAAAAAGCTCCCATCGTAATTATAGACCCAAATAGCTTGCGGCAGTGTCTCTATGAGCCATTCATACAGGGCTTTAGCATCTTTGACATCTTTTTCATAACGATAGCTAATGTTGATAAATTCTTCTAAAAGCTGCTTGATATTTTCTGGATTTTCTTGGATCTCGCGCAAAAAATCTTGTCCAAGCTTGTCGTCATTATCATTGCGATCTTGTGTAGGGTCTAGTAATTGTGCTGGATCTATCTGTGGGGATACGGATTTGTCTGTGTTTTTGGGAGATCTCAATCTAGTCTGCTTTGTAGTATTTGTAGTAGAAGTGCGCCCGCCGCTAAGCAGCAGACACAATGCTTATTTTTCTAAGACTTACTTTTTCAAAGTAGGGATATATTTTGCAAGCGCATCGATTTCTTCATCGCTTAGTGCTGCTGCTTGCCCCCACATTGTCGCGCCAAGACCGAAGTGATTCAAAGTCTTTGCCTTATATCCTAGAAGATCCTTTTTGATCTCTTCTTCTGTCATTGTATTTGTGATCTTGCTTTTACCAAGAGCTTGCTTCTCCATATTTGCCCCGTGGCACGCTTGGCACTTTGTCTTAATAATATCTGCTGGCGCAGCAGCATTTAGCGCAACAGCGCAGCCAAAAATCCCTAGTGTAGCAACGAACTTTTTTTGAAGTGAGTTCATAGACTTCTCCTTTAGTGTGAATGTGAGCCTAGATTCTACAACGAAAAAATAAATAAATACTATAAATATACATAAGTCAAAGCTATTTTGGCACAATATTTATGGAATCCTTTTTGCTTAGAATCCTAGCGATACCCATCAAATATGGCTTATCCTAAGGAGAGATAATGACTGCAAGAATGCACAAGCAATGCCACCGCTACATAATGACAGCGATATTTTTGCTGCTTTTTAGCACGCAAGCCTATGCGGAAAAAATCGGCGATATAGCCAATATCGTAGGTGTGAGAAGCAATCAGCTAATCGGCTATGGACTAGTTATCGGGCTTAATGGCACGGGCGATAAAACTAGCTCAAAATTTACTATGCAATCCATCGCCAATATGCTTGAAGGCGTGAATGTCAAGGTAAGCCCAGAGAGCATAAAGTCCAAAAATGTCGCTGCGGTGGTCGTTACCGCAAATCTCCCGGCGTTTGCTAGACAGGGTGATAAGCTTGATATACAAATTTCTTCCATAGGCGATGCCAAATCCCTAGAATCCGGAATTTTAGTGATGACTCCACTGACCGCAGTAGATGGCAATATCTATGCCATAGCGCAAGGCGCGGTGAGCACAGGCAGCTCGAGCAATCTCCTAAATGCCACGATCGCTCAAGGTGCCGTTGTAGAGCGCGAAGTCGCTTATAATCTAAGCAATCAGCAAGATCTAACCCTAAGCCTAAAGACTTCAAACTTCCAAAATGCTATCAAAATCCAGCAAGTGCTAAATAGCACCTTTGGCGAGCAAAGTGCCATAGCCATAGACTCTCGCACGATCAAGCTAAATCGCCCAGAAAATCTAACCCCTGTGGAGTTCCTAGCCCTACTCCAAGAAGTGCAGATTGATTACACAATGGGTAGCAAAATCATCATCGATGAAAAGTCCGGCACGATTGTCGCAGGGATCGACATACCTGTGCGTCCTGTGGTGGTTACAAGCGGTGATATAACGCTAAAAATCACCAATGAACCCTTGCTTGATGAAAAAGGCGCGCAAAAGCTGGATTCTACGACAAGCTTTGATCCCAATAGCACGACAATCAGTGCGAGCGAGCCCAACACGACTATATCTAATGTCGTCAAAGCCTTGCAAAAAATGGGCGCAAGCCCAAAGAGTATGATCTCTATCCTAGAGGCTATGCGCCAAAGTGGTGCGATCGCCGCGCCGATAGAGGTTCTATGAGAAAGGTGGATTCTAGGGCTGTGTGGATTTCACACTTAGCCCCTTTTCTTCTAGGATTCTAGGAATTGTGGTGGGGCTGTGGTTGTTTTGCACGAATTTTAGGGTAGAGCTAGACTAGAGGTCTGCGGCTGCCCTAAAATCGTGCAATCAATCACATTGCCTACCCAAGACCGAATCCATAAGACTAGAATCCACTTTTTAACACATTAAAGGAGCAACAATGAAAATCGACACAAGCAGCACCCTAGCAGCCTACCAAGCAAGCAAAACCCCAAGCATTAGCAAAACTAGCGATGATGCAAAGCTAAAAGAGCAGACCGATGCCTTTGAAGCGATTTTGCTAAAGTTTATGCTCGATACTTCGCTCAATCTTAAAAATCCACTCTACCCTAAGCAGCCCGGCAGCGACATCTACCAAGGAATGTATAAAGACACGCTTGCTAGCCACCTATCCGGGGGCTTTGGATACAGTCAAGCCCTCTTTGACTGGCTTAAAGAGCAGCAAAAGGGCTAGACTTGCACAGACATACAAATACGCTACAATACGCGCCTAAACTAATCCATAGGGCTTTTTGATGAGAGTTGTGCATATCACTAGTCTAGATAATGGCGGAGCTGGTAGAGCTTGCATAAGGCTACATAAAGCCCTGCTAGAAGCAGGGGTGGATTCTATTGTTCTCACGCAGACTAAAACAGGCGACACGCCGCAGGTCAAACAGCTTGCTCAAACAAAGCCTCAAAAGCTTGTCGCTAAAATCCGCCCTTTTCTATCCCAGCTTCCGCTTATGGCTTACCCAAAACGAGTAAAAGACATATTCTCCCCTAATCTCCCCATTTTTACCCCAAGCAATCATCTGCTTATCTCAACGATAAAAGCCCTAAAACCAGACATCGTGCATTTACACTGGGTGGAAAATGGCTTTTTTAGTATCAAAGACTTACAATCCATACAAGCCCCTATACTATGGAGCTTACACGATGCCAACCCCTACACAGGCGGCTGCCACGTAGTGGCAGCCGCCTGTGTAGGGGTTGGCACTCGTTGTAAAAGCTGCCCCTTGCTTAAATCTACCTATCCGTTTGACATAAGCTTTTGGACATTTAAGCGTAAAGCAAAGACCTATGCCAAGCTAAAAAATCTTACCATCAATGGCTTATCTCGCTGGATAGCACAAAGTGCCAAAGACTCTAGCCTATTAAGCTCTAAGCCTATTATCAATCTGCCAAATCCCATTGACACACGCATTTATCGCCCCATACAAAAATCCCTAGCACGAGAAATGCTGCATATCCACACGCCTAAAAAAATCATAAGCTTTGGTGCCATTGGTGCGACTTCAACGCCACGCAAAGGCTTTAATGAGCTAAAAGCCGCGCTAGATTGTCTCCCGAAAAATCTTAAAGATAAGTGTGAATTGCTCGTCTTTGGCTCTAGTGAAGGGCAAAATCTACAAGATATACCCACACATTATGTAGGCACACTGCACGATGATATTGCTTTGGCTTTGTTGTATAGCGCAAGTGATGTGTTTATTATGCCAAGCCATTTAGAATCCTTTGGGCAAACCGCCCTTGAAGCCCTAGCCTGTGGCACACCTGTTGTGGCATTTGATACAAGTGGGCTAAAAGACATTATCACTCATAAACACAATGGCTATCTTGCCAAATGCTATGACACAAACGATTTAGCAAGAGGTATAGAGTGGATTTTAAGCCTTGAAACAGCTAAGTATGAAGCTCTCGCTCACAATGCTCGCTCTTCTGCGATAAAAGCTTTTGAATCTTCAAAAGTCGCCCACGCTTATATTGACACTTACGCACAATTAGCTGGGGGGGGGGGGGGGCAGTAGATAAAACTTGGCTTATTTCTATTGCCAAGCATACTTTACATACGCTATTCCCCCATATTTTTGCACAGCCTACTTACTACATCGGCTTTGGTGCGATTGGTGGGGCTAGTGTGGGAAGAAAGGGCTTTAACGAGTTAAAAATTGCCCTAGAAAATCTCCCTTCTAACCTTAAATCACAATGTGAGCTACTTGTCTTTGGCGGAGAAGCCCCACAGATTCAAGGGATTAAATCCCACACACTAGGCTTTCTCCACGATGACTACGCTCTATCCTTTGCCTTTAATGCTTGTGATATATTTGTCGCTCCAAGCTTGGCAGAAAATCTAAGCAATGTCATTATGGAATCCTTAGCCTGTGGCACACCTGTCGTGGCATTTGACATCGGCGGCAATGGTGATATGATTACCCACAAGCATAATGGCTACCTAGCACCGCTTGCAAATGACTCTAACACACTAGGAGAGGGTATAGAGTGGATTTTAAGCCAAGATGCAAAAGCCTATGCCACACTTGCCCACAATGCTAGAGTCTCTTCTTTGAGATTTGAATCTGCAAAAATAGCACATACCTATATCAATACTTATGTATTTTTAACGGGGGGGGGGGGAGCAATCATAGATTCTTAAGTCTTTTTTTACAATTCTCATATTTTCCAGATTCCACAAGTTTCTTAGATTATCCTGTATTTTTCGCTCCTATCCCCACTTCCACTCATATCGCTAGCACTTTTGACACAACTCACGCAAGGTTTGTAGCATAATGCTAAAGCCTATCCTACGCGAGATTTTAGAGCCTATTGTGGAGCTTTGTATCAATATTCTTGCCTACACAAAGCCCAAGATTCATAGGCAAAAAAGCATTGTTATCCTCCGCACTGATGCCATAGGAGATTATCTGCTTTTTCGTGCCTTTTTAAGTGAAGTGCGAAAAGCCTACTCTAATCACCACATCACACTTATTGGCAATAGTGCGTGGAAGCCCTTGTATGAGTATTTTGACTCATCATATTGTGATAATTGCATTTGGATTAACACGGCACATTTTCAAACAAAACATATTTATAAGAAAATTAAAATCCTACGCCACATCAAGCAAATAGGCTATGAGCTACTCATTAACCCCGTGCATTCTCGCGATGAGCTCAATGCCACCCTTGCTTCACATATCAATGCCCTAAGCAAAATCGCTCCACAAGGTGATGATGTCAATCTCTCTCCACGCAAAAAAACACGCCACGATAGAATCTACACAACCCTAACACCAAGCACCAAGGATATTATATTTGAGTTTTATCGTAATAAAGAGTTTTTTGAGCACTTGCTACAAAAGCCCCTTGAGACTTCTCCAAAGCTTCATCTCCACTGCCCACCCACACGAGCAATACCCACCAAAAAGCCTTATGGCGTGTTATTCATAGGGGCAAGTGCAAAATATCGCCAATGGAGCATAGAGCATTTTGCAGAAGTTGGGGCATATCTTATGCAAAACCACAAGCACAATATCCTTATATGCGGAGGGAGTGCGGATAGGGAATCTGGAGCAAAACTCACTCAAATTTTACAACCCATAGCAAAAGAGTGTGGGCAATCTCTATGTAATTTAGCGGGGGAAACTACTTTGGTGGATTTGGCATTTCTCGTGTATAACGGCAACCTGCTTGTTTCGAATGAAACAAGCGCGGTGCATTTATGTGCCTTGTTAGACACGACGATAATTATCGTCGTGTCTAACGGCAACCATTTGGGTAGATTTATCCCCTATCCTAAAGAGATAAGGGATAAATACTACCCTGTGTTGCACCCCTTTATCACGGCAAATTACGCCAGATACAAGGAGCTAAGCAATGTCTTTGCCTACAAAAGCACACTTGATATTAACGACATACAGCCTAAGCAGGTTATTGATGTCATAGAGCAAATCTACACAAAGGAGCAAAAATGAGTGAATATTTTGAAGCAAGGGGTGTGAGTCCAGAGACCTACAAGGAAGCAAAGTTGCCAGCGTATTTTGAGGAAGTGATTTGCCAGCTGCCTAAACACGCTAGAATCCTAGACTTTGGCTGTGGCTTTGGACAAAATCTTTTAGCGATTAAAAAGTGTTATTGTAATTTTGCGGATTCTAACGGGGGGGGGGGGGCGAGTATAAACTGCTTGGCATTGATATAAATCCCAAAGCCATTGCCTATGTGCAAAGCGTAGGGATAGAAGCCATAGTGTGTGAAAATATCCTAAACTTTAGCCCCCAAGACAAATTTGACCTAGTTATCACAACACATGTTTTGGAGCATCTACCAAAAGAGCAAGTAGTGGAGATTCTCTCTCATTTTAAGAATAATATTTTGAAAGAAGGTGGAAAAATGTTTATAGCAGTGCCAAATGCCCAAAGCCACACAGGCTGCTATTGGGCGTATGAAGATTTTACTCATAACACACTTTTTACAGCTGGAAGCTTGATTTATGTCCTAAAAATGGCAGGTTTTACTCACATAGACATTATAGATCAAGATGCACTTGCAGGGACAAAAGGTGTAAAAAGAATTATTCGCAAGTTCTTTTTACACCTCTACAAACTTAACTTTGCCTTTTGGAATCGCATAACAAATAGTGCTTTCCACGCACCAAGTCCGCAAATTTTCAGCTATGAAATAAAGGTCCTAGCCTACTAACCAAAAAAGGAGCAGCAATGAAAAAAATTCTTAAAAAAATATTCAAAAAGTTGAGAATCTACTTCGCCCACGGGCTAGATTCTAAGCTTGATAAATTAACTATGCTACACGCAAATCTCCTATCAATCCAACATAAACAGCTTTATAGACAGCAATTAATGGGGGGGGGGATAGATATTAGAGATTTTGAGTTTAGCGTGTATTCACAAAATGGCGAAGATGGGATTTTGGACTTGCTTATTGAAGTACTGGAGCTAGATTCTATACACTCGCCTTATCCTCGTGCTTTTGTGGAATTTGGAGTGCAAGATTATACAGAATCCAACACTCGCTATCTTTTGAAAAAGCGGAATTTTATGGGATTTATTATGGATGGAAGTGCGACACATATTGAATCTATCAAACAAGATGGTATATATTGGAAGCACGATTTAGAGGCACAATGTGCTTTTATCACAAAGGATAATATCAACACTCTAATCAAACAATGGTTAGATTCTAGAAAGCTAGATAATATCGCTATTTTAAGCATTGATATTGATGGGGTGGATTATTTTGTCTGGGAGGCTATAGAGTGCGTAAATCCTGCTATCGTGGTGGTGGAGTATAATGCTGTATTTGGAAGTGAGCTTTGCGTGAGTGTGCCATATCGTGCAGATTTTGATCGATTTTTAGCTCATCACAGCGGACTATATTTTGGTGCAAGTATAGAAGCTTTAATCTCGCTTGGCAAAAGCAAAGGATATATATTTGTAGGTGCAGATTCTAGTGGGACTAATGCATTTTTTATTCACCAAAGCTTAGAATCTAAACTTCCATTCTCTACTGCTCCATTGCAAGAGTATTGCTCCACTCATCACGCAAGGCAAAGTCGCGATGCATTTGGCAATCTTTCATTTTTGCAAGGAGATGAAAGACTTAAAGCCATAAAGCATTTGCCCTTGCATACTTGCAAGGATTTTAGTCATTAACACAAAGGAGAATCTATGAAAATACAAAATGTCAAACAAAGTGTTTCGTGCAAAATCTGTGGCTCAAAAAGTAATGTAGCCTTTTATGCACAAATTCTACATCAATTTAATGAGCCTTTCTATAAGTGTGAGCATTGCGGATTTTTAGGTTGCGATGAAGTGTATTGGCTTCCTTTAGCCTATCAAAGTGCTATCAATATTGCTGATACGGGCATAGTCGCACGCAATTTTTATTTATATAAAATTGTTTCGTGTGTCGCTGCCCTCTTGTTTGGTATGGGCGATAAAGGTGATATTTTAACGGGGGGGGGGGGGTGAATGAAAAGATTCTGCTTGACTTTGGTGGTGGAAGTGGGCTACTCGTGCGTTTGCTCCGCGATGTTGGGATAGATAGCTATTGGAGTGATAAATATTGTGAAAATTTATTTGCACGAGGATTTGAATGGGATAGCAACACAACACCAACAATGGCGACCTGCTTTGAAGTATTTGAGCATTTGCCAAACCCTAGAGAAGAGATAGATTCTATGCTAAGAGTTTGCCCTAATTTGCTTTTTTCCACAGAACTTCTCCCCTGCCCTATTCCAGAATCTAGTGGCACAAATACTTGGTGGTATTATGGTTTTTCTCACGGGCAGCATATTAGCTTCTACACTTATCAATCCCTAGAACTCATTGCTAAAGCACATAATCTGCATTTTTGTTCCTATGGGGGATTGCATTTATTTAGTCAGTCTTATATCTCGCCTTTGTATTTTAAATGGCTCATTAGACTTGCACACAGAGGGCTTTTTACATTTATTAAAAAATGTTTTCACTCAAAGACTATGAGCGATTGCGAAAAATTAAGTCAAACATCATTATAATTGCGATATTTGTCTATAAAACAAGCCCATAAGGATAAATGATGAATATATCAAATCAAAAACTCCTAAACTTTGCCTGTGGTAGTAGAATCCACCTAGATTGGGTCAATATTGACTTTAGCCCGATAGATAAAAGAGTAAAGAAAGTGAATCTTCTTCGCACACTCCCTTTTGCTGATGAAAGCTTTGATGTGGCGTATAGTAGCCACTTTTTAGAGCATTTAACCCCACAAAAAGCCCTGCAAATCCTTAAAGAAATCAAAAGAATCTTAAAGCCAAATGGCATTATAAGGATTGTCGTGCCAAATTTACAGAATCTTGCTTCCGCTTATCTTGCCACACTTTACAAGCTGACAAATTCCGCACAAGATTCTACAAAGCAGAATCTAACGGGGGGGGGGGGGGGAGCAAACAGAATCTAGCCCAAACCTTAGATATTGCAAATCTTGAATTTGAATATGATTGGCTTATGATTGAAATGCTTGATCAAATGGTGCGTATGCAAAGTGGCGGACAAATGGGAGAGTGCTTCCACAAAGTATCAGTAAGCAAAGATAGGATAAAAGCGGATTTTATAGAGCAACGAGTAGGCGAAAGGCTCATAACTCCCCACGCTGTTACAAAACCTAGCCTAAAATCCAAAATCACCCTTGATAAACTCACAAATAAGATATTAAATCTCTATCTTAAATCCCTTTATTTTCTAGCTCCGCGTAGCATACGCGATGAAGTCTTTATCCGCACAAGCATTGGAGAGCGACACAAATGGGCGTATGATAGCTTTTCGCTTAAGCGGCTGCTTACACAAGCGGGATTTAGCGATATACAAACAATGCGTTATGACCACTCCCAAATCCCCCATTTTAATACCTACCTGCTTGATATAAATGCCGATGGCTCAGCATACAAAGGTGTATCAAGCTTGTATATGGAAGCTAGAGCTTAGATTTTTAAACTATCTAAACTATCAAGGAATATTTAAGATTGCAAAATGTAGAATCCACGCTATTTTGATCTTAGGAAATATTATGGCAAACAGCACATTACGCACTATGCTTAGGCGTCCGTGGCGAATTTTCAATCAATGCAAAATAAAAGTTCTGCAACGCTACAATCGCCTATGTCGCCCACCAAAATGGCACAATCTCCGCTCTATTGAGCCAATTTCAAAAGTTTTTGGCTTTGATCGTGGCACACCCATTGATAGAATCTACACCAATGATTTTCTACGAAAAAACGCACATTTTATACAGGGTAGAGTATGCGAAATTGCTGAAAATACCTACACCAAAACTTTTGGGAGCAATATAACACAAAGCGAGATTCTCCATTACACCACAGAAAACAAAAACGCTACGATTATAGGCGATCTCACACAGCACAGCACTTTGCCACAAGGTATTTTAGACTGCTTTATTTGCACGGTTACGCTGAATTTTATTTATGATTATAAAGCAGCGATTAAAGGTATATATTTAATGCTAAAAAGTAATGGGGGGGGGGGGCATAACAAACTCAATGTGTGAAATAAATCCAACGAATCAATCTATAAATCCACCCGCAAAACCATCTAGCACCGCCCTTGTAACCGTGGCAGGACTCGTGCAGATTTCACAATATGATTATGAGAGGTGGGGAGATTATTGGCGTTTCACGGATATGGGGATTAAAAGGGATTTTGAAGAAGTGTTTGGCAAGGGGAATGTAGAAGTTGGCACTTATGGTAATGTTTTAGCTACTATGGCGGAGCTTCAGGGTATTGCCGCCGAAGAGCTTAAACACGATGAACTTTTTTACAATGATTCACACTATCCTGTGCTAATAACCATTGTGGCTAAAAAATATTAGGAGCACAACTTGAGATATTACATCAACAAAATACGCGATACTCTCTCGCAGTTTAAATCTATTCAGCGTTTTTTTAAAGGAAAGGGAATGATTGTAATGCTCCATAGAATTGCTCCTTTTGAGGACAAACTTTCACCAAATGAACATATGAAAGTAAGTCCTGAGTTTTTAGAATCCTTCATTACTCAAGCATTAGATTCAAAATATCACTTCATCAGTCTTGATGAACTCTATGAAGGGTTACTACATAATGATTTGCCTGAATACTTCATCTGCATAACCATTGATGATGGTTATAAGGATAATTTGACTTTTGGCTATCCTATTTTTGCTAAATACAATATCCCATTCTGCATTTATGTTTGCACCTCTTTTCCAGAATCTAGCCATAATATGTGGTGGTTTGCACTAGAAGATTATCTCTTAAAACACAGCAACATTATTTACAACAATACAAAATATGACATTTCAACAAAAGCTTTGAAAGAAGCGATGTTTCTTACAATGAGAGCTAATATAATCACACAAATTGATAGCTATGAAAACTGCAAACAAACCCTTGAAAATTTTGGAATCTTCTATAATCCACGCGATTATGATAATCTCACACTTTCTTGGGAAAATATAGCCTTCCTCCATACTCAAAAGCTGCAAAATACGCTGGGGGGGGGGGGGGGCAAAGACAACTTTGCACCATAGGCTGCCACACTCACTCACACCCCATTTTTAATAATCTTAGCAATGATGAAATAGCACAAGACATAGCAAAAGCCCAAAAACTTTTTTTACAACATCTGCACTTCACGCCTACGCACTTTGCCTATCCTTTTGGTAGTAGAATAGAAGTAAGCCCACATCATTTTTCACTTATTCAAAACCTAGGCTTTAAAACTGCTACCACAACGAGACACGGAAGCATTTATCCCCAACACGCTAGGCATATCCACGCCCTACCTCGTGTGTTTTTCAAGGAAAATTTTATGCTAGAATCTGCCTTTAAGATTCGCAAAAGACGCATTGTAACATCTTGATACAACTTAAACAAGGAGAGAAAATGACTATCAACTTACAAGAGAAAAATCTCACAGAGCAAGAAAAACTAGGTGTAGAACGCTTATTAGAATCTCAAAATCCGGATATTACCGATGACTTAGAACAAATTTGGTATCTACTCAATAAAACTTGGCAGGATATGGGCTGTGATAACAAAAAATTAGATTGGGATAAAATCGCTCAATTTTACGCCCACCCCGTATGGCTGCTCAATGGGCTTTTTATAGAAACACACGATCTTTCAATGCAAATACGCAAAAGTATAGCTTTGTATATCGCACAGCAAGGCTTTAAACGCATTTGTGATTATGGGGGAGGATTTGGCACTTTGGCAAGAGAGATAGCACAGATTTGCCCAGATATAGAGATTGATATATATGAGCCATTCCCAAGTGAATATGGCAAAAAATGTATAGCAAATTTTACCAATATATGCTTTGTCAGCGAGCTAAAAAAAGATTATTACGACTGCCTTATTTCAACAGATGTGCTAGAACATGTAGATAATGTGCTAGAGACATTCAATACAATGCTTGAAAGTCTGCAAGTAGGTGGCAAGGCACTCATTGGTAATTGTTTTTACCCTGTAATTGACTGCCATTTACCAAAGCATTTCCACTTCCGCTACACTTTTAAGCATATCGCCACGCTTATGGGCGTTACATACATTGGCAATATACAAGGGGCGGAGTATGTCCAAATTTATCATAAATCTAAATCTACACAAGCAAGTTTAGCCGTGAAATTAGCGGGGGGGGGGGAGCAGATGTTTATTCCCCTTGCTGAATATGGTGCGATTTGTGCTTAGACCCTGTGTGAGATTGTTTAGAAAATTAAAAAAATAAAAGGAGAGATTAGATGAAACCACAACCTTGCATACTCTGCCATAGCAATGATACACACATTACACAAGAAATTGCCAGAGATGATATTATCGCACTTTATAAAAGTTTCCCCGGCGTTGCAATAGATTCACTTATCTCAAGTGATTTACTCTATCATCACTGCAATGTTTGCGATCTTAGCTTTTTTACTTGCAAAGATGGCTCTATCCCCACTGGCGATAATGCCTTCTATAATGCCCTAAATCAGCTTGATTGGTATTATTTTAGCGAGAAGCACGAATATCACTTTGCCAAAAAGTTTATTACCAAGGATTCTAAAGTGCTAGAAGTTGGCTGTGGCAAGGCAGCATTTGCCCGCTTTCTCCCACAAGAAGCCAAGCCCCACTATGTCGGCTTAGAGTTTAGCACACAAGCAAAGCAAATGGCAGCAAAAGATGGAATCTTGATTGAGAACATATCCATTGAAGAATATGCAAACTCACATTCCAAGCAATTTGATGTTGCTTGTAGCTTTCAAGTTTTAGAGCATACGAGCAATCCAAACTCTTTCATACAAGCTCAAATTGACTGCTTAAAAAGTGATATTTTACGGGGGGGGGGGGGGCGAGATAAGATTCCATATTTAATTATAGCTGTGCCTAGCCAAGATAGCTTCTTGCAATATTGTGTAAATGGTGTTTTAAATATGCCGCCTCATCATATCTCCCGCTTTAGCGACAAAACTCTCCAAGAAATAGCCAATATTTTCAATCTTGAATTACTAGAGATTTATCACGAGCAAGTCCAGCCCGAACATATTGATTTTTACAAAGCCACAATGTGGGCAAAGCTCTTTTTACCCACTCCGCTCATAGACAGGGGATTGCTAAGAAAATTTATCAACAAAGCAGGGTTTATCGGCAGATCGTTTATCAAGATTCCACCTGATGCCTACGGACACACAGCAGTGGCAGTATATACCATAGCCTAGCCTAGAATCCGCACTTCAGGTTCTAGGTGGATTCCAAAGCGATCTTGCACGATTGTTTGTGCGTATTCTATCACCCACAATGCATCTTCAAAGCTCGCTCCACCACGATGGACCAAGAAATTTGCGTGCTGCTCGCTAAAGCCCACGCCATTTTTCATAAAGCCTTTTAGTCCTGCTAGCTCAAGCAATCTCCCCGCATAATCTCCGCTAGGGTTTTTAAAACAGCTGCCACAGCTAGGGAGTTTGGGGTGGGTTTTTCTCATCATCTTGCACGCTTGTAGCACCTCTTCCCTAAAGCCTACTTGCTTCTTAAATCGCATAGCACTGATAATCCCACTAATATTGCTACTCCTATACGCCAGCCCCAGATCCTCTTCCCACGCACCATCGACACACGCGCTTAGCACGACATCTTTCATCTCATATTGCTTCATACCGGCATTCATCATCAAAAGCCCCCCAGCACTACCGGGCAATGCCTGCAAAAACTCCAGCCCGCACAGATCTCGATCACGAAAAAACGCAAAAATCTTCCCGCTTGGTGTCATAGCCCCCACTTCTACCCACTCTTCACTCTCACAGATATAGTCAAACTCCTTACTAAGCATTGCTAGGTGTTTTGCATTTGGTGAGACTAGGAGATTATATGCGTGCCCTATACATCGATATGCCTGCATTGCACTAAAGTGCGCTTCATCGCCCTTTTCTAGCACGACAACAGGCGTCAAACCGCCGATCTTCAAGCTACTATATTTAGCAAAATCTACGCAACTCTCACGCATACTAGCTGATGAATTTTGGGATTAGCTCGATGATGTTTTTCGTATAATCTGTAAGCATTGTAAGCATCCACGGCATTGTGAAAATAATCACCGCAATGACCGCTAGGATCTTAGGCACAAATGAAAGCGTCATTTCATTGATTTGTGTTGTCGCTTGAAAGATACTGATCAAAAGCCCCACCACAAGCCCTGTGGCTAAAATCGGCAGAGAAATGAGCAATGTGATCTTATAGGTCTCAATGGCTAATGCCATAAGCTGCCCTTCCATATACATCAATCCTTACTTGTCATATAGTCATTATCTAGTGATTAGAATCCACTTTTACCACGCTGAAGATTTCTTCCCCACTTTAATGATATTTACTTCATTATCCCACACCACAAGCCCGCTCTTGAGATCTGTAAGTGTCAGGAGAAAAAAGTAATCCACCCTTTGCTTGGATTTTACCTTTGTATTGCGCTGGATAATCTTCCCAGATAGCGATAGCTCTGGGGCGATGATATTG
The DNA here is from genome assembly GCF_900451095.1 of Helicobacter canis. NCBI lineage: Bacteria > Pseudomonadati > Campylobacterota > Epsilonproteobacteria > Campylobacterales > Helicobacteraceae > Helicobacter > Helicobacter canis. Next base: position 1,482,837 of record NZ_UGHV01000001.1, on the reverse strand, counting down.
CCCTTTTCTGGGACTCCATATTGATTGACTTCATCGTTTTCGCGCGCCTCTCGCACGGAGTCTAGCATTTTATCCTTGCTACCACCACTGCCTGCAAACGCCATTGTCAAAATAAATTTCCCACTATTGCGCATATCTCGTGTGATTTTGCGCGTAAGCTCTTCGGTAGAGAAGTGCTGCATAGTGTCATTTAACACATCAGAAATCGCCAGCACTTTGGGCTTTGAGAGACCTGCTAGAGAGCGCACATACCCACTCTCAAGCAAGGATTTTATATTATCACTTGCTGCCTTTTCCAAGTCGTGATAATCAATCCCTAAAGAAGAGTGTTCCTTAGAATCCACATTATCCACATACTGCACACCGCCACAGCCAAGCAGCACAAGCCCAAACGACATAGCCACAAGATAAGCCAATCTATACATAACTAGCCCACTTTCCTATTTCAATGTCTTTTCAAGATCAGCTATACGCGTCCAAGTAGCCACCACAGAATCCGGATTTAAAGAAATAGAGTTGATCCCCTCTTTTACCAAAAACTCCGCAATTTCGGGATAATCGCTTGGAGCCTGCCCACAGATCCCGCAATATTTGCCGTGCTTTTTACAAGCTGCAATCGCGCGCTTAAACATCTCTAGCATAGCAGGATTGCGCTCATCAAAGATATGGCTTACAAGCTGCCCATCGCGATCTACGCCCAAAGTAAGCTGGGTTAGGTCATTTGAGCCAATGGAGAAGCCATCAAACATACTTAAAAATTCATCTGCCAAAATCACATTCACAGGCAGCTCGCACATCACATAGATTTCTAAGCCATTTTTGCCGGATTCTAGTCCATTACGGCGCATAATCTCAAGCACCTTTTTCCCCTCTTCTGGCGTGCGAAGAAATGGCACCATCACCTTCATATTAGTAAGCCCCATTTCCTCTCGCACCATACTAAGAGCCTCGCACTCCCATTCAAACGCCGTGCGATAGAGATCCGAGTAATATCGACTCGCCCCACGATAGCCAAGCATTGGATTTTCTTCTAGTGGCTCATACGCTAGCCCACCAATCATACCGCGGTATTCATTAGACTTAAAATCACTCACACGCACGATTACAGGCTTAGGGTAAAACGCCGCAGAGATCATACCCATACCCTCGGCGATCTTTTTGATGAAAAAGTCCTTAGGACTCTCATAGCCAGAGATGAGCTTTTCTATCTCTTCTTTGTCTTTTATGTCCTTTTTGCCATTTTGCAAATCAAGTAGCGCAAGCGGATGGGCTTTGATTTGATTTAGGATAATATGCTCCATACGCGCAAGCCCTACGCCATCGTTTGGCAGCTGTGAAAATCCAAACGCCTTCTCTGGATTGCCGATATTCATATAGATTTTTGTCTTTGTCTGCCCAAGATTGCTAAGCTCAATAGTTTCAATCTCAAAGGGGTGGATACCATTATAGATATAGCCCTCTTCACCCTCAGCACAAGATGCCGTGATCTCCATACCTGTATAGAGCCTATCTGTCGCGCCCACAGCCCCCACAATCGCCGGCACGCCAATTTCACGCGCCACGATAGCCGCGTGGCAAGTGCGCCCACCACGATTGGTGATGACAGCCGCTGCCTTTTTCATCGCCGGCTCCCAGTCTGGGTCGGTATTATCTGTTACAAGAATCTCGCCCTCTTTAAAGGTATTCATATGCTCTAAATCATTGATGATCCGCACTTTTCCGTGCCCGATCTTCCCGCCGATCGCACGCCCTGTGAGTATCACCTCTCGCTCTGCATCTTTGTCTTTGAAGCGAAATTTCTCCAGCCTTTGTGCGCAGCCATTTTTGCTCTTTTGGCTCTGCACGGTTTCTGGGCGAGCCTGCACGATAAATATCTCCCCACTCTCGCCATCTTTAGACCACTCCATATCCATAGGGCGATACTCGCCTGCTTCTTTGGTGTAATGCTCCTCGATCTTTATCGCATAGCGCGCGAGAGTCAAAATATCTGCATCTGTGATAGAAAAGGTGCGCATTTCTTCTTGGGTGGTTTGGATATTTTTCGTAGGGTGTGGATCGCCGGGTGTAGCATAGACCATTTTTTGATGTTTATGCCCTAGCTGGCGTTTGATAATGGGGCGTTTGCCCTCTTTGAGCGTGGGCTTAAAGACATAAAATTCATCAGGATTCACCGTGCCGCCTACGACATTTTCCCCAAGACCCCAGCTAGAGGTGATGAACACCGCATCTTTAAAGCCTGTTTCTGTATCGATAGAAAACATCACCCCAGCACTGCCCTTATCTGCACGCACCATTTTCTGCACGCCCACAGACAAAGCCACCTTAAAATGATCAAATCCCCTAGAAGCGCGGTAGCTCACCGCCCTATCGGTAAAAAGTGAAGCAAAACAAGATTTAATATAATGCACCAAATCTGTTTGTCCCTTTACGCTTAGATAAGTATCTTGCTGTCCCGCAAAGCTCGCATCTGGCAGATCCTCCGCAGTAGCCGAGCTGCGAACCGCCACATCAGCATATTTCATACCATATTCTTCACTCAAAATCCTATATGCTTCAAAGATCTCATCGCGCAAATCTGTCGGCAATGGCGTGCCAAATATCAGCTCACGGATCTGCTTTGAGCGAGTCTTAAGCACATCGATTTCTGTTACATCAACACCAGCAAGCAGATCGATGATCTTTTGCCGGATCCCACCAGAATCCAAAAGATACCAATACGCATCGCTTGTGATAGCAAAGCCATTTGGCACCTTAATCCCAACAGGGACAAGCTCTTGAAACATCTCGCCAATACTAGCGTTCTTACCACCGACAAGCGGGACATCTTTATTATTGAGCTCTTTGAAAAACTTAATATACTTCATTCTCTCTCCTAGGGTATTTGGGTAATGGGGGCGTGTGTCTTGCGACTCAAAAAAGTATATTGTAATTTATAAACCTTTAATAAACCTTACATATAAGCTTAATACAAATACAAAGAATCAACTGCTACAATGCCAATCTTTCACATCTATATCACAGCACTTTGTTAAGGATTCTCAATGGACAAGACTTTTGCCATACAAGATATGCCAAGCGCATTGCAAGCACATAAACTCTCCAATGATGACTACAAGCAGATTCTAGCGATTTTGGGGCGAGAGCCAAATCTCGTGGAGCTTGGGATTTTCTCGGCAATGTGGAGCGAGCATTGCAGCTACAAATCCAGCAAAATCTACCTAAAAGGCTTCCCCACAAGCGCACCTTGGGTGATCCAAGGTCCGGGGGAAAATGCCGGCGTGATCGATATAGGCGGTGGCTATGCCGCGGTGTTTAAGGTAGAGTCTCACAATCACCCTAGCTTCATCGAGCCTTATGCTGGGGCAGCAACGGGTGTGGGCGGGATTATGCGCGATATTTTCACAATGGGTGCGCGTCCAGTGGCAAGCCTAGATTCTATCCGTTTTGGCGAAATCTGGCGAGATGATGAAGTGGGCAAGAAGCATAAATCCTTGCTTAAAGGCGTGGTAGCAGGGATTGGCGGCTATGGGAATTGTATGGGCGTGCCAACTATCGGCGGGGAAACAAACTTTGAGCCTTGCTACAATGGCAATATTTTGGTCAATGCCTTTTGCCTAGGGATCGCCAAAGCACAAGAGATTTTCTACGCTAAAGCACAGGGCAATGGCAATCCCGTGCTATATGTAGGGAGCAAAACAGGGCGAGATGGCTTAGGTGGGGCAGTGATGAGTAGCGATTCTTTCAATGAAGATTCTAAGTCCTTGCGTCCAACGGTGCAAGTGGGCGATCCTTTTACAGAAAAGCTCCTGCTTGAAGCCTGCCTAGAGCTCTTTGCGCAAGATCTCATCATCGGTATCCAAGATATGGGGGCTGCTGGGCTTACTAGCTCTAGCTTTGAAATGGCTGGGCGAAGCGGAAGCGGAATGAAGCTTTACCTTGATAGAGTGCCTATGCGTGAGAAGGCTATGAACGCCTATGAGCTAATGCTAAGTGAATCCCAAGAGAGGATGCTAATTTGCGCGAAAAAGGGCGCGGAGGAGCAGATTAAAGCGATCTTTGATAAATGGGAGCTTGATTGCGAAGTGATTGGCGAAGTAACCCAAAGTGGCGATATGGAGCTATTTTGGGGGGAGCAAAAGATAGCACATATCCCCATAGCCCCCATCACAGACAATGCCCCTATGCTACACCTCCCCACAAAAGAGCCTGCCTACATCGCGCGTGTGCGTGCGAAAAATCCCCTAGAATCCTTGCAGCACCACACCGCTGCGCATAGTCTCGCAGACATAGCGCGGATTCTGCTAGGGAGTATTGATATTTGTGATAAAGAGTGGATTTATAGTCAGTATGATAGCAGCGTGCAGACAAACACACTCATCGCAGCAGGACAAGGTGAAGGCAGCATAATCCGCATAAAAGAAAATGGCGCAGCTCTTGGTATGGCTATCCACGCGCCTGTGCGCTACTGCTATCTAAACCCCAAAGAAGGAGCCAAGATCGCTGTCGCCAGAGCAGGGAGAAAATGCACTACAAGAGGGATAAAGCCCCTAGCGATAAGTGATTGCCTAAACTTTGGCAACCCAAACAACCCTGAAGTAATGTGGCAGTTCAAAGAGAGCTGTGAAGGTATCAAAGAGGCGTGCGAAGTGCTGCAAACCCCTGTGGTAAGCGGCAATGTCTCGCTCTATAATCAAACAAATACGACAGATATTTACCCGACTCCAACGATTGTAAGCGTAGGGCTAGCCAAAGATCCGCTTAATGTCATCGACTCTGCTTTCACAAAAGAGGGGAGCAAAATCGCCTTGCTAGGCGAGATTGGTGAAGATTTTGGGGGGAGTGTGTTAGAGAAGCTCGCACAAATGGGCGCATTTTCTATGGATTCGCGCGTTGGCTTTTTGGCTAAAAATGGCGATTGCTACGGCGATTCTGCGCTCATTACCACACAAGGTAAATCCCTTGAATCGCCTTGCAAAGCCCCATTTTTAGCTCAAAAATCCTGCCGCGAGCAAACTACCCCAGAATCCACTTTTGATACCGCAATTCCTAGAATCCAAAGCCAAGCCCAAAGTAAAAAATCGCCCTTCTCGTCATTGCGAGCCGACTTGTCGGCGCGGCAATCCATACAAACAAAGACACAAACCCTAGAATCCTCGTTTGAAAAATCAGCCGAAAATAAAAAAACTACCGACATTCAAAGCGTAGCTTCTTTAGAAAAAGTGGATTCTAGCGACACCGCCCAAAACGCAAAAACGGATTCTAGGCAGAGCGAGATTACCCCAAGTGGTGATGCGCCGCATATCGATCTAGCACGCGAGAAGCGGCTCTGGGATCTCTTGCTAGAGGGGGTAGAATCCAAGCTCATCACTTGCGCGAAAGAAGTGGGCGAGGGGGGGCTAGGCATAGCATTGGCAAAGATGGCTATCTTTGGTAGGCTTGGCTGTGCGGTGCAAATCGCCCTGCCTAAGCGCGAAATGCTTTTTTCCCAGACACAAAGCTGCGTGGTGGTGGAGACAAGCGATTTTGCGCAGCTGCAAGAGCTAGCACAGAGGCATAATATTTCTTGCTTGCTGTTGGGAGAGGTGGGGGGAGAGCATATCAGCATACAAGTGGATTCTAGCCCAAATCCCCAAGCAATCCACCTATCTACCCAAGAAGCAGGGGAGATATTTTTCCAAAGTTTTGACAAGCACTTAGAATCCACCCCTTAGCCTAGAATCCACTTTTAAAAAAGTGGATTCTAGTATAGATCGCCACGCCGCTACTATCGCAGCGACTCGCGATGACAAAAACACGCCGCCATTGCGAGGGAGCAAAGCGACCCAAGCTTTCCATAAAAAGTGGATTCTAGCCTTTGCTAGCTTTTTTACAATTCTTACTTAACCCTAGAATCCTCGTTTTACACTTTTGGCGTTTAACCCTAGAATCCACTTTTTCAAAAAGTGGATTCTAGTATAGATCGCCACGCCGCTACTATCGCAGCGGCTCGCGATGACAAACCCAGCTGTCATTGCGAGAGAGCAAAGCGACCCAAGCTTTCCATAAAAAGCGGATTCTAGAAAAAGTGGATTCTAGCCTTAACGCCTCTTTATTATCATCATTGCGAGCCGTGAAGCTCTCTCTGTCATTGCGAGACTTGCCGTAAGGCAAGGCGTGGCAATCCATACATTTTGCGATAGCAAAAATGAGCTTTGTATAAAAAGCCCTAGAATCCACTTTTGACTCATCGCGTTTTTCTCTGTCTTTCAATCCTTTGACGCGCCACTATCAAAGCCCTTTGCTAGATACCCTGCCTTGCTATCTATGCTTCTTATCACTACTCCTTGCCACTACTTCTTGCCACCTGCCTTGCCATATTTGGCACACTGATTTATAAAGCGACTTTTAAGGGGGGGGGTAATATCGCAGCCTTTATAGCAATCCCTACCCAAAGGCTGTGTATGAGTCAGTTTCAAACAATCCTAGATAAAGTCAATGCCACAGATCTTAGCAATCGCACAAGAGGCAGTATCTTTGAGCGGCTTTGTGTGCATTTATTACAAGACAAAGACACGCAAGGCGAGTATAAAAGCATTAAATTATGGAATGATTGGAAACATAAGGGCAGTCAAAAAGATATTGGCATTGATATAGTCATTGAGACCCATAGTGGCGAGTTTATCGCTGTGCAGTGTAAGTTCTACACTCAAGGCAAGCTGCAGCTACACGATCTAGCTACATATTTCACACTACTGCAAAGCGGTGTGGGGGATATTAGATTCTCAAAAGGTATCCTTATAAGCACCACTGATTTGGGCAAAGAAGTAGAAAATGCCATCTATCAAATCAACAAGCAAATGCCGCTAGAGATGATTACGCTCCAAGATTTTCTCTACTCAAGCATTGATTGGGAGAAGTTTGACCCTACAAAGCCGATAGAAACCCACGCGAGAAAGACCCCCCTACCACACCAAAAAGAAGCTTTAAAAAAGATCGATGAGTATTTCGCAGATGTGAGGAATACCCGCGGTAAGCTCATAATGGCGTGCGGGACAGGCAAGACCTTTGTCGCGCTTAAAGCCACTGAAATGCTCACAGATGCAAATGATTCTATCACGCTATTTTTAGCCCCTAGTATCGCACTTGTGGGGCAGAGTCTTAGAGAGTTTGCCGCCCAGAAGACACAGAGCTTCATCGCCTGCGTGGTCTGCTCTGATAGCACCGCTGCAAGAGGCGAAGATGACCTAGATCCAAGAGAGCTGCCCATACCGCCATCAACAAGCCCTAGTGCTATCCTAGAGTCCTACTATAAGGCTAAAAGTGCGCGTGAGCGGCTTGTGATCTTTAGCACTTATCAATCACTAGAGCGGATCAAGCAAGCCCAGATTCTCCACAAGCTCCCGCCAATTGATCTAATCATCTGCGATGAAGCCCATAGAAGCGTAGGCTCACTATATACCACAACAATTAAGGGGCAAGCAGCCCAAGATATAAAGATCAAAAACGCTTTCACTCTCTGCCACGATAATGATTCAATAAACGCCAAACGCAGGATCTATATGACCGCCACGCCTAAAATTTATAGCAATACGCAAAAAACAAAGGCTAAAGAAAAAGACAATGAAGTATTCTCAATGGATGATGAAGCTATCTTTGGTAAAACAATCTATGAAATGCGCTTTGGCAAGGCGGTGCAAGAGGGGCTGCTGACAGATTATAAGGTCATCATTCTGGCTTTGGAAAAGGAGACCTACGCACAAGTAGCCAACAAAGCCATAGCCAAGCTAAAAGAGAGCGGGATAAATAAGCTTAATGAAAAGCTAGTTGATTTGGAGTTTGTCTGCAAGATCATAGGCACGCATAAAGGGCTGGTAAAAAGCGATCTAATCACCCTAGATTCTAGCCCCAACAAAGACATAGAGTATAAAACAAGCCAAGATTCTATCCCAAGTCAAAAGGCTCTAAACTTCTGCCGCAATATCGCCACTTCTAAAAATATCAAAGAAAGCTTTCAAGCGATCATCGACTGCTATGATGAAGAGATGAGGGCTAAGACTAGAGAGCATACAATCCACATAGACCACATAGATGGCACGATGAATGCCAACACAAGATTTGAGAAATTAAGCGAGCTAGAAAAAGGCAAGCCTAAAACTTGCGAGCTAATCACCAATGCCAAATGCCTAAGCGAGGGCGTGGATATACCAGCTCTAGATTCTGTGGTGTTTTTTGATGGGCGATCGGCTATGGTGGATATTATCCAAGCGGTGGGGCGTGTGATGCGAAAAGCCCCGGGCAAAGAGGTAGGCTATATTATCCTGCCAATCGCCCTAAGTGAAAAGGAGCTAAACAATCTTGACAAAGCCGTAGATAACACCAATTTCAAAAATATCTGGAATATCCTAAAAGCCCTAAGAAGCCACGATGAAAGCCTAGTAAGTGAAGCAAGCTTTAGAGAAAAAATCAAAATCGCTATGATAAGCGACCACACAAGCCAAGACACAAACCCAAACAAACGCCCCACAGCAAGCCAGCAAGAGAAGCAAAAGCAAAAGAAAGCCAAAGAAGCCAAAGAGCATATACAAAGACATTTATTTGAAGTCCAACGCTCTTTAAATGATATAGCGGATTCTATCTACAATGTCTTGCCAACTAAGCTTGGAGATAAGCACTATTGGTCATCTTTCTCAGCCAAGACAGGCAAGATAGTCCAAGATCTAACCATACGCCTAAATGCCTACTTCAAAGACAACCCAAGCATTTTAAGCGAGTTTGTAGAGTCGCTACAAGAAGCGATCCACCCAAATATCAAAGAAGCAGAGTCTATTGATATGCTAGCTTCCCATATCGTTACAAAGCCTATCTTTGACACGATCTTTGGTGAAATTATGGGCGATAATCCCATAGGCAATGCCCTAGATTCTGCCTTTGAACGCCTTAAAAGCTTAGGGCTAGATAATGAAGAGTCAAAAGAGCTAGACACACTTTATAAAAGCATTAAAGAAAGCGTAGAGATCGCCAAAACAGATGGCGATAAGCAAAGGCTCATTAAAGATCTCTATGATACATTTTTCAAAACAGCTTTCAAAAAGCAGAGCGAGAGACTAGGCATAGTCTATACACCCATTGAAGTGATAGATTTTATACTACACTCGACAAACGCGCTTTTACAGCGGCATTTTGGCACAGACTTTAACGACAGCCAAGTAAAGGTGTTTGACGCATTCACTGGCACAGGCTCATTTATCGCAAGACTTTTAAGCAAAGAAAATGCCCTGATAGATTCTAGCACGCTGCAAGATCGCTACAATCACGGGATCTACGCCCAAGATATAAATATCCTAGCCTACTACATCGCACTAATCAACATCACCCAAACCGCACAGAGCAGAGACCCTAGCCTAGATCTATTCTCCCATATAGCCCTAGCAGACTCGCTAAATTATTTAGAAGACAAGCAAGACTACGGACTCTTTAGCGACTACTACAAAGACCTCTTAGCAAACAAACAGACCCAAGACTTCATAGCCAAAGAGCCTATACAAGTCTTCATAGGAAACCCCCCTTACTCAAGCGGAAGCAAAAGTGAGAATGACAATAACGCCAATCTCCCGCACCCAAAGCTAGAAAAACACATTTACAATAAATATTCCACCCTTTCAGCAAACAAAGGCACAAGCGGTATCCTTACACGAGATACCCTAATACAATCCATACGAATGGCAAGTGATAGAGTGCTTAAAGAGGGCTGGGGGGTCGTAGGATTTGTGGTCAATGGTGGATTTATCGATGCTAAAAGTGCCGATGGCTTTAGAAAATGCCTATCCAAAGAGTTTGAAGATATTTATATCATCAATCTACGGGGTAATCAGCGCACATCAGGCGAAATCTCACAGCAAGAAGGCGGCAAAATCTTTGATATTGGCTCAAGAGCGAGCGTGTCTTTACTCTTTTTGGTAAAAAGCAAAGAGACAAAAGAGTCAAAGCTGCATTACTTTGCAGTGGGAGATTACTGGGACAGACAAAAAAAGCTAGATTTTTTAGTTGAAAAGCACGATATAAAAAACATAGACTTTTACAATATCGCGCCAAATGACAGGGGTGATTGGATCAATCAACGCCACGAGCATTACTACACACTATTGCCTTTAAAGCTAGAGAAGAGCGATAAAGGCAGCAATGCACTTTTTAGCCTTAATTCAAATGGCGTTATATCAAGCAGAGATTCTTGGGTATGGAATTTTGATAAAACACTGCAAGCTTCTATGCAAAAATGTATCGCCACTTATAATGAGAATCTAGCACGCTTTGATAAAGAGACATTCCTAGCAAAGCACGAAAAAGTCAAAAAAAGCGAGCTGTATAAAATGCTAACAAGTGAAGAAATCAACACAGATGAAAGTCAAATTTCTTGGACAAGAAAGCTAAAAAAGGCTTTTCTTAAAGATGAAAAAGCTGGTGATTTTATGGAATCTAGAGTGAGAATCGCCACTTATCGCCCTTTTGTAAAATCGTATGTATATTACGATGAATTGTGGAATGAAGACCAATATCGATTAAGATATATTTACCCAACAGCAGAATCCAAAAATATAGCTATTTGCATAGGAAGTAATTCACACGCTTTTATTTTAGACACAATGCCAGACCATAGCATTGTAGGCAGTTATCAAGCCTATCCACTCTATCGATATTCAATCGATTTCACGGGCAAGTATCAAAAAGAATATGCCATTACGCGCTGGGGATTAGAGCAGTTTCACAATCACTACAAGGACAAAAGCATAAATGAAGAAGATATTTTCTACTACATTTATGCGATCTTTAATCACAAGAGCTTCTTAGCTAAATACAAGGCAAATTTAAGCAAAGATGCCCCAAGAGTGCCATTTAGCAAGCATTTTGAGAGGCTTTCAAAGCTAGGCAGAGAGCTAGCAGAGCTGCATTTGGGCTATGAAAATGGAGAGAAATTCACCCCAAGCAATGCTGATTTACTCCTAGACTCACAAGAAGACTCGTATTTTTATGTAACCAAAATGGCAAAAGTAGGCGATGGGAGTGAGATTTACTACAATGAAAATTTAAGCATTAAAGGCATACCGCTTAAAGCTTATAGCTATGTGCTAAACCAAAAAAGCGCGATTGACTGGATCATCGAACGCTATCAAATTATAAGCACAGACCAGACAAGCAACAAAGCCCAAATCCCCAACAACCCAAATCTCTTCAATGGCTCGCGCTATATCTATGACCTGCTTTTGCGAGTCATCAATCTATCCATAAAAAGCGTAGATGTGATAGAGTCCATTAGCAAGCTAGAGTTTGAAGCCTAGCGAGATTCTAGTGCCTAGAATCCGCCTTTACACTAGAATCCACTTTTGCCCTAGAATCCACTTTTTGAAAATGGATCGCCACGCCGCTACTATCGCAGCGGCTCGCGATGACAAAAACACGCCGCCATTGCGAGGGAGCAAAGCGACCCAAGCTTTCCATAAAAGTGGATTCTAGCCTTAACGCCTCTTTTTTTGTCATTGCGAGCCTTGCCGTAAGGCAAGGCGTGGCAATCCATACAAACATCACACAAAACACGCACCCACTAGAATCCACTTTTGACTCATCGCGTTTTTTCTGTCATTCAATCCTTTGACATAACGCTGTCAAAGCCCTTTGCTATAACTTCGACCAAGGATTTCGCGCAAGCGAGATCCCACCAAACAAACCCAAAAGGAGAGTCAATGACACATCTTGAAAAGCTAGTAAAAAGCCAAATCGCAGCCATCTATGCAAGCCTTGTAGGCACGCAAAAATATAGCGCAGAAACGACAAAAAGCCACATCACATTATGGCATAGTGATTTTGATGAGAGTGATATGTGCTTTGTCATCGAAGTAGAAGCATACTGCGAGAAAAAGGCTAGCTTTAGTGCATATCTGTATCCGCACGATAAAAATCGCAAAGCAAAGTGCCTAAAAGTGCTGCAAGAAGTGCTAGAGGTAGGGGGAGAGAGCTTTGATGAAGAGACGCAAGAGGATAAGGAGTGGTATATTATGCTTCCAGAATACGAAGAAGTCGATATTGATGAGTCTTTGGCTGAGAAGTTTGCTGTGTATTTTGACAAGGTCAAAGACAGAGTATATCACTTCAATCAAAAAATCCAGGCAGACCTACTAAGCCAAGCAGGCTCAAAGCTAGAAGAGTTCATAGCCTAGAGTCTATTTCTTGCCACTGCGCTAGAATCCACTTTTGATAAAAGTGGATTCTAGGAATTACACAAATCCACACGATCAATCGCGTGCTTTTATAATTTTTTTAGACTTGTGTGAGTATAATCGCCGATTTATACAATCCACAACACAAGGACCACACTATGAAAAAAGGCATCCACCCAGAATATATCCCCTGCAAAGTAACTTGCGTAACAAGCGGCAAAGAAATCGAAGTCCTTAGCACAAAGCCCGAGCTTCGTATCGATATATCAAGCTTCTGCCACCCCTTTTACACAGGAAGCGATAAAATCGCCGATGCAACAGGGCGAGTAGAGAAATTCCGCCAAAAATACAACCTAAAATAGCCAGTGCTACTGCTTGTCCCCACACCTATAGGGAATCTCGGCGATATTACCATACGAAGTCTTTGCGCTCTTGCTAGCGCGGAGATCGTCCTATGTGAAGACACAAGAGTAGCCAAAAGACTTTATACACTACTAGCTGATCGCTTTAGCACGCTGCTATCTATGCTTGATAGCAGTGCTACTACACTAGACCCACAAGCAAGGCAATTTATCCCCCTACACTCACACAATCAGCAAAAGCTCTTTGCAAGCTTTACGCAAGAATTTTTCCACGCTAATGTGATTTACATAAGCGATGCAGGTATGCCAAGCATTTGCGATCCGGGGGCGGAGCTTGTGCGCTACTGCATAGAACATAAAATAGACTATGATGTGCTGCCCGGGGCTTGCGCGCTTGTGGCAGGCTGGGCGATGAGTGGTATCAGCTCGCAAGAATTTGTCTTTGGCGGATTTCTTGCGCATAAAAAGCACGATAGAAAGCACCAAATCTTGCGCTTATTAGAATCTCGTGTGCCTGTCATTTTCTATGAAAGCCCACATAGACTGCTAGAATCCTTGCAAGACATCGCAGAGCTACTGCCTAGTGGGCATATCACTGCTATCAAAGAGATCAGCAAGCTCTACCAAACCCACACACAAGGCACGCCACAAGAAGTGCTACAAGCCTTGCGACAAGCAAACACGCAGGGCGAGTGGATTCTAATCCTGCAAGCTACAATTCCGCCTAGAATCCACTTTTATGAAAGCGATATTCTCGCCTTGCCCCTAGCCCCCAAGCACAAGGCAAAGCTCCTATCGCGCCTAAATGGCATAGACACCAAAACGCTCTATGAGCAAATTTTGCGCGACCAAAGCAGATGTGATGAAGGTGGGCTATGATCATCTACGGCAAACAAATCGTGCTATATGCAATAGCCCATCACAGCGATAAAATCTGTGAGCTATATTTAGCCAAAGAAGTGGATTCTAGGCTTTTTGCCACGATCAAATCCTGCCGTAAGCCCATCTTGCGCCTTGATAGTAAAAAGGCTCAAGCCCTAGCGCGTGGCGGCAATCATCAAGGCGTATTAGCGCGTATCACTCCGCTAGAATCCACCTCCTTTGCCCATATCAAGCAATGCCAAAAAATCCTTGTGCTATGTGGGATTAGCGATATGGGCAATATCGGTGGGATTTTCCGCAGTGCTTATGCCCTAGGCGTTGAAGCCATCATCATCGCCCAAATCAAATCCCCCAAAATCGAGCAGATTTTACGCGCATCATCTGGGGCGGCATTTGGCTTGCCATTTTGTGTGGTAGAAAATATCCTTGATCGTATCAATGAGCTAAAAATGGCAGGCTTTGCTCTGTATGGGGCAGATATGCGTGGAGACAACATCGCCCACTTCAATCCCGCCAAAAAGTGGGCGATGTTTCTAGGCGATGAATCGCAAGGTTTGTATGATAAAATTGCCAAAAAACTCGATAGAATATTATCCATACAAATGCACAACAGCTTTGATTCGCTTAATGTGAGTGTGGCAGCGGGCATTATGATGGCGTATTTAGATTCTAACAAAGGCTAAACTATGGAAGAAAACTTAGAAAAACTCCGCAAAATAGGCGTGAAAGAAATCGCCAAACAGACAAGAATCTCCACTTCAAGGATACAAGATATTCTTGACAAGCAGTTTGAGCATACCCAACGCGTGCATTTAGTGGGATTCTTGCAGATTCTAGAGAGAGAATACAAGCTTGATTTATCCGGCGTGCTAAAAGCCTATGACGACCAGCACAACACCACCACCATAGAAGAGCCTACTGAAAAGAGCGTGCAAGTGCAAGATCTAAGTCTAGATACGCAAAAACAACGCTACGATGCCATTGATGAGCGCAAGAAGCAAGCCAACTCCAAGCAAAAGTTCTATCTCACACTTGCGAGCGTGGCGATTGTGATTTTTGCCTATCTCATCTATCAAAATATCGCCAGCAAATACAAAAGCCAGCCAAGCCCACAAGAAATCACGCAAGAAAGCGATGCGCAAAGCAATGAGCAAGACTTGACACAAGCTACTGATGACACCACCCTAGAATCCACACAAGAAAATACTTCAAGCGATGAGCCACAATCATCTCAAGATGAGGGCACAAGCGATAGCACGCAAACACCCCAAGGCACACAAGAGCCAGATTCTAGCCACCTAGAATCCACACAAGCACCAAGCAATGCTATGGTGCTTAATGCCGATATGGACTTGTGGTTTGACATTGTCGATCTTGATACCAACCGCCGAAAATACCAAGGCGTAACAAGCGACACCTACTCCATAAAAACAGACAATCACCGCTGGCTCCTTGCCTTTGGGCATAGTAATTTCACACTCACGATGAATGGCGAGCCATTTGCTTTCCCCAAGAGCAACTATCCGCTTTACTTCATCTATGAGCCAGACAATGGATTCCGCAAGATTGACCCTCAAACCTACAAACGCCTAGCTGAACAGGTGCGCTAATGAGAGCTATACACAAGCTCATCTGCGCTCTTTTTTGCCTAGTTTATAGTGGCTTCATATATGCTGATGTTATCGATACTAAAATCCAAGAGCTTATCGGCACGACAACCTACACACAAAACAAAAACTTCATTGATACAATATTTGCCAACAAAGCAAAATTCTACCTAGAAAACAACACGCCAAATATCGGTGCTATCATCTATGAGCTAAAGAACAACGGCTTATTGATGCTTAAGTTTCCCCAGCCTATGGAGCTGCAAATATCCTTTGAGTCAAAATCCTCTCTCATCGCTCTAAGCTACACACTAAATAGCCTACTCTCATCTATGGGGTATTCGTATTTTATGGTCTCACAAGCTAGCAGAGTGCAGGGCAAATCACTTCTATCATACTCCCTTATCACAGAGCACGCCCTTGATCCAATCATTTTATATAGAGAATTACAAAAAAGAGGATTCTTCTTGCAAGACATTGCACGCAAGGACATCAATCAATGGAGCTATACAGTCCAAGCCCAGAATCTACAAATATTTAATGCCAAGACACTAACCCCAAACAACACGCTAGCATTGCGGGAAGTAAGCGGACAATATTGGCTTAACACCCCGCAATCAGGTATCTTGCAAATCACCGCAAGCCCCAAATGGACTCCGCGCATTATATGCTATGACAAAAATCTAGAAATCACGCAAGCAATCATTGAGGGAAATCAAAAGTCTTCAATGAGTTTGCGGCTAGATTCTGCAAGTGCATTTGTAATGATAACCGATGCGGAGAATCCAGACCTAATCAAGCAAATTGAAGTCAAGCTAGGGTCGTAAGTAGAATCCAAGGAGAAACTATGTTTGATGAAATAACTTTTGACAAGATCAAAAGACTGCCAAAATATGTATTTGCCGCTATCAATGAAATCAAGCTTGCTATGCGCCAAAATGGCGAAGATGTGATTGATTTTTCTATGGGCAATCCAGATGGACCGACTCCACAACACATAGTCAATAAACTTTGCGAAGCCGCCCAAAAGCCCAAAAATCACGGCTACTCTGTGAGTAGGGGGATTTTTAAGCTACGCGTGGCAATTTGTGATTGGTATAAGCGCAAATATGGCGTAGATCTTGATCCAAACACACAAGCGTGCGTAACTATGGGTAGCAAAGAAGGCTATGTGCATCTTGTGCAAGCAATCACAAATCCGGGCGATACAGCCATAGTCCCAGACCCAGCCTACCCTATCCATTACTATGCCTTTATCCTAAGTGGCGCGAATGTTGCTCGCTTCCCCCTAGAGTGGAACGAAAAAAGCGAGCTGTGCTATGAAGCATTTTTTGATAATCTCACGCGTGTTTTAAGAGAATCTATCCCAAAGCCGAAATTTGTTGTTGTCAATTTTCCACACAATCCCACTGCAGTCATTGTCTATAAAGATTTTTATGAGCGATTAGTCGCTATGGCAAGGCAAGAGCGATTTTATATCATTAGCGATATTGCGTATGCGGACCTAAGCTTTAATGGCTACAAAACGCCTTCTATCTTTGAAGTTAAGGGCGCGATTGATGTAGCCGTAGAGACTTATACACTAAGCAAAAGCTACAATATGGCGGGCTGGCGCGTGGGCTTTGTCGTGGGGAATGACAAAATAGTCGATGCATTGCAAAAGATAAAAAGCTGGCTTGATTATGGTATTTACACTCCTATGCAAGTCGCCGCGACAATCGCGCTAAATTCTTCACAACAATGTGTCAAAGATATTACTAATACCTACAAAAAGCGTATGGATATTCTTGTGCAGACATTTTGCGATGCAGGCTGGGAGATCCAAGCTAGTCGTGCAAGTATGTTTGTATGGGCTGCTCTGCCCAAACAATGCGAACATTTGGGGAGTATGGAATTTTCTAAGCGACTCTTACAAGAAGCAAAAATCGCAGTGAGTCCGGGGATTGGCTTTGGTGAGAAAGGCGAAGGATATGTAAG
This sequence comes from Helicobacter canis, assembly GCF_900451095.1. Taxonomy (NCBI): domain Bacteria; kingdom Pseudomonadati; phylum Campylobacterota; class Epsilonproteobacteria; order Campylobacterales; family Helicobacteraceae; genus Helicobacter; species Helicobacter canis. The sequence goes on along the minus strand of NZ_UGHV01000001.1, from coordinate 1,465,821 downwards.
AATAGCCCTTATAGAAAATGAGAAAAGGATCCGCCAAGCAGCCAAGAATCTCAAGGCGTTTTTGAAACAATTTTAATGCAATAATCAAGGGCTTTTATGCTATGATAGCCCAAAAAATTCAAAGGGATTGCTTATGTCAAATCTATCTCAAGTCGATCAGGTTACCAATCTCCATAAAAATAACGAACTCCAGCTTTTATGCTTCCGCCTTGAAAAAGGCAAAGATCTCTATGCGGTAAATGTTTTTAAAATCCGTGAAGTCGTAAAATATCGCGGTGTCATCACAATCGTAAGCCACGAGCCAAGCTCTCTTGTAGAAGGGCTGATCACGATCCGCGAGCTTACTATCCCACTTATTGATATGCGCAAGTGGTTTTTCTATGATAGTGCAAATAAAACTAAAGATCTGCGCCCCTATAAAATCCAGCAAGATGGCAGCGATGATATTGTGATGATTTGTGAGTTTTCTCGCTGGACAATTGGCGTGCGCGTGTATGAAGCAGATAGAATCTTAAGCAAAAAATGGACAGAGATAGAGCAAAGCACCGGATCAGTAGGCAGCAACCCCACTAGCAAGCTAGTAAGCCGCACGCGTTATTTTGATGGACGCTTGGTGCAAGTTGTCGATATAGAAAAAATGCTTGTTGATGTTTTCCCTTGGATAGAGAAAGAAAAGGAAGAAGACTTGCAGAAAATCTCTCGTATCCACACCAACAAAGAAGTCTTGCTTGCTGATGATAGCCCAAGCGTGCTAAAAACAATGCGCATTATCCTTGATCGCATTGGCGTAACGCACCACGATTTCTTAAACGGCAAGAGATTGCTTGATCATCTCTTTGCTCCTACTACAAATGTCAATGATATAGGGCTTATCATCACCGACTTGGAAATGCCAGAGGCAAGCGGCTTTGAGGTGATTAAACAAGTCAAAGCAAACGCACAAACAGCACATATCCCTATTGTTGTCAATTCATCAATGAGCGGTAGCAGCAACGAAGAAATGGCAATGTCTCTTAAGGCAAATGATTTCATATCCAAATCCAATCCGCTTGATGTAGAACGCGTTATCAAAAATTTTATGATCAAATAATGCAAAATCCACATATTGACTACTTCTCTATCCCATCGCCTAGCTATATCCTAGAATCCACAAAACTGGATTCTAATCTCGCCATACTTGATACAATCCAAAAAGAAAGTGGCGCAAAGATTCTACTCGCGCTTAAAGGCTATGCTTTTTGGCGGAGATTCCACAATGTGCGCCAAGTTTTAAGCGGTAGTGCTGCAAGTGGAATCTATGAAGCAAGGCTTGGATTTGAAGAAATAGGTGGCAGAGAGAGCCAAAAAGAAGTATGTGTGTTTTCCCCGGCTTTTAAGCCACAAGAAATTGCCGCCCTACTTCCCATAGCCACGCACATTATTTTTAACTCTTTTGCACAATATCAAAAATTTAAACCAACTATCCAAGAAAAAAACAAACAATTACAATCCCTTGGGCTATCACCCATTTCAATGGGCTTGCGTGTCAATCCGCTTTATAGTGAAGTAACCCCACCTATCTATAATCCTTGCGCTCCACAAAGCAGACTTGGCATCACACCAGATGAGTTTCAAAAAGGTGTAGAATCCTATGGTCTTGCCGATATTTGTGGGCTACACTTTCACACACATTGCGAGCAAGACTCCTATGCGCTAGAGCGCACACTAGAGCATATAGAGAAGCATTTTGGCACATATATCCCACAAATGCAGTGGATAAACTTCGGTGGTGGTCATCATATCACTAGGGCAGATTATGACACACACCATCTCATCACGCTCATAAAAAACTTCCGCCAAAGACATAACCAAATTAAGGTCTTCTTAGAGCCCGGTGAAGCGGTTGGTTGGCAGTGTGGATTCTTGCTTGCAGAAGTCGTGGATATTGTGGAAAATAGCGGATCTATTGCGATTTTAGATGTGAGTGCATCTGCACATATGCCTGATTGCCTAGAAATGCCCTATCGCCCACAATGTGCCAAAATCAGCAAAGAAAACGCTATGCTTGAGCAAGATTTAGGCGAGATGCAAGGTGCATATCACTATCGCTTCGGCGGTCCTACTTGTCTCTCTGGTGATGTGATTGGAGATTTTAGCTTTGATACGCCCTTGTGTGTTGGCGATAGAATCCTGTTTTTTGATATGCTGCATTACACTATTGTCAAAAACACAACTTTCAACGGCGTGCCACTCCCTAGCCTTGGTGTCATAGAAAACAATCGCTTTAGCCTATTGAAATCTTTTACCTATACAGATTATAAAGAGCGCAATTAAAGCAAGGAGAGATAAATGAAAAACTACACTATCGCCATTGTAGGTGCTACTGGTGCAGTGGGTGAAGAAATCATCAACATACTAGAAGAGGAGCAATTTCCGGTAGCATCGATCCTGCCACTTGCTAGTGCTAATAGCCTAGGCAAATCTGTAGAGATTTGTGGCAAAGAAGTGCCTGTGCTAGCTACTGATGATGAAGTGTTTAACAAACACAAGATAGATATAACATTTTTCTCTGCTGGCGGCAGTGTGAGCGAGCGATTTGCCGATATTGCTGCTGCTTCTGGCGCACTTGTGATTGATAATACAAGCTTTTTCCGTATGTGTGATGATGTGCCTTTGGTTGTCCCAGAAGTCAATCCCAATGACATCGCCCACGCTCCACGCAATATCATCGCCAATCCCAACTGCTCCACAATCCAAATGGTGCAAGTGCTAGCACCACTACATAAGGCATTTGGCATAAAAAGAGTAGATGTAAGCACTTATCAAGCCGCAAGTGGGGCAGGCAAGCGCGGTATGGAAGAGCTAATTGTGCAAATGCAAAAGTTCTTTTCCTTTGAGCTAGAATCCTGTGTGCCAGAAGTGTTTGCCCATCGCCTAGCCCTTAATGCAATCCCTCATATCGATGTCTTTTTAGATAATGACTACACAAAAGAAGAAATGAAAATGATTAAAGAAACGCACAAGATTATGCACGCAGATTTTCCTATCAGTGCCACTTGTGTGCGCGTGCCTGTTTTACGCAGTCATAGCGAATCTATCACCATAAGATTTACCCAAAAAGTTGATGGCAAAATGGCAAAAGAGATTCTAGAATCTGCACCAAACATCATTGTCTTAGATGATCCTAGCACACATTCTTATCCTATGCCATCTATTGCCACAGATACAAATCACACCTATGTAGGTAGAATCCGCAAGGATAATTTTGATGACACGATATTACATTTATGGTGCGTAGCTGATCAAATCCGCGTAGGAGCAGCTACCAATGCCGTGCGTATCGCACAAAAATGGATCGAACTAGAGCAAAAATCTTAAGTCAAATCTTAGAATCCACTTGTTAAAATTCGCGCCTATGGGGTCGATTTGGCTTCGACAGGATTCGTATCCCTTGAGTGCATGTCGGCTCGGTAAGCCGTAAAACTGCCACACAAATAAACGCAAACAATGCAACTTTCGCTCCAGCTTACGCAAAAGCAGCATAAGCCTAACTAATTTCGGAGCCGATTATTTAAGCAAGACTAGCGTGCTTTTATAATCGTTACCCTTGCTAGTTGCCCCTAGATGTTGCTCGACTTCTAGGGAAAGATTGAGCTTTTTGCACAAATAAGTTTAAGGTCTTTTTGTGCGAGAATCCAAAAACCTTAGCCCTTAAACATGTCGAGTCTCTTGCGGTAGCGGATTTTGGACTGGGGTTCAACTCCCCACGACTCCACCATTTTATACAACTTCTACTTTGCAGGTATTATATTTCTAATCAATCTTTAGCACTGCGAGAAATGCTTCTTGTGGTAGATCAACCTTGCCGATAGACTTTAGCCGCTTTTTGCCCTCTTTTTGCTTCTCTAGAAGCTTGCGCTTCCTTGTTATATCTCCGCCATAGCATTTAGCAGTTACATTTTTGCCCACAGATCGCACACTCTCGCGCGCGATAATCTTTGAGCCAATGCTCGCTTGGATCGCTACTTCAAAGAGCTGGCGCGGGATAAGATCTTTCATAGACTCCACTAATGCTCGCCCCTTTTCATAGGCTTTGGATTTTTCCACAATGATTGAGAGCGCATCGACAATCTCGCCTGCTACGCGTATATCAAGCCGCACCAAATCCCCGCTCCTATACTCGATAGGCTCATAATCAAAGCTCGCATAGCCTTTCGTGCAGGATTTTAGCTTGTCATAAAAATCCATTACAATCTCATTGCTAGGAAGCGCGTATTCTAGCAGCACACGATCTTGCGTGATATAGTCCATTTTCTCCTGCACACCACGGCGATTTGCTAAAAGCGTGATGATATTGCCCACAAACTCACTTGGCGTGATGATACTAGCACGGACATAAGGCTCTTTGATGTGATCGATTTTTTGCACTTCTGGCAGCTCGCTTGGATTTTGCACTTCTATCATAGAGCCATCAGTGAGATAGACCTCATACACCACCGTTGGCGCAGTGGCGATGAGACTTAGCCCAAACTCCCTCTCCAGCCGCTCTTTGACCACCTCCATATGCAAAAGCCCCAAAAACCCCACGCGAAATCCATAGCCCAGCGCGACAGAAGTCTCTGGCTCAAAGCTTAGGGCAGAGTCATTGAGCTTAAGCTTTTTCAATGCTTCGCGCAGCTCTTCAAATTTATCTGTCTCAATGGGATAGATTCCAGCAAAGACAAAGGGCTTGGCAGGTTTAAAGCCCTCTATTGGCTCACTTATGGGTGTTTGCGCATCAGTGATCGTATCGCCTACTGCTAGATCGGTTAGGGACTTTACCCCAAGCGATATGATCCCTATCTCGCCGCACTCAATGCGATTTGTAGGGATTTTCTGCACAGGGTGAGGATAGTAGAGCCCTAGGATTTCATAGGACTTTTGGCTACTCATCACAAGCACGCTCTGCCCTTTTGTTAGGCTGCCGTCCTTTAGCCGCACGAGAGCTAGCGCGCCTAGGTAGTTGTCAAACCAGCTATCATAGATGAGAGCCTTTGTAGGGGCGTTTGGCTCGCCATTTGGGGCAGGGATTTTACGCACAATGGATTCTAGTAGCTCGGCTATGCCTATGCCGCTTTTGGCACTCACGCTTATGGCATTAGAGCACTCAAGCCCTATGCTTTCTTCAATCTCGCTACACACCTTTGGCACATCGGCTGCTGGGAGATCGATTTTATTGACCACTGGGATGATTTCTAGGTTATTATCAAGGGCGATATAGACATTGGCAATGGTCTGGGCTTCTACGCCTTGCGTGGCATCAACCACTAGTAATGCCCCCTCACAGGAGCTAAGAGAGCGCGAGACTTCATAGCTGAAATCCACATGTCCGGGCGTGTCGATGAGATTTAGGATATATTCCTGTCCTTGATAGACATAGCGCAAGCGCACAGATTGGGCTTTGATAGTGATCCCACGCTCCTTTTCTATATCCATAGTGTCCATAATTTGCGCGGTCATCTCGCGCTCACTCACTGCCCCGCACTCTTGGATAATCCTATCTGCGAGCGTGGATTTGCCGTGATCAATGTGGGCGATGATAGAAAAATTGCGGATAAATTGCTGCACTATTGTAATCCTTTGAAGTATGCTATCGTCTTTTCTAGCCCTTCTCTTAGCTGCACTTTTGGGCTAAAATTTAGCTCTTTTTTGGCTAGGGTTATGTCTGGTTGGCGTTGCTTGGGATCATCTTGTGGCAGGGGTAGAAATACAAGCTTTGATTTAGATTCTGTGAGCTCAAGCACATTTTTGGCAAGCTCTAGCATACTAAATTCGTGCGGATTGCCGATATTTACCGGTCCATAGAATCCATCTTTGCTATCCATAAGGGACACCATTCCACTAATCAAATCATCTACATAGCAAAAGCTTCGCGTTTGACTCCCATCGCCATAAATGGTAATGTCCTCCCCACGCAAAGCCTGAATGATAAAGTTACTCACCACACGCCCATCATTTGGGTGCATTCTAGGACCATAGGTATTGAAAATTCGCATTACCTTAATGTTTAGGTTATGCTGCCTTTGATAGTCAAAAAACAGCGTCTCCGCACATCTCTTGCCCTCGTCATAGCACGCCCTTATGCCGATAGGATTGACAGAGCCTTTATAGGATTCTACTTGCGGGTGGATTTCAGGATCGCCATAGACTTCGCTTGTGGAAGCTTGTAAAATCTTAGCTTTCACGCGTTTAGCAAGCCCTAGCATATTGATTGCCCCCATTACAGAAGTTTTAGTCGTTTGCACAGGGTCAAACTGATAATGCACAGGGCTTGCTGGACAAGCAAGGTTATAAATCTCATCAACCTCCACATACAAAGGGAAAGTTACATCGTGTCGCATAAATTCAAATCTAGGGTTTTGCAAAAGGTGCATAATATTTTGCTTTGTGCCGGTGAAAAGATTATCCACACACAGCACTTCATCACCGCGATCAAGTAGTCTTTCGCATAAATGTGAGCCTAAAAACCCAGCCCCTCCAGTTACTAGAATCTTTTTGTTTAGCATTGAAACTCCTTAGAAAATTAAAAAGTGGATTCTAGCATAAGTTAAGTGGTATATGTGGTATGGAGTAAGTATTAAGCTATACTGGCTTGCTTTCACAAGCCAAAGTAGCAAGCTATTTAAAAAGCCAAGATTTTAATGCTTTTAGCCCTGCTTTTGTAATTGTCTTTATTGCGGCTGGCAATGGCAGTATATCAACCGCCGTCTCAACAAACTCCACTGCGCTCTCCCAAAATGACCCCTCTTTATTGTGGTTTGTGATATATGCACTCTCTTCGACTTGTTGCACAATACGCTTTTGCTTTGGAAGCTTGCTTATAATGCTTTCTTCAAGTCTCATAATATTATATGGCTCATCTTGCTTTTGTGTATTTTCATCATAAAATCCAGCACTATAACACACTACATCATTCTCTGTCAGCTCCAATCCAGTGCTTTCTTTAATGCGTTTTCTTAAATCTGCTACTTGCTTTGCTAAATACTCTTCTTGCTCTTTGCCCAATTTGTTATTTGCTCTATCAAAATACCGCTCACTTACAACACAATCGCATTTATTAAGAGCTATCAAAATACGCTTAGTATCACCTAGCTTTTTAATGAGATAATCAATCATTTGATATTCTTCTCCAAGCCCCTTTACCGTTGCATTGACAACCACAAGCACGCAAACGCGCTTTTAATCTTGCAAAGCATTTTTAGCATTGAGAAACATAAAGTAAAGCTCGCTTTCATAAAAATCATTTTATAAGCACTCTATTTTCTACTTTGGCATAGCTTTTGCTTAGATCTTAGGCAAATTCACCACAAAGGACGACAATGCTACGATCACTATGGTCAGGTGTAAGCGGTATGCAGGCGCATCAAATCGCGCTAGATATTGAGAGCAATAACATTGCCAATGTCAATACGGTTGGGTTTAAATACTCTCGCGCATCATTTGTCGATATGCTTTCTCAAACAAAGCTTATCGCCACTGCCCCTTATAAAACAGGGCTTGGAGGGCAAAATGACTTCTCTGTGGGGCTAGGAGTTGGGATTAACGCCACGACAAAGGTGTTCTCCCAAGGAAGCACGCAAAACACCGATGTCAAAACCGATATGGCAATTGAGGGGGAAGGCTTTTTTGTCATCTCGCCAGATAAGGGCATTACGCTTAATTATACGCGCGATGGGAGCTTTCTCTTTGATGCAGATGGCAATCTTGTAACAACAGGCGGCTATGTCGTGCAAGGCTGGCTCAAAGATGACTTGAAAAATGCCTCAAAAATGAGTGAGCAGGAGTTCTACCACATCGATAGCACAGGACCTATCCGCAATATCCAAATTGACCCAAATATGGTAATGCCTGCGCGATCTTCGACTAATATCAAGCTCCGCGCCAATCTCAACGCCGGGCGACACACTGACCAAAATGCCAATATCTACGCGCTAGATTCTACGACCAAAACGCCTGCTGATGGGATCAATCCTTTGTATGATTCTGCTGGGAATCTCACACAAATGCAAGAAGATATGGGCGCACTCTTCAACCAAGATGGCGATGCCTTTGGGCTTACAGAAAATCAAGGAATATGGGTAAGCTATAAAAATGCGCAAATGATCAATAGTGTAATCCCTACTAAAGAAAATAGCTCTATCACTATCAATGGTGCGAAAGTGTCTTTCTCTAATGACTCTGCGATGAGCGGGATCTCCACACTTGTCGCCGCGCAAAATGCAATCAATGGCGTGCGTGATAAAACAGGTATAGAAGCCTATATGGAGGGCAAGCTCTTAAAGCTTGTCAATCGCAATGAAATGGATGGCGATGAAAAGACCAAAAATATCATCATCACCAAAGGTGGCACCGGCGCGTTTGAAAACTTTGTAGAAGGGGATTCTGACATCACCTCCTTCCGCTATCGCTACACCAAATCCGAGTCCCCAGACTCTTCTACAGGGCAGTTTAGGACCACAGAGGAGCTTCGCAGACTCTTGCAATATGATGCAAATATGATCAAAGACCCAGATAAGGAGTATAACGACTCCACTGCATCAGTATCTGTAACGATCAATAAGTTTGGTATGTTTGAAATGCTAAACCAAGATAATGGCGATGAAGAAGTGCAAAATATGTCAATATTTGTCGCTTCTTATGGCTCAGATCAAGTCTCTACAAATGTGCTTTTTAGAAATACTATGCGCGGACTTAATACTGCTTCGCTGCTAGAAGGTGGGGCTTCTGTATCCACCACGCGCCTAAGCCACGCCACACACACCACGACAATCGAGCTTTTTGACTCGCTAGGCTCTAAACACACAATCCGCTTTGAGTTTGTCAAAACAGGCTCTGCGGAGTGGAGTTTTAGGGCGATTGTGCCAGAGCCTTCTGTCATCTATGGGGCTTCTGCTACGCGTCCAAATATCTTTGAAGGTGGGCGACTGCGCTTTAATAGCGATGGTAGTCTAGCGGGTATGAATCCCCCTATCTTGCAGTTTGACCCCAAAAATGGCTCTATCGCACCACAGCGACTAAGCTTGTCCTTTGGCTCCACAGGTGGCTTTGGCGGGCTTACAAGCGTGGATAAGCAGTCAGAAACCTATGCCATTGAGCAAGATGGCTATGGCGCAGGGGATTTGGTGGATATACGCTTTGACTCGGTGGGATCATTACTAGGCTCATTTAGCAACGGACGCACGCTAGCTCTAGCCCAAGTCGCCCTAGCAAATTTCGCCAACAACACCGGGCTCCAAGCAGAAGGCGGCAATGTCTTTTCATCAACAGGGAACTCTGGGCAAGCGATGATCGGCGCGGCAAATACCGGTCGCCGTGGCGGTGTCTCTGGCTCTAAGCTTGAGATGAGTAATGTGGATTTAAGCCGCTCGCTCACCCAGCTTATTGTCGTGCAGCGTGGATTCCAAGCAAACTCCAAAGCCGTTACCACCTCTGATCAGATTCTAAACACACTCCTCAATCTTAAGCAGTAATGTTGCTTGGTAGGTGTTCAAACATCACACCTACCACAAAAATTTCTATAATTGCTTTATAGATTCTATGGTGTTACCTTTTTGTAACACCCACCAAAAATCTCACATATTTTATTCTACTTTATGATGCGTTTTACTACGCTAGTTACTAGTTTGCTTAGGGGTTAAGGAGAGCGCGATGGATATTAAGGATATAAAAAAGCTTCAGCAAGGTGTCAATACCCAAGACAATCAAATCGATCGTATCAAAATTGGTGCAGTTGTGTTATTTATGGTGGCTATCGCGCTCATTGCCATAAATTTTGGTGGAGGCTCACAGCCGATGCTACTAGCATTTGCCACACTTGTGGGGGGCTATATGGCGATGAGCATTGGCGCAAACGATGTGGCTAATAATGTCGGTCCTGCTGTGGGATCGCAAGCCATCACGCTCGCTGGGGCGATCATTATCGCTGCTATTTGCGAGGCAAGTGGGGCGATTTTGGCGGGCGGCGATGTTGTTAATACCATCAAATCTGGCATTATTGATCCTAAAAATATCAGTGATTCTCAGGTGTTTTTGTTTGTTATGCTTGCTACCTTGATTGCCGGAGCGATATGGGTGCATCTTGCCACTATTTTACGCGCACCTGTATCAACCACACATTCCATTGTCGGCGGCGTGCTAGGAGCTGGGATCGCTGCTGGTGGATTTGGCGTGGCAAATTGGTGGGTGCTTGGGACAATCGCTTCAAGCTGGGTGCTCTCCCCTGTGCTTGGCGGGATCATCGCTGTGCTATTTCTACTTTTTATCAAGCGCACGATCACCTACAAACAAGACAAAAAAGAAGCCGCTAGAAAAATTGTGCCGATTTTGATTTTTGTGATGGTGTGGGCGTTTGGCATCTATCTTATGCTAAAAGGCTTTTCTAAGCTTTACTCCTTTAGCGCGTGGCAGGCAATCGGCATAGCATTTGTGATTGCTGTGGTGAGCTATTTTATCACCACGCCTATTATCCGCAAAAAAGCCGCCTTACTTGAAAACACAAAAGAATCGATCAATACTCTCTTTACTGTGCCATTGATCTTTTCAGCAGCATTGCTGAGCTTCGCGCACGGCGCAAATGATGTCGCCAATGCCATAGGACCGCTTGCTGCCATCCATCAAGCCCTATCAGAATCCCTAGAATCCGGTGGGATAGCCAAAGCAAATGTGCCGTTTTGGATTATGTTTGTAGGGGGTGTTGGGATTTCGCTTGGACTTGGACTTTATGGACCAAGGCTTATCCGCACAGTGGGGAGCGAGATCACAGAGCTTGATCGAATGAGAGCATTTTGTATCGCTATGAGTGCTGCACTAACGGTGCTACTTGCAAGTGCGCTTGGGCTTCCTGTTAGCTCGACACACATTGCCATCGGTGCTGTCATTGGAGTGGGCTTTTTACGCGAATACATTAAGGGCAGATATTTTGAAATGTGTGAGCAAATCATCAAAGCTCACAAAGGCAAAGATCAAAAGACTATCGAGACCTTTTTAAGAAACTTTGCAAAAGCCAATGTCAAGCAAAAAAGCGCGATGCTAGAGCTCCTAAAAGACAAGGCTCAAGGCGATGATTTTTATCTCAATAAAAAAGAGAAAAAAGAGTTGAAAAAATTCTATAAGCACGAGCTGGTCAAGCGCAGTGAGATCAATCGCATTATCGCATCTTGGATCATTACCGTGCCTGCTTCTGGCGTGCTTGGGGCATTGGCATTTTTCATCATTCAAAAAGTTTTAGGATAAATGTGCTATACTCCTAGCCTTTATTTTCAAGGAGTCAAATTTTGGACCCATATCACTCGGTTATAATGCTACTTCTTGCATTATTTTTCGTTTTACTCAATGCCTTTTTTGTTGTCGCAGAATTTGCGATTGTCAAGGTGCGCCGCTCCAAGCTTGAAGAATTATCCAAGACAAACAACACCGCTAAACTGACTCTCTCTATTACCAAACGGCTAGATTCTTACCTAAGTGCCACGCAGCTTGGGATCACACTAAGCTCCCTTGCTCTAGGGTGGATTGGGGAGCCAGCACTTGCCAAACTTGTGGCAATTCCTTTTGAGAGTTTCTTACCACAGGATTCTTTGATTATCCATACAATTAGCATTGTCATTGCCTTTACACTTATCACGCTTTTTCATGTGGTGCTAGGCGAGATTGTCCCAAAATCTATCGCCATTGCCAAGACGGAAAAATCCGCCCTGCTCATCTCCTATCCTCTTTACTATTTTTCTATCGTTTTCTACCCTATCATCGTGCTATTTGATAAACTTGCTAATTTTGTCTTGCGTCGCATAGGTATCCAGCCAGCAAGCGAAGAAGAAAACGCCCACTCCGAAGAAGAGCTAAAAATCATTGTAGGCGAGAGCTTGAAAGGCGGCTTTATCGACTCCTTAGAAGGCGAGATTATCAAAAATGCCGTGGATTTTTCTGAGACAATTGCTAAAGAGATTATGACACCGCGCAAAGATATGGTATGTCTTTATGCTGATAAAAGCTATGAAGAAAATCTCTCTGTTGTTACACAGACTAATTTCACGCGCTATCCTTACTGCAATGGCAACAAAGACAATATCATTGGAATGATTCACATACGAGATTTGCTTATAAGTGGCATTAGCCAGCACCATACGCACACACCGCAGCCTATCAATTTTGAGCAAATTATCCGCAAGATGATCATTGTCCCAGAGACCGCACGCATTGTAGAGATTCTAAAATCTATGAATAAAGAGCAGATCCATACGGCGTTGATTATCGATGAGTATGGTGGGACCGCAGGGCTTTTGACAATGGAAGATATTATCGAAGAAGTGATGGGTGATATTACCGATGAGCACGATTGCAAAAATCAAGACTTCATACAAATCAGCCCTGATACTTATGAGATTGATGGAATGCTTGATTTAGAGAGTGTAGAAGAGCTTATGGGTGCGGAGTTTGCAGAGGAATTTGAGCAAGTAACTGTTGGTGGCTATGTCTTTAGCCTACTAGGAAGACTGCCAGAAGTGGGTGATGTCGTGCAAAATGGCGGGATAGAATTTAGCGTTTTGGCGATGGATGGTGCAAGAATCAAGCGACTAAAAGCCCATAAAATCACGCAAAAAGATCAATAACATAAGGTATATCCATAAATTCTAAAGATTCTAGCCAGCTTCTCACAAAGACAAGCCACACTCGAGTAAATCGCTTGCCACAAGCCGCGATCTACCCCTTGTCGGCACACAAATCTAAGTCCTTTGACTCTAAAGCCAAACTTCGTGCATTTGCTAAAGCAGCCCCACTAACGCACAATCGCTATGCCAGCAGGGCATTATGCGCCTACCTAGAATCCATTATCACAAAGCACAATTTTAAGCGCATTGCACTCTTTTATCCCCTGCCACACGAGCCAAATATCCTCCCTCTACTAAAAAAGCTAAAAAAGCACAAAACCAAACAAGTTTTTCTCCCAACTATGCAAGGTCTTAAGGTAAAAATGCTACCATACCGCTTGCCGTTAGTGCGGAATTATTTGGGGATTTTTGAGCCAAAAGTATCATATCAGCATTCTTATAAGGTTGATTTTGTGCTAATACCAGCCCTTGGGATTGATATGGCATTTGGTCGTATCGGTATGGGGAAGGGTATTTATGATAGATCTTTTAGCGCACGATCTATCACGCCTTATAGGGTGTTTGTAAGCCAGAATCTCCACATATCCAGCACGCATATAACGCAAGAATTTGACATCAACGCACATCAATATATCAGCTATACATTGCAAATGAAAAATATAAAGGGTTTTTATAATGTGGTGGATTCTTCTCATAGGATTTCTAGGATTCGGGCTTCTTGTAGGATTAAGCGTTTATCTAGCGTGCAAAAAGTTTTTCGCTCTTGATGCGACACATCTACTTGAACAAGCCAAAGCAAAAGCGCAAGCCATCGAGCTAGAAGCACAAAATCTCCTACACAAAAAGCAACTTGAGCTAAAAGATATGCAACTCTCCTTAGAGCAAAGCCATAAAGAAAAAGAGCGCGCACTGCAAGAGTCCTACACACACAAGCTCCACGCCCTAGAGCGCAAAGAGCAAAATCTCCAAGACAAGCTCCAGTGCGAGCAATCCGCCATCGAGCAAAGCAAAGCCCACATAAAAAGCGAGCGACACGAGCTTCTTATGCAAAAAGAAGAGAATCAAAAAATCAAAAAGCAATATCTTAGCCTTATTGATGAGCTCAATAAAACCCTAAGCCACTACACAGGGCTGACCAAAGAAGAAGCCAAAAATATCTTGCTAGACAACCTAGAAAGCGAGCTGATTGATGAAAAAGCCCACCTTATCCGCCGCTATGAGAAAGAAGCCAAAGACCAAGCTCAAAAAACAGCCAATCACATTCTAGCCCTTGCGACTTCTCGCTATGCTGGGGAGTTTGCAGCAGAGCGACTCATCAATGTCCTAACACTCCCAGATGATGAGATGAAAGGCAGGATCATCGGCAAAGAAGGGCGCAATATCAAAACACTAGAGATGATAAGCGGAGTTGATGTGATCATCGATGACACACCAGCGACCATTATCCTAAGTAGCTTCAATCTCTACCGCCGAGCCATCGCCCTAAAGACACTCAATATCCTTATTGAAGATGGCAGAATCCACCCTGCTAGGATCGAAGAAGTCTATGCGCGAGTGGAAGAGCAAATGGAGCAAGATATCCTTGATGAAGGCAATAATGTCTTAGTTGATTTGGGGGTTGATTTTGTGCATCCAGAGATTACCAAGCTTATCGGCAAGCTCCGCTATCGCGCAAGCTATGGGCAAAATGCGTTAGGGCATTCTATCCAGACCGCTAAATTAGCAGGCATCATCGCTAGTCAGCTTGGAGGCGATGAAAAGCTAGCAAAACGCGCAGGATTGCTGCACGACATCGGCAAAGCCTTGACAATCGATCAGGGTGGTGGAAATCATGTAATCCTTGGTGCAGAGATTTGCAAGCGTTACAAGGAGCATCCTGTGGTGATTAACGCCATTATGTCTCACCACGGCAATGAAGCATTTGAGAGCGTAGAGGCAGCAGCAGTATGTGCAGCTGACACACTCTCAGCCGCACGCCCTGGGGCTAGGCGCGATGTCTTAGAGAGCTTTTTAACAAGAATGCAAGATTTAGAAAAAATCGCCCAAGATAAGCTAGGCGTGAAGCAAGCCTATGCGATTAACGCTGGGCGAGAGCTGCGCGTGATCGTGCGTGCGGATATTATAAGTGATTCTCAAAGTATCGTGCTTGCTAGAGAGATCGCCCAAGAAATCCAATCCACCCTAAACTACCCCGGTGATGTGAAAGTCAGCGTGATACGCGAAGTGCGCGCGGTGGAGTTTGCACATTGATTGAAATTGATTGTAAGGAGTAACTATGTCTTTCATACAACGGATTCTAGCGGTTTGTAGCCTATGTCTATATGCCTTGCTTATTACAAATTGCAGCAGCGATGGCACAAAACAAAGCTTTGAGCATAGCTTCCAAGCCGATGACTCTAGCTCCTATGCTATCACTCTTAATGATGAGAGCATACTTCTTAAACGCAATGGTAGCAAGGTGGATTCTGTGGTGCTGCTAGTGTTCTTAGCAGATGAATGCCAAGCGTGTCAGGGGTATTATGAGCATTTAAACCACCTCCAAGCAAATCAAGCCAATCTACAAATCCTAGGTATCTTTGGGCAAACCTCCAAAGACCTCCAAACGCTCAAAAAAGACTTAGGCATAGATTTTACACTCTTGCAAGATACTTCAAAGACCCCCTTGCTAGACAATCTCCTAGCGCAAAAGCAAGCGCGTGCAAATGCCCTGCTAGCAGCACAAAACCTAGAATCTAATAGTGCAGATATGGATTCTAGCGATAACGCCGCCACTGCGTCATCGCGAGCCGACAATGGCGGAATCCATAGTGAAAAAGGTGAAAAAGTGGATTCTAGGGAAAGGGGCGATTCACAAGGCGATATGAGAGAAAAAAGCGATTCTAATGAAAAAGTGGATTCTAGCAGCACTGACCCAAGCTCCCAAAGCCTAGAATCCACGCCATTAAAGCCTGATCTGCCCTATTTCGTGCTATATGATGATAAGCAGCATTTCTACCAAGATTATGAAGGTATCGTGCCAGAAGAGATCTTTTCTAGCGATATTACACAGCTTGCTAACTAGGATCTACAATGCTCTCCTACCTTGCTAAAACCGCCCAAAATCTCGCCTCTATCTTCACGGACAAAAGCGACACAATCGACAAAGACACGCTTGAAGAGCTACTCATAGAAGCAGATATAGACTATGATCTAGTCGAACTTCTCCTTGCCAATCTCCCCAAGCACATCAAACGCGCCCAGCTACAAGAGCAGCTCTATGGGCTTTTTGCAGATTCTACAAAAGCCCCACTAGAATCCACTTTTGACACCTCTCCGCAAATCACCCTCGTGATCGGCGTAAATGGCGCGGGCAAGACCACCACCATAGCCAAGCTTGCCTACCACTATTTACAGCAAGGGCAAAGTGTGCTGCTAGGAGCTGGCGATACTTTCCGTGCAGCAGCCATAGAGCAGCTACAACTTTGGGCTTCAAAGCTACAAATCCCCATTATCGCCACTCAACAAGGCAGCGATCCTAGTGCGCTGGCTTTTGACACTATCCAAGCCGGGCTTGCGAGAAAAGCACAGCATATCATCATCGATACTGCGGGGCGATTGCACAATCAAACCAATCTCCAAAAAGAGCTAGAAAAAATCGACCGCACCTGCATAAAAGCCGCGCCAAATGCTAATGTGCGCAAAGTCCTAATCCTTGATGGCACGCAAGGCTCATCTGCCCTAGCCCAAGCCAAAATCTTTAGCCAAAGTGTGCAGATACAAGGCATTATCGTAACTAAGCTTGATGGCACAAGCAAGGGCGGGGCTATCCTTAGTATTTCACATTTTTTGCAAATCCCTATACTCTATCTTGGCATAGGAGAAAAACAAGGCGATTTAGTGCCATTTGACAAAGAAGCATATATCCAAAATCTCCTTGATTGCTTTTTCACAAGTGGGGCATAATGGCGAAAAAATCAGCCCTTTTTGAATGCCAGCATTGCGGCTATACCACGGCAAAATGGCTAGGCAAATGCCCAGAGTGCAATAGCTGGGATAGCTTGCTAGAGCTTACAGATACGCAAAAGCAGATTCTACGGCAAGAAAGCACACTAGAATCCACTCCGTGTGCTATCACACAAGTCGCCATTGATGAGCATAGCTTTTTTAGCTCCTATCAAGAAGAGCTAGACATCGTGCTAGGTGGGGGGATCGTGCCAGGTGGGCTATATCTCATCGGTGGAAATCCGGGCGTTGGTAAATCAACCTTGCTGCTAAAAGTCGCTGGCTCTCTAGCACAAAATGGGCAAAGCGTGCTGTATGTAAGCGGCGAGGAAAGTGCCGGGCAAATCCGCTTGCGTGCGCAGCGACTAGGGGCGTTAAGCGAGCGGTTATTTCTACTCAATGAGATCAATCTCGCGGCAATCAAGCACGCCATAGTGAATGCCCCGCAGGTGGATTCTCCAAAAGTGGATTCTAGGGTGGATTGGGATTTTCAATCCGCTCGCAATGACGATAAAAAAGTGGATTCTAGGGTGAATGCCTCAAAAGTGGATTCTAGGACGCGTGATAAAAAAGTGGATTCTACTCCTTATCGCTTGTGTATTATTGACTCTATCCAGACAATCTATGCCCCAGAGATCTCTTCTGCTCCGGGGTCTGTGAGCCAAGTGCGCGAGATCACATTTGAGCTTATGCGCCTAGCCAAAGAGCAGAATATCGCCATAATGATTATCGGGCATATCACTAAAGATGGCTCAATCGCTGGTCCTAGAATCCTAGAGCATATGGTGGATTGCGTGCTGTATTTTGAAGGCGATCCAAGCAAAGAGCTTAGAATCTTGCGTGGGTTTAAAAACCGCTTTGGCACGACAAGTGAGATAGGGATTTTTGAGATGAGTCAAGATGGCTTAAATAGTGCCAAAAATGCTTCAAAGCTCTTCTTCCAAAAGCGCGTAAGCACCATAGGCAGTGCGGTGAGTGTCGTGCTAGAGGGCTCACGCGCCTTAGTGATAGAGATCCAAGCCCTAGTGAGTGAAAGCTATGGGAATCCACGCAGGCAGAGCACGGGCTTTGAGCTAAATCGCTTAAATATGCTCCTAGCCCTGCTAGAGCGCAAATTAGAGCTGCCTTTAGGGCGATATGATGTGTTTATCAATATCACCGGTGGGATTAAAATCAGCGAGCCAAGCGCGGATTTATGCGTGCTTGCGTGCATTATCTCAAGCTTCCGCAATCGCGCGCTTAATGCCAGCACGGCTTTCATCGGTGAAGTCTCCCTTGTAGGCGACATACGAGAAGTAAGCAATATTGACATTAGACTAAAAGAGCTTGCAAGCTATGGCTTTGATAAGGTCATAGTAGCCAAAAAGCCCAAAGCCACTCCAAGCGGTATCAAATGCTTTGAAGCCGATGAAGTGAGCAAGATCCTAGAGTGGATGTAGCAAGCAATGCTGTTTAAGGATTTTTGGTATTATTGCGGCTTTGCAGGAGTGAGAAATGGAACCTATCAGTCAATATGGCTATGAGAAGCTAACCAAAGAACTAAAACAGCTCAAAGAAATCGAGCGACCAAAGATCATCAAAGAGATTGACACTGCTAGAGAGCACGGGGATTTGAAAGAAAATGCCGAATACCACGCGGCAAAAGAGAGGCAACTTTTCATTGATGCTAGAATCAAAGATCTAAGCACTATGCTTACAAACGCCCAAGTCATTGATCCTTCTACTTTGCCACACGATAAAGTAAGCTTTGGCAGCACGATTGAAATCATTGATTTAGATACACAAAAGCCTTATACCTATACCATTGTAGGGAGCATTGAGAGCGATACAGCAAGGGGGCTTATCTCCTATGGCTCTCCTATAGCTAAGGCTCTTCTTGGCAAAGAGGTGGGCGATGAAGTAGCGATCAATCTGCCCCGCGGGGAGTGTGAATTTGAAATTATGAAAATCCACTACAAACCAATTGTATTTTAATCGCATCTAGGCAAGGATACACAATGCAACCACATCTTAAAGTGCAAAAGCTCCACCCACAAGCCATAATCCCCGCCTACCAAAGCACCGGTGCTTCTGGCTTTGACTTCCACGCCCTAGAATCCACTTTTATCCCAGCAGGCGATATTGGCGTAGTGCGCACAGGGCTTGCTATGGAGATAGACCAAGGGCTAGAGCTACAAATCCGCCCTCGTAGTGGGCTTGCGCTCAAGCATAAAATCTCTGTGCTAAACACACCCGGCACGGTTGATAGCGACTATCGCGGAGAAATTATGGTGATTTTAATCAATCACGGCAAAGAGGATTTTACTATCAATCAAGGCGATAGAATCGCACAGGGCGTAATCGCGCCAATCGTGCAAGTGGCATTTGAAGAAGTAGCCACACTTGCGCAAACTGCGCGTGGGGACAAGGGCTTTGGCTCTAGCGGTATTGCCAAAGATAAAAGCTAGCCCCCAAATCCAAAACTCCAAAGGACCATATATGCCAGATAACAAAAACCAGCAAATCCTAAATGCCATCAAACAAGAATTTAAGCAAGATGAAAAAATGCTAGAAAATGCCTTTAAACTCGAGCGACTTGTGAAAAAATACAAATATTGGCTCATCGCTTTAGCAGTGATCTTGCTACTATGGCTTGGGTATCGCACTATCTACAACGCTATGCAAGAAAGCCGTGCGCAAAAAATTAGCGCACTCTATGATGAATTTTTGCAAAATCCCAACAACGAGCTTTTACAAACACAGCTAAAAGAGCAGGCAAGAGAGCTCTATGATCTCTACCAACTCTCCCATAGAGATTCTACCCACGATACGCAAGCGACCCAATCAGCCCTAGAAGAGCTTGCGACCTCTGCAAACCCACTTGTCCAGCAGCTTGCTAGCTATGATCTAGCTAGCCTAACGCGCAAAGATCTTGACAAGATCGGCGGTGATCTGGCGGATTTAGCGATAATCCAGCGCGCTTATTTGCTCTTGCAAAATGAAAGCATTCAAGAAGCACGCACACTGCTTGATACAATCAAAGTGGATTCTACTCTCTATGGACTTGCTGCACAAATGAAGCACTATGGCATCATCAAGCACCCGCTAGCCGATACTCTCACAATCAAAGAAGTGCAAAATCCAACCCCCCAGAATCCAAACTCCACAGATAATCGCAACGACACCAAGCTAGATTCTACACAAGTGGATTCTGCCCAAAACACAGGGGCTAGCAAATGAGCCGCCAGCTTAGATGGCACACTCTATGCAAATACACAATGCTTTGGGGCTATATCTGCCTTGCTGCCCTTATCCTAGCTGCTTGTGGGAGCAAGAAATACTACACCCCAGCCCAAGTGCAAGGCACAATTATTTTTGATCGCTCATTTTCTGCTCCCATTGCTACTAGCAATCGCTATGGCGCAGAGCTAAGAGATGGCTCGCTTATCACACAAGATGGCATTATCCCCTATAATGCTAAAATCCCCAAAAAATCGCGATTCCTTGGAGAATCAGGCGGGTATTATATCTTTGCCAAAGGTTGCGAGAGTGTTTATCTTATACGCACAAGCGTGCTTGATGAGCAAGCCTTTAGTAACCAAACTTGCCCTATCAAAGAGCGAAATACCGCTTGTGCTGAAGATGAGCTAGAGATCCCCACAACTATGTGCGCACTTAGTGCTAGTATCAAAGGCAATCTCCTAGCTCTCATCGGTAGCGATAATTCTATGAGTATTATTGATCTAAACTCCCCGAAAAAAGAGCAAAAATTCTCGCAAAAAGGCTCTTCTGTGCTAGCTGTGAATGAGCTAATTGCCGCGCCACTTTTCCTAGAATCCCTTGTTATATTCCCTACGCTTGATGGACGGCTGCTGATTGTAAGCACCAAAAGCTTCACGCCAGAGCGCAATATCATCATCTCTAGTGAAAAGTTTTTCAATAATGTGATCTTTCTCTATGGTGATGAGACAAGGATCTTTGCAGCCACGCCCAAAAAGCTCATAAGTATCGTATCCGGGCAGGAGTTTAGCTACAATGAATCTATCAAAGATGTGCTCTTTTATAAAGGCTATCTCTATGCACTCACCCTAGATGGTATGCTAGCCCAGCTTGACCACACTCTGCGCCCTGTCAATACACAGAAATTCGACTATGCAAAGCTAGAGGGCATAGCTATGGCAAATGACACACTCTATACCTTTGAGACACACGGAGGCTATGTGATAGCCGTGCAGCTATCAAACTTTGCGCATAAAATCTATAAAACCCAAGATACCTTTGGCAAAACGCCGCCTAATAAGCTTAATTTCTACAGCAAGGGTGTGTTTTACTACAACAAATACTACTACGACTTTGAGAGACTGCCTTAATGCTGCTTTGTGATATTGGCAATACGCATTTTCACTTTTGGGATAATGGCAAAATCTCCCATATCCTGCCAAAATCCTTGCATAAAAATATGTTCAATCAAGAAATCTACTACATAAGTGTCAATGCCCAGCACGAAAAGCTGCTGAATAAAACTTTCAAAACAACTTATGACCTAGAATCCATAATCCACCTCCCCACGCAATACAAAGGCTTAGGCGTGGATAGAAAAGCGGCGTGCTTGTGCGTTAGCGATGGGGTGGTAGTCGATGTGGGCAGTGCTATTACCGTTGATGTGATGAGTGGTGGCAAGCACCAAGGCGGCTATATTCTCCCGGGGTTTAATGAATTTATCAATGCCTATGCCAGAATCTCCCCAGCTCTGCAAGGGCATATCAACTTTGGGCTAGAGCCAAGTGCTTTGCCCAATACCACCAAAGATGCTATCGGCTATGGTGTCATCAAAAGCACTATTTTGACCATACAAAACACCATAGGGAGTAAAAAGGCGTATTTCACCGGAGGTGATGGCAAATATCTCGCAAAATTCTTCGCCCAAGCCATCTATGATGAAACGCTTGTGTTTCGAGGTATGCGCATATCTATCGAGCAAGCCCTACAAAAACGGCGCAAGCAGCAAGGCATACAAGAAAAACAAGGGCAAAACAAGGAGCAAGAATGATCAAAATAGCACTCCCCAAAGGTCGTATAGCAAAAGATACTCTGCGTGTGTTCTCCCAGATTTTTGGCGAAGAATTTGCATTTGATGATAGAAAGCTCATTTTGCAAAGGGGGGAATTTTGCTTTATGCTTGTGCGCTCTCAAGATGTGGCGACTTATGTCTATCATCAAGCAGCAGATATTGGTGTCGTGGGGCTTGATGTCTTGCAAGAGCAGCCCTGCAAGGTCTTGCGCTTGTTTGACTTGGGGATTGGAAAGTGTCGCGTGATCGTTGGCGAGCATAGAGACACGCCCATTGACTATCTCCAGCCAAAGATCAAAATCGCTACAAAAATGCCCCATATCACGCTCAATCACTTTTCACAAAAGGCTATCCCCATAGAAATCATCAAGCTCTATGGATCCATTGAGCTAGCTCCGCTTGTAGGGCTAGCAGATGGGATAGTAGATATTGTAGAGACAGGCGATACAATGCGCCAAAACAATCTCATCGAAGTAGAAACGATCCTGCACTCAAGCGCGCATTTAATCGCTAATACCAATAGCTTTTATGCCAAAAAGACACAGATCCTAGCTCTTTGCTCTAAGCTTGAGCAATGTTTGGATTCTAGCACGCAGGGCTGATTGATAGATGGAGCTAATTGTATAAAGGCTGATTGATACATAAGAGTATGCCTATACTATGCTTGTATGCACACATTTTGCCCCAAACCCTATGAAGATCCTGCTAGCAAGCAATGCTTTAAGGCTTTGTAGGGTGTGATTTATAGGACAATGGCAGGATAGCAACACTTAAAGGCTATATAAGGACTTGCTAGAAAGCGGGCATTGCTTCTACTAGAATCCACTTAAGCCTAGGTGTGATACAGCACATATTTGAGATATAGCTCTTGGACAAATCTATGCGTAGGGATATTGATATTATGCAGCAGCAATGCCCATCTTGACTCAAGATGCCGATGTGGGAAAAATAAGCTTTTAACAAAAAGCTTACTATTAGTAAGCCAGCTATTATCCCTACTAGGCAGCAAAAAGACATATTCATAATACTTCATATACTGCGGATACACCTGCGTGATGATCTCTATAATAGCCCTTTTATACGCGCATTCATCGTGCAGCACCGCATTAAGACTCTCCATACTCACACAAAGCCCACTAGAATCCACAATCCCCACACTATCCCCCACCTGCTGGGAGAACACCAGCTCATAGCTTGCGATTTTACCGCTACAAAATTGCAGCACCACACTTAGCCCTTGTAGCTCTAGCGGATCGGTGATTGGGCGATTATAGGAGAAAAAGAAATTCCCCAAGCTATAAAAAATCCTAGCTTCTCGCCCATCTTTTGTGTGATAGTCCTCATAGCCTTGGATAATGTGGGGATGATGGGCGATAATGCAATCTGCCCCCATATCACAAAACATCTTGTAAAGCTCTCTAAATTGCGGCAGTGGCTGGGCGACATTCTCTAGCCCAGCGTGGATCACAGCAATCACCACATCAACGGCTTTTTTCAATGTCTGCAAATGCGCGATAAACCCCCAGCCAAAGCAGTCTTCATACCCATACTCCGCACCCAAAAACGCGCTGCTAGAATCCAGCGTGCCAAACTGCGATTCTGCGGCATTCACTATGGCTATTTTTGTATCATTGATCGTGTAAAACAGCGTGGGATTTTGCGGATATTTTTTTGTTTTGACACCCGTATAGACAGCTTTGGATTCTAGGATTTGCTCTATGCTTGCATCTATGCCAGCCTCGCCATAATCTGCGATATGGTTGTTTGCTAGCATAAAGCCATTAAAGCCAGCTGCAACTAAATTGCTAATTGTCTCATCGTGTGTATATAGCGATGGTCCGGCTTTAAGCGTTTGGGTTACCCCCCCCCCCCCCGTTTTTGGCAAGATTGGGGCTTCTAGGTTGCAAAAGCTAATATTGCTTCTAAGCTTTTCTTGCAATGCCCTATCGATACTAATGCCGCCATTCATCGCCACTACATCGCCACAGAATAGTAGTCCTTGCATATATGCTCCTTATACAAAAAAGTGGATTCAGGGATTCAGCTTGCGGGCTAGAATCGTGGATTCTGCGGCGGAGGCTTGCTCATTATCGCCTAGATAAATCCCTTCGCCTCCGCCTTGAAAACAAGGGACACCGCTCGGCGCAAGCCGATGTTTCTTTAGAAAACCACAATTCTAGCACCACAATCCTAGAATCCCAAAACGACAATAAAAAAACACCCACAGCCCCACCGCAATCCTTAGAATCATTATGATACAAAACGATTGTAAAGTGGATTCTAACATAAGCTATGTCTGCACTAGAATCCACTTTTTGCAAACAGGCGCGCTTAGGATACACCGCAGCTTCGACTAAAGTGCGCAAATCCAAATTTAAGACAGAAATTATAAAAGCTTAGCTACAATCGCGCCTGTCCTTTGTCAATCCTAAAGTCCTTTGGGCTAGGATCACAAAGATAAGTGCTAGAAATTCACACACGCCAATCCTTTTTGTGTTGCAGAGATTCTGTATAAGGGCGTGGAGGACAAACCAAACTACAAGGAGACCATTATGGTAACGATGAAAGACCTACTTGAATGCGGCGTGCATTTTGGACATCAAACAAGACGCTGGAATCCAAAAATGAAGCCATTTATCTTTGGTGTGCGTAAAAATATCCACATCATTGATCTGCAAAAGACAATCCGCTACTTCCGCTACACTTATAATATCGTGCGTGATGCTGCTGCTGAGGGCAAGACGATCCTATTTGTCGGGACAAAAAAGCAAGCGAGCGAGACAATCAAAGAATATGCCGAGAAAATCGGTGTGCCTTATGTGAATTACCGCTGGCTAGGTGGTATGCTTACCAACTTTAGCACAATCAAACGCTCCGTGCGCAAGCTAGAAATCATTGAAGAAATGGAAGCAAGTGGGCAGATTGACTTACTCACCAAAAAAGAAAAGCTTATGCTTTTGCGTAAAAAAGACAAGCTTACACAATACCTTGGCGGTGTGCGACATTTGAAAAAAGTCCCGGATATGCTCTTTGTCATCGATGTGGTGAAAGAAAAAATCGCCGTGGCTGAAGCTAGAAGACTTGGGATCCCCGTAGTCGCGCCACTTGATACCAACTGCGACCCTGATAAGGTGGATTACCCCGTGCCGGGCAATGACGATGCGATCCGCTCTATCCAGCTTTTTTGCAAAGAGATTGCCGAGGCTATCACTGAAGGGCGCGAGATGAATGGCGGAGAAGCAGAGGAAGAGGCACAAGGATCTGCACAAGAGCCAGCAAGTGAAGCAGAGAAGCAAGCGGTGATTGATGAAGCTATGCAAGAGCAAGAATAATGCGCACATTGTAAAGGAGAAACTATGAGTGAGATTACTGCCCAGCTTGTAAAACAACTGCGAGAAATGACTGATGCAGGTATGATGGACTGCAAGAAAGCTTTGGTAGAAGTGCAAGGAGATTTGCAAAAAGCCGTGGAATATTTGCGCGAAAAGGGCTTAAGCAAGGCTGCTAAAAAGGCAGATAGAGTCGCGGCTGAAGGGGCGATTTCTGTCAAGGTAGCAAGCGATTTTTCCCAAGCTTGTATGATTGAGGTTAATTCTGAAACAGACTTTGTCGCCAAAAACGATGGGTTTAAAGATTTGGTAGCAAAGACTAGTGAGCTTGTATTTGCACACAATATCAGCGAAGTAAGCGCGCTGGAATCCTTGCATATAGAAAATCAAAGCTTTGATGAGTATCTAAAAACACAAATCGCCAAAATCGGCGAAAACATTGTCGTGCGCAAAACTTGCAATATCAAGGCAAATCAAGGCACAATCGTCAATGGCTATGTCCATAGCAATGGGCGAGTGGGCGTAATCATCGCCCTAAAGGGCAGCCAAGCAAACGCATCTAAGCTTGCCGAGCTTGCGCGCAATCTCTGTATGCACGCAGCAGCGATGAAGCCTGTGTATATTGATTATAGCGGCTTTAGCGTGGAGTTTTTGGACAAAGAGCGCGTGGCGATGATTGCCGAAGTGGAGAAAGAAAACGAAGAGCTAAAGCGACTAGGCAAGCCGCTCAAAAATGTCCCTAAATACATCTCCCGCGCCCAGCTCACACAATCTGTGCTAGCCGAGCAAGAGCAGATTTTAAAAGATGAGCTAAAGAAACAAGGCAAGCCAGAAGCGATTTGGGATAAGATTATCCCCGGACAGCTAGAGCGATTTATCGCGGATAATACGCTTATCGATCAAAGGCTAACGCTCCTTGGGCAGTTTTTTGTAATGGATGATAAAAAGACCATTGCCCAAGTGCTTGCAGAAAAGTCCAAAGAGTGGAATGACACTATCGAAGTGGCAGAATATGTGCGCTTTGAGCTAGGTGAAGGGATCGAGAAAAAGGCAGAAGATTTCGCCGCTGAAGTCGCTGCGCAAATGCAGTAGCCTAGCAAAATGGGGGAGTAGAATCCACTTTTTTGAAAAAGTGGATTCTAGGATTAAACGCCAAAAGTGTAAAAAGTGGATTCTAGGGAAAGCCCAAAACTTAGAATCCACTTTGAAAAAACTCTGTCATCGCGAGCCGATGAAGTCGGCGTGGCGATCCATAACACAATCTTAGAATCTCAAGCAGAAAAAACGCACAAAGGATAGAATCCAATTTTGCAAAAGTGGATTCTAGTATGGATTGCCAAGCACCACTCACAATGACGATAAAAAAGTGGATTCTAGGATTAAGTAAAAATTCTAAAAAAGCTAGCAAAGGATTCTAGGATTTGCGATGAGAAAGTAGGCTAGAGGCTACATAAACGCAAGGGGCTAAGATGAAAAAGTGGATTCTAGGGATTGGGCTAGGGCTTTGTGCGTGTGTGGTGTGTGGCTTGGCAGGGGTGAAAAACGCGAGCTATGTGGAGGATTCTAGCGCGTATGTCTCCTTTGGGATTGATATACACGATATAGATAAAGTGATAGAGAGCAATGCCACCTCACTCCTTGACTCGCAGTATGCCCGCACACTTCAGGGTAAAAGACTGCTAGCGATCGCAGATATTACCAATGAGACAAGTGAGGCAATCGATATAGAGCTTATGGCTAGGAAGCTTGCTAGGGCTTTAAGAAAAAGCGGTAAATTTACGCTCACAAATGCCATCGCTGGCAGTGGTGCGAAAGCTGATAGATTTATCAAAGACTCTAGGAAGCTCACAAAAGACCCAAACTACAACCAATACACCACCCACGAGCAAGACACGCTGCAAGCCCCAGACCTCTCCTTAAGTGGCAAAATCACCCAAAGGAGTAAAAAGATAGGCGAGGTCGTGCGCTTTGATTATGTGTTTTTGCTGACTTTGAGCGATATAAAAACAGGCAGGGTGGTATGGGATCACGAGGAGATTATCTCTAAAGTGGCAGATCCTAGTGTCTTGAGCGAGATAGAGCAGCAGAATAAGGC
Source organism: Helicobacter canis (assembly GCF_900451095.1). Lineage (NCBI taxonomy): Bacteria > Pseudomonadati > Campylobacterota > Epsilonproteobacteria > Campylobacterales > Helicobacteraceae > Helicobacter > Helicobacter canis. The sequence goes on along the minus strand of NZ_UGHV01000001.1, from coordinate 1,438,743 downwards.
AAAGCAGAGAGAAAAGGAGCTGCAAAATCAAGCAAGACAGAGAGAAAAAGAGCGGCAAGCTAAAGCAAGGCAGAGAGAACAGGAGCTACAAGCCCTAAGGAGCAAATGCCAAGGCGGTGATGGCGAGATGTGTGTGGCACTTGCTGAAAAGGGGGATATAGAGTGGCTTAAGTCTGCTTGTGAAAAGCAGGTGGGCTATGCTTGCTGGGCTGCAGGAGAGTATTATGAGAAAAAAAATGATGTCAAGCAATCAATGCTATGGTATCAAAAAGGCTGTGATGTGGGCGATATGCCTTCTTGTCTAGTGTCTGGGTTTTTGTATAAGAAAGCAAAAAACCACTCACAAGCTTTTAGATTTTATGCTAAGGCTTGTGATGGGGGTGTAATGGAGGCTTGCTATAATTTAGGGGTTCTTTATCAAAAAGGGTTAGGTGTCAAGCAAGATGGCGCAAAAGCCCTTGAGTTTTATACTAAAGCTTGTGATGGTGGGGTAGGGAAAGGGACTGGCTGTTTAAGATTAGGTGAGTTTTATTATTTTGGTAGGCTTGGGGTATCAAAGGATTTTGTCAAAGCAAGAAACTACTATACAAAAGGCTGTGAGCTTGATAATGCTTCGGCTTGTTTTAATCTTGCCATTATGTATGAAGAAGGGGAAGGTGGGGTAGAAAATAGTGAAAGAGCCTTTGATTTGTATGGCAAGGCTTGTGATTTAGATTATGGAGAGGGTTGTAGTGGTTTTGGATTTATTATGTTTTACAAGAAACAACAATATGCTGAAGCAAGAAAATTTTTAGAAAAGGGTTGTAGGCTTGATAGTGGATTGGCGTGTTTTGGGCTTGCTTTGTCGTATGAAACAGGAAGTGGGGCAAGGCAGGATTTTGCAAAAGCAAAAGAGCTTTTTGGCAAAGCCTGTGATTTGGGTGCTCAAAAGGGCTGTGAAATGTATAAAAAATTAAAATATTATGGGTATTAGAATCCACTTTTCTTTTGTGGATTACTAAAGAAGCTACGGCTACGCCTTGTTTATGGATTGCCACGCGGTGCAAGCACCGCTCGCAATGACAGGACAATGGTTGATTAAGCTCACAAATGACGAGGGATATTTCGCCTGTGGCTCAATACGACAAGAAAAAATGGCGTTTGTAAAAAAGTGGATTCTAGGGATTAAGCAAGAATGGTAAAAAGCTAGAATCCACTTTTTGCGGTTTTGCAGTGGGATTATTAAAAGTGGATTCTAGGTTGTGGTTGTTTGCGTGTTTTTTGTTTATGGATTGCTTCGGTCGTTACACTCCCTCGCAATGACAGGAAAATGGGCGTTTTTACCAAAAGTGGATTCTAGGGAAAACGATTCTAAGGATTGCAGTGGGGCTTTTGGAGTTTTTTACACATTTTCTAAAGAAACATCGGCTTGCGCCGAGCGTTTTACTTGTTTTCTAAAGAAACTTCGCTTCGCTTGTTTTCTAAAAAAACTTTGTAAAATCAATCGCATTGCCCACCCAAGACTGAATCGAGGGAGAGAATCACCACAAGCCTAGATTGCGATATAATGTAGCCCAACCCCACCCCAAAGGCACAGTAATGATAAAACTCGCGGTATTTGACTTTGACTCCACCTTAATGGATGGCGAAACGATCGATTTTCTAGCACAAGAATGCGGCGCACTCCAGCAAGTCTCAGCGATCACGCATAAGGCGATGAGCGGCGAGCTAGACTTTTTTGAAGCTCTGCAAAAGCGCGTGACTCTTTTAGAGGGCTTGCCACTTAGCAAAGCCCAAGAGATCTGCCACAATCTCCCCCTTATGCAAGGCGCGAAAGAGTGTATAACAGAGCTTAAGGCTATGGGAGCAAAGATCGTGTGCTTTAGCGGTGGATTTAGCTTGGCTACGCGCTATTTTGCCAAAGAGCTAGGACTCCACGCGGATTTTAGCAATATCTTGCACGCAAGAGGTGATGTGCTTAGTGGTAAAGTCGGTGGAGATATGATGTTTAGCGACTCTAAGGGCGATATGCTAGCACGCCTGCAATCCTTGCTTGCTATCAGCAAGCAAGAGACACTTGCCATAGGCGATGGCGCGAATGACTGCGCTATGCTTGATCGTGCGGGCTATGCTATCGCCTTTTGCGCCAAGCCCATACTCAAGCAGCACGCCAATATCATCATAGACCACAAAGACTTGCGCGAGATCCTCCCGCATATCCACTAATCACACTTGATGAAAAAGATCTATATCGAGCTTAGCGATATTTGCCACCTTGTTTGCTCCTTTTGCCCAGCACCAAAGGGCGTGCGCGGCATAATGCCCCTAGAAGCTTTCGCACACGCGCTAGACTCCGCGCTTATGCTTACCAAACGCATTGCCCTGCATATTTTGGGCGATCCTTGCGCCCTGCCAAATCTAGCCGACTATCTCGCCCTAGCCCATAGCAAAGGCGCGGAGATCGAGCTAGTTACAAGCGGAGCGTTTTGCCATAAACACCGCCCCCAAACACTCCTAAGCCCCCCTATCTATCAGCTCTCTATCTCCCTAGAAGCGGGCATAGACAATGCTATTGCCAATTATGCTACAAAGCTCGCCCCCCTGCTAGCCTATCATTTACAGCACCCTAGCTGTTTTCTAAATCTTAGAATCCAAGATATAAACCTCTATCAACGCCCACAAATGCTCTGCGATCTGCTCCGCCAAATCCTACCAGAATCCATTTTTACCCTCACGCACAATGCCCACCACCAAACCTACCACCAAGCCTACCACCAAAAATTTTGCCACGCCCTATCGCGCAATGATATATACACCCTTTTTGATGAAAAAGGACGCATACGCCTATGGAGCAAGGCATTTCTCATCATAAAGCCGCATTTCACTTGGGCAGGCTTTGCCACAATGCCCCAAAAGCACAAATCCTGCCACGCGCTAAAAGAGCAAATAGGGATTCTAAGCGATGGCACGATTGTGCCTTGCTGTATGGACACACAAGGCGCGATCAATCTGGGCAATATCACAACTACAAGCTTACAAGAAGCCCTGCACTCCCCTAGGGCAGTGGCGATGAAAAATGGCTTTAAAACTCAAAGAGCAGTTGAGAGCCTATGTCAGCATTGCGGCTTTGTGGGCTAGCTTGTGGAGCTTGCGTGGGGCTTGCTTGCTCTAATTTATCAAGCAGCGCGATCAATAGCCCATAGCGACTTTTAAGCGATTGGCGCAAGGACTTCCACTGCGGACAATGCACCCCCACAAGCCCCCAAAACTGCGCGGAATGGTTTTTATGCACGATATGGGCTAGCTCGTGAATGATGACATAATCTATCTCTTCTTTTGGCACAAAGGCTAGCAAAATCGACAAGCTTAGGCGATCGTGCGTGCAGCTCCCAAAGCGCGTCCTAGATGTGCGCACTGCAAGCTTGCTAAAGCACACCCCCATACTCCCTGCAAATATATTTGCCCTTTGTAGCGCATACTCGTGCAAGCGCGATCGCAGCTCCTTAAGTGAGAGTGCGCTCACCCACTGCCCAAAGAGCAGCACCTCATCGCTATGGCTTTGCAAAACCTCCCAAGTATTTTCTCTAGTTTGCATAAAGCGATCGCACACCCTGCTAATCCACGCCCTATGCGTGTGTAAAAACTCCATAATCGCCTCATCTGTGGCATTTGGCGGACAAGTAAGCTTGATGATAGGCTGGCTAGATCCTCTGCTTGGGCGGACATTTATGCGCATATATTTACTAGGCTTTTGGCTCACTATAATCCCCAAGCCTTCAAACACAAGCGATTTTTGCACAACTTTTACAGACTTCATTTACTACTCGTTATTGTGTAATCATTTTCTAAGTGCTACAATTTCGCGAAATTATACCCAAAGGAAGCGTTATGAAAGTGTTGCTACTAGAAGATATTAAAGGTCTTGGCAAAAAGGGTGAAATCCGCGAGGTCAAAGATGGCTATGGGCAAAATTTTTTGATCGCTAAAAATAAAGCAAAGCACGCCACTAATGAAGTCATCAACAAATACAGATCCCAGCAAAAGCACCAAGCCGAGCTAGAAGCCCTAGAGCTAGAGAAGCGCAAGCAGCTTGCCAAAAGCCTAGAATCCATCACGCTAGTATTAGAGAAAAAGGGCAATAACGGCACGCTCTTTGGCTCTATCACCAAAGAGGAAATCGCCACCACCTTGCAGGAGAAGCACAATCTCCACATCGACAAAAAAGAGGTCGATATACCAACACCCATTAAACACACAGGGGCATTTGCAGTCATTATCCACCTAGGCTTTGGTATCAATGCAAATTTAGCCATAGAAGTCAAAGAGCTATAAGAAGCGTTGATGAAAGCACTTCTTGCTACTTGCTTGTCTCTAGCAAGCTTGTGTGCTGATACAATTGCTAGCTATGCTATGCCGCCACTTATCACGCTTGCACCAAATGTCAATAAGCAGGATTCTACCCTAGCGCAAAAAGCCAATGGCGAGCAGACATTCTTCCACGCAAGAGCCTTTAGCATACAGGGCGCGAGCAACGCCACCTACACCCTAAGCGCGAATGACAAAACCACGCATTTCCAAAGTGCTGGCATTAGCCTAAAACAAGCCAAAGTCGCGCTAATGGGCTACCATACACTTGCCTTTGCTGAAGGCTCTGTGCTAGAAGTGGATTCTAGCTCAAGCTTGTTTGTGATCCTAAGTGATAAATCCATAATCAACCCCCAAGCAAGCGAATATGGCGGAGAATCCAAAGTGCGCTTTGGCGAGCATAGCAAGCTGCTTTTAGCCCCAAACGCCCAAGCTAGCTTCTCGCAGCTGCGGCTCTTTATCCACGATGGCGAAGTGCGTATAGAAAATGGCGCGAATCTTAGCATTGAGGCGGATAAGGCGATTAGATTTCAGCATAGGCTAGAAAATAATGGCGGCACACTCACTCTCAAGGGCAGTGTCTATAATGTCGGCAACACACGCGGACTCACGCCAAATGACTACACCACCACCGCGCAATTTGTAAGCCGCGAAGGCACAATCACGCTACAAGGAGATTTCTACAATGGCGGGCAGACCAACAAGGGCGTAGATAGCACCGGTGGGGGCAGTGGGCTAAACTCCTTTGACCCAGCCTTTGGCGGTGGGGGCGAGCTTATCCTCTATGGCGGGAGTATGACAATTAGCGGGCAGCTCATCTCCCAGAAGGGCGGCGATCTTACCATTGATGGCGATTTGCGTAATCCTAAGGATTCTAGCATTGGGCTTTATGGCTCTGTGCTGCAAGCACAAGGCGTGCAGAATAAAAGCGGCAGCACGATAATTTTTGGCGCGTATAATGGCACGCTTGGTCAAATCAAAGGCAATGTTACTAATACAGGAGCAATCCTAGTAGATTCTAAAGGCTTATCACTAGGCAAGCATACATTCATACAAGGCACACTTACTAATCAAGGCTCACTATCTCTCACACAAGCCACACACGACTTCCTTACAATCGCCCTAGTGGATTCTAACACCGCCATTACCATCACGCACAATGACACTGCCTTGCAAGATTTCTACACTAGCTTAGGAGATGATAGCCAGATCCTACACGCACTAGAGCAAGTGTTTGACCAAAACCACAAAGGCAGTATCTATACCTATGGCGGGCGCAGTGAGCTCTCTCAACTCATCAATGATACCAAGGACACACTAGCGACAGATCAAGCCACGCCGCTAGCCGCACTAGAATCCTTGCAGACCGCCCACCTTGTAGGAGCTCCCTTGCCCCCACAAGTCCTAGCCAAGCTTAATACCTCGCAAGAAAAAGTGCGCCTTGCCTACAATACCCTAGCCTACTCTAGAAATAGACAAAATATGCCAAGATCCTATGCCCCTTATCAAAACGCCCTGCTTGCCACACCTAGCTATGCCTACGCACCACAAAGGCGCGTAGCACTTGATATGCGCGCACTTGGTGGCGGAGTATTTGGCAAGTATGGAGCAGGTGGGCTAGCGGGGCTAGAAGCTGGGGCTAACACACAAATCTATGGGCATAATCTCCGCCTAAGCGGAAGCTTCCTCTACAACACCCTAGGACAAAATCTCACAAACACAAGCACAAAATCCAGCACCTATGCCTTTGGGCTCTCACTCAGTGATACGATCGCGTGGAGAGGCTTGGAGCTAGATTTAGGGCTACTAGGCTCTTTGGGTAGCTTTGAGACGCAAAGCTCTATCACTATGGCGGGGCTAGATTCTCGCACAAGCTTCTTAGCTCATCGCATTATGGGCGAAGTGGCACTTGGGTATAGGGTTTTTATGGGATCAGTCTTTGTAAAGCCCTATGCAAGCGTGCGGCAATATCTCTTCACACAGCATAGCCCACGCACCACATCTGGGGCGATCACTCCGCAAGGCTATATGGATTATATGATCAATATCGGCTTTGGGGCGCAAGGTGGCGTGGCGTTTTCTGCCTTTAGGGGGGTGGGGATACTCACCGCTAGGGCTGATTATGAGCCACATCTCTACAATAGCAAGCAAGAATCCACCATATCGCTAAATGGCTCAAGCGTGGCTATCACACTGCCCTATAATGACCGCTTCACCCTAGGGATCAATGCCCAATACCAGCTCACGCGCAGCACTATGGGGCTAGAGCTATTCTACACGCGTGCTTTTGGCGGTATGCACGCCCTAGGTGGAAGTGCTATGCTATCTTATCGCTTCTAGATTCTACTATGCTGCCTAGCTGCACGCATACTCTCCCCTAGATTCTACAGACTTTAAGCAACTTCTCGCTAGAATCCGCACCGCACAATCCCCATAATCAAACAAGATCAAAGGCAGCAAGTGGCGCATACTCCTAGATTCTCTATCATTATCCCTACTTATAATGTAGAAGCCTACATTGCTCGGTGCCTTGAGTCTTGTATCAATCAAACTTTTAGCGATATTGAGATTTTAGTCGTTGATGATTGTGGGAGTGATAGCTCTATGACAATCGCGCAACGCTACGCCACAAAAGACCCTAGAATCCGCATAATCCACAATGCCAAAAATCTCGGCACATTTGCCACGCGTATCGCTGGGATTGCAGAAGCAAGGGGGGAGTATATCTTGCTCGTTGATGCTGATGATTACTTGCATTTGCACGCGTGCCAGACACTGCACCACGCCACAGCGCATAATGCTTCTATCTTGCACTTCAAAGCCCACTACACAGCCACCGCCAAAGCCCCGCTGCTAGCAAGGCTCACACATTATCTCCGCTATATTTTGCCTACGCGTTTTTGCAAGACTCCCCTGCACAATGAGCAAATCGCCTATAATTTTTTCCTAGACTCAAGGCAGTTTCCTAAATTTACCCTATGGGATAAATGCTACAAGGCTTCTTTGCTGCGCCACGCTTGTGCGCATTTCATAGATTCTAGCTTCACGCCCATCGTGGCAGATGACCTGCTCTTTTTCCTAGTTGTTGCCAGCCTTGCGACAAGCTATATAAGCATTGACAAACGCCTATATTTCTACTGCTTAAACACACACTCAAGTATGCAAAACCCGAGCAAAAAAGCACGCAGGATAGAGAGCTTTAGCTATGTGGCTAATGCCCTACATAGCCTAAAGCTAGATTCTAGCCTTTTGCCCCAAATCGTGCGCATTATGAGCAAAGATCTCGCCGCGCTCATTATCCTAGAGTCGCGCGTTTTAGATCCTAGGGCTTCTACCCCCAGCAGTGTGCAAAGTGTAAAAATAGCGCGTAGGGGGGGGGCAGAGCTAGAGTCTATACTAGCTCCGCTTATACCGCTTGTGGATTCTGGGCTTATCCCAGCACCCAAGATCCCGGCATATATGCGCTTTCTCCGCTCGCCTTATCTGCTCTCTTGCGCCTTGTCTCTGCAGTATTGGAATCGCTTCCTTACTTATATTCGTATGTTTGTTTATATTATTTCTATGAGGTATGTCAAAATCTAGAATCCTCGTTTGCTAAAGTGGATTCTAGGAATGCCCTTTTTGCTAACGCAAAATTTATGGATTGCCACGCCACTGCTAGCGCAGTGTCTCGCAATGACAGCGAGTTGGATTCTAGTGTGGATTGCCACGCCACTGCTAGCGCAGTGTCTCGCAATGACTATAAAAACGCCGTTTTTCAAAATGAGGATTCTAGGGAAAACGCCCAAGGTTTAAACGAGTCGCAGGCGGAAGCAAAGCTAGATTCTAGCACCGAAGCAAATTTAAATGAGCCAGCACAGGATTCTAGGATTTGCGATGAGAAAACCAGCGAAGCGGTGCAAGGCGAAGCCGCAGCAGGTTTCTTTAGCAAACCTTTGCTTTTCAAGCCGCGCAAGGAGATAAGACTCGAGTGTCTATTGACGCAGCGCGGCGCAGAAATCAAAGGTTTATCGCGCAAAGCCGAATCCACCAAAAAAGCTGAATCGCTTTTACTTTTAAAGGCAGCCTATGCCGCTGCCTAAAATCCTCCAACTCGGCAAATTCTACCCCCCAGACATTGGCGGGATTGAAAGTGTAATGCAAGATATTTGCGATGGGATAAATGCTAGAGGGCTAATCTGCGATGTGCTATGCTCTAGCTCTTCTTATAGCTTTAGCTATGAGATTTTAGACTCTAGGGCTAGAATCTACCGCACCAAAAGCTTTGGCAAGCTTGCCTCCACTTCTATCACACCGCAGATGATTTTCACACTGCAAAAGCTTATAAAAGCCTATGACATTATCCACTTGCACCTGCCAGACCCTATGGCAAATCTAGCCCTTTTCCTAAGCGACATACAAGGCAAGCTCATCATCTTGCACTGGCATAGCGACATCATCAAGCAAAAGCACCTGCTAAAGCTCTATGCCCCCCTACAAAGCTGGCTACTACAAAGAGCGCATAGCATTATCGCCACAAGCCCCAAATACGCCCTAGAATCCGCCTTTTTACAGCCCTACTGCGATAAATGTGTAAGTATCCCCATAGGCATAGATGATATAGCCCCTAGCTCCCTAGAATCCACCCTGCCACAACGCCCAGCACAAAGCAAAAAGGAGGAGAAAAAGATTATTTTTGCCCTTGGGAGACTTGCGCAAAACAAAGGCTTTATATATCTAGTCCAAAGCGCGCAATACTTACCAGATGAGTATGAAATCCACATAGGGGGCGATGGCGCATTGCACTCCAAGCTAGAAGCCCTTATCAATGAGCATAAGCTCTCCCATAAAGTCAAATTGCTAGGGCGCATAACGCGCGATAAGCTAGCAAAGCACTATCAGCAATGCCACATTTTCGTGCTGCCTTCTATCCAAGAGTCTTATGGGGTTGTTTTGCTAGAGGCGATGAGCTTTGGCAAGCCAATTATTAGCACCAAGCTTAGCCCATCAGGGAGCGATTATGTCAATGCCCATAATATCAGCGGCATTGTAGTCCCGCCTAAAAGTCCAGCCGCCATAGCTCAAGCCATTAGAGAGATAGAGCGCGACTATGAGCGATTTTCGCGCGATGCTAGGGCTAGATTTTTGCAGCTTTTTACTAGTGAAAAAATGCTAGATTCTATCTATGAGCTTTATTGTAGCCTTTATGCAAGTAGGGAAAATCTCTTAGGGGGGGGGCAGAGCTAGGTTATAAAATCTATATTTTTATAGATTCTAGCCTAGAATCTATTTTTTTATACAACGCCTTTTTTCTGTCATCGCGAGCCGTGTGCCAGCACGGCGTGGCGATCCATAAGCCAGAATCCACTTTTTCAAAAGTGGATTCTAGGAATGCCCTTTTTGCTAACGCAAAATCTATGGATTGCCACGCCGACAAGTCGGCTCGCAATGACAGCGAGTTGGATTCTAGTGTGGATTGCCACGCCACTGCTAGCGCAGTGTCTCGCAATGACAATGAAAAAGTGGATTCTAGGAGTTTTGCCAAAAACGCTAAAAATCTAACAACACTGCAGGCGGAAGCAAGGTTAGATTCTAGTAAAAGTCCCAGCGATTCTAAGATTTTGGAGCTAGAATCGGGGCTTTTACTAAAGAAACCTGCTTCGGCTTCGCCTTGCACCGCTTCGCTTGTTTTCAAGCCGCACAAGGAGATAAGACTCGAGTGTCTATTGACGCAGTGCGGCGATGAAATCCACGATTCTAGCCCAAAAGCTGAATCGCTTTTAAAGCTGCCTAAAATCTCCCTCATCACCACCACCTTCAACTCCGCTACCACCATTTCTAGCACGCTAGAATCTATCCTAGCACAAAGCTATACCGACTTTGAGCATATCATCATCGATAATCAAAGCAGCGACTCCACGCTATCAATCATAGAATCCTACCGCCCACAATATCGCGCAAAAGGTGTGAGCCTACAAGTCTTTAGCCAAAGGGATTTAGGGATTTATGATGGTATGAATAAAGGCTTAGAAAAAGCACGCGGAGAGATTGTGGGCTTTTTGAATGCTGATGACTTTTTTGCCTCAAAGCTTGTGCTAGAGTTTATCGCGTGGGGGTTTGATAAGCCAGATTCTATTGATATTGTCTATGCTAATATCCTTTACATAAGCCACTCTATGCAGCCTTTGCGCACACTTAATGGCAAAAATCTCAAAAAGCTAGATTTCGCACTAGGCTTCCACCCACCTCACCCAAGCTTCTATGCCAAAAAGGCTCTTTATACGCGCTATGGGGGCTTTGATCTCTCCTATGCAATCGCAGCGGATTATGAGATTATGCTGCGATTTTTGCAAAAGTATCAAGCAAAGTCTCTATATATTGATGAATGCTTTGTCAAAATGCGCGTGGGCGGGACCTCCAATGCAAATCTTAGCAATATTATGCGCGCCAATTTTGAATGCGCTCGCGCGTGGCGGGACAATGGCTTAAGCAGCTTCCCTATCTTCATCGTGCTAAAGCCACTGCGCAAGATATTGCATAGGCTTGTAATGCTCTTAGGGGGGGGGGGGGAGAGCTAGAGTCTAAGCCGCTTTATCTCACATATCATATTGCTTTTGCTCCATCTTATCGCTTCGCTTCTTTTGCTTTAGACAATTCTTTTGCCCTACAAGCAAAGCTAGGTGGATACAATGCCGCCTAAAATCCCACGCAAATGCCTTAAACCCCCTAAATTCCAGCTCCCTAGATTTAAGCTCTTAGGCGCGAGCGATTGCAACAATCCTAGCGCGATACCTAAAAAGCAGATTCTAGCGTGGGAAAAGCAAGGGATTATAGAGTATCTAGGCGAGACAAAAGATGTCCGCCCCTTTGTAGAATCTGCCTCCTGTGTGGTGCTGCCAAGCTCATATAAAGAGGGTGTGCCTAGAGTTTTGCTAGAAGCTATGAGTATGGGCAAAGCAATCATTGCCACAAATATCGCAGGGTGCAAGGAGTGTGTCGCCCCACCTTTTACAGCATATAAAAATCTCCTTATCGGGCAAAATGGCATACTTATCCCGCCTAAAGACGCACACGCTCTAAGCCTTGCGATGACCCTGCTTGCCTCAAACACACTGCCAAACACAGCCCCAAACACTTTAACACAAATGGGAGCAAATGCTAGGGCTTTTGTCAAAGCTCGCTTTTGTATATCAAGGGTTATTGCACACTATACAAGGGCAGTTACTTCAATCCTAGAATCTAGTTTTACTAAGAGAGATTCAGCTTTACTAAAGAAACATCGGTTAATGCCAAACGCTTCGCTTGTTTTGGGTAGTCATTCCGCAGATTTTGGGGATTGCCACACTTGGCAAAGCAAAGCTTACAATGAGAGTAAAAAAGTGGATTCTAGGAATGCTCTTTTTACTAACGCAAAATCTATGGATCGCCACGCGGATTTTCAATCCGCTCGCAATGACAATAAAAACGCCGTTTTTCAAAAAGTGGATTCTAGGGAAAACGCCCAAAGTTTAAACGAGTCGCACGCGGAAGCCAAGCTAGATTCTATGGATTGCCACGCCACTGCTAGCGCAGTGTCTCGCAATGACTATAAAAACACAATATGTAAAAAAGTGGATTCTAGCGATGAAGCCCCAAATCTACACCAGCAAGCGCAGGATTCTAGGATTTTTACCCAAAACGCTAAAAATCTAAGCAAGCCGCACGCGGAAGCAAAAGCGGATTCTAGTAAAAGCCCTCGCGATTCTAAGATTTTGGAGCTAGAATCGTGGCTTTTACTAAAGAAACCTGCTTCGGCTTCGCCTTGCACCGCTTCGCTTGTTTTCGAGCCGCGCGCGGAGATAAGACTTGGTGGTCTATCGCACAAGCGCGGCGATGAAATCCACGATTCTAGCCCAAAAGCTGAATCGCTCACAAACCTAGTTTTTGTGAGTAATACTTGTTTTGGTATGTATAACTTCCGCCTCCAAGTCCTGCAATCCTTGCAAAAAAGTGGCTTTGCTATCCATATCATAGCCCCCTTTGATGCAAGCACAAGCTCCCTAAACCAAGAGGGCTTTACCACGCATAATATCCGCCTAGATTCTCGCTCACTCAATCCGTTGAAAGACTTCCGCACCACATATACACTCTACAAACTCTTAAGACGCATACGCCCAGCTCTTGTGTTTAACTACACCATAAAGCCAGCTATTTACTCTTCAAGCGTGTGTAATGCCTTAAAAATCCCAAATATTGCCATCATCACAGGGCTTGGCTATGTATTCATCAATGATAAGGGTGAAAAAAGCAGCCTTAAAAAGCGTGTGCTACGCTTCATTGTGTGCCTTATGTATCGCTTTGCCCTTAAAGCCACGCAAGAAGTGTGGTTTTTAAACAATGATGACAAGCAAGAGTTTTTATCCCACAAGCTTATCGCACAAGATCAGGCATTTTTGCTTGATAGTGAGGGGGTGGATACGGAGTATTTCTCTCCTAAGGTTTGCAAGGATCCTGCACTACAAACACAAGAGACACAAGGGGAAATTGTCTTTTTGCTCGTGGCTAGAATGCTTTGGGATAAGGGCGTGGGCGAGTTTGTAGAAGCGGCAAAAATGGTGCAAGAATCTATGCAAAAGGCTAATAAGATAGAATCTAATGGGGGGGGGGCATAAACAATGCCGTGTCGCTAAAAATCCGCTTTAAGCTCTTAGGCTCAAGCGATTGCAACAATCCTAGTGCGATAAGCAAAGAGCAGATTCTAGCGTGGGAAAAGCAAGGGATCATAGAGTATCTAGGCGAGACAAAAGATGTCCGCCCCTTTGTAGAATCTGCCTCTTGTGTGGTGCTGCCAAGCTACAGAGAGGGGGTGAGTGTATCTCTGCTAGAGGCGATGAGTATGGGCAAAGCAATCATCACAAGCAAGGCAAGTGGCTGCAAGCATTTGGTAAGAGAGTTTGACAATGGCTACTCTAATGGCTTTTTATGTGAAGTGCGAGATGTAAAGTCTCTAGCAGGGGCGTTTCAGGCATTTATCGCGCTAGATTCTGTGGCAAAAGAGCTTATGGGGCAAAATGCAAGGGAGTTTGTGTGTGCAAACTATGATATGAAGCGCATCATTGCCACCTATCACAACGCCTGCCAAAACGCCCCCAACAAATCTATGCTATAATGCCCTATCCCACAAAAGGCAAATATCTTGCATATATCAACCAAAGAGCATATTATCTCTGTCGCGCTTTTGCACCATAATCTCTCTCTATCATCGTTGCGGGCATTGTATGAGGCATTGCGGGCGCGGTTTGCGTATTTTGAGATCGTGCTGCTAAATCCTACGCTAGAGAGTGAAAACAACCCCCCATTAGAATCCATTTTGTCATCACAAGCGACACGCTCTCCGTCATCGCGAGCCGATGAAGCCCTTTTCCTGTCATCGCGAGCGAGTGTAGCGAGCGTGGCGATCCATACACAAAATAAGGATTCTAGTCGTGAAACAATGGATTGCCACGCAAACGCTAGCGCATTTGCTCGCAATGACAGCATAAAAGTGGATTCTAGGGAAGCTCAAAATCTAAACAACTCCGCACAGGATTCTAAGATTTTTGCCAAAAATGCTAAAAATCTAAACGACTCGCACGCGGAAGCAAAAGTGGATTCTAGCACCGAAGCAAATTTAAATGAGCCAGCACAGGATTCTAAGATTGTGGAGCTAGAATCGTGGCTTTTCAAGCCGCACAAGGAAAATAAGACTAGAGGTCTATTGACGCAGTGCGGCGATGAAATCCGCGATTCTAGCCCACAAGCTGAATCCCTAATATTACCCCCCCCCCCCCCGTTACTAACAGCATAACCCACACCATCCCAAATTGCCGCGTGCTGCAAGTGCGCTCTATGGCTGGAAGCCCTAAGCGTTTAGGCTCTATCGCTTATGAGATTTTCTTGCGGCATTGCATTGGGGATTATGTGCTGTTTATGGATTTGCAGAGCGACCCGCTTGAAGTCGCACTTGCAATGCTAGAATCCTGCCATAATTATGACATCACCATAGCCACGCGCAAGAGCAAGCCCTATAACTTTGCGCAAAAATACACTTCAAAGCTTTTTTACAAGCTCTTGCGAGCCTTTAGCGATGGGGCATATAGAGAGGAGTTTAGCGAGTTTTGCGTGCTATCGCGCAGGGCGATCAATGTGCTACTACGCACGCAAGATGACATTAAGCTTTTGCGATTTATCGATTTTGATAGCACGCTAAAGATCTGTGAGCACCCCTACACCCCCACCAAAATCCCCAAAAAATCCCTGCTAGATTCGATCAATCTAGGGCTTGATATGCTCTTTGGTCGCTCTTATAAGCTGCTGCGGCTAGGCACAGGGCTATGCTTGGGCTTTGCGATCTTTAATGCACTATATGGACTATATATCATAATCTCCTTTTACTTTATGCCCCATATAGCCCAAGGCTGGACCTCAACTTCTAGCTATATGGTGCTAAGCAATATCGGGCTATTTTCTATGCTCTGTATTTTTGGCGAGTATATGCGCATAATCTTACTTCGGCAAAAAGATGCCATCTATGAGATCATCGATGAGCAAAGCTCTGTGGTCTTAGACTATGTCGAGCCAAATATCAAGGAGTCCTAATGCCAAAGACACTAAATATCCTGCTACCTGTGCTCAATGAGCAAGACCGCCTAGAATCTGGCGTGCGCACGCTTGCGGCATTTGTGATCAAGCATAATATCCCCTGTATGCTTACGATCGTTGATAATGGATCTAGTGATGCTACGCAAGAAATCGCTTTGTCGCTAACAAGGGATTCAGCTTTTCTAAAGAAACCTGCTTCGGCTTCGCCTTGCACCGCTATCGCTGGTTTTGGGCTAGAATCGCGGATTGCTGCGCCGCGCTGTGTCGATAGACGCCCAAGTCTTATCTCCTTGCGCGGCTTGCAAAGCCACGATTCTAACTCCAAAATCTTAGAATCCCGGAATGAGAATCCACAAACAAGCAAAAATCTTAGAATCTTTGAAGAGAAACAAGCTATGCAAGAATTGTCATCGCGAGCCGATGAAGCCCTTTTCCTGTCATCGCGAGCGAGTGTAGCGAGCGTGGCGATCCACAGCCTAGAATCCATTTTTGAAAAAGTGGATTCTAGGGGTTTTACCCAAACCGCTAAAAATCCAAGCAAGTCGCAGGCGGAAGCAAACGAGGATTCTAGGGGGTTTGATTCTGCTAGCGCAGAATTTGTGGATTGCCACGCAAACGCTAGCGCATTTGCTCGCAATGACAGCAAAAAAGTGGATTCTGGGGAAAACGCCACAAATGTGAGCAAGTCGCAGGCGGAAGGATTTTGCGATGATTTTCTAAAGAAACTTCGTTTTGGGGGCTTTCAAGGCGCGGGCGCAGGGATTTATCTGGGTGATAATGAGCAAGCCCGCGCCGTAGAATCCACCAAAAGCGCGCAAAAGCCAACGCCAACAAGCCCAAAAATCCAATACCTCCGCCTAAACCAAAAAGGCGTAGGTCTCGCCCTCCAAGCCGGCATAGACCACAACGCCTCCCTCCCACGCCCTTGCGAGTTTATCGGCTATATGGATATTGACCTATCCACCGACCTTACTCACCTGCTTGAAGTCTATGCCAAGCTATGCCAAGGACACCCCATAGTCGTAGGCTCAAGACTGCTTCAAGGCTCGCAAGTCGTAGGACGCAAGCTCTTGCGCGAGCTCACCTCCAAGACACTCAACACCATCATCAAAGCCGCCTTACACACAAGCTTTAGCGATGCGATGTGTGGATTTAAATTCTACCGCGCCGATATAGCCGCACTCTTGCGCCAACAATGCAGCGATGATCCTAGCTGGTTTTACTGCGCGCAAATGCTTATCCAAGCCCAAGCCCTAGGCATAGAGATTGAAGAAATCCCCGTGCGCTGGGAAGATGACGCACTAGGCTCAAAGGTGCAAGTAGCCAAGCTTGCTAGAATCTACCTAAAAGAAATCTACCGGCTACGCCACTTGCGCCGCGCGATCCTAGCCCATAAAAGCTAAAGCCAATGCAGCCACGCCAACAATCCCATAATTTCAACAAAGCCCTGCTTATAGGCAGCGGATACTTTGGGCAGATTCTACGCCCCTATATCGCCAAGCACTGCGAGATCCTAGCCATAGCCAACACCTCTACAAGCGACCTCCCTGCCCTTTTGCGCCAAGCAGATCTATGCTTCATCGCCACGCCCTTGCACTCGCACTTTGAGCTAGCTAGAGCCGCCTTGCAAGCCCACTGCCATACATTCATAGAAAAGCCAGCCACCAGCAACGCCCAAGAATACAGCGAGCTTGTATCCCTAGCCACAGCCCATAGCCGCGTGCTTTTCACCGACTATATCTACACCCTAAGCCCATCGATCCGCCACGCGCTGCTACTTTGCCAAGGCTTGCCCCTAGAATCCATCTGCGCCACAATCACCCAATATGGGAAATTTTATGAAAATGAAAGCGTGCTTGAAGTGCTAGGGGTGCATTATCTAAGCGTTTTTGCTCTAATGCAAGAGCTTGGCATTATCGCAGATGTAGAAGTGCAAGAATGCGTGTTTTTAGATCAAAAAAAGCTAAGTGCTAGGCTTAGGCTATGCGCAAAGCAAGCAGAGAGATCTATCCCCATATCGCTAGAATGCTCCTTGCTTAGCCACAAACGCCAAAGAGTGCTAAGGCTCTTTGGCAAAAAGTCCT
Source organism: Helicobacter canis (assembly GCF_900451095.1). NCBI lineage: Bacteria > Pseudomonadati > Campylobacterota > Epsilonproteobacteria > Campylobacterales > Helicobacteraceae > Helicobacter > Helicobacter canis. Next base: position 1,421,716 of record NZ_UGHV01000001.1, on the reverse strand, counting down.
GCCTGCAAGTCAATATGCTAGATCCAGCCCCACTCTCTTATGTGGATTCTAGCCCAGACCACGCCCTAGAATCCAGCCTACCTATCTTTGATGAGGGGGATAATCTCGCCCATAGCCTAGCGACATTTATGAGCTTCATAGCAAGCGATAATCTAGCTAAGGATATGCATTATGTGGCGCATACAAATATATGTGAGAGGACAGCCTGCTTGCTAGATTCAGCTTTACTAAAGAAACATCGGCTAATGCCGAATGCTTCGCTTGTTTTGGGTAGTCATTCCGCAGATTTTGGGGATTGCCACACTTGGCAAAGCAAAGCTTACAATGAGAGCAAAAAAGCGGATTCTAGGGAAAGCCATTCTGCTAACGCAAAATCTATGGATTGCCACGCCACTGCTAGCGCATTTGCTCGCAATGACAGCAAAAACGCCGCTAGTAAAAAAGTGGATTCTAGCACCGAAGCAAATTTAAATGAGCCTGCAAAGGATTCTAGGATTTGCGATGAGAAATCGGGGTTTTGCGAGCGCGTGCAAGGGCGCATACTTGGCGTATGTAACCGCAGCACGCGCGAAGCAATCCACGATTTATCGCGCAAAGCTGAATCCACCAAAAAAGCCGTATCCGCCAAAAAAGCTGCAACACACTACGACTGCATTATCATAGGGGGTGGGTTTTTTGGCGCATATATCGCAAGCTCAATGTCGCGCACGCACAAAAAGCTTCTTCTCATAGAAAAAGAGCGCGATTTGCTCCTGCGTGCTAGCGTGCATAATCAAGCCCGCGTGCATAATGGCTACCACTACCCACGCTCCCTTAGCACCGCCCTAAGCAGTGCTAGGCATTTTGCGCGATTTTGCGATGAGTTTGCTCCTGCGATTGATAGCAGCTTTGAAAAATACTATGCCATAGCCAAATACGGCTCCAAAACTTCTGCCACGCAGTTTTATCGGCTTTTTAAGCAGTTTTCTATCCCCATTGAGCCAGCAAGCGATATGGCGCGATCATTGTGCGATAATGCGCTGATAGAAGATGTGTTTTGCGTGCAAGAATATGCCTTTAACGCCAATATCCTGCGCCAAATCCTGCAAGAAAGCCTGCGCAAAAATCGCGTCCAAATCGCACTAAACACACAGGCTCTGCGAGTCTTTAGCGATCAAGGGGAGGTAGGGGTGAGCGTGCTAGAATCTAGCGTGCAAAGAGAGCAGATCTTCCACGCCCCGCTTGTGCTAAACTGCACTTATGCTGGGATCAACGCCCTTTTGCACAGATCAAATCTCCCGCCCTTCCCGCTCAAATACGAGCTTACAGAAATGGCTTTGGTGCGCCCGCCAGAGTCTTTGTCTAAAATAAGCTTTACCATTATGGATGGGGCATTTTTCTCCCTTATGCCCTACCCTGCTAGAGATTGCTACACACTAAGCCATGTCCGCTATACGCCGCATTGCGCGTGGAGTGGCACGACAAGCACCGAGCTAGGCAATGCTGATCCTTATGCCTTGCTAGATTCTCTCTTGCACCCTAGCCCTACAACCACATACAAGCTAGAATCCAAATTCCCCCTTATGCGCCACGATGCTATGCGCTATATCCCAAGCCTATCAAAGCTGCAATACATCGACTCTCTCTATGAGATAAAAACACTCCGCACGCACAATGAAATCGATGATGGCAGACCCATAATCTTTGCCAAAGACTATGGGATACCGGGCTTTTGCACCATTATGGGCGGCAAAATCGATAATATTTATGAGATCATTGCCTGCTTGCATAAGCATTTCTAGCACTTCATCATCGCTTCACATTCTGCGTTTATAATCTGCTACAATTTTTACCCACATTGCTAAGTATCTAGGAGATATGTCGTGAGTGTTTTAGCCAAGGATATGTATGCCAAGCTCTACCCCAAGCACACAAAGCGCAAATGGCTTTTTCTATCTATCGCGCTTATCTGTCTAGTGGCTGGGGGGATCATCTGGTGGCTCTATCCTAGCACGCCCAAATACATCTACAAAACCGCTATGCCAAAGACTGCTACAATCACGCAAATCGTCTCTGCTGCTGGCACACTCTCGCCCATTGATACCGTTGAGGTAGGTAGCCAGATCTCTGGGCGTATCCAAGAGGTGCTTGTCGATATAAATGATAGCGTGCAAGAAGGACAGGTGCTAGCGACCATAAATCCAGAGAAGCTTAATCAAACCCTAAACAAGCAAAAAGCCTCCCTAGAATCCGCCAAAGCCCAGCACAAGCTTAGCCTAATAACCCTAGAAAAAGCCAAGTGGAACTACGACCGACTGCAAGAGCTATATAAGCGCACACAAGGCAAATCCCCCTCAAAGCTAGAGCTACAAACCGCCAAGCTAGAGTATGAAAACGCCCTAAGCAGTGCGCAAGTCAATGCCCTAAATATCGCAAATATACAAGCAGATGTCAAAAGCAGTGAAATTGATATAAAAAACTCCATAATCCTAAGCCCTATCAATGGTATCGTGCTAGAGCGCAGTATTGATCCGGGGCAGACCGTGGCAGCAAGCTTTCAAACGCCCACGCTATTTAAGCTAGCAAAAAGCCTTGAAGAGATGAGTTTAGTTGTCAATGTCGCTGAAGCTGATATAGGCAAGGTGCAAATCGGGCAAGCCGTGCGCTTTAGTGTCGATGCCTACCCGGATACAGACTTTAGTGCTAAAGTCGATCGCGTAAGCTATGCTGCCACAGAAGATACTAGCAACAACATCATAAGCTATGAGACTAGAATCCTAGTCAATAACCAAGCCAAGCTGCTTCGCCCGGGTATGAGTGCTAGTGCAAATATCATTATCCAAACACAAAAAGATGTGCAGACAATCCCTGTAAGCGCGCTCTTTTTCGAGCCGCCAAAGCAAGAGGCTAGCAAACGATCCTTTTCTTTCTCCACTCCACCGCCGCCGCGCAAAAGTAGCGCAAAAGCGAGTAAAAAGCCTAGCAAAACCATCTATATCCTAGAAAATGGCAGCCCCACCCCCATAGAGGTAGAAGTAGGCATAAATGATGGCATAAATGCCCAAATCCTTAGCCCAAAGCTCCCAGAAAATACCCAAATCATCACACAAGCAAGCCAAAAGCAATGAGCTTTATCCTCCTAGAAAATGCGCATAAAACCTACAAAGCAGGCTACCAAGCTATGCGCGGGGTCAATCTCGCCATAGAGCAAGGCGAGTTTGTCGCGCTTATGGGTCCTTCTGGCTCGGGGAAATCCACCACTGCAAATATCCTTGGCTGCTTAGATTCGCTCACAAGCGGTCGCTATGTCTTTAATGGCGTAGATGTAACCAGCCTTTCACGCAAGCAAAGAGCCTTGCTACGGCGATTTTACATAGGCTTTATCTTTCAAGGCTTCAATCTGCTCTCACGCACCTCCGCGCTAGAGAATGTCGAGCTGCCGCTTTTATACCGCGGAATCCACAAGCACCAAAGAGAGCAAAAAGCCCTGCAAGCCCTAGAAATGGTAGGACTAAAAGAGTGGTCGCATCATCTAAGCAATGAGCTAAGCGGCGGACAGCAGCAGCGCGTGGCGATCGCTCGGGCAATCGCGCAAGAGCCGATGTTTCTCATCGCTGATGAGCCCACGGGAAATCTGGATTCTAAGCGCAGTGTGGAGATTATGCAGCTACTTAGCGAGCTTAATCAAAATCTAGGCATCACAATCCTTATGGTAACGCACGAGCACGATATGGCACGCTATGCCTCAAGGGAGCTACACTTCCTTGATGGGCAAATCCAGCAGGAGAGAAAAGTGGATTCTAGCATTAGCCCCCAAACACCCAGCCAAATGGATAAATAATGCTGCTAAACTCCTTCCTCCTAGCTTTCAAACAAATCCGCCGCAATCTCTTGCGCGCATTTTTGACAATGCTAGGGGTGATTATCGGCGTGATAAGCGTAGTGGTGATGATAGCTATCGGCAATGGTGTCAAGCAAAATATCCAAACCCAAATCAAAAGCCTAGGAAGCAATATCATTATGCTAAACCCAGCGCGTGGCTTTGGCAGTGGAGGCACAAGCTTAAAGCGTAGCTTTAGCAGCGCAGAAGTCGCGATCCTAAAGCACAATCTAACCTCTGTGCGTGCAGTAGCTCCTGTGGCATACAACGAAACTCTTGTGCGCTATGGTGGGAAAAACGCTCAAGTGCAAATTAGCGGAGTTGATGAAGACTACCTGCTGGCTAGTGCGTGGGAGCTAGAATCTGGACGCGCCATAGAAGAGAGAGAGTATAGCACAGGGGCGCGTGTGTGCTTGATAGGACAAAGTGCGGTAAAAGAGCTCTTCAGCCAAGAAAACCCCCTTGGAGCTAGAGTGCGTATCCGCGATAGTATGTGCGAGGTTGTAGGCGTGCTAGAATCTAAAGGGCAAGGCGGAAGGGGCAATGATCAAGATAATGTAATACTTATGCCTTTAAAAGCCTTTTCAAACTTTGTCTTTGGGACTACTAGCCCATTTTTTATCTCGCAAGTGCTTATCTCACTTGATGATGGAGTCGATAGTATCAGCGCAGTGGCAAAGCTACGGCAGATAATGCTCCAAATCCGCCCAGCACAAGAGGGGCAAAGAGAGCTATTTGAAATCTGGGATACCAAAGAGATGGCAAAAGCTATGGAAGAAACAACCAAAACAATGACCCTATTTCTAGGGGCGATTGCAAGTGTAAGTCTCTTTGTAGGGGGGATTGGGATTATGAATATTATGCTTGTCTCTGTAACAGAGCGCACCAGAGAGATCGGCACTAGGCTTGCCATCGGCGCGCTAGAGAGTGAAGTGCTTATGCAGTTTCTTGTAGAATCCATAGTGCTTAGCTCGCTTGGTGGGTGCATTGGGATCGTGCTTGGATTTTTTGGCGCACTGCTTGCTAGCTATATTATGGTGCTGCCATTTGTGTTTGATATAGGCGTGGCGTTTATGGCATTTGGTATTTCTGTGCTAATTGGCATAATCTTTGGCTACTTGCCTGCCAAAAAAGCTTCGATGCAAGATCCTATTAACGCCCTGCGCTATGAGTAAAAAGGGAGAGGATTTGGCTTTACGCGATAAAGCAGGGAGCTTGTGGCTAGCTCGTGCGATAGACCGCAAGTCTTATCTCCTTGCTCGCCACTGCACAACCCTGCTTTACTAAAGAAACCTGCTTGCGTGCCCCGCCTTGCACCGCTTCGCTGGTTTTCTCATCGTAAATCCTAGAATCCTTTGCTGGCTGTTTTAGAATTGCGGTATTTTCCTAGAATCCACTTTTTGAAAAAGTGGATTCTAGGATTGTGCTTTGTTTTTATGGATTACTAAAGAAGCTGCGCTTTGCCACGCCGACTTCATCGGCTCGCGAGTGAGAGAAAATGGGCGTTTTCACAAAGCCTGTTTTACTTCAAAAAGCTTGGTTTGCTTTACAAAGCTTGCTTTACTGCCGCATTGCTCGCCCAAGACTGAATCGCCAAACCCCATAGAATCCACTTTTGCTGTATCTGCTAGTAACTTCTATGACAAAACCTGTCAGCCTAGTGGGATACAATCTCATACACCACACCAAAGGAGCAGCTATGAAATGGTTCGCATTGGAATGGTTGGCACTTGCTGCCATAGCGACACTTTATTTGCTGCAGCTTTCACTATGCCTATATCTATGCGTTCAAGGCTATCCCTGCATACAAGAATGGCGAATGCCACAGAGCTTTATGGAGGGGCTTGGGCTTTTTGTGATAATTGCAAATATCCTTGTATCGCCAATTTATTTAGTGCTTATCATAGGGTATATAGAGCGCATTTGGCAAAAGATTGGCTAAATGCCATCACAAGCACGCATACGCAAAATTTAAGCTCGTTTTTTTTTTTTTGATTTAATACACTTTTGCACGAAGGAGATCGTATGACACCACAACAAACCCAAATAGACTACGAGAAGCTTTTCACAGAAGCATTGAGTCATTACAACACAATCAAAAAGGATTCTACCACCAAGCTAAATATCCTAATCGCAGGCAAAACCGGCAATGGCAAAAGCACGCTGATAAACGCGATATTTGGCGAAAATCTAGCTAAAACAGGCACAGGCAAGCCTATCACCCAAGCGATCACAGCTTACACTTCTGCTAGCTTGCCAGATCTTACCATCTATGATACCAAGGGGCTAGAGCTAGGAGACCCTAGCACGATTGAAGCAGTGAAGGGCTTCTTGCGAGATAATCACGCCAAAGACCCGCAAGAGCAGATCCATATCGTGTGGTTTTGTATCGCAGAGCCTTCACGCCGACTAGAGCCAGCAGAAAAGGATCTCTTTGACTTTATCAAATCCCAAAACTTCCCCATAATCGCCACGATCACCAAAGCCTCCCAAGACAAAGATGAAAATGGCAAAAGCTTCAAGGAGTTTGTGCAAAAAGAGCTTAAGCTAGGTGAGACTCACATAGAGCGCACAAGAGCCTTAGAGATAGAAGATGATGATGGCAATTTGCAAAAGCCAAAGGGGCTTAACGAGCTTTTAGACAAATCTTATAAACTTATGGGAGAAGCACAGGCAAACGCCCTAGCACGCTTCCAAGCCCACGACAAGGAGCAGCGGCACAAAGCCAATCTAGCCTATGCGAAAACCATCATCAACCGCTATGCCGTATCATCAAGCTTGTCTGGTGCCGCACCTATACCATTTTCTAATATAGGGATTTTGACAGGCTTGCAGGTTTATATGATTCTTCATATCAATAGTATTTTTGGCATTGATATGAAGAAGGAAAATGCCGCCCAGCTTGTCGCCACGCTTGCTTCTGTCGTAAGCGCGGCGTTTGGGGCGCGCTTTTTAGCGCAGATTGCAGGAAATCTGCTTAAGTTTATCCCCGGTCCCGGGAGCATAGCAGGCGGAGTGATCAATGCTACAATCGCTGTTGGCTCGACTAAAGTAATAGGCAATGCCTATCTTGCCTACCTTGATAAAAATTTTGATCATCTCACAAGCATAATTACAGACCTCACGCCAGATATGTTTAAAAGCTATGTAAATAGCGCGAAAGCCGAATACGATAAGGAGAAGAAATAATGGGGATTTTGACCTTTATTTTTTGGATCATTGTTTTGATGCTTGTGATATGGGCTGGTGGTGCCTTGATGGCTATTGGGCTGGTGGTGCTAATGTTTGCTGCTATCATCAAGGGGCTAGAGCAAGGCTACCACTGGTATATCGGCGAGCCTTTTGAAGTGATTTGGATCATCGGCGGTGGCATTGCTCTGCTGTTTTTACTCTATGCATTTCTATCAAAGCGTGATAGCTAGCTAGGCATAAAGCAAAGATTAAACCGCAATGCTGCAAGATATAGAACAAAAGCTAGCAGAGATAGAGAAGTATAAAAACACTTGGGGCGATAATATTACACTCCTGCACTCTAGAATCCGTGAAGAAAGAGCATTGATAGAAGCGCGAAGAGAAAATGCCCCACAAGATGCCAAAAATGCTCTTGACTCTATGGAAAAAAATTGCAAAGATCTTAAAAAACATATAAAAACGCTACAAGATAAAATAAAAGAAGCAGAAGAAGAAATAAACAAACTAAGAAATCTTGAGCCTAATGAATGCCTAAAAATCCTTGGTGAAAAAGAAATTGGGCTTATAGGCTCTATCTTTAAGGGAAAAGATAAATGACAGGGTGTGAATGGCTCGCATTGATACCACTAGCAGCCAAAACAGCAGATAAGGCAAAAAGCTGGCTAGATAAGCCAAAGCGTAAAGCAGCCAATAAGGCAATTCGCAACTACGCAAACAACAAACTAGGAGAGACAAAAGCTCTGGTTGATCAATTAGAAACAGATCTTGCTAAAGCAGATTTTTTGATACGGCAACATAAATCCGCAATCACAGCCAAAGCAAAAAAAACGCACGATATTATTATGGGTGTGTGTGATTGCGAATCTCTCTCTAATGCTGCTTATTTACATCAAGCTCCTATAAGCCCTAGAATCCACTTTTTGACTATCGCCCTTTTTCTCTCACTTGCGAGCACCGCTTGCGCCGCGTGGCAAAGCGCAGCTTCTTTAGTAATCTATAATCAAAAAGTGGATTCTAGATTTGCGTGGTTTGGCTATGGATCGCCACGCCTTTTTCAAGGCTCGCGATGATGATAGAGAAGCTGGCTCGCGCGTGAGAGAAAATGGGCAGTAGGCTTGTGATAAAAAGTGGATTCTAGGACCACACTAGGCTAGATCCACTAAGGCAGATCAAAAATCAGCACTTCATTGCTAGAATCCAAGCCCTTTAGGCTAAAAGTGGATTCTGCGCAGCACATCACGCCATCGCTTGTCTCTATGGTAAATGGCTTGGTTTGGCTAGATCCTATCTCTAGCTTGCCTCGCACCACTTGGATATAAGCTCTGCGACCACTATCAAAGCTAAAAGTCTCATTTGCAATATCCCTATACAGCCACAATCGCATATCTTGATAGACTTTGAGTGAGTCTTGCTCGGCGTTTGGGGATAAAATAAGCGTCTTGCCCTTGCTTGTGTCAAAAGCCCTTTGCTCGTATCGTGGAGCGATGCCTAGCTCATTTGGCTTAATCCAAATTTGATAAAAATGCAGCGGCTCATCTAAAAGATTAAACTCCGAATGCGTAACGCCACTGCCCGCACTCATTATTTGAAACTCCCCGCTAGGCACGCGCTCTTCATTGCCCATACTATCTTTGTGCGCGATGCTCCCGCTTAGCACATAGGTTAAAATCTCCATATCCTTATGCGAGTGCGTCCCAAAGCCCTGACTTGGCTTTACTCTGTCCTCATTGATGACACGCAGCGCGCTAAATCCCATAAATCTCTCATCATAATACCCTGCAAACGAAAAGCTATGATAAGTATCAAGCCAGCCGTGATTGAAATGCCCTCTTTCATTTGCTTTGCGTAGTGTTAGCATATTACTCCTTTTGGTTGGGGTTAGTGGATTCTAGTTAGCTCGATTTTGCGCTCGCAATGCTCGATTGTATTAAGCCTATGGGCGATGACTAGCAGTGTTTTGTCCTTAGCTACGCCATAGATCTCTTCCATAATCCTTGTCTCTGTCGCAGAATCTAACGCGCTTGTGGCTTCATCTAGGACTAAAATCTCTGGATCATCATAAATCGCCCTTGCGATCCCTATGCGCTGCTTCTGCCCCCCACTTAGCAAGATCCCCCCCTCGCCCACGCGCGTATCAATGCCATCGTGCTCGCATAAAAAGTCATAAATATTTGCCTTTTTGCACGCTTCAATGACTCTTTGCCCATCAAGCTCACTGCCAAAGGCGATATTTTGCGCCACACTACCATCAAAAAGATAAATTGTCTGTGGAATATAGCCGATTTTCTTGCGCCAGCTGCGGAGGTTGTGATTATCAATTTTTACTCCATCGATGAGGATCTCGCCCTTTTGGGGCTTATAAATACCGATGATAAGATCTACTAGCGTGCTTTTGCCCGCGCCACTCTCTCCGCAAAATGCTACCTTATCGCCCTTGTTGATGATGAGATTAAAATCCTTGATGATAGGTTTATTAGGCTTGTAGCCAAACTCAATACCGCGCAGCTCAATGCTGCTAGTAAATTGACAAGGGGCATTATCCTCATAATCTGTATGATAAAGCAAATCCTCATAGACTTGCTGCACCGCCACACCATAAAACCCCATCATATTGTAATTTTGCAAGAGCTTTGTCATCGCAGGCAAAATCCTATACAACGCTAGCGCATACATAGAGATGATAGGCAGCACCGCCGCAGCAGAGTCATATCGCACCAAAATATACACCACACTAGCAATCAGCACGCTAAAGCCTATCGTCTCTAAAATGAGCTTGGGTGTAGGCAGAAGAGTTTGCGCGAGAATCTCCGCACCAATGCGCGTGTGGCTAGCACTCTCAAACTCTTTTTGCACATCTTCTTGATTGCCCTTGAGTTTGATGATTTTAAAATTCCCAAAAGTTTTAGAAATAATCTCGTGGAAGCGCATATCCATAGTGTTGCGTATCGTGCCCATTTGTTTAATCTTGCCACCGATAAATCGCGTAATAAGCAGCACCTGCACACCTAGAATCGCACTTAGCACCAAGGTCATCTTCCAGCTAGTAAGCAGCAGTAGTCCATACATCAGCACGATCGTAAAAATCTCTGCAAACATCTGCAGCCAATACTGCACATAAAAAGACGCTTTAAGCGCAGAATCTGTAATGGCGTGGCGAATGGTATCGGTCTTTTTGCGCGTGAAATCAGCATAGTTTAGATCCACTGCCTTACAAAAAAGCCGATAGGCAAAAAAGTGATATTTGCGAAATGCGAAGCGATTAAGCGCGTAATTATACGCCACGCCATACACAATTCTAAAGAGATAAAATGCGATCAAAATCACGCTAAAAAATATCATAAACTGCGTCGATGAGCTACACTCCAATAGCTCATAAATGCGCTTTGAAATATCTTGAGATAGGATTAAATCAGGATTAGAGGCAAAAGTAATATAGGGCATAATGATACTAATGCTAATGGTCTCCATCACAGAGAAAAACACCGTAGCGATAAACAAAAAAAGCAAAATAATCTTATCGCGCCTTGTGAGCATAGCACGCAGCATAGAGACATAGCTCATTGTTTTAGCTTTTTGCTTAGTCATTTTGGGTTGTTTTTGCACCGATAGCTTTAGAGACACTTGCTTGGCAAGCGCGCATAATCGCGCCACGCACGCCACTAGATTCTAGCGCGGCTAGTCCTTCAATGGTCGTGCCTCCGGGTGTGGTTACTTGCTCAATCAGCTCTTGCGGAGTATATCGATCAAGCAATGCCCCAACACCCACAAAGCTCTCTTTCACAAGCTTTAGGGAATCTATCCTACCAAGCCCTGCACGCACCCCAGAATCCACCAACGCCTGAGCGATAAGCGCGAGAAATGCAGGCGAGCTACCGCTTGTAGCAATGCTAGCATCAATGAGTTTCTCATCTTCTACAAATACCACACTGCCAAAACTCTCGCAAATCTTTTTTACCTGATTTCTATTGGCATTGAGACAAAAAGCAGTGGTCGCGCTTAACCCACAAAGAGCAGCGATATTTGGCATAAGGCGGATATATGCTTGCGCACTTATGTGGCTTTGCAGTGTAGCGACACTCACGCCAGCAAGCACACTATACACAGCCTTAGCCTTACCCAAATAGCTAAAACTACCCAGCCCATAAGGCTTGATACAAAGTAGCACGATTTTATCTTGGGCAGGCACAATAGAGGCTTTGCACTCCATAGAAGCTTTAGCGCGATTGCATTTGACTTGATTATTGGAGCTGGATTCTAGCGGGATAGCCTTGGCATTTACCAAACCTAGCTCGGCGATAAATTTCTCTGCCTTTGTGCTATCTCTGCCACAAATCTCTAAAGGATATATGCCATTTAATCCCTTAGCAATAGCCTGTGCCATAGCACCATAGCCCACTATAATAATAGTTTGCATAGTAGTATCTTGCGTGGGGGTTACTTGCCGTGCTGGGTCCGTAGATGATTGTATATGTGTCATTGCTCTTGCTTATGGTGGTTTTGTAACGCTTGTTTCAGCTCATAAAAACTCTCATCAAAATAATACACATTCTTTGCACCCATCTCTACAAGATAAGAGCCATACACAGAAACCGTATAGCCGCTATAACAATGGAGCATATAAGTTGTCTGTGGATTAGCTAAAATCTCTTGCGATAAGCTAGCAAAGTCTTGCATAGGAATATTTCTAGCAATATCTATATGGTCTAAAGCATAATCTTGCGAGTCTCGTATGTCGATGATTTGCATATCTGGAATCTGCTCCAATAATGCTAGAAGATTTGCAGAGCAAGCAAGCTTGGCTTGGCTCTGATGGATAGGAGAATACTGAAAATCACTACTAGGTGTATCACTCATAGCTTCTACACTCTATCAACACTACTGCAGTAGCTTTTCTCTACCTAGACAAACTCAATAAACGCCATCTGTGATGCATCACCTCTCCGCGTCCTAGTTCTTTGTATGCGTGTGTATCCACCTTTACGATCCTTGTATCTCGGTGCTATTTCAGCTACTAGCTTTTTTGTCGCAGCTTTATTTTGCAAATATGCAAAAACTAGCCTATGAGCATTAAAATCACCAACTCTAGCAGTAGTAACAAGCCTTTCAATATAAGTTTGAAGCTCTTTTGCCTTAAATACGCCTGTCTCTATCTTACCATTGTCAATCAAAGCTATCGCTAGATTTTTCAGCAATGCTTTTCTATGAGAGCTTGTTCTACCAAGCTTTCTATATCCGTGTCTATGTCTCATCTTTACTCCTTAAATCAATCAACTATTTTGATCGACCAATTTTTTTATTAAACGCTTCTAGCACTTCTGCGCTCAAAGATGTCCCAATAGGGTAGCCAAAAGAGCTTAACTTTTCAGCAATCTCATCAAAAGACTTCTTCCCTAGATTCTTGATATTTTTCAAATCATTTTCACTCATCATAACAAGCTCGCCAATATATTGGATACCAATTTTATCTAGGCAGTGAAAGCAACGAGTGCTAAAGTTGAGTGTATCAATTTTCACAAGAAGATTTTTAATATCAACAATATCTTCTGCAGGTGTATTTGAATCTGGATTCAAAACCGCCACATCTTGACCAAAAATATTAAGCTGTGTTTGTGCCATAGCTATGGCATTTTTAAACACATCAATTGGCGCAACTTGCCCATCTGTCTCAATCTCAAACACAATTTTTTCAAAATTGGGGTTATCTTCCACAAGAACATCTTCGATTCTATACACAGCACTCTTCACAGGAGTAAAATACGCATCAAGCGGTATCAAACCAATCTCACCGGTAAAATCTTTATCCTTTCTCACCAAGTCATTAGGCTTCAAACCAATAGAACGCTTAATAACAAGAGAGAATCTAAACTTAGCATCTTCATTGATTGTAGCAAGATAGGCATCTTTATTGACCACATCAATCTCATCGCTTGCTAAATTCGCACCACGAAGCTCCATAGGACCAGTAAATTCATAATTAACACGAACAGTGTCCTTAATGTCCGACCCCTTGTTTGTGAAGCGAATGTTTTTCAAATTAACAATAAATGGCGTAACATCTTCAGCAATGCCACGCACAGAATCAAACTCGTGCGCGACACCATCAATATGCAACATAACAGGTGCATATCCAGGCGTGCAAGAGAGCATTAAGCGTCTTAGAGGATGAGCAAAAGTAATCGCATAGCTTGGCTCAAAAGGCCACACACTCACGCGAATGCGATTTTCACCCAAATCTTCTATCTTAATCTCATTGGGAATGTGGGGAATAGTTTTAAAAATATCCATAAATCACCTGCCTAACTATTATTTCGAATATAATTCAACTATCAAACGCTCTTCAATAGGAATAACAACTTCCTCTCTCTGTGGATAGCGCGTAAAAATACCAAAACGCTTGTCTTTATCTATATCCACCCAAGGAACAATTCCCACTTGTGCCGTAAGATCAATGGCTGCCACAATTTGTGGATTATTTTTGGTCTTTTCAACTATTTCAATCTTTTGTCCAGGCTTCACAAAATATGATGGAATATCAAGTCGCTTGCCATCCACTAAAATATGTCCGTGTGTAACAAGCTGTCTAGCGAAACGACGCGTAGTAGCAAACCCCATACGATAAACAACATTATCAAGACGGCATTCAATAAGTCTAACAAGATTCTCACCCGTGTTGCCTTCTTGTCTATTTGCTTCGACAAAAATAGAGCGAAATTGCTTCTCTGAAACGCCATACATTACTTTAGCTTTTTGCTTTTCACGAAGCTGCAAGCCGTATTCAGAAATCTTCCCTCTTCTTTGTCCGTGTTGCCCCGGAGCGTAAGGTCGCTTTTCAAGCGCACTCTTTCCTGCCAATCTTCTCTCGCCTTTTAAAGCCAAAGAAACCCCAAATCGTCGTTCTAATTTTTCAACCGGTCCTCTATATCGTGCCATTTTATCCCCTTACACTCTTCTTCTTTTTGGTGGTCTGCAGCCATTATGTGGCAATGGCGTTACATCTTTCAACCACAAAACCTTAATGCCTTCAATAGCCCCCACGCTCTTAATAGCAGTTTCTCTACCACTGCCAGGTCCTTGCACCTTAATGCCAACTTCCTTAATCCCGTGCTCTTTAGCCTTAGCCAAAGCACTTTCAACTGCTTGTTGCGCGGCATAGGGAGTAGATTTTTTACTTCCTTTAAACCCTAAACCACCAGCCGTAGCCCAACATAGCACATTGCCCATTTCATCTGTAACAGTTACATTTGTATTGTTAAAAGTAGCCGATATACACACGATCCCTCGCGCAATATTCTTTTTAACAACACGCTTTTTTGTTGTATTTTTTGCCATTATGTCTCCTTGATACTATAACTACGAGCTTTTAGAGCCAACAGTCTTGCGCTTACCTTTTCGCGTGCGCGCGTTGTTTTTTGTTGTCTGACCGCGGACAGGAAGCCCTTTCCTGTGTCTCAAACCACGATAACTACCAAGATCCATAAGAGCCTTAATATCCATCTGCACCTTTTTGCGCAAATCACCTTCAACCATATAGCTTTCTTGAATTTTCTTAGCAATCATAGATACTTCATCTTCGCTGAGATCATTAACTCGCTTATCAAAAGAAATATTCACAGCCTTAAGAATATCTCTTGAACTCTTAAGCCCAATGCCATAAATATATGTGAGCGCATACTCAACTCTCTTCTTTTTTGGCAAATCTACACCAGCAATTCTCGCCATTGTTTATCCTTGTCTCTGTTTATGTTTAGGGGTAGCACAAATCACTCGCACAATGCCCTTTCGTTTGATAATTTTACACTTATCACACATTTTCTTGACCGATGGTCGAACTTTCATACAATCTCCTTAATTACTTTTAGGATAATGGGCATATCACGCTATGTAACACACCCTATCAAAACTAAAAACGCGGATTATATCCGAATATAGTTTAAAGCAGGCTTATTTATAGCGATATATAATCCTGCCCTTATCCAAACTATAGGGCGTTAATTCTAGCTTCACCCTATCTCCGGGCAAAATCTTAATATAGTGCATTCTCATCTTTCCTGCAATATGACATAAAACAATATGCCCATTGTCCAGCTCCACTCTAAATGTCGCATTTGGCAAGGCTTCAATCACCTTACCATCAATTTCTATCACATCATCTTTTGCCAACGCTTACTCCTTTTCTAATGAGTTAAAATCCTTGCCTTGCCATCGATCATAGCTATCGTATGCTCATAATGGCTGCCATTTTTCATATCCTTTGCAACAACCGACCATTTATCATCCAAAATCACTGGAGTCCCATCAAGCTGGCACACCATAGGCTCAATGCAAAACACCATTCCATTTTTAATCTTTGGACCTTGCTTGGAATTTGGGGATTCTAGATAGTTTGGTATCTCTGGCTCTTCGTGTGGCTTTCTCCCTATGCCGTGCCCACAAAATCCAAGCAATGGAGCAAAACCTCTGTTTATTATCGCTTGCTCCAAAAATAAGCTTAATTCTTTAAAATGAATGCCAGGTCGGCAAAAATCTATCGCTTCATATAAAACATCTTTGGCACAAGCAATCAGCTGCTTATCTTTAGAATCTATCTTGCCAATACCAACCGTAATAGCCCCATCACCAAACCAACCACCACACTCTACACCCAAGTCAATCCCCAAAATATCGCCTTCTTGCAATCTGTAATCACTTGGGATCCCGTGGATAATCACAGAGTTAAGAGATAAGCAAGTAGCATTTGGAAACCCATACAATCCTTTAAATGCCGGCTTTGCCTGCTGAGACAAGATATAATCTTCTGCAATTCTATCAAGCTCATAAAGACTAACTCCGGGCATCGCATTCTTAGATACAAGCTCCAAGGTCTGCGCCACAATTACTGATGACTTTGCCAAAGCAACAAGATCTTTCTTGCTACGAATCGCTATAGCCACAACAATACCCCGTCCATCACTCTCTAAACCCTAGAATCCTACCGCACTTAGTGTTTTATACTTATTCATATAAACTTGTGCCTCAATCTTACGCATTGTATCGATGGCAACTTGCACGACAATCAAAACAGCCGTTCCACCAAAATAGAATGGCACACCTAAGAGCTTGACCAACACCCAAGGCAAAGTAGAAATAACGGCAAGATACAATGAACCCCATAGGGTCAAATTATTTGCGACAAAATTCAAAAATGATGAAGTCCCCTCACCTGGACGCATTCCCGGAATATACCCTCCTTGACGCTTAAGATTATCTGCAATATCCTTGGCATTAAACACAATAGAAGAATAAAAATATGCAAAAAACACAACAAATGCAAACATCAAAATATGATGCAAATAATGGCTAGGACTCAAAATATCCGCAATAAGTTGGAGATATTGATTACTCGAAGCCTGCAAAATCGTAGAAGGAAACACAAGCAATGCAGAAGCAAAAATAGGAGGTATTACACCACTTAGGTTTAGCTTGATTGGAATGTAATTCATAATGCGCTTATTTTGATTTTGCATAATAACTTTACGCGCATAGGAGATAGGGATTCTCCTCTCGGCAAGCTCAATATACACAATACAACAAATAGTAGCTACAATAATCACGCCAATAACAATAAGACTCAATACACTAATCTCACCCGTATTAACAAGCTTGAATGTTGATCCAATTGCATTCGGTATCCCAGATACAATACCACCAAAGATAATGAGACTTATCCCGTTACCCACACCTCTTTGGGTAATCTGCTCGCCAATCCACACAAGTAGCATTGTCCCAGCAAGCATCGCAAACACAGAAATCAGCAAAAATTCTTTCATATCAATCAAAATTGCACCATTAGGACCTCCGCCAATACTACGCAAACCAAACGATACGCTAATAGCTTGAATAACCGTGATGACAATAGTAACATAACGAATAATTTGCATATATCGTTGCATACCATCACGCTCTTTTTTCATCTTTGCAAGTGGAGCAAAAGTAGCTGCCAAAAGCTCCATAATAATAGAAGCTGTAATATAAGGCATAATACCAAGCGTAATAATGCTAATACGCTCCACAGCACCACCGCTAAACATATTAAAGAGTCCCAATGCATTGCTACTGCTTAAGCGGAAAAAATCTTTAATCACCGCTGCATCAACTCCTGGTATTGGAATGTATGCAAGCACACGATAAGCAAACAAAAAAGCTAAAGTGATAAGAATCTTATTAACAATCGCTTTATTCATAATAAAACTCTTGAGCCACTATCGTTGCCTACTTACAGCAACTCTAGCATCTTTTACTTTGCCAACAAGTGCTGAAGCACCGGATCCTATAAGTTTAACAAGGACATTGGACTGAGTGCCTGAATGCGTAGTCTTCGCATAACCAGGAAGCTTATGTATGCTCTCTATACTCTCTATAGTAATTTCACTAAGCCCAGCCACTGCTTTGACTCTATCCACATTGATGGTGTAGGGTTTTTGGATTTTTGTTGTGAAACCAACCTTTGGCAATCGGCGTTGCAAAGGCTGCTGCCCACCTTCAAACCCTCTTTTAGCCGTATATCCAGCTCGAGCTGTTTGACCTTTGCCACCACGCGTCGATGTCTTGCCCATACCACTTCCCTGCCCTCTTCCTACTCTCTTAATATCTCTTACACTTCCCTTGGCTGGTTTAATTTCGTGTAAAGAAGCCATAACGATCTCCTTATTAAATTATGCTTTAATCTGCGCCAGAGCATCAAAAGTAGCTCTAACGACATTATAGGGGTTGCTAGAACCTAAAGATTTAGTAAGAATATCCTTAATCCCAGCAAGCTCAATAACAGGTCTAGCTGATCCACCAGCAATAACGCCTGTCCCTTCGCCAGCAGGCTTAAGTAGAATCCTACTAGCGTTGTATTTATACTCAATATCATGAGCAATGGTAGTGCCCTTAATATTAACTTTGATGACATTCTTAAAGGCATCATCTACCGCCTTTTTAATGGCATCTGGCACTTCCTTTGCTTTTCCCAAACCAAATCCAACCATACCATTGCGATTACCAACAACCACAAGAGCATTAAAACGAAATCTACGCCCACCTTTCACAACTTTCGTTACACGCCCAATATTTACAACAATCTCACTAAACTCTTCTCTATCAATTTTCATATGCCTTCCTTAATGTTATAGCGTTATACCTTGCTCTCGCAAAGAATCAGCAAATGCACGGATAACACCGTGGAACAAATACCCATTGCGATCAAAAACCGCCTCGTTGATACCTTTACTTTTTAATTCTTGAGCAAATACGACAGCAATCTCCTTTACCTGTTCTTTATTATTGCCAAGCTTAAGTTTTCTCCCATCAACAGTAGCAATTGTTACTTGCTTTACATCATCAATGGCTTGTGCATATAAATATTTATTTGACCTAAAAACACTAATCCTAGGACGAGAATCCACACCACTCACTCTATCTCGTATGCGTGCCTTTCTCTTAAGTCGCAAACTTTTTTTCAATGCCAAAACTTTATCAGTCATAACTAGCCCCTTATATTTTATTTTTTCGCTGTCTTACCAGCTTTTCGTATGATTGTCTCATCAATATACTTAATCCCCTTGCCTTTATAAGGTTCAGGTGGTCTAAACTCTCGTATCTCAGCTGCAATTTGCCCAATTTGCTGTTTATCATCTCCCTTAATAGTGAGTTGATTTTTATCAAGAGTCATTTCCACACCACTAGGTATAGGATACTTGATTGGATGAGAAAAACCAAGTGCAAGCTCAAGAGTATTACCAACTACAGCAGCCTTATAGCCAACACCATTGATTTCTAGGACCTTTGTAAAGCCCTGTGTCAAACCGATAACTATATTATTTGCCAAAGCCCTATATGTACCCCAAAAGGCTCTAGACTGCGGAGCAGAATCTATGGCATAAAAGATAAGCTCCTTATCCTTTAATTCTACCTTCACTCTTCCAAAAGTATCAAGCTCTTTTGTAGCTTTAACACCCTTAAATACAATTTTACTGCCATCGATATTGACCTGCACAGAATCCGGAATACCAATAGGTCTTTTACCAACTCTTGACATAATATTCTCCTATTACCAAATACTACACAAGGCTTCGCCACCAACATTTGCTCTATATGCCGCATCGTTGGATATTACACCTTTGCTTGTGCTTACAACTATTGTCCCATATCCGTTCTTAAATCTCTTTAATTCACTACGAGCCTTATAAACTCTACGACCAGGTTTGCTAATACGCTTTATCTCATTAATCATAGACTTTCCACGCTCATCATAAGCAAGCTGCACGAGAATTGACTGCTTACCATCTTTATCGGTTATATTATATCCCTTAACAAATCCCTTTTCTTTAAAAACCTCTAAAATCGAAACCACAATCTTGGCGTAATACAAAGTCGTGGATTCTAGTCTTCTCATAGAGGCATTACGAATTCTTGTCAAAGAATCTGCAATAATATCATTTACCATAACTACTCCTTATTTTACCAACTAGCTTTGCGCAGACCGGGAATCAAGCCCTCATTGCCCATCTTACGCAAGCAAACTCTACAGAGCCCAAAATCCCTATAAACAGAATGTGGTCGCCCACACACCCTACACCGAGTATATGCTCGCGCACTAAATTTCGCTTTTCTATTGGTTTTTGCGATCATTGATTTTTTTGCCATACTATCTCCCTTTTGCAAATGGCATACCAAATAACTCTAAGAGCTTGAATGCCTCTTTATCATCTTGTGTCGAAGTAACAATGGTAATATTCATACCGTGCGTTACCATAATATCATCATAGACAACTTCCGGAAACATAAGTTGCTCATTTAAACCAAAGCTATAATTACCGCGCCCATCAAATCCATTTCTAGGAACACCTCGAAAATCCTTGACCCTTGGCAACGAAATTACAATAAGTTTTTCTAAGAAGTTATACATCTGTTTTCCACGCAAAGTTACCTTAACGCCCATAGGCATACCTTCACGCATTTTAAAACCTGCAACAGACTTTTTCGCCTTTGTAATAATAGCCTTTTGTCCTGCGATCAACGAGATCGTATCCGCTATATTTTGCATAATCTTAGAATCTTTAGCATAATCTCCAGCACCGACACTAATCACAATCTTCTCTAGTTTTGGAAGTAGCATAGGATTCTTAATATTAAGCTCACTCTTAAGCTGCTCTCTTATCTCATCATTATATTTTTTTTTCAACGCAAACATAATCTACTCCCCATCTTTCTTGACATTAGAAATATGTATAGATTTTTCTTTAGTTACAAAACCACCTTTGGGGTTATCATCAGTAGGTTTAATAGCCTTTTTCACAAGAGCACAACCTTCGACAACAACTAGCGACTTCTTGGGGAATACAGCAAGCACTTTTCCCACTTTTCCCTTATCATCTCCAGCGATAATCTTAACCATATCGCCCTTTTTTATCTTACACTTTATCACTACAACACCTCCGGAGCTAACGATACAATCTTCATAAAATTTGCATATCGCACTTCTCTACTTACTGGACCAAAAATTCTTGTCCCAATAGGTTCCTTTTTTGCATCAAGAATCACTGCTGCATTATCATCAAATCGCACAAGCGAGCCATTAGCTCTGTGGATTTCTTTTTTTGTCCTAACTACAACAGCTTTAACGACCTGCGCTTTCTTCACCTTTCCATTAGGGATCGCCTTTTTTACAGATGCAACAATCACATCACCAACACTGGCATAACGCTTATGACTACCGCCAAGCACCTTGATGCACATAATTTCTTTTGCACCACTATTGTCCGCTACATTTAAGCGTGTAAAACTCTGTATCATACTACACTCCTACCGATACGATCTCTTTGAGATTAAAAGACTTAGTTTTAGAAATAGGCTTACACTCTATAGCTACAATCTCATCGCCAACTTTCACCTGATTTTTCTCATCGTGAATGGTGTATTTTTTAAAACGCTTAACAATCTTGCGATACTTTGGATGGACAACCTTGCGCTCCACCAAAACAACTGCGCTCTTGTCTCCTGCACGAGAAATAACCCTACCTTGTATCACTCTTTTATGTGACTGTGTTTGGCTCATTTACTATCCTTTTTTGCCGATATTGCCGTATTGACTCGAGCAATATCCTTTCTTACCATTGCAATCTGACTAGGATTAGTCAGCTGCCCCGTTTTAAGCTTTAAGCGCAACTCAAAAAGCTCAGACTTTTTCTCTTTGAGAATCTTATGAAGCTCTACCAAATCCTTATCTTTCAAATCAATAAATTTCATTTTCACTCTCGCTAGTTATGATTTTTGTTTTAAAAGGAAGTTTGCTCTGTGCCAATGCCAAAGCATCTCGCGCCATACTTTCTTCAACACCAATAATCTCATAGATAATTCTACCCGGCTGGATATTCATCACCCACTTCTCGACCGCACCCTTTCCTTTACCCATTCTCACCTCAAGAGGCTTTGCGGTTAAAGGCTTATCTGGAAAAACCCGTATCCAAACCTTTCCTGTTCTCTTGATATGTCTAGTAAGGGCAATACGAGCTGCTTCTATTTGACGAGAATCTATCCTGCCAAGCTCAAGAGCCTTGATACCTATATTTCCATAAGCCAAAGAAGATCCACGCATAGACTTACCGCGATTGCGACCTTTCATCTGCTTTCTATATTTTGTTCTTTTGGGCATTAGCATATTTATTGTCCCCCTCTTCTAGATTTTGACCGAGACCCTCGCGAATCCTCTTCGCCATCTTCATCGCGTCTATCAGGCTGAATACCTTTTTGTAGAATCTCACCCTTAAATATCCACACTTTAACTCCAATAATCCCATAGGTAGTAAAAGCTTCGGTGAATCCATAATCAATTTTAGCACGCAAAGTATGAAGCGGAACTCTGCCTTCCATATACCACTCTGTTCGAGCCATCTCTGCTCCAGCCAAACGACCGGATACTTTGATTTTCACACCCCTTGCACCAGATTTCATTGCCGCTTGCATAACTTTCTTCATAGCACGTCTAAATGCCACACGCTTTTCAAGCTGCATAGCTACATTTTCTGCTGCTAACTGGGCATTTGCCTGTGGTCTCTTGACTTCTTTAATATTGATTGATACATCTTTTTTAATGAGATGTTTCAGTGCCTCACGCTTATTTTCAATATCTGCACCCTTTTTCCCTATAATAAGACCAGGACGAGCAGCTACGACAGTTATACGAATCTTAGCCGCAGCTCTCTCAATAATAATTTCACTAATACCTGCATAATAAAGCTCTTTCTTTAGAAACTTTCTAATAATATGATCCTCAACAATATTGTCCGGAGCAGTTTGCGTATTAGGAAACCAACGAGATGTCCAATTTCTATTGATACCTAATCTAAGTCCTATTGGATTAACTTTCTGTCCCATGGTTATTTATCCTTCAGTTTCTGATTTTTCGCTTGAGATTTTGGCTTAGCAGCAGATGAAACAACCTTTTTGCTACTGTTGTTGTCGGCTGGCTTACCTTCTACCTTCTTACCTTTTTTATCTCCCACACTAGCATTAGCGACCGTTTTTTTGCTAGGCTTTTTTGTCTGCAGAGCATTAATCTCACTCTGAGACAAAACTTCCACGAGAATATGTGAAGTGGGTTTGCGTATAGGTGTCGCACGACCCCTAGCCCTAGGCATAAACCTTCTCAATACAGGACCAGCATCAACACGACAAGAATGCACAACAACACCCTTCGCATCATAGCCACCATTTGCAATAGCCGAAGCAATCACTTTGGCAATCAACTTGGCTGCCTTGTTGGGGGTAAATTCTAAGCTTGCCAATGCAATCTCAGCATTCATACCCTGCACCTCCCTTGCCACCAAACGAGCTTTAGTTGGAGACAATCTAACAAAACGCAATAATGCTCTACTCATACTACACTCCTACTTGCCAATCTTTTTTTGAACACTGCCTTTGTGTCCCTTAAAAGTTCGCGTAGGAGCAAACTCACCTAACTTGTAACCAACATGATTTTCTGTTACATATACGGGGACAAACGCCTTACCATTATGAACATTAAAAGTCAAACCTATCATATCCGGCAAAATAGTGCTTCTGCGAGACCAAGTTTTGATAGGTTTGTTGTCTTTGGTCTCTCGAGATTTCGCTACTTTCTTTGCCAAATGCCCATCAATAAAAGGACCTTTCTTAATTGATCTTGCCATCGTTATTCCTTACTTTTTCTTTCTTGAGATAATCAACTTATCACTCGCCTTTTTGCGACGAGTCTTATATCCTTTAGCTGGTGTTCCCCAAGGAGAAACAGGATGCCCACTAGAGCCTGTTTTACCCTCACCACCACCATGTGGGTGATCTACTGGGTTCATAGCACTACCACGCGTTTGCGGACGCACACCTAGATGGCGATTTCTACCAGCCTTACCTATAGATATGTTAATAAAATCTTCATTACCAACAACACCTATAGTCGCCATACATTCATCAAGTACATAACGCATCTCTCCACTTGGCAAGCGCAAGATCACATATTTACCCTCTCTCCCCATAATCTGTGCGCTTGATCCAGCACTTCTAGCAAGTTGCCCACCTGCTCCCGGATGCATCTCTATGTTATGCACAATTGTCCCAATGGGGATATTTTTTAGCTTCATTGCATATCCGGTTTTAATGTCAAGTCCAGATTCTGCAGAGATTACTACATCTCCAACTTGCAAGCCACTAGGCTGAAGTATATAACGCTTATCACCATCGGGATAAACTACCAAAGCAATGCGACAATTCCTATATGGATCATACTCAATTGCTGCAACACGCCCCTGGATACCAAATTTATTACGCTTAAAATCAATCACGCGATACAATTTCTTTGCGCCACCTTCTTTATGCCGACTAGTAATCCTACCATTATTATTTCTTCCAGCAGACACGGGAAGTTTTATCAATAGCTTTCTCACACTGGGCTTTGCCGTAATGTCATTAGAGCTAAGATTGCTCATAAACCTACGGCTTGGGGTATATGGTTTATATGTTTTAATTGCCATACTTTACTCCTCTATGCTGTGAGCGAATCAATCTTCGCACCATCTGGAATCTTCACATAAAACTTTTTATAAGAATTTCTCTGTCCAACTCGACCCTTAAAGCGCTTAATCTTGCCATTTTGACGCAAAGAATTAACGCTCACCGGGACAACGCCAAAATATTCCCTAAAGACCTCTTTGAGTTGATTCTTGGTAACACGCGTTGATGTCTGCACAACCAAAACCCCACTCTCTTGAAGAGACAAAGATTTTTCCGTATAAAGAATGGATTTAATATCTGTTATATCAGCCATTTACTTCCCCTTACTTCCAGATTCTAAAAATGCATCAAACACAGCTTTTTCAATCACTACTGCGTGAAAAACAGCTACAAGATAGGCATTCATCTCACTTGCTTCGATAAAATAACAATCTTGCAAATTACGATAAGCCAAAAATGTCTTCTCATCACGAATAGAGTGAGACACAAAAAGCACACTGCGCTCATTGAGAGTCTTAAACACAGCATAGGCATCTTTTGTCTTGCCGCTTTCAATACTTAGAGAATCCACAATATATAGCTTGCCACTCTGGGCTTTTTGCTTAATGGCATATTCAAGCGCAAGTCTTTTTTGCTTTTTATTGATCTTAAGATCATAGTTTCGGTTATTGCTTGGACCGTGAGCGACACCACCACCAACGAATACTGGAGAAGTAATACTACCAGCCCTTGCGCGTCCGCCGCCCTTTTGTGCCCAAGGCTTCTTGCCACCTCCACTCACTTCGCCGCGTCTTTTAGCCTTAGCATTGTTTGCGCGCAAAGAAGCTAAATATGACTTAATATACAAGTAGAGATTATGCTCCTTAATGCCCTTATAACTATCAGGCAAGGCAATCTCACTTGTCTTTTTAAATGATTTATCTAACACTACTGCACTACTCATTTCTCACCCTTCATTTAATGATAGTAATCTTGCCAAATGCACCATTATGCCCAGCAACAGAACCCTTTAGCACAACAATGCTATTTTCCTTGTCAAAAGAAAGCATCTGTGCTTGAACCGTTACCTTTTCATCGCCATAATGTCCTGCCATTTTTTTCCCGGGCTGAACGCGACCTGGCCACTCACGATTCCCAATTGACCCAAGTCTCCTGTGAAATCGACTACCGTGTGCAGCAGGACCACCTTGGAAATTCCATCGTTTCATAGCCCCGCTGAACCCACGCCCCTTTGTGTTAAAAGACACTTTCAAGCGTTGCGCACTCTCAAGAGAAGCCATATCAAGATCACCAACCTCTGTATTTGCCACCGCTAAAGTAGCGAACCGATTGTATTCCTTGCTAAGATTGTATTTCTTCTGCTGCCCCATAATACTTTTATTTTGCATTTTGCCTTTGGAGTAAGCCACTATCGCCTGTCCATTGTCCTTTATCTCGCATACCTTGGTTTGCAAAACCTTGAGAAGCGTAACAGGCGTGCTGACACTGCCGATAGTCCTACTCATACCTATCTTTTGCACTAAAAATTCCATCTCAAATCCTTGCGTATATATCAATTCTCTCTTAAGCTACTTGCTCATAGAAGTTACTTCTACATCGACCTCTGGAGCCAAGTCAAGCTTCATTAGCCCTTCAACAGTATCCGGCGTGGCAGACATAATATCAATGATTCTAGTATGCACGCGGATCTCAAACTGCTCTCGAGAATCTTTATTTACATGTGGAGATCGCAACACCGTGTATTTCCTACTCCTAGTAGGCAATGGGATAGGACCACATATTTCAGAACCTGTGCGTTTCACAGCCTCGACAATAGAAGCAACAGATCTATCAAGAACCCGATGATCATAAGCCTTTAGCTTCAATCGAATTTTTTCCATAGATTTTCCTTAAGTCATTGAAAGATTTATCAAACTCTAAAACAAAGATTCTCTGGCTATCTTCTTTACTAAAAACCCATAAAGAACCCACTGCCATAAATGCAATGTATGAAATTTGAAACCGAGATTATAGATAAAAAACACAAAAATAGTCAAGCATTTTGCCTATTTTTAGGCAAAAAAAGAAAAAAATATTTCCTTATAAAAAGGATATATTCCCAGACCTGTCCAATCCAGCTTATTGCTTCCTTAAGATAAATAATCTTGACAGGGGCAAAGCCTTTGCAACCACAATAGCTTAAGCTTGTTGCTGCAAAAGCTTTGCTTCATACAAAAAAAGTGATGGCTCATAGCTAATGTTTTTTATCTCATCTTTTTTGGCATAAGAGAGATAGAGGATTTCTTTAGCTCGCGTGATTGCTACATAAAACAACCTGCGCTCCTCTTCGATACTACCACCCTTAGCGATAAGTTTGAGATTAGGAAAACGCCCTTGCATTAAATCAATGATAAAAACCATACCAAATTCTAGTCCCTTGCTCGCGTGGATTGTTAGGAGATTGACACCGCTTCCTTGTGTATTTTCACCGCTACTAAGCACCATAGCATTCAAAAATCGCCCTAGATTCTCGTAGTTTTTCGCAATATCTTGCAGCAAAATAATTTTACGCATAATGGCATCTTTTGCCTGTGTTTTGCGCTCTATATCAACACTGCCATCTTTATTTTTTGCACGCCTTGCACAAAGCAGCTCGACAATATATTGATACAGCTGACTTGAAGCAAGCATAGAAATCAAATCTTTAGGCTTAGTGGCATAGTCATATCGCTCCACCGCCGCATAAAAATCGCTCAAAAATCTCGCACCATCAAAACTTAGCTTTGGGTGTGATAAAATCGGGTGCCCTACAAAATTACCCTGCACGACATTATCAAACTTCTTCACATCTTGCAATGCAAAAAAGTCATCAAACAGCCCTAGCTGCGCGTTTTTAGCCCTCTTTTCAAATGCCCTAACACTAGAATCCGGTGCTAGCAACCCCCTTTTTGCATCGCCATTCCCCAAGCGCAATAGCCCCTCATATAGCTCCCTAGCGATAGAATCCCCAATCCCAGAGCCATAGCTCAAAATATGAATATATGCCATCATATCTTTTGGGTTATACAAAAGTGAGCAAAAATCAAGCATTAGAGCCACTTCTTTAGCATCAAAAAAGCTCACTCCACCCTTGCGCTTTGAAGGGATATTAAGCTCGCGTAGCAACGCCTCGCAGCCATCTGCTGAAGAGTTATTGCGAAAAATGATGGCAATATCATCAAGCGGATAATTAGCTGTAAGGATCTTTTGCGCCACGCCTTGATACTGCTCAAATAGCTCATTGTAAATAAGCAGCTTTGGCGCGATGGGCTCTTGCAGGTTGATTACCTCAAGCCCTTTGGGGTAAATGCGCTCGTTTTTTTCTATCACGCGATTAGCAAGATCAAGGATATAGCGCGTGGAGCGATAATTCTTGCTTAAAGTAAAAACCCTAGAATCCACATAAGTCTCTGTAAAGCTTGAAATAATAGAAATATCCGCGCCATTAAAGGCATAAATACTTTGGTCATAATCCCCCACGCAAAAGAGACTTTTAGGATTTAGCGCGTGGATTACATAATTTTGCAAGGGATTGGTATCTTGATACTCATCGCATAAAATCTCTTTATAAGGACACTCTATGCCGCGCATTTCTTTGGCATATTCCAAAAGCAAGTCATTATAGTCCATATAATTATGTGATTTTTTAAGCGCGTGATACTCTGCAAAAATCCCTTCATAAATATCAATATATGCACTATGATCACTCCCACGCGCCCCAAGCCACTCTTCAAAGCTCTCATTATTGCGCGAATTAAGATAGAGTGAATATAAATCAAACAAATACTCCCCAGAGTAAGGTGGCGTGCTTGTTTGATGCTGATAGACACGCGATTTTGCGATACTTTTAAATAGCACTTTTAATTCTTTAGGCTGCTTTAGAGATATGGCATATTTATCTTTCAAAAACCGATAACTCACAGCGTGAAATGTCCCACACTCTATCTGCTTTGCCACTTCACCAAAGCGACTTGCCACGCGTGCGATCATCTCTTGGGAAGCTTTGTTAGTAAAAGTTAGCAGTAGAATCTCACTTGCTTGCACGCCGCTCTCTAGCAAATGCGCGATCCGCCCCACAATGGTAGAAGTTTTCCCCGTGCCAGCAGAAGCGATGATGAGATTATGCCCCATAGGTGCAGTGGCTGCAGCATATTGCTCTGTGTTTAGATTCTGTAAGGGCATTAGCGATCGACACTTTTAATAATCTCATCAATCACCATATCCACAGGCGTAAAGGCGCGTTTAAGCACTTGCAATGGTGTCTTTAGCAAATCTTGTGCGAGAGAAATTTGTGTCTTAGGATCTTGGATAGTGCCTCGCACGCTTACTTGGGTAGTTACCTTGCCATCTTTGCCTAGCAGCAAATACCCTACAATAGGAATCTTGTTTAAAATCCCGCTAAGATTTTTTAGCGTGGAGATAGAGAGTCCCATATCCACTTCTTGACTCTCAAGCTCGATAAAGCCACCGCCTTGCATATCCATAGATTTGCCGATGAGATTTATGGATTCTAAGCCGACATACTGCGTATTAAGAGCTAGCTTGATGTTGCCTTGCTTCACTTCATAGCCCTTAGCACTAAGACCCGGGCTTCTAAACATCACAAGAGATGGGATTGTATCAATAAGCCCAATGACATTTTGCACGATCGCAAATCCCTTAAAGCTTGTGTTTTGCATATAAATATCACCATTAAAAATGTCATTTTTATAGATTCCACTAAGCTCAAACAACCCTCCATCAACGATATGCCGCCCAACAACACGATTTAAAAACTCTGCACCAAAATTCCCCGCTTTGATGATGGTATTGCCGTGGATAATGTCAATATTCGCAATGCCATTTTTATAAGTCGCATCAGCACTAATGCGATCATCGCGGATTTTGGCATTAAAGTCATCAAATGGGATCACAACATCTTTGAAAAATCCTGTGATATTCTGCGCTTGGATTGCGATGATCCTAGGTTTAATGCCATTTTGTCGCTCATATCTACGCTTAGCGCGTAAAAACTCACTCTCAAGTAAAATCTCTTCTTTTGTGAAAACCGCCTTTTTCTCACTAGAAGTGCTAAAGGCTTCTTGGATCGCTGGGATTTTGCTAGCGAGCAAGCCATCAATACTCACATCAATATCCTTAAAATTTGCAATGATTGTATTGTCATACAAATCAAGCCCGATTAGCCCATCATCGCTAAGGACTTGTAGCTTATTATTTGCATAGCTACCATTGAAAGTAAATGTATGCAATGGCGTCTTATCTTTAGAGAGCAAAAATGTAGGAAAATCAGCAATACGCACTTGGAAAGATAAATCTTGCGCACTTTTTAGATCCACTACCGCACTCCCTGATGAAAGCCCAAGATATTGCATAAGCGGAGAAAAAGGCGCGAACTTGCCAAAATCCACCACATTAGCACGGATACCATCGCTAGATAGCTGCACATACACATCAAGAGCTGGGACACTCACTTTGACAGGATCGCTTGAGAAGTCAATCTCCACATCAATTTGCGGAAGTGTTTGCTGCGTGGCTTTGAAAATATCATAGGTGAATTTCTGCTCATCTTGGTGCTTGATTAGGGCAATGATTTTTTCGCGCATTTCTTGCTCACTCATAGGCTTTGTGAAGTCAAGCTCTATGCCGTTTCTACTATGTATTCTAGCGTGGTTAGTTGGCTTGGCGTGATCGGGGGCTTGCGGATCTTGGTCTTGCGGATTGGCACTAGGTGATTGCGCGGGATCAAGAGCTTGGCTTGAGGCATTGGAGGTGGATTCTATCTCGGGGCTAGATTCTATCTCTTCTTGGGTAGATACATCGCTAGTAGATTCTACTTGGGCGGATTCTGGGTGATTTTCACCCTGCGCTTCTTGCTCTTGCTTAGATGTATTGGCACTCTTGCTATCACTTGGAGAGTCTTGCAAAATGGATTCTAGGCTCTCTAGCTCGCGCGGATTTGCTTCTTGGTCTTGTGCTTCTTCTATGGAGTGATCAGGCGCAGAAAAGTCTATAATCTCTTCTTTGGGGGCTAGGGAGACATCAGGCTTGCTAGGCTCTAGCACCTCTGCGGCTTGGTCTGTGGCAGAATCTGCAGTAGATGCTACTGCTTGATCTGTGGCAAGGGCAGGATCTATCGCTAAAGATCCCTTGCTAGAATCCGCATTTATAGATTCTATCTCTTGTGCGCTAGATTCTTTAGGGGCTGGGTCTTGCGAAGTTTTATGTGTATCTAGCTGGC
This sequence comes from Helicobacter canis, assembly GCF_900451095.1. NCBI lineage: Bacteria > Pseudomonadati > Campylobacterota > Epsilonproteobacteria > Campylobacterales > Helicobacteraceae > Helicobacter > Helicobacter canis. The sequence continues at coordinate 1,391,402 of NZ_UGHV01000001.1, read as the reverse complement.
TAGAATCCTTAGCAGAATCTTGGCTAGAATCTTGGGTGGATTCTAGCGATGGCTTCATATCGCCATTAGCAACGGAAGCAAAATGCGCCATATAAGCAAGCATTTCTTTAGGCGTAAATGGCTTGATAGAATCTCGTTGCCACACATTGCTACTTTGCACGCTTGGCACATTTAGCACATTTGGCACACTTGGCACATTTAGCGCATTTTTGGATTCTAAGCTAGAATCTAGGCTAAAGGCTCTGCCCACGCGCACAAGCTCCCGTGAGCTAGGATCTAGAGTAGAATCCAGCCGGACTTGCTTATGAGACTTGTGTGCAGAATCTTGCGAGTCGATAAGGCGTTGGTTGATTTCTGGATTGGTGCTAACCCGCAAGGAATGCACAAATAAATTTGTCTTAAGTCGCTTTAATGCTAGATCGATATGAGCTTTGACATCAATGTCAAAGAGATTTTCATAGCTAATATTTTGTGTCCATATATCAATGGCATTGCTCCCACTTTTTGGGTTTATATCAATGACGACTGAAGCATTCTTGCTGACAAAATCTAGCCCCCCAGAGCGCAGCACCACCTGCTGTGCGGATACTTTCCCCCCTAGCTCCACCTTAGCATCATCACCAAAGGGGATATGGATAGCAAGATTTGCCTGCATATCTGCACTAATGCGATCAATTGGCAGCTGCACCCCATAAAATGCAAGCAAATCCCGCAGTGCCTGCGTATAAAGCAGCTTCTTAGAAGTGGCAAAGATAGAAAGCGTAGGCACAGAATCCATAAGCGCAAACTCTAGCTTAGAGCCGCTTAGGTCGATGGATTCTAGCTTGGGGGCTATCATCTCAAGTGCTGCCTTGCCATTTTCTGCTTGGATTTTAGCGCGATTTGCGCTAAAGGGTGCTAGAGCTGGGTCAAGCGCATAAGTGGGCTTTGTGGCATAGAGTGTGAGCTTGGTGTTGTTTATGAGTGATTTTATAAACTGCTTTTCGTGCAGTGCCACATCAAAGCTCGCTTGCTCTAGCTCTATGGTATCAAACCTAAGCGCATTAAAAAGCCATATATCTAAAGCAGGTAGCAGATCCTTAGCACTCTGGGCGATGAGAGTCCTTATAGAGCGCAAATCGTTGATTTTTGATGTTTTTGCCTTTAGCACAAGGCGTTTAAAATCGCTTGTGCCTTGCAAAAAGAGCTTGCTTGTGGATTTACTAGCAGATATATGTGTGTCATCATTGCCAGAGTCAATCAGCAAAGGCGCGAGAGAAACACCAAAGCTAAATTGCCCGCTTGCCCCAGAGTAGATGATCCGCCCAGCTACCTCGACATCTGGCTCAAACACTTGTAGCTTGCGGATATTAAGCTCGATTGTATTGCCTTGGTTTTGGACATTAAACACCGCTTGTAGCTTGGGGAAAGATAGCGCGTAATGCTCCCCATCATAAAACACGCTAGCGACATACTCATCACTTAAGACAATCTTCTCTATCCGCAGATTTTCAAAATACGCCAACCCCCATAGCGCGTATTTGACATAATCACTTATCTCTTTCAGCGTAGGTTGCAAAGATGGCTTTGCGTTTTTCTCAGGCTTTTTGCTCATCACCTTTGCTAAATCCAATTCCTGAACTTCTAAGGAGAATTTATTATTGAGTTTTAGATACAATCCGCGTATTTGTATATCAGCAAAGCGCAGCTTATCGATTGCAATCCCATCAGATAGAATCTTAAAACCACCAACAAGGGTAAATATGGTAACAAACAAAATGATAAATATACTCAGCATTCTTTTAGACGGCGTTTTTCTCATTATCTTAGCGATCTTTTTTTATTTGGGGTTACCTATTACTAGCATTACTAGCACACCTATTACTAGCGCGGTAGTTGTCGTGCCACAAGGTTCAATAAGCGCGATTATAACACAGCTAGGCAAAAATGGCTGGGATATTACGCAATTTGATAGGCATATTTTGCGCTTACTTGGCACACCTCAAAGTGGCGTGATTGACATAAGCTATGCTGTGCATAATGGCGTGATCACAAAGGGGGATTTTCTCTACGCACTCACCTCTGCCAAAGCCGCCCAAGAGAGCGTTACGCTAATCCCCGGAGAGACACTGCACTTTTTCATCATAGATATTGGCGTGCAGCTTGACCTAAATGAAGACAAACTCCTAGAATCCTACTTGCGCTATGCGCCTTATGAAGAGGGCGTGATCTTGCCAAATACTTACAAAATCCACGCCAACGCCACAGAAGATAGCCTTATGCGCTCACTTATCCAGCAATCCCTAGCGATCCACGAGGACCTAGCGCGCAAATATTTGGGAAGATATGAGCAAGATGAGTGGTTTAGGCATATCGCTATGGCTTCAATCATTCAAAAAGAAGCCGCCAATACGCAAGAAATGCCCATAATCGCCGCTGTGATTTACAACCGCTTAAAGCTCAATATGCCCTTACAAATGGATGGCTCACTCAACTATGGCAAATACTCCCATAGCAAAGTAACGCCAGAGCGCATACGCAACGACAGCTCGCCTTTCAACACCTACCGCAACAAAGGTATCCCGCCAATCCCGGTAGGCAGTGCTAGCATTGAGGCGATTAAGGCGGTGTTTGAGCCAGCGCAGGTGGATTATCTCTACTTCGTGCGCAACAAAAACGGCACGCACTCTTTCAGCAAAACTTTCAAAGAGCATAGAGAGAATTTTGATAAATAACGACCAAGGTTATTGCTACAATTACTTCAACACTTAAGGAGCAGCTATGCAATCAACAATCACAACACACAAAAACCTCCGCTTTGCCTCAGATTTTGGGCAAGTGGCGTATGATCTCTATGAGCCTGCAAAAGTGGATTCTAGCCCTATAATTATCCAAATCGCCCACGGAATGATCGAGCATAAAGACCGCTATGAGTGGGTAGCTAGCACACTTGCGCAAAAGGGCTATATCGTAGCAGTAAGCGACCATAGAGGGCACGGAGAGAGCCTAAATAGCGACAATGGCATTACACTTGGCTCAATGGGTGAAGATGGATTCTGCCGCGCGAGCTATGATCTCTACAAGCTCTCTTGCTTGCTTAAAGAGCGGTATGCAAATGCGCGCATTGTGCTGCTAGGGCACTCTATGGGGTCGCTACTCTCTAGGCGATATGTCTCGCTCTATAGTGAAGAGCTAAGCGGACTTATCCTTAGTGGCTCACCAGCATTTGATGAGGATCTCAAATACGGCATAGCTCTCGCGAAACTTTTGCGATTTTTTGGGGCAAAAACCTTTGGGCAAAAATTCTTCACCAAGGCTCTTTTTGGCGGATTTAATAAGCGGTTTAAAAAGGATTCTAGCGATGGCTTAGGCTGGCTCTGCTCTAGTGAAGAAGTAAGGCAGGCATATAGAGATGATCCTAAATGCCAATTCCACTTTGATATAGAAAGCTTTTTACACCTCTTTATGGGTATGCAAGAAGTCTATGGCAGCTATCCTAATCCCAAAAATCCGCATTTGCCTATTTTGTTTATCAGCGGGAGCGATGATGCAAGCGGGCATTTTGGCATAGGGGTGAAAAAGGCGCGCACACACCTAAAATCCCAAGGCTTTGACGATGTGGATATTTTGCTCTATGGGGGTGCTAGGCACGAGGTGCTAAATGAGCCGATAAAAGAGCAGGTTATAGCAGATATATTGCTATGGCTAGAGTCTAAAGGGCTATGATGAAGCGCACTTGTGGGCTGCTTTTTGGGCTTTGCTCATTGCTCCAATCACTCTATGCAGGCGCGATTTGTGAGTATAAAATCCAGCAAGCCCAAGATGGGCTTAATGCCTATGAGCAAAAAGCCAGCAAAGATCCAGCCAAGCTACAAGAAGCACGCGATGATCTAGCTCGCTTGCTAGAGCATTGCGATGATACAGAGGTCCTAGCAGAAGTTGCAGAGTATATCACCTATACCAAATCCCAGCTCACTAGTGCTAATATCGCCCTAGCACAAGCAAAAGAATCTAGCGATAAAAGCGCGATCCACCAAGCCACCTTAGCGCAAAAAATCGCCCACAGACAATATATCGCCGCCCGCCAAGAAGAGCTGCGGCTCAAAGATTTACTAAAGCCTAAGCCCTAGATCCATATCCGCACAATTACACGCCTTAAAATCTATTTGCTTCTAGCCCTATCTTAGAATCCACTTTTGCGTATAACGCCCTTCTCTTGCCATATTGAGCCTTTAGGCGAAATATCTCTGTCATCGCGAGCCTTGCGCTACGCTGCCCCTCTGTCATCGCGAGCAAGCGCGGTAGCGATTGCGTGGCGATCCATAATTTTGCGCTAGCAGAAAGTCATTACTAGAATCCACTTTTTGTGTATCGTTGGCATTGTTTTCAAAAGTGGATTCTAGTGTGAAAGCTCTCTCTACGATTCAGTCTCCCTTAACGCAAAAAGCTTACTCTGTTTTATCCGCAAAAAGAAAAAGGTTTATCCCCACCCCGCTCCCCTTAACCCAAAAAGAAAAAGGCGACCGCTTTATCTTTTTGCAATCAAGGGGAGAGCCTCGCACTTCCGCTTCTAGCACTCGCGCGGAGGCGGGACACTACTGCCCGCCGGACTTCCGCGCTCGCGCACCACGAAGCGGGCGAGAATCGGTTGCGCCTTGCGGCGCGATTGAAAAGATGGATTCTGCTAGCGCAGAATCTGTGGATTGCCGCGCGGACAAGTCCGCTCGCAATGACAGAAAAAGCGTTTAGTGTAAAAAGTGGATTCTAGGAGTGAAGCCCAAATTCTGTCATTGCGAGATTTGCGTGGCAAATCGTGGCAATCCACTTTTCAAAACGAGGATTCTAGGGAAATGTTAAAAATGTAAGGGGAAAAATTAAAAAAGTGGATTCTAGGATTTTGGTTTTGTTTTTTATGGATTGCCGCGCGGTGCAAGCACCGCAATGACAGAAAAAGCGTTTAGTGTAAAAAGTGGATTCTAGGAGTAAAGTTAGTTTGAGAGCAACACGATTCTAAGAACTCTAAAGAAGCTACGCTTTGCGGTGGGGCTGTGGGAGCTTTGCGATTTTTGGGGAAGGTTAGAAAAAAGTTTAAATGATAAAAAAGTCTAAATTCTAAAAAAGCTAGCAAAGGATTCTAGGATTTTGGTTTTGTTTTTAATGGATTGCCGCGCCACTGCTAGCGCAGTGTCTCGCAATGACAGAAAATAGGCGTAAGGTGTAAAAAGTGGATTCTAGCAAGCAAGCTTTTATTGTCATCGCGAGCAAGCGCGGTAGTGATTGCGTGGCGATCCATAATTTTGCGCTAGCAAAATAACCTTTACCAGAATCCACTTTTCAAAAAGTGGATTCTAGGGTTAAATGCCAAAAACACAAAAGTGGATTCTAGGGAAATGTTAAAAATGTAAGGGGAAAAATTAAAAAAGTGGATTCTAGGAGTAAGTAAGAATTGTAAAAAAGCTAGCAAAGGATTCTAGGATTTTGTTTATTTTTTCTTATGGATTACTAAAGAAGCTACGCTTTGCCGCGCGGTGCAAGCACCGCTCGCAATGACGATAAAAAAGCTGGAAATTAAAAAGCTTGAAAAACTAAGAGAGTCGCGGCGGTAGGATTACAAAAAGTGGATTCTAGGGTTAAATGCCAAAGGTGTAAAAAATGGATTCTAGGATTGAAGTTAGTTTGAGAGTAAAACGATTCTAAGAATTGCGGTGTTGCTAGTGGGGCTTTTTAAGGATTTTAGGGTGGAGCTAGACTAGAGGTCTGCGGTTCCCCTAAAATCCTTAAAATCGCCACTATGGATACCCAAAGCTGAATCGCTATGGGTTAAAAGAAATAATGCCAGCGCATAGAGGCGTTATGCGTAATCCCCAGCAATCCCCCTACTGCCACATAGCCAGCAGAGAAGTTCCCTAGCTTGTCTGTGTGGTAATTTATCACAAAGGTGCCTTGGTAGAAAAATGGAGCTACATGCACTGCTGCTGCTCTACCTGTCTTTTCATCAATGGTATAAGCCTTGCCATTAAGTGTTGGCATAATGTTTATATCTGTATTCATTAGATACCTAAAGCCACCACCTAGTGTAGTAGAGAGCCTTTTGCCATACTCTTGGTAGTAGTTGAGATTTGCTTGGGCATAAGTAACAGCATAGCCTTGGCTTAGTCCTCCATAGCGTAGCTCACCAGAGCGGTTTGTCCTCATCTCAAACTCTCCTAGATAGCCACCCTCTACACCTACACCAACTGAAGGGAAGAGGATAGACTTAGCCCCATACATATACACAGATGAGCCTAGTCTAAAAGATGAGCCAAAGTTGATATTCCCTACATTAGCACTAAATCGCATACCATTCATATCTTGTCCTACAGATATATCGCTATAGCCGCCATTGATGTCAGCTAGGTAGTAGAATCCTGCTAGCTTCGTCTTAGCAAAGATATGGGAGAATCTAAGCCCTAGGAAGCCTGTGTGTCCTTGGGCATCGATATGGGCTTGCTTATAGCCATTGTAGATATACTCATACCCACCATAGAAGCCGATATTCCCACTTGTTTGTCCAAGAGCTAGATCCCAAGTCGAGCCAAAGAGTGTGCCCACACTCCAAGAGCTTGTTTGTGCGCCATTGGTTGCTTTATGTGAGCCTGTCCCACCATAGGCACGGATAAAGAAATCCCCTTGGACTTTATGCTTAGCTAGTAGCTCTGCACTTATCTCTCCAAGCTTTGGCTCTTGTGGCATTTCTGGTTTGCTAGCTAGGATTTTAGGCTTAGTAGGAGCTTTTGGCTGTATAGGAGCTTTTAGCTTATTGCTTTGGGCATCAGCTAGGGCTATAAGCTTTTGATACTCTCTCTCATAGCTTTTTTTATCTTGCTCGTATTGTTTGAAGTCTTTTAGATAGTCTTTGCGCTCTTGCTCGTATTTGCTCATAGCCTTTCTATAGTCTTTATGATTTGGCTTGAGATTTGGGCGCACAGGGGCTTTTGGCTCTATGGGAGCTTTGAGATTGGCATTAAACTTATTAGTTTTAGCAAGCACTTCTAGGTTTTTTCTCTTTTCTTCATAGCTCTTTTTCTCTAGCTCATAGCGTTTTAGGGCTGTTTGGTAGGCTCTTTGGTTTGACTCATAGGCTGCCATTACTCGCTTATAGTCTTTATGATTTGGCTTTAGATTTGGTCTTATAGGAGCTTTAGGAGCTATGGGGGCTTTAAGGTTGTTTGCTCTAGCTATGGTCTCTAGCTTGCTATTTTCCTCATTATAGATTCTAAGCTCTTGCTCATAGTTGCTCATAGCTTTTTCATATGCTTTTTGTGCTTTGGTGAAATCTGCCATAGCCTTTTTGTAGTGCTTATCGCTTGGCTTTAGATTTGGGCGCACAGGGGCTTTTGGCTCTATGGGGGCTTTTAGCTTTTTGGCTTTAGCGATGGTTTCTAGGTTTTTGCGATTATCTTCATAGGCTTTTTTGTCTTTGTTGTATTGCTCTAGGGCTTTTTGGTAGGCTTTGTCTTCTTGCTCGTATTTAGCGATCAAAGCTTTGTTTTCTTTGGTGCTAGCGAGTTTATCCCATTTGGCTAAGTCTAGCTTGTATTTGGCTAGGTCTTTTTGATACTGGGCTCTTGCATCTCCTAGGGTGGCTGCTTCTATGCGCTGCTTGGTTCTGCGCTCTTTGTTTTTCAAGCTTCTTCTGTTTTGTTCTGCGAGATAGGTGTCTATAAGCATTTTTCGTCGCATAGATTGGCGCACGACTACGCTTGTCATACTTGCAGCCACAGAAGCTTCTACCTCAAAGATAGGGGTGCCATCGGGATTAAACTTCACCCCTATACCTTGGAGCTCTGGGCTTGATTCAAAGGTGGGCTTGCTAGCTCCATCTACATAGCTATGGCTACCAGATGTTACATAGTCTGTAAGATTCTTGCTAATGCTTTTTGCAGGGTCAAAGTTGCCATCAAGGTAGGTTACTTGGATTTTATTGACGGCAAATTCTTTGTTGGTTCCTTGAGTGCTTGTATCGTTATTTATCGTTACTCTCTCTATAGCTTGGTTGCCTTTGAGTCCTACGCTTAGGGTATCAACGGTGAGTTTAGCGTCTTTAGTGATGTTGATATTAGAGAGTGTATGAGGCTCTACATTACCTGCTGTCCCTTGTCCTACACCATTTAGGGTGTTGATGGTGGCACTGCCTTTTGTTACGCTTAGCTCTTTGATGATACCACTTGCTAAGCCACCGCCTGTGTTATACACAGCATTATTGGTTACGCTATCAGCGTCTTTGGTGAGCTCTAGTTTATCAATGGTGCCGTTGTTAGTGATGTGGTTGGTAGCAGCGGCTTGGGCAGCGTAGAAGTTTGTGCCACTTCTAGCTTGTTTTGTGGTGGTGTTGGTAGTGAGTGTGGTGATAGAGCCGTTGTTGGTAAAGGAACCACTCGCTAGAGTAAATTTAGCAACCTTACCGATGATAGTGTGATTGCCACCCTCTTGAGTGATGTTATCAAAGGCAGAATCTGTGCCATTGACAAATGTAGAGCCACTGCCACCAGCTTTTAGCACTACATTGCTAAGTGTGCCGCCATTGTGGGTGAATGTGCCGCCGGAGAGATTGAGATTGGTAATTGTGCCACCTTGCTGGATAGCACCACCACCACTTTGATTGAGTGTAGTTACACTGCCTTTAATTTGCTCAAACACACCATTGCCGCTTAAATCCACCTTTGCAATAGTGCCACCTGTGATTTGAGCATCACTATAGCCACTAGAGCCGCCATTATGCTTACCTTGATGGAATGTCCCATTAGTGATATTTAGGTTGGTAATCTCACCTGCAAGCTGATGTGCTTTGCCACCGCTAAGATTAAAGTCTTCTACCTTTATCTTGTTGAAAATTTGCGTGTCGCTATTTGCACCCGTTTGATTAAGCGTGGTGATATTGAGCTTATCGCTATTTTCATTATTGACTTTTAGGTGTAATAGTTTGGCTTGGTGATTTAGGGTGTCGATGGTGTTCTTACCCCCAGCTAGCTTGATCTCTAGCTTTGTATCGCCTTTTAGCGCAAGCTCTTTTATGGTGAGATTTTCGTTTCGGCGACATTGCTTGCAACTAGAATCGACAAAAAATGACAAAATCCACATAGGCGTATCCTGACTGCCCCTCTTACTTACATCTAACTCAAAATAGTCTATTGTGCTCTTTGCGTAAAAAAGGGGCTTCATCTGCACGGGTCGTCTTGTATAAGCGTAAGCAAACATTGCGTATTTGTAATTGTGTATTTGTTGATCGTTTTTGTTTCCATAGCGACTTAGCACGACACCACTCCTAATATTTGAAAAACTGCCTTCATTCTCTCTTGCACCAGTCCCATTATCTGCAAATGTTTTGCCACTATATCTGTCCCCATCGTTGCCCTGTATTATAAGGTCTTGAGCGTTATTCTTTGGTATGTCATTCGCACTAGCCACTGCGGAGCTAAGAGCAAGAAAGCATATTAAACTTAATCGTGTAGCCTTAGACTTAACTAGCTTTTGAGAATCTGTAGGATTTACAGCATTTAAAGAGAGATTATATACCCCCCCCCCCCCCCGCACGAGTATGGGCGTTATTATTTGAAGTTTTCATAAGTTCTCCTTGTGTAAGTGAAATGTAATAGTAGGAAGCTGGCATTGTTTATAAATTTTGCTTATTTTTTGCTTATTTTTTTGGCGTTTTTTTTTTTTTTGTAAAAATGTGAGATTTTGTGGAATCATTTGGGAGCGGGGATTTGAGATTTATCCTAGATTATACATATTCTTTACATTCTCTTTACAAATTAAGCTTTTTTGCGTTTATTATGGCTTTGATAAATGGAGATCTAAAATATCTCTAACAATACTTGCTATCAAAGAAAGAAAATCTAGCAGACTATCTACTCTCTAGCAGATTCTATAATGGCAAAAAGCTCTTTAATGATTTTTGGATGTAAAGTTTTACCTGTGTGGTGGGGTAGGACTATCCTGTGGGAATTTTTTATGTAGATTCTGTGGCTACCCTTTTGTCTTGCGATAATAAAGCCTTCTTGAAGCAAAAGTTTTTCAGCCTCTTTTGCTGTAAGTTTTGGTAGCTCAGGCATTGGCTAGTTCTATGGGAATAATGGCTGTATCTTTAGCCTGTATATGTCTAATCTCATCTAGCTGCAAACTCTCCATATACAATGCTGCCGCTTCTTTGATATTGCTAATGGCTTCTTCATAGCTATCCGCTTGAGTTACACAGCCACTAAGCTCAGGCACAAAAGCAAAATAACCATTCTCATCTTTTTGGATAATGGCATTTAGAATCATACAAACTCCTTATGGCGAAACTGAAGCGGATTCTAGCAGAAGTTTTATTATCCAAGTCAAAAACTTAGGGATAAGGCATAAGACAAAGCTAAGTTTGGATTCTAAATGTAGGATTTTAAAATGTGATAGAATTGCGATTAGAGGTTGCCTAAGAGAGTGCGACCTCTCTTGGCGTAACCTACTTTGAATAAAGAAGGTTACGATGAGTAAGATTGTTTGCAAAATCTTAGTCGCTATGATATTATTATTTTCATAGTCGTTCGCTTAAAAGCTCACTTAAGACCGCTCACGCGGGAGTAAATCCCGCTTCGCTCCTAAAGGATTGAGTTATGACTACCTGCGGTATTCATCAACTCGTTTTCTAAGGTTGTCAAGTGCTACTAGGATAATCCATAGCTCACCTTATTGAAACCTTTGGTCGTTAAGGGGGTGGGCTAGTCTTACTCTACTCTCTTACTTAACGCGTGCTTCACTCTTGTTTGATTTATTCAAAATCGCTTGTTTTCTAAAGAAACCTGCTTCGGCTTCGCCTTGCACCGCTGCGCTTGTTTTCTAAAGAAACTGCGCTGCGCTTGTTTTGGATTGCCACGCTTTGTCTTGCGCCAAAGCTCGCAATGACCAGAAAAGGGCGTTATTCGAAAAAGTGGATTCTAGGGCTATGCTTCATCTACAACACATACGGAAATGGCAAAGGTATATCCCGCAAAGATTCTAAGATTGTATGAGAGATGTGGATAAGTCGCGCTTGTTTGGGGGCTAGGGCTTTGATAATTTCAGCGGCTTCATAGTGGCTTAGGTGGTTGCTGCTATCTTTTTTGCCATTGCTATCCACAAACGCCCCTGCATCAATGTAGCAAATATCAATGCTCTTTTGCTGTAAAAACTCTAAACTCTCTTGCGGCAGCCCCGCACAATCAGTAAGATAGGCGATATTCTCGCTTGGAGTTTGGATAAAGTAGCCAAAAGTGGGCTTTGAGTGCAGAAGTGGGATAGGCGTGAAAGTGTAGCTATCAATTGCTATGGGTGTAAATGGGCGTAGGACTTGGTAGGTGATAGATTTTGTATGCTTAAATAAATCCCCAAAGCCCTGCCTATCATCTGGGTGGTAGCACGCGATATGCTGCTTACTATAGCGCAAACGCAATAGCCCCAAGGCGTGGTCAGCGTGAAAATGCGTGAGAAAAATAGCACGGATTTTTGCACCATCAAAAAGCGTGGCAGTGGCTTCAATCCCACAATCAAGCAAAATATACTCGCTAGATTCTGTTTGCAAAAACGCGCTTGTGGAGAGATTTTGCCTGCCTTGTTTTCTATACTCTTCACACGCGCCGCAGTTGCAGTTATGGACAGGTATACCGCCGCTGTCGCTGGAGCCTAGGAAGTGTAAAATCTTAGAGGGGTTATTTATATTTGGCGTTGGCTTTTCTGTCATTGGCAGCACCGCTTGCACCGCGTGGCAATCCATAGATTCTGTGGCAGCAAAAATGGCGGTGTTGTGAAAAATCCTAGAATCCACTTTTTGTAATTCTGCGTTTTTATCAAACACGATTTCAGCCCGTTCATTTTGCGATTTATCAAAAGTGGATTCTAGGGCGGTGGTAGATTTTTGTATGGATTGCCACGCCGACAAGTCGGCTCGCAATGACGATAAAAAAGCTTCATCACTAGAATCCACTTTTTTATTTGCGGTGGATTTTTCACACTCGGCTTGAATTTCTTCTTCAAGGATTCTAGGAATTGCGGTGGGGTTTTCAATGTCGGCGGTTTTTTCACTTGCAGTGGTTTTATTTTCAGCTTGTTCTGTAAAGCCGCTGCGGGATTCTAGCCCGTAAGCCGAATCCCCCACGCCAGAATCCACAATGCGTTCAACAAGACAAATAAACTCTTCCGCACTCTCTTCTATCGGCTTTACATTTTCAAAGCGATAAAGATTCTTCGCATAAGTCTTTTTGCCTGCATTTTCTAGTCTTTTTGCAATTTGGGCTTTGTCTTCTCGCCCTCTTTGCTCTAAGCGGTGTTGCAAAATATGCAGCGGCACAAAGACTTCTATCACGCTGACATTGTCGCAATAGGCTTCAAAGTCCTTTATAGCGGAGCGAGAGATAGAGATGATGTTAATGCCATCTTTGTGTAAGCAATGCTTGGCAATGCCGTAATTATGGCTATTTGCCCTCCATTTGCTGATGAAAAAGTCTTGTAAAATCTCAAAGCTCTGTGTGTCAATGTAGAAATTTGCTTCGTTTTGGTCTGGGATTCTATCAATATAGCGGGGGATAAAATGCACCTTTGGCTTCTTTTCACTACATTGCGTGAAATACGCTTTTGCAGCCTTTAGTAAGCTATCTTTACCCGCTCCACTTGCCCCCACAATAAGAATGCAGTGCATTTAGGCTATCTTGCTTAATTGTGCTAGGCTGCTATACACACTTCTGCCATTTTTGATACATACGCACACTTCAGGGATATAGCTATCATCAATGACTAAAATATCTGCTTTAAAGCCCTCTTTTAGCTCGCCTCTATCGTGTAGCCCCACGCTTCTTGCTGGTGTTGTAGTAACCATAGCAAAGGCTTGTGTTAATGGGATATGTGGATTATTTTTCGCAATCTCAAAGACTGCTAAAAGCATAGAGTTGGGGTGATAATCTGAGCAAAGATAGCTACAAGCCCCCTCTTTAATCAAATCTTGCGCACTCACATTGCCGCTTTGGCTGCCGCCACGCACGACATTTGGTGCACCCATACCTGTGATACTGCCCTTACTTAACGCATATTGTGCGACTTCTAGGCTTAAAGGAAATTCTGAGATATGAATGCCTAGACTAAGCAAGGTATCAAGCTTTTGTTTGCAGTCATCATCGTGGCTTAACAGGGCGATGTTTTTTGCCTTTGCTCTTTGTAGTAGCTTTTTTAATGCTTCCCAATCTTTTGCCTGCCCCCTTTTATCAAGTAGCTCTTGCACACTTTGCTCACTCCAGCCGTGGTGTTTGCGATAGTAGTTTGCTAGAGATTCTATGCTTTTAAACTGCCCTTGCCCCGGCGTGTGATCCATAATAGATAAAATATGCACGAGATTATTATCAAGGCAGTAGTAAAGCTCTTCTAAAGATTCTAGGGAGCTAATCTCAAATCGTGCGTGGATACAATTATCTACTAAAAAGAGATTGTTTGCCTGCATAGAGCTAAGAGTTTCAATCTGCTCTCTTGCTAATTTTGCGTTTCTATGCTTGTTTGGATTCTCTTCAAAGCCTATGGCGTGATACATTGTTGTAATCCCTGCCATTGCGAGTTTTCTATCTAAATTTCTACAAGCAAATTCTAGTGGAAAATGCGCGTTTGGACGCGGCTCGATCTCTTTTTCTAACGCATCAGAATGCAAATCCACAATGCCAGGTGTAACTAGCAAATCGCCCATATCAAGAGCCTTGCTATCACTGCCATATTCTGTGATATTTGCGATAATGCCATTTTCTATATGCAAACTTGCGGGGATAAACTCACCATTTATTAAAACTCTTTTACTCTGCAAAATCATTGTGCTACTCCCATAGTATAAATTGTGTCGCTTATAGCTTCCATACTCTCTTTATCGTGGAAAATACCTATCATACTAATGCCCTCTTGCTTTAATATGCGAAGTTTCTCTAAAACTTTTTGGCGATTGTCCTTATCAAGTGAAGCGGTAGGCTCATCAAGTAAAAGCAGCTTTTTAGGGGCGATAATGCCCTTTGCGATATTGACCCTTTGCTGCTCTCCACCGCTAAAAGTAAGTGGAGATAAATCAAACAGCGACTCTTTAATCCCAAAAAAACTCAGCATTTCTTTTGCTCTATCTTTTGCCTTTGTCTCACTCTCACCTTGTAAAATAAGCGGATTTGCCACGATATTTACCGCAGAAACCCTAGGCAGCACTTGCAAAAACTGCGATACATAGCCGATGTGAGATTCTCTTAAAGATAGAATCTCACTATCGCTAGAATCTGTGATAGAGGCGATAAATGTGCCATTATCATAGAGATTTATGCTCCCACTACTTGGCAAATATGAGCGATATAGCACCTTTAAGATAGATGATTTTCCACTCCCACTCTTACCTGCGATAGATAAAAACTGCCCCTTTTGTAGCGTGAAGCTGACATTATGAAAGCCGCTTACTTCAATGCCACCGCGTGTGTGGGCGATGAAATGTTTGCTTAGATTCTTTACTTCTAAAACCATCTTTACTCCCTTACAAAATGCTTGAGACTAAAAGCTGTGTATAGGCGTGCTGCGGGTCTTGCAAGATTTGATCGCTTAAGCCCTGCTCTACAATCTGCCCATTTTTCATCACAATACATAAATCTGTCAAATGTTTAATCACGCCTAAATCGTGGCTTACCACAATCATCGCAAAGCCGATGTGCTTTTGCAGGGCTTTGATTAAATCAAGGATTTTAGCCTGCACGGATAGATCAAGCCCCGTTGTTGGCTCATCAAGCAATAGAATCTTTGGGTGTGCAGCTAGGGCTTTGGCGATTTGGATTCGCTGCTGCTGTCCGCCGCTAAAGGCATCTGGGTAGTCATCAATGCGTTCTTTGGGGATTTCAGTCTGCTCTAGGAAAGATAATGCCCCACTTCGTATATCCTCATAATTTTTACAACCACTCATAATGATTTTTTCAGCGATATTGCCCCCGGCACTAAAGTAGTAGTTCAGCCCTAGTCGCGGGTTTTGATAAATCATAGATAAAATCTTATTTCGCAATAAAGAGAGTTCGCTTAAGTTGGATTCTAAGATATTTTTACTGCCATTGTAAAAATCTTGTAAAAATATCTCGCCACTACTTGCCTTGACATCTTGATAGAGTAGCTGCAAAAGTGTGCTTTTGCCACTGCCACTCTCGCCTACAATGCCTAGCACTTCACCATTTTTAAGACTAAGATTGACATTATTTACCCCCACGACACTGCCACACATAGAGCAAATTGATGAATGAAAATTTGCTCCACTTAAATCTAGGCAATGTCCGCACTCTCCCTTAGCCCCGCTAAAAATCTTGCTAAGATTTTTGATATTTACGACATTTTCCACACTTGCGACATTTTTCATAATGCCCCCTTTTGCTCTAAAGTCTTATCACAATAGGAAGTATCACTGCAAAAATACTGCTTCTTGCCTTGTGCGTCTAAAATCACATCAAGGAATACATCTCCCCTGCCACATCTCCCACACACATTCCCACCAAAACTCTCCACTCTAAATTCTCTATCTTCAAACTTCAGCGGCTCTACTTGTGTATAAGGCGGGATCGCATAGATCTTTTTCTCTCTCCCTGCGCCAAAAAGCTGCAATGCCTTGGCATTATGGAGCTTTGGCGTGTCATAGCGTGGGATAGGGCTAGGGTCCATCGCATAGCGATTATTCACAATCACAGGATAGCGGTTTGAGATCCTGCTATCACCAAGCACAGCGGTATCTTCATAGAGTAGCACCCATAGCTTTGCATAATCGGCGTGTGCGTGCATTTGCTTTGCTTTAGCAGTATCGGATTCTACGATTTCTAGCACATCAGGTGTAGGCACTTGAAAGATGAGAATCTGCCCTTCTTCTAGGCTTTCTTCTGGGATTCTATGACGGGTTTGTATGAGTGTAGCCTTTTTGGTATCAGTAGTCGTGCTTATATCAGTGGTCGCACAGATGAAGTTTTTGAGATTGATAGCATTCACGCTCTCATCACTGCCTTGGTCGATAACTTTTAGCGTGTCGCTTTCGTTGATTAAAGAGAGTGTAAGCTGCAGCCCACCTGTCCCCCAGCCCTTTGCCATAGGCATTTCCCTTGAGGCAAAAGAGACTAAATAGCCCGGAATGGCAATAGCCTTTAAAATACTTCTGCGGATTTCCTTTTTTGCTTCTTCATCTAAAAACGCATATTGCATAGTGTGTCCTTTTGTGCTTTAGTTTTAAGCTTGTGCTGTGTTTTGCTCTTTAGATTCTCTAAATCTTTTAGCGTTTTCAAATACCTGTAAAATCGCTTGGAATGTTACATAATGCGGCAGTTTGTAGTGATTGCTAAAGCCCATAGAATCCACGCCATCAATATGGTGCAAAATCATCTCACAGCTTGAGGCAAAATGCGTGGCATTCTCTCTGTGTTTCACCGCATAGAGATTTAAATCTAAAATCCCCATACAAATTGCCTTTGTTTCATTAAATCCAAAGCAAAAGCCAAAGCCTGTGTTTAGCTTCACACTGCCATCAAACTGCTTTTCCACTTCGCCTACGCATTCTACTGCACTCACTTCTATCTCGCCTACGATGACTTCTTTTTGCGTTAAGGGGTGAGTAAATTTCACCTCCACACTGCCTAGACGCAAATCTCCAATGGTTGGGTGTATATCGCCATAGCCTCGCATAGAAGTATAAGCAAAGCCTAGCATTGAGCCACTCTCGCCCCTTGCCATTGCCTGCATCATCGCACTGCGTGAGTAAGGTGGATTAGGAAAAACGCGTGTAATATCATCAGTTTTCGCATCTCTAGGCTGCGATTTGATAAAGCCTAGCTCCCTCAAAGGCTCAAGGGCGGATCGCATTTTTTTATCTTCTCCGCTTGTTTGCATATCTTCATCTTCGCATAAATGTAGCTTTATCTCCTGTAAGAGTTTTATTTGATAGTCATTGCTTGGTCCTAGAATCTGCCCACCTTCTATGTCTTTAAAGGCTGATGAGATTCTCCGCACAAGTCGCATATCATTAGTATCAATACACTTCGCATTGCCTATCCTTTGACACGAGCTTCTATGAGCGCGTAAGAAAAAGGCAGCATTCAGCGTATCGCCACTAGATTTCACTAATGCTTTTGCCGCTAACTTCTTGCTATATAAACTACCTTCGCCCATCACTCTATCCACGCCCAAACGCATAGATTTTAGAATCTGCTCTAGCTCTATTGTCTCATCTATAAAATCTTTGTCAAAAAGTTTTAGAGCATTTTTAATGGCGTTTTCACCGCCTTTTATCGCTACAAATCCCATTACAAAGCCTCCAAAATTGTCGTGCGAGATAGGGCTGTAATCTCACCTGTTTGTGTGTGTAGAAAGTAAATCTCAAAGCCCATAGGAAAATGTGTATTATGTGTGAGAAAGTCTTTTACCAATTCATTTGAGAGTGGGTAACTCTGCTCTATACTCCCATTTACTCCCGCACCTTGCAGTTTGTAGGGGTAAAGTGGGGCATTAGAATCATAGCAGTAAATCACGCTCGCACTAAATTCTGGATCTTTAAAGCTGCCCTTTTTCACATTTTCTAGTAGCTTAGAATCTAGGCTATCTGTGAAGATATAATCTGCATTGTGTGTGTTTTCATTTTTAGCATTACACAAAGAGTGCAGCACCCAAAAGTCTTCTTTTGTTAGGTTTATATAGCTTACTTCTGCGTATAAAAGCACACTCGCACAAGCAAGGATATAAGAGTCAAAAGCCTTTTGCAACGCGTGCGTGCTACCTGGCATTGCTAGGGCGTTGCACAGGACCCTAAAATTATGGCGATTAAGATAATCTAAATCTTTTTGCATTTGCTTCCTTTCACTTATTTAAATTTCACTTATTCAAACTACATAAGCTCAAAATTGACACGCGTTTTATCAACTTCGTGGTTTTTACGCATTTGTGCTTGTTTTTGTTTCTCTTGTGTGTTTAGAGCAAGGGCTTGGATCTCTTGTGTGATAGAATCTTGTAGGCTTAATTCTAAGCTTAGTCCATAATAGGCATCAATAATAGCAATAGATAAAGAATAGCTAGGATTATCATCAAGTACCATAGCAAAGCCTTGTGCCTTTTTACTAGGATCACTTTTATCAAGCAGGGCTACAAGGCTTGTCGTTACTAGCACTTCCCCTGCATAAAACTCCCCGCCGCTAATGGGGTCTTTGACCGGCAGCATTAGTGTTTGCTGCGTGGGATTTTGTAAAATCTCAAGTGTAAAATGCTCTTGAATTTTGCCAACTAGATTCTCTAGCTCATCTTGCAAGGCACTTTGTAAAATGAAGTTTAACTGCTCTCTTTGCATACATATCCTTTACATATATTTTTTGCGGATTATCGCACTAAGCTTATCCACGATAAACACAACGCCTACGATGATGATTAAAATCGTGCAGACACTGCCATTCTCAAAGCCCCTTATCTTGTCAAAGAGATAAAAGCCAATGCCCCCAGCCCCCACAAAGCCAAGTATAGAAGCAGAGCGGACATCACTTTCAAAGCGATAAAGTATCATAGAAACATAATGGGGCATTACTTGAGGCAAGATACCATACACTAGCACCTTAAAAAAGCCTATCCCCATACTCTCTAATGCCTTTATCGGTCCGCTATCAATATTTTCATTCCCTTCACTTAAAAGCTTTGCTAATGTGCCTGTGGTGTGAATCGCAAGGGCTAGAATCCCAGCCATAGGTCCTAATCCCACTGCCGATACAAAAATCAACGCCCAAATGATTTCATTGATAGAGCGGCAGATATTGGCAAAAAGCGTGGCACTAAAATATAGCCCCCTTTTTAGCAAAGTAAAAAATACGCCCTGCTGTGGGAACATAATGTCTAAAATATTGCGGGAGCAAAACCACGAGAGCGGCACAGCTAAAATGACAGAAATAAGCAGCGCAATCACTGCCATCTCTAAAGTCTCTAGCATTGCAAAAAGATAGGTCGCTATCTCACTAGAATCTAAACTAGGCTTAAAATATGAGCTATTGGCAATTTCTTCACTACCTGATAAATAGCCTATCATTCCCTCCCAGCCTTGCAGCAACGCACTAAAGCTCATCTGCGTATCTATCCAGCTTTGCGCGATGATATACAGCACAAGCAAGGATAGAATGATATTTTGTGCTTTAAAGGGTGAAGACTTTCTTTTAAGCTCGTGTATATCAAGCTTTTTGGATTCTAGTGTTTTAGAATCTTTTAGAGTTTCACTCATTTTTTGCCTTTTGCTTTTACAAGCTCTCGCACCGCGTCATAATCACTATCCTTAGCCGCTACAAAGCCACCAAGCTTCGCTGCTTTTAATAGCTCTTTTTTGTCATTTAGGGCTAAAAGTGATTGCTGAATCTTTTGCTTTAAATCCTGCGGTAAATCTCCGTGAGCGGCAATGGCTGCACCGACAATGAGATCTGAAGTCCATATCACATTAAAGTCATCTTCCTTCCAGCCCTTGCCTAAGCCTTTTTGGAAGTCTAGGTCATTTGTCGCTGCTGCATCAAGTCTGCCAGCTTTCACGCTTAAAATAGACGCTTCGTGTCCGCCAGAGTAAATCACTTTTGAGAAATATTTCTGCGGATCAATGCCTTGCTTTTTGAGATACACGCTTGGCACAAGTGTCCCTGAAGTAGAGTTTGGGTCAGTGAAAGCCCAAGTTTTGCCCTTTAAGCTTTGCAGCGTTGTGAGATTGCTGCTCTTTTTGGTAATAATAATGCCGTGATAGCCCGGCACTCCCTTATCATTTAGCTCGGTTACTAATGCTTGTGCCTTTGCCCTAGCGGCTGCTTGCACATAGGATTCTGGTCCAAAGTAGGCAATATCTATATGCTTATACTGCATACCTGTAATCACTGCGGCATAATCGCCCACAAACTTGAGATTAACCTTAATCCCCAAATCCCGCTCCAAATGCTTTGCCACTGGTCGCCACATAGCTTCCATTGAGCTAGATCCTGCCACTGGGATAACAGCTAGATTAAGCTGCTTTATCTCTTTAGCGTAAGCCGATATGCTAAAGAGCATACAAACAACAAGTCCTGTGATAAATGTAGAGAATGTCTTTTTCATAAGCTATCCTTTCAAGTTTTTCGATTCAGCTTTCGGGCTAGAATCGTGGATTTCATCGCCGCGCTTCGTCGATAGACACCCTAGTCTTATCTCCTTGCGCGGCTTGAAAACAAGCGAAGCGGTGCAAGGCGAAGCCGCAGCAGGTTTCTTTAGTAAAAACCCCAATTCTAGCCTCGAAATCTTGGAATCGCTTGGGCATCGTTGATACTCCTTTAAAAATCCTGCCGCCTGCGGCGTTTTTAAGCCTTGAGCGTTTTCCCTAGAATCCACTTTTTTATTTGCGGTGGATTTTTCTGTCATTGCGAGACACTGCGTAGCAGTGGCGTGGCAAAACAAGGGATACCGCTCGGCGTTAGCCGATGTTTCTTTAGAATCCATAGATTCTGTGGCAGCAAAAATGGCGGTGTTATGAAAAATCCTAGAATCCACTTTTTGTAATTCTGCGTTTTTATCAAACACGATTTCAGCCCGTTCATTTTGCGATTTATCAAAAGTGGATTCTAGGGCGGTGGTAGATTTTTGTATGGATTGCCGCGCGGACAAGTCCGCTCGCAATGACGCTAAAAAAGCTTCATCACTAGAATCCACTTTCACCGCTGCCCACGACTCACCTACACTTTGGGCGTTTTTATCAAAAGCGGATTCTGGGTTTTTTACATTTTCGGCGTTTTCCCTAGAATCCACTTTTTTATTTGCGGTGGATTTTTCACACAAAGCGCGATCATCTTCTTCAAGGATTCTAGGAGTTCTAAAGAAACCTGCTGCGGCTTCGCCTTGCACCGCTGTCGCTTGTTTTGCGGTGGGGCTTTCGTAGTTTTTAGCAAATTTTAGGGCAGAGCAAGAGTCTGCGGTTGCCCTAAAATTTGCTAAATCTGCGGAATGATTACCCAAAGCCGAATCCCCTTTAGAAAAAGCCAAATCCCTCACGCTAGCACCTCTTCACTATGATATATCCTATCAATCGCTTTTGAATCCAAATCCTTTGGCTTCCCATCAAACACAAGCTGCCCACCATTTACGCCAATAATACGGCTGCAATATTCTTTGGCATACTCTAAATGGTGTAAGTTTGTGATGACATTGACACCATAGGTTTCATTGACTTTTTTTAGGATCTCCATAACCTTTGTAGCACTTTTCACATCAAGGGCTGAAATTGGCTCATCGGCTAAAATAATCTTGGGATTTCCCATTAACGCCCTTGCGATAGCTACTCTCTGCCGCTGCCCGCCGCTTAGCTCATCACATCGTTTGAGTGAATATTTTTCAATATCCACAATCTCCATAAATTCCTTTGCTTTTTTGATCTCTTTGTCTTTGTAGTAGCGGATAAAGGCTCGCGGCATAGGCAGATCTTTTAGCATACCGCTAATGACATTATCTAGCACACTTAGCCTATCTACAAGGCAGTATCCCTGAAAGATGATGCCGATTTCTTGGCGGATTTGTGTAAGCTCCTTTTTCTTTAGCTTTTTCATATCGTGCTTTAGCACAGTAAAATGCCCATTAAAGACCTTAATCCCCCCAGCGATACTCATCAAAAGTGTGCTTTTCCCCGCTCCACTAGGACCGATGATCCCCACAAACTCACCTTTTTTAATTTTCAGGTTGAAGTGTTTTAGAATCTTTTCCTTGCGATAGCCAAGCGTCAAGTCTTTCATATCAATCATCGCGTGCATTGCTGTCCTTATGAGCTTAAAGCAGTTGTGGTGATATTATGCGTAGCGTATGTAAAATGCACAGATATTTCTGTAAGTCTTTGGTAAAACTCGTTTTTCACGCGTGCAGGCTGTGCTACAATGCCGCTTCATCTAGGCAGGAGGACGCTAATGAGCTATGATACAAAGACAATGCGGATCGTGCGGATTTTCCACGCGCTTGTAAATGGCGAGCATATCTCTATGAGAGAATGCGCTAAGGAATTTAATGTCGATTTGCGCACGATCCAGCGCGATATAAACCAGCGGCTAGGCTTCCTGCCAATCCAAAAAGACAAGGAGGGCAAATGCTTTTTGCAAGCAGAGTCCCTAGGCAAGCTTGGGTTTAAGGATATTAGAGAGTTTGCTAGAGTGAGTGGGATTTGGGGGCTTTTTCCAAGTCTTGATGATAAGTTTATCGGCGATTTGCTCCATATCCCGCTGCCAGATTATTGGGATAATCACAGCAAAGACCCCGCCCCGATAGCCTCCAAATCAAGCCCCTTTGCTATCAAAAATCAAGGCTTTGAAGATATTTCCTCGCATAAAGATATGTTTATGCTGCTTGCTAGAGCGATTTTGAAGCAGCACACCATACACTTTAGCTACAAATCCACACCGCGCCAAGCCAATCCCTACCGCCTGCTTAATAATAATGGTATATGGTATTTGCTCGCTGATGAGAGCGGCACGCTAAAGCACTTCACCTTTACTCATATCAAGCATTTGCGCCTAGAAGAAGCGCGCTTCAAACCTAGCCCAGCGATAGAATCCATCGTAGAAAAAAGCTCTGCAAAGTGGGTGAATCCCCACGCCAAATCCGCCACCTTGCAGATCCAAAACACCGCCAAAGAATACTTTATGCGCAAAGCCTTCATCTCCAATATCCGCCTAGATAGCCACGATGCCACGCATTTTTATATCACTTGCGAGTATAGCTATGATGATGAGATCTTAAATCTAGCGAAAATGTTTTTGCCCTTTATCATAATCCTAGAGCCAGCGCATTTGCAAAAGCAGCTTAATCAAATCTTGCAAGAGTATCTATCTACTACTTATTAAAGTGGATTCTAGCCCCCTCTCCACTAAATGACACCTGTCCTAGCCCACACGCACCTGCGCTGTGCTAGCAAGCTCCTAGGATCCATAGCCACAATACCTATCCAAGCAGCACAGCTAGCAATGCGCCACCACCTGACTGAGCACTTTTTCTATTTTTTAAGCTGTTTTTTTTTTTTGATTAGAATCGCTGCCTTGCGATCAATGCTGACACAATCTGTCATCTAGGCGCAGTAATATCGCACTTCATTTTAATCCTAAGGAGAGTTTATGCTACCAGTCCAAGCAAAATATGTGGAGTTTCTGCAATCATTGAAAGATGAGCTACAAAAATTAAGTGCGCTAGATATAGAGTCCTTTGGCATTGATAATGCCATTGCTAATATCACTAGCACAGAGCTGCTTATCCCTGTGATTGGCGGCTTTAGCGCGGGGAAATCAAGCCTGCTTAATTCCTTCTTGCAAGAAGAGATTTTAAGTGTCGCTGTAACGCCAGAGACCGCCCTAGCTACCGAGCTGCATTACAGCACGCAGGAGTATGTAGAAGCCATTACGCCAAGTGGGCAGAGCGTGAGATTTGAAAAATCGCAAATGGAGCAGCTGAAAAATAAGGCGAGTGAATTTAGCTATGCCAAGCTCTATCTCAATAAGCAGTGCTTAAAGGATATAGAGCCTTTGGTGCTTGTGGATATGCCCGGCTTTGAGTCCCCACTCGCCTCGCATAATAAAGCTATCTTTGAATACATTAGAAGAGGCGTGTATTTTGTGATACTCCAAAGTGTAGAGCACGGCAATATCACCGCAAGCGTTAGGAGAGAGATAGACAATCTCCTTACCTTTGAGCGTAAATTTAGCTTCTTTTTAAGCAAGAGTAATCTTAAGCCACAAAGCGAGCTAGATGAGATAAGGAGCTTTATCCAAGAGCAGTTGAGTGATTATTTTGACTATGAAGGGCAGGTGGAGTGTATCGGCAAAGATGGTGGCACAAGCCTAGCTAAAATCATTAGCACGCTTAATCCCAATGCGATTGTAGAGGATCTCTATCTCACAGGGCTAAAAGATCGCTTCAGCCAGATTAAGCAAACGATCAATACACATATCACCGCCCTTAGCCAAGACAAAGAGCAAAATGCCAAAGATATACAAGATCTAAAAAATGGGCTACAAAAGCTCGAGCAAGAGAGGGATAGCTTAATCGCACAAGTGCAAGAGAGATATGGCGATACCAATATCAATAAAATCATCAATGGTGTCAATAATGCACTCAATCGCGGACTTAATGAAATAGCACAAAGCTATATGAGCGGCGGCGATAGCGCGCTTGATTCTACGATTAACTCCATTGTGAAAACTACGCTTTCTCAAGAAGTAAAAACAAGTATGGAGCATATTGGCGAAGATGTGATCCACGCCTTTGGCAAGCAGCTTGAAGATAGCCTATCAATTATGCAAAGGCTCTCGCTAGGTGATACGATTTGCAATGTGATTGATGTCAAAAAGATAGGTAGCACGGCTACGACCCTATTCACAAATGCGACAGAATCTATGGCGAAATATGGCGGCATAGTCGGTGCGATAGGAAAAATAGGCGTGTTTATAGCACCTATTATCAATCCACTGCTTACAGCGATAGTATCGCTGCTGCCAACTCTTGTGCAGCTACTCTTTGGCGACACAGAGCAAAAGAAGCTTGAGAGTGTGAAAAATGCCCTGCTTACGCAAGTATTCCCACAAATTTTAGCCGAGCTTAGAGCCAAGCTTCCACCAGAGCTACAAGAGCAAACCACCAAGCTTATAGAATCCATTAGCCAAGAGTTTGAAGAGCAAATCGCGCAAAAATTACAGGCGATAGAGTCCGCTCAAGGTGAGCTAGAGGGCAAGAAGCAAGAGATAGAGCAGATGATAGCGACATATAAAGAGGCACTAGATTCTATCACTGCACTTGCAAATACCGCACTATACGCATAGGGAGCAACAATGGATACAAATCAAACAATAATACATAAGCTAGAATCCATAGATAGCATTGTGGCAAAAAATTTTGACAGACTTGAAAAGAGTGCTAGAGATAGCAAACGCGAGCTAGATCTTGGCACAGGAGCAGAGCTACAAGCAGAGATTGCTAAGATCAGCAATACAGAGCGATTGATGAAAATAGGCATTGTCGGGCGTGTGAAAGCCGGAAAATCATCGCTACTTAATGCCATAGTCTTTGATGGCAAAAATATCCTGCCAAAAGCAGCTACGCCTATGACTGCAGCACTCACAGAGCTAAAATGGGGGCAGAGCTATGGGGCGGAGATAGAGTTTTTCACCCCGCAAGATGTAGAAAATATCAAAAAAGAAGCCCAGCAGTATGACAGAGAGCTAGAGAGTGCCACAAAAGCTGAGATAGAAAACGCGAAGTCAAGGCTTCAATCTAAGTTGCTACCAGAAGCAGAGATAGAGAGCAAAGCGCGCCAAAAAGTAGAGCGCGAAATGTCAAAAAGCCCCCTTGCTGCGAGCAAAGATCAATACGCTAGAATCCAAGCTTGCGGTATCAATACTGCGGATTTACAAGCAAAAGAAATCACCTTTGATAGCCTTGAGATTTTGCAAAGCCAGCTTGAAGACTATGTAGGGGCTGATGGCAGATATATGCCTTTAACCAAAAGTGTGAAAATAAGCCTGCCGCTAGAATCCTTGCAAAATGTGGAGATTGTGGATACGCCCGGTGTGAATGACCCAGTAGTCTCAAGGGAAGAGCGCACAAGAAAGATCCTCAAAGAATGCGATGTTATCTTTATCGTCTCACCTGCTGGGCAGTTTATGAGCAGTGAAGATATGGAGCTTATGGATAGGATCACGCAGAAAAACGGCATACGAGAGCTATTTGTAGTCGCCTCTAAGGTGGATAGTGAGCTACACGGCAGTGAGAGAGATCGCGCAGGCGGCGTGATGACTAAGGCGTTAGATAATCTCAAAAATAGCTTAGGCACACATCTAAGCGATACGCTACAAAAGCTCAAAGCCGATAGACCAGAGATAGGCACAGCCTATGATAGCCTTATTACGCAAAAGCAAGAGCGAGTGCTGCATTCTGCTGGCATTGCCTTTAGTATCAAGGCAAATTTAGGCGATACCCACGATGAGAGCAAGCTTGATGAGAGTGAGGCACACGCACTCAAGCTTTTAAGAGAATCCTACCCTGATAATTTCTCTAGCCAAGCAAGCCTAGAGGCAAATCTCGATCTAATCTCTAATATCAAGACCATAGAATCCAAGCTTGCAGATGTGGCTATGCGTAAAGAAGAGATTGCTAGGGAGAAGATTGAGAGCTTCCTAGCGCAAAAAGCAGTCAATATTGATAAATATGCTAGCGATCTTATTCAAAATGTCAGCGATCATATCAAAGAGATAGAAGAAACAGATGTAGAGCAGCTAAAGCAGCAGCAAAAGCAAATCGCAAGGCTAAAAGATAATGCCATTAGCGATATTGATGAGTGCTTTGAAGATTTGCGGAGGGATTTTATCAATGAGCTTGAAAATGCCTTGCATAATGAGCTAGCGCAGTATTTTAGCAAGGCAAGAAATGCGACCAATGATGCAGAAGGCACAGAAACAGAAACCTGTGAAGTTAGCACTTCAAAATGGATTAAACCTTGGACTTGGGGTAGCTCTCGCACAGAGACTAGGACTTATACCACCGTGCGCGCTGGAGCGGTTAGATCTTCGCTTGATGATTTAGTAGCTATGGTAGAAAATAGCATACGCGATATGGGGCATAAAAGCATAAGAAGCTTTAAAGCCGAGCTTAATGGAAATCTTATCCGCACGCTGCGTGAGAGTGTGGAGCAAAATGGCGGCAGTGATGATGATATAAATATCAATAAGCTACGCTCAATCCTAAGGGGCATTATCAATGCTCTGCAATTCCCCGATATGACATATAGTGATAAGCCACTGCCTAGCGGAAGCGGGACGCTGAAAGACTACTCGGCAGAACGCTTCCTAGAAGAGGCACAAGAGTTTATCCAAAGCTTGCAGAAAACCACGCGAAGCGATATAAAAGAGCATTGCAAGCAAATGGCAAACAAGCTTGCAAACATCAATATAGGCAATGAGCTTTTTAGCGAGCTTCAAGCGCAGATCGCCCAGCTTGCTAAGGATATAGACTATAAGGCACTAGCTCTAAGTGAGCTTCAAGCGATCAAAAAACAATTACAGGAGATCTAAAATGGCACAAATTGATACATTGCAAAAGGTGGCAGTATATGATAGATAAGGAAGATATTGATTCATTGCTCACGCAAGCGGGGAAATTTTTCAACTTTAGTCGCGGTAAAGATATAGCCACATTGCGAGAGAGTATCTATCAAATGCTTGATGAGAGTGAGCTACTGCGACATATTGATGATAAAAACACAAAGCTACAATTTATCGGCAATACACTTAATGCTTCAAGTATAGATAATGAAATTTTTGGGAAGTTTGTATCGCTGGTAGAAAACGACTATGCGGCATTTGCTAATTCTGTAAGCTTAAAAGAAGAGGTGGAGGCTTATACCAAGCTACTCACCCTGCAAAAAGAGCTAGCCAGACTACTCTCACTCAAAGCCATTGCCAATAAATCTACCATAGCCGTGGGTGGGGGATTTAGCGCAGGGAAAAGCCAGTTTGTCTCTAGCTTTTTTGGGGATAATACCATTGCCCTGCCTATTGGCGTTACGCCTGTAACGGCGATCGCAAGCTACATTGTCCATGGAGATAGGCACATCATCAAAGGCTATACTTATCAAAATGGCGTTATAGATGTGCCGCTTGATTTATATGCGAATTTGAGCCATAACTTTATCAAAGAGCTTGGATTTAATCTAAAAAATATCCTACCTATGATGGTTATGGAGACGCCAATCCCAGCATACCAGCATATTTGCTTTATCGACACGCCCGGCTACAATCCTTCAGACTCTGGCTTTAGCGGTAAAGACAAGGATACTGCTAGTGAATACCTAGCAAATGCCAATGCGCTAATTTGGCTTATATCTGCTCAAGCTGGGACATTTCCTGCTTCGGATTTGGAGTTTTTAGACTCGCTAGATTTAGAGGGCAAAAAGCTCTATATCCTGCTAAACAAAGCCGATCTAAAGCCACAAAGTGAGCTTGAATCGATCCTTGATCATATACAAGAAGTGCTAGATGATAATTATATGGAGTATGAGGGCATAAGTGCCTATGACTCTAGGAATAAAAAGGAGCTAGCCCACCGCAAGCTTTCACTGCACGATTTCTTGCACTCTGTGGATAAGGACATCATCTCAAAAGAGCAGCTGAAAAATGAGCTAAATGGTGTGTTTGCTATGTATGAAAATGCCCTTGAAGCCGATAAACAAAGAGCAAAACAGATACGAAGTGTCATCACCTCTTTGGAGCTTGATATTTTGGAGAGTGGAGTGGATTTTGATGAGAGCAAAAAGGCGGATATAAAAGCGAAGTCAAAAGACAGCAAGAAAGAGTCGCAAAATCCACAAGACACTAAAAAACAAAATAAAGGTAAAAAGAAGAAAAATCCACAAGAAAGCGATGAGACAGATGAGACAGAGCTTATGAGCGAGCGTATCGCGCTGCGTTTTGAAGAGCTGCGAGAATTTGTGGGGGTAGCCGAGCTTGATAAGCAGATAAAAGAGCTGCATACGCTAAAGGGCAAAATGCAAGAAGCCCTTGATGAGTTGATCGCAGAGATTTTTGCAAGCTAGGCTGATCTTACCTCCTAGAATCCACTTTTTAACCCGCTGCCAGCGACTCTCTTATTTTCAAACTTTTTAATTTTTTAAACTTTTTCTTGTCATTGCGAGCCTTGCCCGCAAGGCGTGGCAAAGCGCAGCTTCTTTGGTAATCCATATCAAAAAGTGGATTCTAGTAAAGCCTATTTTGCTAGCGCAGAAGCTACGCTTGCCACGCAATCGCCACCGCGCTTGCTCACAATGACAGCAAACGCCGCTAACGCGGACTCAAATGAGCGGCGCAATGACAAAACCTGTCATAGCCCTTTTATACAATACCACCACGCAGAGTTTGCTCTGCGATGACATTACAAGGAGTAGCAAATGGAAGTAAATTGGAAAAATGTAGGGCTAGGCATAGCTGGTCTAGGTGGCTTGGGATATTTGGCGTATAAATACTACAACGCTAAGGAAGAGGAGAAAGAAGAGTATGCCTTCAAAAGGGCACAGAGAGCCAAAAAGCGCGCAAAAGAGGAGGCAAAACAAGAGCTTTTACAAGAGCGGCTGATCGAAGAGATAGAAGCACCCTTTGCGCGATATTGTGCGGATATGGGGGGCTTTAGTTTTGGGGCAGGGTTTTTGGAGCTTAGGGACAAGCTAGAGCAAGCAAGCCAAGAGAGTGGAAAAGTGGATTCTAGCGATGGAGAAACTCTAAGCAGCTCACAGGCGGAAGGATTTGCCGATGAAGCAAGCAGCGATACCAACGCAGGCGGCAGGATTGGCGAAAAAGTGGATTCTAGCACCGCAGAAACTCTAAGCGAGTTAGCACAGGATTCTAGGATTTGCGATGAGAAATCGGGGCTTTCAAGCGATTGGCAAGGGATTTACCTTAGCGGTAATGACCGCAGACAATCGCGTAGAATCCACGATTTATCGCGCAAAGCCGAATCCACCAGAAACGCTAAATTATCCCAAAAAATGCGTGAGATAAATGCGTATATTGAAAGCTTCTCCCCCACCCAAGATGAGCTACTAAAGGTGCTTTCACTAGGGCAGGAGATGTTTGATCACATAAGTAAGGCGAAGCCTTTTGCGCAATTTACGCAAGCAAGTAAGTCGAGTGGGGAGACCACACAGGAAGCGGAGAGCGAGCAAAACACGCCAAGCGATATGGCAAAGGAGCTTATCAGTCTCTATGCTGCAGTCATCACAAGCTTAAGCGGCGATAAGGAGCAAATTGTATGGGGTGGGGGCTGCATATTCCCAATAATCCCTAGCCCCATCTACGACAAATTGAGCGATACCAAGTGGCGACATCAATGGCTTTTCAACACAGGGCTGACACTGCCGCTGCAAGTGTGTATGATGAAGCATTTGCAGAGTGTTTTTGGCATAGAGCCTGCGAATTTCACCATCGCGCTAAGCAAGCTAGCAAAGGACGCGGCGTATAAATACCGCATAATCGGGTTAGATAAGGAAGCCCAGCCTAGTCCGGCTAGCTTTTTTGGCTTCTTTAATGTCCCCACACACCAAAGCCCAGAGTCGCCACTAAGTGGGGTGTATGGGCATATCTTGCGCGATATTGGTAGAGAGTATAGCAGGCTACTAGTAGAATCTAATGGCGATAAAGCCAAGCTAGAATCCAGTATAGAAGCGTGGGATAGCGCAGCACTCACTCTCTAAGCTTCCTTGAGCTTTGTCTAAGTGGATTCTAGCGATAGATTTTTACCACATTGCAAGCCACTGCTAGTGTAGTGGCGATAGCCTAGAATCCACTTTTTATAGCTGCGATTTTTACAGGCTTTAAAGGGTGCTTTATCTACTGCCATTGTTAGAGATATTGATAAGAAGGAGTCTATATGAGTGAGAAAGAGATTTTTGACTTTATCCACAAGCAAGTAAATGCACTATCACCGCTACTTTTTGAGTGTGATAAACAAAAGCTACAAGAGAGTAAAAGGCTCTTTGACACATTTGTAAGCACCTTGAGTGAGCAAACTAGAGAGCAAACCACGCAAAAAGACATTTTTACAATCGCTCTTTGCGCCCTTTGCAGCCAGAGTCATAAGGCTAAAGCCACCCTGCTAGAAGCACTTAGAATCCACTTTAAAGAGCCCTCTAAGCGCAAGCAGCAAGAGCAATTTATCAGTAGATACACTCATTTGCAAGAGCGTATAAAAGCGATGAAAGCACTAATGCAAAAAGCGCGCAAACAGCTAGAAGACATTCGCCTAGAGCTTGAGAATCTTACACAGCAATATATTTTAGAATGCGCTAGATTCTGGGGGAAGATGAAGTCATCTCTAGGCTTGAGTAAAACAAAAAAACTCATCATAAACACAGCGTGCAAGCAAGCCAGAGCACAGCGCGCGCTCTTATCCTTTGCGCAAATAGACATATACACCCAAGCAAGAAGAGTAGCACTCCCTGAGCTTATGCGCATTTGCGATGGGGCAAATATCACACTAGATTCTACACAAGAGACTGCCACTTATAGCACTACGCTTAATGGCAAAAATCTGCAGCTTATCGATATACCAAGCTTTATAGACGAAAAGAATCTAAGCAAAGAGACTGCACGCGCCTTGCAGCAAGCGCATTGTGTTTTACTCATAGTGAGCGATATTATTACAGATAGCACGCTAAAGGCGATCAAGCAAGGGCTAAATAAGCAATCACAAGTCTATGTGCTGCTTGATAAATCTGCTACCTCCAATACACTAAAGCCAATAGCCAATGGCACAAGCCCACAGGAAAAAGCAGTGATACAAAAGCTCAAAGACTCCCTTGCGCAAAGCTATGCTGGAGCTAGGAGTATCTACACACTGCCCGCACTGCTCTCGCAAGCCTCTTGCCTAATCGCAAGCCACGATCTAAATGCCGCCACACAGGGCAGAGATAATCTCCCTACACAAGAGATACAAGATCATTTTCTCTCCCCTTACAAAGATAGCTGCAACGATAGCAAGCCCTGCCAAAAGCAGCGATTAAGCGATGACTCTGGGTTTAGTGATTTGGCTGCTTTTTTGGCAAGTATTATAGATTCTAGGGCAAGCACACAGCAAGCTTGCGATAATGCCTACGCGCTTTTACAGGAGCTTGCCAAGGTGGTAGATAAGATCGCTAGCAATTATGAAGAGTTTTATATTGTATCAACCCACAGCGCACTTGATCAATCCTTTCTCCCACTACAAGAGGTCGATCGACTCTCGCGTATGATCTCTTATGGTTTGATAGCTCCTATCACACAAATACAAGAGCAAATACACAGCACAATAAGCAGCTATGCAAAGCAGCTACCCCCTAGCCCCACTCTCACAGCAAATAGCACTTAGGCTGGATTTTGGCGACTTTTGCCTAGCTTTAAGCTGTTTTTTTTTTTTTTGATTTAATGCCATCTCGCTTACTACAAGCAAATATTACATATCACAAGGAGACACAATGCCATTACCATTTATATTAGGAGGGATAGCGTTACTAGGAGCAATATGGGGTGGGAAAAAGATCTATGACCACCTTGATGAAAAAGCAGAAGCAGAGAGACAAGAGCAGGAGCGGAGAAATAAGTTTAATTTTGTCGGTTATGAGCGAGTTATTTGGCTGCAAGGCAAAGCTCTAGCTGGCAAAGATACGATGCTGCACATCATTCAAGGAGATGGATTTAAAAAATCTTATCCCACAACACACGGAGTAAATGAAAATTATGAAGCACAAATAGCAAATGAGAAATGGAAGCTCATCAATACCGGCGGAAGCTCTGCCAACAATGGCGAAAAAGAACAATGGCGCAACGAGAGACTAAAGACATTGCCACAAGAAGCTAAAAAGAAAGTATTGTGGCTCTATGTCTTTGATATGCAAGACTACGACAAAGACCACATAAAAGCAAATCACAGCACTTCTAAAGATTATGTTATCCCTACCTTTATCGCAGTGGGGACACATTTAGACAAGCTGCGAGCTGCTGGGCTAGACTCTAAGATAAAGCAGATACAAAGTGAGCTACAAGAGCTTGGTATCCACTATTTCTCCTATGATTTGTCAAAAAACCCTAGAGAAGAAATCATACAGATGATTCAATCAGTGCAAAAGGTGCAGCAATGGTTATAGCAACAATACAATCAAAAGAAACAGGTGGTAATTGCCACAATATCACCGCTGTAAATGGAGTGATAGTAGATAGCGATACAGCCCAGAGCTATGTCAATAAGCTCTATGCCCTTATACGCGATGTGCCTTCACATCTTGATACCGAAGAGATTTTGCCCCTTGCAGGGTATATGCTCTGTGTGCAATACCACCCCGAGAGAGATGAAGCAGGCAGGATCCGCCCAGCCCTTGTGCTATGGAGTGATGATGAGAGTCTAGAGTCTATCAAGCCTACCTTGCAGGCTATGGGGCTAGAAATCGCGCGATTTAGTGAGCTATATAGAGAGTATCAAGCAGCAGTGCAAGCAAGGGCTAAGGCACAAGCAAGGGCTAAGCAAAATAAGCGAGTGCTACTTGCAGCAGGCGTGGTGATTGTAATCGCGCTTGCTTATCAAGCCCTACGCCCAAGCACCCCTACCCAAGCACCCGCCCAACAAACATCAATCAAAGGAGAACACAATGAAGAAAATAATGCTAGTCGATAAAGTTACAGAAATAAGAATAAATGAAGAAAACCCAAGCACAAAGGCTATCATCTCCAATAATGGAGAGTTTGACATAGTAGCAAGTTATGAGCAGCTAGATGGCTACTATGTCAAGCCTTTTAGAGGAAATGCTAAAGGCAAGCTCGTGCCAATGGCTCAATATATCGCCCTGCAAGGTGGCGAATTTATCAAGCCCCTTGTCCCCTCAGAGCTATATGAAAATGTGTATTTTGAAGCAGAGAGCTTTGGGCAGCAGTATTGGGAAGAGTATGAAGCGATAGTAAAGCAATTTATCCTAAAGCTAGGCAATGGCTCAAGCTGGAAAGTATGCTATAGCAAAGAGGAGTTTGAAAGCTATAAAAAAGAGCAAAAAACACGCGCAGAAATTGACGGGAGATATAAGGTTGTTGGAGGTGAAGTCAAGGTGGATTCTAGCGATAAGCAAAGCCAAGAGAGTGCTAAATCTCACAGCAAAGAAGTGAATATGGCAAGCTTCCAGCCTAAATGCAGTGTCGATGAGATAGAGCGGTGGCTAGAGCAGGAGAAAATCAATGTAGAAGCCCCGCCAAATCAACTACAAATCATCATCAAAGAGTTTTTAGAGCGCGGCTGCCTCCAATATCGCTATGAAGAAAAAGAGAGCATTTCTATCAGTATTTCTGCCACGCAAACATCTATGTTCAATATGCAACTTAAATTAAACACCCTACCACTAAGCCTACAAGCAAGCCTTGAACGCTCTATCCAAGAAGCCAGCACACAAAGCACCAAAACAGAAGTCTATCTCTGTATCGAGTGCAAGCACGATGGCATAGAAAAGTAGCGATCCAAGCGACAAAACCTGTCATCACTCTTTGCTACAATGCCGCCTAGAATCCACTTTTAGACTTTGGCTTGTAGATTACAGAAGCTTGCGCTTGCCACGCGGATTTCACTCCGCGCGATGATACTCTGTCATCGCGAGCTTTGCGATAAGCAAGCGTGGCGATCCAATCCGCACAAATGGATTCTAGTGTGAAAGAATTGCCACGACTCTACTAGCGCAGAATCTCACGATGACAAAAAGTAGATTCTATCTCGTATGCAAGGAGTTACAATGCTATCCCTACTCAAAGAGCTACTCAAATTTCTATGGAGCCACCCAAGCTCTTGCGCCAAGCTCGGCAAGCTCATCTATGATCTAAGCGATGACTTCCCCAAGCTAAAATCCAGCAACACAGAGCAAAAAGTGGATTCTAGTGTGGCGATCGCCCAAAAGATCCTAGACTTTGCCAAAAGCGACCCGCAAGCCTTGCAGGACTCTGTGCAAGCCATTGAATCCCTGCTTGCTAGATACCGCACAGACCCAAGCTTTAGAGAGAAGATCATCAATCTAGCGAGCAAAAAGAGCTAGCAAGAAGCAAGGAGAGATTATGGCATTGATCTTGCTTGTATCGGCTATCATAGCCACCATTGTGTTGATATTTCAAGCGACTTTGACAATAGCCGTTATCACCATAGTCGCGCTGCTTTCAGTAAGCTATTTGGGCTTTGAAGCAATCTGGCTTTGGTATAATGGCACTCCGCATAGCACAGCGTGGTTTATAGCAGGCTGGTTTGTCGCGGCATTTTGGCTCTATGTCATCTACAAATTTCTAAGGAGAGAGCGATGATACCCCCTAGACCTAGGACTTATGTCTGTCAAAAATGCGGTTATATCAAGCACCACGCGCCCAAAAGCGATATGATCCGAGCAGAAGATATGCGTGCGGGGAGCTGCCCCAAATGCCACCTGCCGATGAAGCCCCATAGCAACCCTGTGAGTGCTGGGCTAGACTCTTTGCGCACACTAGGCAAAAAGATCTTTAAATAGCTGCGTGTGTAGCCTGCTTTGCGTAAATGTATCCTAGAATCCACACCTAAAGGCGTATAATGACTCACCCCACAAACCCCACCGCCCTACTCATACTCTACAACCCTTACTATGAAAGCAGCGTCATACAATCCCACCTAGAAATCCTAAAATCCCACGGCAGTGTCGCCTTTGGCAAGATTAAGTCCAAAATGCGCGCCCAAGAGCCAAAAGCCCAAGCAGAGCCTAGCGCGCCAGCGCAAATCCTAGAGCCGCCTAGCACCGCCTTTGCCAGCACCCAGTGGGAGCAGCTTATCACTAGCACTTCTAGGGAGAGTCCTTTGCAGCTCTTTTTAAGCGACTATGCCAATCTCTATGCCTGCAAAGTTACTGCCATATCCCGCGATCAAGTCGCTAAAGCCCCTGCCTACTATGAGCAAAAGGGGCTTGAAGTGGAGCTGTGGTTTGTAGTGAGTGATATGCGCGAGCTATTTCGCAATGACTTTGCCTCCGTGCGCGATAGCTTCCTAGCAGATTGCACTACCTTGCACAATAACCGCACCTTTGCCATCTATGGCAACGACTACACCTACCCGCTTTTCATCACACTAAAGTCCAATCAAAACTACTTCGCCCAAGAGCAAGCCCACTACCACAATATGTTTAAGACTCCTGAGCAAATCCAAGTGCGCCAGCGGCTTATCGACTATATCTTTGGCAGTAAGCTTGCTGGCACACTGCTGCCAGATACGATGGACAATCTCATAAACGCCGAGATAGAATACCTTGCCAACAGAGAAAATCCACTCTATGACTGCACAGGCATTGTCCTACTCTATGCTAAATCAATGGAGCAAGAGATTATGCGATTTTACCGCGCACTTTTTGCGACCCTAGTGGCATACCAAAGCACACTTGCCAATGTAGAATCCCCCTTATCCCAGCTTACTTACAGCGTGCAAGAGATAGAATCCAGCGTGCAAGAGTGGCTTGAAGACAGGGCGAAAAGGGCTCCAGCCCTTGGCACGACAAAGCACCTATTGCAGCACGCCAAGTCTCTCTTAGACTCGTGGCGATATGATCAAAATTGCAAGCTAAAAGGCGCGAAAAATAGCTTCTATAATGGCGACAAAAAGCGCGATCTATGCAGCTTTACTACTATTAAATTGCAGTCATTTATCAAATCTCTCCAAGCGATCCGCAACCCAGCCGCCCACGCCACGCAAGCTAGCATTGAGCAAGCTAGCACCTTGCGCGAGCAGATCCTAGGCATAGGGCGACAAAGCGTGCTTGTAGGCTTGCTACTATGGCAAGAAGCCTTAGCCTAGCTTGATAGGGCTTTAGTCTTAGATTGCAACTTCTTGCATAGGTTTGCTTTGTCATCGCAAGCCTTGTGCTATGCTACCCTTATTGTCATTGCGAGCAAGCAGGGTAGCGATGCGTGGCGATCCATAATTTTGCGCTAGCAAAATAATCTTTACTAGAATCCACTTTTTATTGTGTCTTTTATGGATTGCCACGCTTTGTCTTGCGCCAAAGCTCGCAATGACAGAAAAAGCGTTTAGGTTAAAAAGTGGATTCTAGGTGGAATACTACTTGCTTAGATTCTACAAACACTTTCAGCCCTAAGGATAGGATATGATAAATGGCTACTACTCTGCCACAGGCGGTATGATCACGCAGTTTAACCGCCTTGATGTCATCTCAAACAATCTTGCCAATCTCAACACCAATGGCTTTAAGCGCGATGATGTAGTCATCGGCGATTTCTTGCGACTCTACAAGCAGACTCAAGATACCTTGCCGCTAAAAGACCACACCCGCGCCGCCGCCCAATACCAAAACCGCAATCTAAACCGCGTGCCAATCATCAGCGAGGAATACACAGAGTTTGCAAGCGGCGCGATCGCCCAGACAGAAAACCCATTAGACTTCGCCCTGCAAAAGCCCAATGCCTACTTCGCTATACAAACACCAGATGGCGTGCGCTACACACGCGATGGGAGCTTCACTATTGATAATGAAGGCTATCTTAGCACCAAGCAAGGCTTCCGCGTGCTATCTCGCGTGGGTATCGATGGAGAAGGCGGGATCATCATAGGGCAAGGTATGCAAGTAGAAGCGGATAAAAATGGCAATCTCTTCTTCCGCTCTGGTGCTAATGAAGAGCAAAATGCCCCGGTAGATGGCGGTGCGCTAGCGATTGTGAGCTTTGATAATCCAAAATACCTCCAAAAAGTAGGGGACAATCTTTATAGCTACCCACAAGAGCGCATAGAAGATCGCGTGATGTCTATCAATGATGGCTCTCTTGCGCAAGGATTTATCGAAAAAAGCAATGTCAATGCGATCAAAGAAATGACCGCGCTTATTGAGACAAATCGCTTAGTGGATATGTATTCTAAAGCTATGCGCACCTTTGTCGATGACTTTGCGCCTGAGGCTATTGGCAAGCTTGCGGTTCGGGCTTAGGTGATAAAGCGTAATGTGTAGCAGTCGTGTAAGGAGTAGGCTATGAGTGTGCAAGAAAAAAAAGTGCTCAAAAGATTTCCGCATTTATGCAAGGCATTTGGTCCTTATGAGACAAACTGCTATATCGTGCAAACGCCACAGGGGGAGTTTATCATCGACCCAGGTATGGGAAGTGCGCAGTGGGTGCTAGAATCTAGCAAAAATCCTTTGGCGATCTTGCTTACACACGGGCATTTTGATCATATCTTTGATGTAGCCAAGCTTAAAGCCGCTCGCCCAGAGATCCCGCTGTATTGCCCTAGAGATGATGGCTTTATGCTGGAGAGCGATTGCTTTGAGACAGGGCTTACTCCCTATGAGTTTAGCGCAAATGATGTGCTTGTGAGCTGCGATAAGGGTAGAAGTGAGTTTGTGCTAGGTGGGGTGGAGATTTACTACTTGCATTTCCCCGGGCATACGC
This sequence comes from Helicobacter canis, assembly GCF_900451095.1. Lineage (NCBI taxonomy): Bacteria > Pseudomonadati > Campylobacterota > Epsilonproteobacteria > Campylobacterales > Helicobacteraceae > Helicobacter > Helicobacter canis. Next base: position 1,353,459 of record NZ_UGHV01000001.1, on the reverse strand, counting down.
CGGGCTGCTCGGTGGTGTGCCTAAGAGATAGCACAGGTAGAATCTCTAGTATGTATAGTGGGGACTTTGTCTTTAAGCGCAGTATCGGGCGGTATGATTTTCCATACTCAAGCCCTAGTGATATGCGCGACTCCTTGCAGAGATTTAGTGCGCTGGGGGAGTTTGGGGGGCTTGGTGATGATGGCGATATAGAAATTTTCCCCGGACACGGAGATAGCACATATCTTAGCTATGAGCAAGGCAATGTCGCTCTATGGCTCCCTAGGATCTAGGCTAGCATTTGCCCTAGCGGATTTTCGTGGCGATCATAGAATCCACTTTTTACATTTATTGCGTTTTGCTGCCGTATTTTAAAGAAACCTGTTTCACTTTGTCTGCACCGCTGCGTTTTCTAAAGAAACCTGCTTCGGCTTCGCCTCGCACCGCTTCGCTTGTTTTCTAAAGAAACATCGGCTTGCGCCGAGCGGTGTCCCTTGTTTTCTAAAGAAACTTCGCGTTGTGGATTCTAGCCTTAATGCCTATTTTCTGTCATCGCGAGCCGTGTGCCAACACGGCGTGGCGATCCACTCTCTCCACCAGAATCCACTTTTAAAGGAGTTTGACTTTCAAAGTCTGTTTTACTTCAAAAAGCTTGGTTTGCTTCACAAAGTCCGTTTTACTACCGCACGATTCTAAGGATTGTGGCGGGGCTTTCAAAAGTGGATTCTAGGAAAACACCCAAACTCCGTCATCGCGAGCTTTGCTAGCGCAAAGCACGGCGATCCATAGCACAACCAGAATCTAGCTTGAAAAATGGATTCTAATATTGCCGCGCCTTTTTCAAGACTTTAGATGACAGAGTGGGAGTGCGTTACAATGCTTTGCCTTGTGCCAAAGCTCGCAATGACAAGTCAAAGCTGAAAAACTCGACAGGATTACAAAAGTGGATTCTAGGCATTCATAAAAAGTATTTATGAAGCAAGCCCACACCAACAAACTAAAAATATAATGAGTAATAAGAGCTATCTAACACTAAGTAAAAACAATAAGTAAAACACAAGAAGTCAAAAGAAGAATCTCCCTTATCCCTGCATCGACCTACATTCCCACACCTGAAAGATGCAGTATCATCGGCGAAGAGAAGCTTAACTGCCAGGTTCGGAATGGAGCTGGGTGTTGCCTTCTCTCTATAAACACAAGGAAAAGGGAAATAAAGACAATATCACTAGGGAGTAGAATCCACTTTAGACACTTTGGACATCTTGCTAGAATCCACTTTTAAAAGTGGATTCTAGGGCGGAGACTCTTAGCAATACTAAGTCCTAATGGCTCTAGTGGATTCTAGACTAGAATCCACTTTTTGCACATCGCCTAGCATTTGCCTCATCACTAAATCGGCGTGTATATTACACTTGCGATTGTCCTTATTTCCATTTTCCTAAGGGAGTCAAAGTCAATAGCCTATAATAAATACCCATACACTCAATAAGGCAGTGTCTCTTAGAATCATATAAACATAAGCCAAACGGTCTATTAGTAGTAGTCAGCTGAACATATTACTATGCTTACACATCTACCCTATCAAGCAGCTAGTCTTGCTGCGACCTTCAGGGAAAGTTCATCTTGGAGTTGGCTTCCCGCTTAGATGCTTTCAGCGGTTATCACATCCACGCGTAGCTACAGAGCGATGCTCTTGGCAGAACAACTCTTACACCAGTGGCGTGTCCATCCCGGTCCTCTCGTACTAGGGACAGCTCTCCTCAACTTTCCTACGCCCACGGCAGATAGGGACCGAACTGTCTCACGACGTTCTGAACCCAGCTCGCGTACCGCTTTAAATGGCGAACAGCCATACCCTTGGGACCTGCTCCAGCCCCAGGATGCGATGAGCCGACATCGAGGTGCCAAACCTCCCCGTCGATGTGAGCTCTTGGGGGAGATCAGCCTGTTATCCCCGGGGTACCTTTTATCCTTTGAGCGATGACCCTTCCACACAGAATCACCGGATCACTATGACCGACTTTCGTCTCTGCTCGACTTGTTTGTCTTACAGTCAGGCTGGCTTATGCCATTACACTCTACTTGCGATTTCCAACCGCAATGAGCCAACCTTTGCAAGCCTCCGTTACTTTTTAGGAGGCGACCGCCCCAGTCAAACTACCCACCAGGCATTGTCCTGCTAGAGGATAACTCTAGCCAGTTAGCAGACAGAAACATTAAGGGTGGTATCTCAAGGATGGCTCCATCTCCACCAGAGTGAAGACTTCAAAGCCTCCCACCTATCCTGCGCATAATGCTCCCATCGGCAGTGCCAAGCTGTAGTAAAGGTCCACGGGGTCTTTCCGTCTTGCCGCGGGTAGGAGGAATTTTCACCTCCACTACAATTTCACTGAATCCCTGGTTGAGACAGCTCCCATCTCGTTACGCCATTCATGCAGGTCGGTATTTAACCGACAAGGAATTTCGCTACCTTAGGACCGTTATAGTTACGGCCGCCGTTTACTCGGGCTTCAATTCAACGCTTCGCATTACTGCTAACGAATCCTCTTAACCTTCGAGCACCGGGCAGGCGTCACACCTTATACTTCCTCTTACGAGTTTGCAAAGTGCTGTGTTTTTGGTAAACAGTCGGGAGGGACTCTTTGCTGAGACCTACTTGCGTAGGCACACCTTATCGCGAACTTACGGTGCTAGTTTGCAGAGTTCCTTAACCAGAGTTCTTTCACGCGCCTTAGAATACTCATCTCATCTACCTGTGTCGGTTTGCGGTACGGGCAATATAAGCTAAACTTAGAAACTTTTCTTGGCACGACGGTATCAGTGATTCTCTCTTCCATCCGAAGACTTCAAAGAGCCTGTCAAGTTTCGAATACAGGGGCGGATTTGCCTATCCCCCAATCTACGCTCTTCGACCAACACTTCCATCCGTTGGCTCACCTAACCCTATGCGTCCTTCCATCGCACACTTATATTGGTATAGGAATATTAACCTATTTTCCATCGACTACCCATTTCTGACTTGTCTTAGGACCCGACTAACCCTACGATGACGAGCATCGCGTAGGAAACCTTAGACTTTCGGCGAAGTGGATTCTCACCACTTTTATCGCTACTCATTCCTGCATGCTCACTTCGCATCGCTCCAGCACTCCTTACCGGTATACCTTCAACGCTGATACGAACGCTCTTCTACCACTGCACAAAGTGCAATCTACAACTTCGGTGTCTATCTTAGCCCCGTTATATTTTCTGCGCAGAATCACTAGACCAGTGAGCTGTTACGCTTTCTTTAAAGGATGGCTGCTTCTAAGCCAACCTCCTGGTTGTCTGAGTAACTCCACATCATTTTCCACTTAGAATAGAACTTTGGGACCTTAGTTGGTAGTCTGGGTTGTTCCCCTTTAGACGATTGATTTTATCACCCACCGCCTGACTCCCAAGATACGGCAATAGGTATTCGAAGTTTGACAGGGGTTGGTACCGCGGTGAGCAGCCCTAGCCCAATCAGAGCTCTACCCCCTATTGCTATTACTTGAGGCTATACCTAAATATATTTCGAAGAGAACCAGCTATCACCAAGTTTGTTTGGCCTTTCACCCCTATCCACAGCTCATCCCAACCCGTTTCAATGGGTACGAGTTCAGTCCTCCATAAGTTGTTACACTTACTTCAACTTGGCCATGGATAGATCACTTGGCTTCGGGTCTGCAGCATCTGACTAAATCGCCCTTTCAGACTCGCTTTCGCTACGGCTACGCGTTTGCTTAACCTTGCCAGATACCACAACTCGCAGGATCATTATGCAAAAGGCAGTCCATCACCCTTGTGAGCCTCACTAAGAAATTAGGCTAAATTCGCCTTGTGGCAAGATTTGCGGGAGTTTGAAAAAATCTTGTGCGACAGACCTTAAGTCTAGTCTCCGCGATTTTTTCTGCACAACCCACAAATCTTGCTCACAATGCTAGAATTTCTTGGTATTCCCTTTAATTCCTTAATGAGACCCACAATAGGGCTCTGAATGATTGTAGGCAAATGGTTTCAGGTTCTATTTCACTCCGCTCACTGCGGTTCTTTTCACCTTTCCCTCACGGTACTTGTTCGCTATCGGTAAGAGAGTAGTATTTAGGGTTGGAGAGTGGTCTCCCCATCTTCAGTCCGGATTTCTCGTGTCCTGACCTACTCTGGATCCTGCTACCTAACAACAACCTTTCGCATACGGGACTATCACCCTCTATGATGTATTTTTCCAAATACTTCTGCTAGATTGTTGTAGTGGATATTGCAGTCCTAAACCCCAGTAGCAAGCTACTGGTTTGCCCTGTTCCCCGTTCGCTCGCCGCTACTAGGAGAATCTCTGTTGATTTCTTTTCCTCTAGCTACTGAGATGTTTCACTTCGCTAGGTTCGCTCCATATAGGTAATGCGCATCGCTACGCATTGGGTTGCCCCATTCGGAAATCTACGGATCAAAGCCTCTTGACAGCTCCCCGTAGCTTATCGCAGTCTAGCGCGTCCTTCATCGCCTCTCTCTTCCAAGGCATCCACCATTTGCCCTTAAAAGCTTATGTATAGAAACTAAGCCTTTGCTCTTAGTTTCAGCTTTTGGTAGTGCATATGTATTCTAAAGACACTGCCTTATTGAATGTATGTTGCCATCATTCTCTAAGACGAATGTATCGTAGTATTTACTATCTAGGCTATTGACAATGAATTGTTAAATAACATTTAGACAAAAGTCTAATAAGAATCCTAAGCTAGAACTCTTATTAAACTTTATACTAAAAATGCAAAGTTAGTCTATCTTGGTGGTGGAGAATAGCGGGATCGAACCGCTGACCTCCTGCGTGCAAAGCAGGCGCTCTCCCAGCTGAGCTAATTCCCCACAATGGTGGGCTTAAGAGGACTTGAACCTCTGACCTCACCCTTATCAGGGGTGCGCTCTAACCACCTGAGCTATAAGCCCATAAACCTTAGTGGCATAATCTCTGACAACTAAGCAAGAATCTTTACATACTACTGCAAAAGCGTGGATAGGATAGAAACAAATCTACCTATCATATCTCTAGAAAGGAGGTGATCCAACCGCAGGTTCACCTACGGTTACCTTGTTACGACTTCACCCCAGTCGCTGCATCCGCCGTGGGCGGTAACCAATTTAGTATCCCGACTTAAGGCGAATACAACTCCCATGGTGTGACGGGCGGTGAGTACAAGACCCGGGAACGTATTCACCGTGACATTGCTGATTCACGATTACTAGCGATTCCAGCTTTATGTAGTCGAGTTGCAGACTACAATCCGAACTGAGAGACATTTTAGAGATTTGCTCCACCTCGCGGTATTGCGTCTCATTGTATGCCCCATTGTAGCACGTGTGTAGCCCTAGGCGTAAGGGCCATGATGACTTGACGTCGTCCTCACCTTCCTCCTCCTTACGAAGGCAGTCTCCTTAGAGTGCTCAGCCGAACTGCTAGCAACTAAGGACGAGGGTTGCGCTCGTTGCGGGACTTAACCCAACATCTCACGACACGAGCTGACGACAGCCGTGCAGCACCTGTTTTCAAGGTCTAGCAAGCTAGACACTCCACTATCTCTAGCGGATTCTATCAATGTCAAGCCTAGGTAAGGTTCTTCGCGTATCTTCGAATTAAACCACATGCTCCACCGCTTGTGCGGGTCCCCGTCTATTCCTTTGAGTTTTAATCTTGCGACCGTACTCCCCAGGCGGAATGCTTAATGCGTTAGCTGCATTACTGCCCTGACAAGCAGGGCAACAACTAGCATTCATCGTTTAGGGCGTGGACTACCAGGGTATCTAATCCTGTTTGCTCCCCACGCTTTCGCGCATCAGCGTCAGTAATGTTCCAGCAGGTCGCCTTCGCAATGAGTATTCCTCTTGATCTCTACGGATTTTACCCCTACACCAAGAATTCCACCTACCTCTCCCATACTCTAGAAAAGTAGTTTCAAATGCAGTTCTGTAGTTAAGCTACAGGATTTCACATCTGACTTACTTTCCCGCCTACGCGCTCTTTACGCCCAGTGATTCCGAGTAACGCTTGCACCCTCCGTATTACCGCGGCTGCTGGCACGGAGTTAGCCGGTGCTTATTCGTAAGATACCGTCATAATCTTCTCTTACAAAAGGAGTTTACAATCCTAAAACCTTCATCCTCCACGCGGCGTTGCTGCTTCAGGGTTTCCCCCATTGAGCAATATTCCCTACTGCTGCCTCCCGTAGGAGTCTGGACCGTGTCTCAGTTCCAGTGTGTCCGATCACCCTCTCAGGCCGGATACCCGTCATAGCCTTGGTGAGCCATTACCTCACCAACAAGCTGATAGGACATAGGCTGATCCTTTAGCGAGAGCACTCAATAAAAAATTCATCTTAAATTCAGCTTTTGGAGTATTTTTGCGGATTCTACAAACAATGCTTCAGTCATTACCGCTTAAGGCAACTCCTTCGCATTGTGCTTGAAAACTACAAAAATACTCTCAAAATCTTAGAATTTACACTTTCTCATAGATTTCAATCCATTACAGACCTCTATGGCAAAAGTGGATTCTAGTTAGATTACAAGAGAATTCTTTATTGAGTGCTACTTTCCCCCGTAGGGAGTATCCAGTATTAATCACCGTTTCCAGTGGCTATCCCAGACTAAAGGGCACATAACCTATGCATTACTCACCCGTGCGCCACTAATCCACTTCTAGCAAGCTAGAAGCTTCATCGTTCGACTTGCATGTATTAGGCACGCCGCCAGCGTTCACTCTGAGCCAGGATCAAACTCTCCATAAGAATTATGGAAGTTTGTATCTATCAAATCAATAGTAGCAAACTCTCCATAAAAATATCCGCACTGCATTAGATCGCTTAATAGCCACCCAAACGCTAGCAGATATGGAAAAATTTGTCCCAATCTCTTTATAAATCACAAAGACTTACTCTAGCTTCTAAACATAATAAATAGTCTAGAAACAAGACATAGTCGAAGTTGTATAACATAAACAATGTTTAGTCAAAAGAGATTTAAGTCTAAATCTAAAAAAAGCAAAAATGCCTTTGCAGATTCCTTAAATCTTCTTGCTTAGATGTCAAAGATCACTGCCAATTCTTATCTAAGGTAAGATAAAAACCAAGCAAAAGAACACCCAGATCCAAAAACAAAGACCTAAACAATATCACGATCTAAACCATACGATAATCATATGATAAAGGCTGAGATAAGAAAGCTAAATGCTATGAATTTTGGGAAGCAGAATATTACAAATTCATTACTTAAATATAACTGAAGCGAGTGGAAAAATATGTGGGAGAGATGGGGGGAGTAGAGCAAGATATTCTCTATCAATCATTTTGCGCTCTTCTTTTACACTCTTCTTAGGGTGTGCAGTAGGTGCAATGTGTATCAAGATACTGCCTAAGCATATTGTGGCGACTTTTCACATCTTGTATGCTGGCACATAGCGCAAGCTCTCGCAAAGCTAGTCCGCGATGAAGCTTTGCTTGGTGGCTCACTTTGCTAGGGAGATTCAATACATAATGCCCTAGCTTAATAGGATATGCCTTGCTATATATCTGCGCACGCAAATCCACAATCACGCCATCTTGCTCTGTGGCTAAAAGCTTATCGATCTCTTCTTCTTGGGCTTGATACAATGCACGCAATGACAAGAGCTTGGATTTGTAGTTTTGATTGAGATGATAAAAAGGCAGCCTATCGCTTGCCCGCACCAGCCCAAAAAGATTGCTCATAATCAGCACAGACCCCAGCACAAACTCTTTCGCCCTAGAATCCATCTCCGCAAAATTCAGTGCCTTATAGGCTACACCATTATATAGCTCTATGGCACAGACCCTAGGAGAGTCCAAAATCTCACCACAACGCCGCAAGCTCTCTAGGCTCACCGATTTTGTGCCAAAGACCTTGCACAGCTCTGCATCACTTGCATTTTGCAAGATAGATAAATACGCGTGTATATTGGCATTTCTAGCGGCTTGCCCACCCCACATCACATCATCTATCAGCCTAGTATCACCCCCGCTACTCTCCCCCAAAACCACTGGATCCTGCTTGCTCTCACTCGGGCTTAGAAGTATTTTCATTTTGTAACTCTTTTTGTGTATGATTGCGCCCATTATATCGCATAAGGAATTATTATGAGAGTTTTTGCTTCCTGCATTACAAGTCTTTATCTGCTTGCTTTAGGGATCACTATCGGCGGGATCATCGCTTGCGGTGCGCTTAGTGCGCCTGTGATCTTTAATGCCTCCTCCTATCTCGCCGCCCTTGAGATCACAGATATGACCCGCTATGCCTCAGGGATTTTGATGACAGAGATTTTTGTCCGCTTTAATTACTTACTAAACGCTATGGCGATCTTTATCCTTGTTTATGAGCTGCTTGTGTTTAATATCTCATCAAAGAAGTCGTTGTTTCTCCTAGGGATTGGGATTTTTAGCGTGGTGCTTATCTTTCTTTTCACGATGTATTACACCCCGGCGATCATTGCCGCCCAAGCTGATGGCGCAGCCGCCACTGCCACGGAAGAGTTTGAGAGTATCCACACGCAAAGTGAGATGGTGTTTCAAATCCTGCTAATCTCGCTTAGTGCGTCATTTCTATGGCGTGTCTATTTGCTGCGCTTCAGCCTCCCAGCCCCCACAACCAAATCTCGCAAAAAGTAGCCCCCACTCCGTCATTGCGAGACACTGCGCTAGCAAGTCGTGGCAAAACAAGCGCAGCGAAGTTTCTTTAGTAATCCACAGATTCTGCGCTAGCAGAATCTATCTTTTCAATCGCGCCACAAGGCGCAACCGATTCTCGCCCGCTTCGTGGTGCGCGAGCGCGGGAGTAAGGCGGGCAGTAGTGTCCCGCCTCCGCGCGAGTGCTAGAAGCGGAAGTGCGAGGCTCTCCCCTTGATTGCAAAAAGAAAAAGCGGTCGCTGTTTCTAAAGAAGCTACGCTTTCTTTTTGGGTTAAGGGGAGCGGGGTGGGGATAAACCTTTTTCTAAAGAAACATCGGCTTTCGCCGAGCGGTGTCCCTTGTTTTCTTTTTGCGGCAGTGCTGGAGCAAGTTTCTTGCGCTGAGGGAGACTGAATCGTAGAGAGAGCTTTCACACTAGAATCCACTTTTTCAAAAAGTGGATTCTAGCAATAACGCCCTTTTTATAGTCATTGCGAGCGGTGCTTGCACCGTGTGGCAAAGCAAGGCGTAGCCGCAGCTTCTTTAGTAATCCATAAATACACAACAAACACAAAAAGTGGATTCTAAGCGAAATATCTCCCACACCTACTCCACCACCCTGCAAACTTTACCCCACTTTTACAATAACTACATATTTTTTACACACCTTTTACAAACTCTCCCAAACAATGCGCAAATTTATAATTAAATCATAAAAAGCCGTTTTTTTTTTTTTTTGATTTTGGCTACAATGTGGCTCTCATATTTTGACTATTTTTATCCAAGGAGATACTATGCAAACAGCTTCTAACGCTCATAATACCCATATAATCGGGGGGGGGGGGGAATAATCTCTCTTTAAATACTCCTAGTCAATCCGCTTTAGATTCTAGGGACACTACCCTTTCTCCGTCATCGCGAGACTTGCGCCAGCAAGTCGTGGTGATCCACAAATCCACGCAAGTGGATTCTAGCAATGACTATTCTGCTAGCGCAGAATGTATGGATTGCCACGCCACTGCTGCCGCAGTGTCTCACAACGACAGAAAGCCTACTCGCTTAAGCCTAAGCCTAGCGTGCTTTTTCGCCCTTAGCTCTATGGCAGCGGCAAGCACACCTACCATACCAGAAAATGACCCAAATAATTTCACTATTATGGACAATAGGAATGCGTATCAGGTTGTAAGGAAACAACACGGACAAGAAGGAATACTACGATCAACGCTTAAGGCATGGGGCGGTTCTAGCGGGCAGTGGCGAGACACTTCTGGTATATCTCACTATGATTATTACACATTTGCCTTTAAATACAGAGATGGAGGGCTACCCGGTGGTGTCAATTTATTGTTTAATGATGGCACAAAGTTTGATTACTATTCAGTTCATTATAAAAGAGAGGGCGGAGGTGGTAGTAGCCCTTGGGTGAATATGAATACAAGAGATAAATATTACAGTAATCACGGCAACTCAAATATTACTATCGGCACTTTTGATCTTAAAGGCGATGTGAAGTTTGAAATCAAACTAGGTGGCACAAGTAATATCACTACCTTAAACAATGAAGCCGAGCGTTTAAACATAAAAGTTAATAATGAAAATAATGATAAACTAAATATCACTACATTTAATCAAACCACTGCAAACGGCGACTCCCAAATTTTCAAAAATGTCAGCATAGAGAATTTCAATCTCTATGCTGGTAAATCCTATCAACGCGGTGGAAATATTACTAACCTAAACATTACAGGCGGTAGCTTTTATCAAGGCTATACAGATAATCTTACAGCAGGCGAGCACGATGGCACAATAGAAACAATCACTCTCCAAGATGGCATATTTCAGCAGGGCAAAGGCAGTGTAACTACACTCAATCAAAGTGGTGGTGGTGCTATCCAGCAAGGTGGCACAATTACCAATCTCAATCTCTCCGGCGGCACATTCACCCACAATGGCGGCACACTTAGCAATGTAGTGCTAAAAGCTGGTGGCAGTGGCTCTACATTTGTCAATGGCACAGATTCTGCCTTTGATAACATCACTCAAGAGGGTGGCAATCACACTATCATCGGTAAGGTTGCTAAATTTACTCTAGCGAGTGGTTCCTTTACCAACAACGGCTCTATCACCACACTCACTACCAACACCACCACAAAACAAGCTAGAAGTGGCACAAACTTCTACGCTGCCCAAGCCGCTGCTACCAACCACATCACTAACAACGGCACCATTGATAAACTAGAGCTCACCAAAGACGCTGATAGCGTAACCAATAATGCTGTGTATAACACAGGCGGTGGCTTAGCAAGTGGTATCATCAAAGAGCTAAGCGTAACAAAAGGCAGTGCCACCATCAACACCCTAAATGGTGTAGGACAAGGGACAGCAGGTAATGTAGAGCCTCATACACTCTCTAATATCAACATCACTAAAGACGCTAAACTCACCGTTGATACCCTAAGCGTAGGACTCAAAGGCAACCAAGCTATAGAGAGAGTAACGATAAATAACGATACAAGCACTCAAGGAACCAACAAAGAATTTGCCGTCAATAAAATCCAAGTAACCTACCTTGATGGCAACTTTGACCCTGCAAAAAGCATTAGCAAGAATCTTACAGACTATGTAACATCTGGTAGCCATAGCTATGTAGATGGAGCTAGCAAGCCCACCTTTGAATCAAGCCCAGAGCTCCAAGGTATAGGGGTGAAGTTTAATCCCGATGGCACCCCTATCTTTGATGTAGAAGCTTCTGTGGCTGCAAGTATGACAAGCGTAGTCGTGCGCCAATCTATGCGACGAAAAATGCTTATAGACACCTATCTCGCAGAACAAAACAGAAGAAGTTTGAAAAACAAAGAGCGCAGAACCAAGCAACGCATAGAAGCAGCCACCCTAGGAGATGCAAGAGCCCAGTATCAAAAAGACCTAGCCAAATACAAGCTAGACTTAGCCAAATGGGATAAACTCGCTAGCACCAAAGAAAACAAAGCTTTGATCGCTAAATACGAGCAAGAAGACAAAGCCTACCAAGCCGCCAAAGCTCAATACGACAAAGACAAAAAAGCCTATGAAGACAATCGCAAAAACCTAGAGCTACTCTCTAAAGCGCAAAAGATCAAAGCTCCCATAGAGCCTAAAGCTCCTGTAATGCCAAACCTAAAGCCAAGTGATAAACACTACAAAAAAGCTATGGCTAACTATGACAAAGCACAAAAAGCCTATGAAAAAGCAATGAGCAACTATGAGCAAGAGCTTAGAATCTATACAGAGGAGAACAACAAGCTAGAGACAATAGCAAGAGCAAGCAACCTCAAAGCGCCCATAGCTCCTAAAGCTCCTATAAGACCAAACCTCAAACCAAACCATAAAGACTATAAGCGAGTAATGGCAGCCTATGAGTCAAACCAAAGAGCCTACCAAGCAGCCCTCAAACAATATGAGCTTGATAAAAAGAGCTATGAAGAGAAGAGAAAGCGTCTAGAAGTGCTTGCAAAAACTAGTAAGTTTAATGCCAACCTCAAAGCTCCCACAGAGCCTAAAGCTCCTATGCGCCCAAATCTCAAGCCAAACCACAAAGACTATAAAAAAGCTATGAGCAAATACGAGCAAGAGCGCAAAGACTATCTAAAAGCCTTTAAGCAATACGAGCAAGATAAAAAAAGCTATGAGAGAGAGTATCAAAAGCTTATAGCCCTAGCTGATGCCCAGAGCAATAAGCTAAAAGCCCCTATACAGCCTAAAGCTCCTACTAAGCCTAAAATCCTAGCCAGCAAGCCAGAAATGCCACAAGAGCCAAAGCTTGGAGAGATAAGTGCAGAGCTACTAGCTAAGCATAAAGTCCAAGGGGATTTCTTTATCCGTGCCTATGGTGGGACAGGCTCACATAAAGCAACCAATGGCGCACAAACAAGCTCTTGGAGTGTGGGCACACTCTTTGGCTCGACTTGGGATCTAGCTCTTGGACAAACAAGTGGGAATATCGGCTTCTATGGTGGGTATGAGTATATCTACAATGGCTATAAGCAAGCCCATATCGATGCCCAAGGACACACAGGCTTCCTAGGGCTTAGATTCTCCCATATCTTTGCTAAGACTAAGCTAGCAGGATTCTACTATATGGCTGATGTCAATGGTGGCTATACAGATATATCTGTAGGGCAGGATATGAATGGTATGCGATTTGGCGCAAATGTGGGGAATATCAACTTTGGCTCTTCTATCCGCCTAGGCTCATCTATCTATATGGCTGGGGCTAAATCTATGCTTTTCCCATCAATTGGAGTAGGAGTAGAGGGCGGCTATCTAGGAGACTTTGAGATGAGGACACAACGCTCTGGTGAGCTACGCTATGGAGGACTAAGCCAAGGCTATGCAGTTACCTATGCCCAAGCAAACTTAAACTACTACCAAGAGTATGGCAAAAGGCTCTCTACTACACTAGGTGGTGGATTTAGGTATCTAATGAATACAGATATAAACATTATGCCAACACTTAATGGCAAGGCTTATACCATTGATGAAAAGACAGGTAGAGCAGCAGCAGTGCATGTAGCTCCATTTTTCTACCAAGGCACATTTATGGTAAATTACCACACAGACAAAGCAGGGAACTTCTCTGCTGGCTATGTGGTAGTAGGTGGGGAGCTTGGGATTACGCATAATGCTTCTGTAAGGTGGCATTATTTCTTTTAACCCATAGCGATTCAGCTTTGGGTATCCATAGTGGCGATTTTAAGGATTTTAGGGGAACCGCAGACCTCTAGTCTAGCTCCACCCTAAAATCCTTAAAAAGCCCCACTAGCAACACCGCAATTCTTAGAATCGTTTTACTCTCAAACTAACTTCAATCCTAGAATCCATTTTTTACACCTTTGGCATTTAACCCTAGAATCCACTTTTTGTAATCCTACCGCCGCGACTCTCTTAGTTTTTCAAGCTTTTTAATTTCAAGCTTTTTTCTCGTCATTGCGAGCGGACTTGTCCGCGCGGCAATCCATTAAAAATAAAGCGCAATTCTTTAGTAATCCACAAAAAACAAAACCAAAATCCTAGAATCCACTTTTTTAATTTTTCCCCTTACATTTTTAACATTTTCCTAGAATCCACTTTTTGATTGTGGATTGCCACGATTTGCCACGCAAATCTCGCAATGACAGAATTTGGGCTTCACTCCTAGAATCCACTTTTTCAAATAACGCTCTTTTTCTTAATCAATCATTCCCCTGTCATTGCGAGCGGATTGAAAATCCGCGTGGCAATCCATAAAAACACAAAAAGTGGATTCTAGTGGGAGAGTGGATCGCCACGCAATCGCTACCGCGCTTGCTCGCGATGACAAAAAATAGGCGTAAGGTGTAAAAAGTGGATTCTAGTATGGATCGCCACGCCGATACATCGGCTCGCGATGACAGAGGGGGTAGCGTAGCGCAAGGCTCGTAATGATAGAAAAGGCTATGGATATTAAGAAACTTCGCTTTGCCACGACTTGCTAGCGCAAGGCTCGCGATGATAAAATGGGCGATTTCTCCCTCACTCGCTTGCGATATAAAGGGGCTTGAAAGTCTTATATCCACCTATCCACTATGCCTACACGCTCATTTCATAGAGTCTTTTTCTCTCGCTTGAGCTGGCGATATTAAGCTGCTGGCGGTATTTGGTGATGGTGCGGCGCACGATTTTTAGCCCAAATCGCTCCTCAATCATCGATAAAATCTTCACATCACTTAAGGGCTTTTTCTTGTTCTCGCTCTTGATAATCTCTAGCAAAAAGTCCTTGATAGAAGCATTGCTCACATCGCCATCAATCGCCGTGGTAAAAAAGCTCTTAATCGCAAACACGCCGCGCGAGCATTCTAGGTATTTGTTGGAAATCGCGCGCGAAATGGTGCTTGGCGCGTAGCCTAGCTCCTGGGCAATGTCTTTAAGCTTCATAGGCTTCATCTCCCCACCGGTAAAAAAGTCATATTGATAATCCACAATCATAAGCCCTACCTTTTTGATCGTGGCTTTTCTCATCTCAAGCGCGTCAATGAGATCCTTTGCCTCTTTGACTTTAGATTTTATATATGCTTGACTATCATCTTGGGCACGAGCAAACTGCCGATCAAGCCGCTGCTGGTCTAGCATATTTCTATCCAAGGTGATGATGGGATAGCACTCATCATTTGTGCGCACAATGATATTGCCTTCTTCTTCAAAGATAAAAATATCAGGGATTTTGTAGGACTCTTCGTGGGCAAAATCTAGGGCGGGAGGGTTTTTAAAACTGCGTATAACGCGCATAGCTTCGTTGTATTTGGGGTGCTTCCTAAAAGTGTGATGCATATCAAGCTTGGTGATGATCTGCGCACAAAGCTCATAAGTCGCATTATCCACCTCGCTTGCCTCTAGCTGGAAGCAAAAGCTCTCTACCACATCTCTTGCCCCCACTCCGCGCGGCTCTAGGAAGCAAAATCGCTTGCGCACGCTCTCGTATTCTTCCACGCTTACTTCTAGCCGTTTAGCTGCTAGCTCGCTATCTTCTTGGAAGTAGCCCTCCGCGCTAATGCCCTCGATAATGTCAAAAGCGATCATCGCACTAAGCTCTGTGGGGAAGAGTGGGGGGCAGATCTGGCGGTAGAGATTGTCATACAAACTATCTTGGGCTATGGTTAGCTGCTCGATTTTATCACTGCTACTAGCTCTTGTGCTTTGCGGCAGTCTGCGAAATGCCGAGCTAAAGTCCTTGCTTAAAGGCGACTGCAATGCTATGAAAGGGTTTTCTTTCACATATTCTTTTAAAATATCTTCTACTTCAAACAAATCACTCTGCAAAATCGGCAGCCAGCTTTTGAGCGTTGTAGAGAGCTTGCCCTTAACGCTTTGCCGAAATCTTGTCCCACCAGCTACTGCCACGCCCTATCCTATGCCTTAAAATGCTCACCTAAATAATACTTCCTAACAAGCGCATTACCATAAATCTCTTCAGCATTGCCGCTTGCAAGCAAGGTGCCAGACTTTATCACATACGCGCGATCACACACAGAGAGTGTCTCGCGGACATTGTGGTCCGTGATAAGCACACCTATGCCCATATCTGTCAGCGTAGAAATGATCTTTTGTATATCAATCACCGCGATAGGATCAACGCCAGCAAATGGCTCATCAAGCAGGATAAACTTCGGCTCTTTGATAAGTGCGCGTGCGATCTCTACGCGCCGCCTTTCACCACCAGATAGACTAAGCCCCTTCCTCGCGCGAATAGGCTCGATATTAAATGCTTCTAGCATTTGCTCGATTTTATGCTCTCTTGCTTTAGCTGTGCGAAAAGTCGCTTCCGCGGCAAGGGCGAGATTATCCTCTACGCTTAAATCCTTAAAAATACTTGATTCTTGCGGTAGATAGCCTATGCCCATATTAGATCGCTTATGTAGGGGGTAGTTTGCTAGATTTTTACCATCAAGTAGCACTTCTCCGCTACTTGGCTGCAACAAGCCGCAAATCATATAAAAAGTCGTGGTCTTGCCTGCCCCATTTGGTCCAAGCAGCCCCACTACCTCCCCGCTTCTTACTTCAATGGAGACATCATTGACGATTTTTGTTTTTTTGATATGTTTGGCAAGGTGCTTGGCTTCTAGGATATGCTGCGCAAATCCACCCTGTGCTATATCTTGTGTAGGCACGCTTCCCCTTTGAGTTGGCTTTGGTATCGGCTTTGGGGCATTGTATAATCTCTTGTCTTAAACTTCAAACTACACAGAGATTTCATACACTCTCTCATCGCTTCTCGTGGTGCTTAGAATCCTTACTAGCACGCATTCAAAGCCGCATTCTAGCAGCAAAGGCAGTAGCTCCTCCCCCCACTCAATACAATGCACCCCACTCTCACTAAGCCAGTCTAAAAGCCCAAGCTGTAGCACTTCTTCATTTGTGCGGCGATACAAATCATAGTGATACATTCCGCCATAGTCGTGCATTAGGCTAAAGGTGGGCGAAGTAGCTTGCACACTAGAATCCACTTTTATAGATCCTACGCTAGAGTGTCTTAGGCTAGCAAGGAGGGCTTGTGTAAGTGTCGTTTTCCCGCTGCCTACCGCACCACTTAGGATAATCACATCTTTGCCCAAGCTTAGAATCTCTTGTACCACGGATCCTAGCTCACTGCACTTGGCGCGACACTGCATATAGGGCTGCAACATCATTTTGAGCTTGCTTCTATAATCATACTTTTCGCGCCAAAATGCTGCTTGATCCCGCCAATTAGGGCTTGATTATTGTGCTTAAATGCCTCTGTGATAGGGTCTGCAATAGGGTCGTTTGTAGGCGTGTCGCTAGGCGCGGTGGCTTCTTGTGGTGTGGCAGAGTCTTTAGAGGCACTTGTATTGTGGCTGGGGCTTGTGGTGTGGCAGCTTTCTTGTGTAGTCTTGGAGGTAGTAGAATCCACTTTTTGCTCCATAGCAAAGCTTGCAGGGAGATTTAGCGGCACTTCTTCTCTCTCCCAAGGCACCTCATCACACACAGCCTCGCTAATATGATCTGGTCTTATCTCGTGTGTGCTATACAAGATAAGATCACTAGGCTTTAGCTTTTTAGGCTCTTTGCTAGAATCTAGCTCTTGTGTGGCATTGCTCGCTTGCGTGGTATCACTAGCTACACTAGGGCTAGACTCTTGGGCTGGCTTAGGGGCTTGGCTAGATTCTGGTGTGCTTGCGTTTTTAATGACAATTGGCGTGTGGCTTTGAGGGGCAAATATATCTTGCACAAATCCACGGATAAGCCCAAAATGCTGGCGCAACAACGCCCTATCCTGCTCATCTCCACTACTTTGCCAAATCAATGTCCCACTCTGGCTTGGCTCACTTGCTGGGATAAACTGCTCAAACACAATGGATCGCCGAAATGCTTCGCCAAGCTCATAGGAGCGATCGGCGATTTTGCTTACAAGCTGGTGGAATGCCTGCTGATACATTTGGGGGTGCTTGGGGCTTGGACTAGAATCCACTTTTTGCGTTTCTAGCGTTGGCTTTGCCGCCTGCGGCGTTTTTACACTTTCAGCGGTTTCCCTAGAATCCACTTTTTCTAAAGAAACATCGCTTTGCTTGCTTTGTAATTCTGCGTTTTTATCAAAAGTGGATTCTAGGGATTGCGTTTTTGTGGATTGCCACGAAAATCCTTGCGGATTTTCTCGCAATGACGATGAAAAAGCTTCATTACTAGAATCCACTTTTTTACTAGCAGTGTTGTTTTCTGTCATTGCGAGCGGTGCTTGCACCGCGTGGCAATCCATAGATTCTGCGGAAGCAGAATCCACTTTTTCTAAAGAAGCTACGCTTTGCTTGCTTTGTAATTCTGCATTTTTATCAAAAGTGGATTCTAGAGCAATACTAGATTCTAGGTTTTTGATCGCTTCACTAATCTCTTGCAGCTTCATCGCCTCGCGCATTTTTAGACTCATTAGCAATAGCACAAACGCCCCATCTGGGTTAAGATTTAGCAAGCTCTTTGCCTGACTCAAAATCCCCAAAAATCGATCGATCACAAGCAGAGAAAACTCCTTGCTCCCGCCTAGCAACATATCTTTAAGAAAGAGCAGCATCTCATCGATAATCATCTCGCACTCATACTCGCCCAAAATCTCTAGCGCACGCACCACGCCCTGCTCATCATCGTGCATAATACTAGAGAAAAAATCGCGCAAACTCTTAGGATCAACAATGCCTAGCATTTGCGTTACTTGATCGATTGTCAAATATTTATCACAATAATTTATCGCTTGATCTGTGAGAGTGAGCGTATCTCGCAAGCTGCCCCCACCACTACGCGCGATAATATCAAGCGCGCCCTTTTCATAGCCCACGCCCTCTTTTTCTAAAATCATCTCCAAATGCGCGATAATGGCTTTGTGGGGGATTTTTTTAAAGCGGAAGTGCTGCGTGCGGCTTAGAATCGTAGCAGGGAGCTTGAGCGGATCAGTGGTCGCTAGGATAAATTTCACATACGCTGGGGGCTCTTCAAGTGTCTTTAGCAGGGCATTAAATGCTTCTTTTGTGAGCATATGCACCTCATCGATGATAAAAATCTTATACCTAGACATTGTGGGGACATATTTTGTCTGCTCAATCAAATCACGGATACTATCAATGCTTCTGTTTGAAGCAGCGTCCATTTCGATGATGTCGATGTTTTTCCCATCGAGTGTAGCCACACAAGTCGCGCACTCGCCACAAGGCGTGCTTGTCGGTCCTTTTTCACACTCTAGTGCGCGCGCAAAGATTCTAGCCGAGCTTGTCTTCCCGCTCCCACGCAAGCCACTAAACAAATACGCATGCACAATGCGATCTTTATCCAATGCCATAGAAAGCGTTTGCGAAATCGTCTCCTGCCCTACTAGATCGCTAAATACCTTTGGGCGATATTTCAATGCTAATGCCAATGACCCCATAACTCTCCTTTTTTACTGCGACTTTATCTCGCATATTTGCTAGCGAAATGTCTTATTGCGCGATGTGATGTAGAGATAAATCGCATTGATTTCTTCATCTGTGAGATTGTATTTAGGCATTACGCCGCTATCTTTACTAAGGGCGACTTTGAATGTCTCAAAGGCAAGATTATTGATCCGAGGGACGATGATATGCCGCTGCTTGCCCTTATGGACATAAGAAGCCAGCAGAGTCTCCTCGCCGTCTTTGCCGTGGCATTTTACGCAGCCAATGCCGCGCGGATTTTCATAGAGATTTGCGCCATATTCTTGCGGTGTGATGAAGCCATCTGCATCTTGAGTAGAATCCTGACTGCTATCTTGCACGCTAGATTCTACCTCTTGTGCGATGGATTCTAAAGCGGTTTGTGTGCTAGCAGATCCCGCGCTAGAATCCGCTAGGGCTAGAGTATGCCACGCCAAGAGCAAGGCACAAGCACGATAGAGATTTTTCATAGCAATCATTCTGCCTTTTAAGATTTTTCAAGTATAATAGCACACTTTTTCAAATCCGCCTCGCTCGGCATATAAAGGCATTTAATGACGCTTCTTGATGGCAAATCTCTCTCTGCTCATATCCAAGCAACCATACAATCCCAAGTGATGAACCTACCCAGAGCACCAAAGCTTGTCGTGATTCTCGTGGGCAATGATGCGCCATCGCTTGCGTATGTTACGATGAAAGCCAAAGCCTGCAAAAATGTCGGGATTGATGGCAGTGTGCTAAATCTCCCAGAATCCACACAAGAAAGCGAGCTACTAGCACATATCCGCACATTAAACACCGATGGTAATGTCGATGGGATCTTGGTGCAGCTCCCACTGCCAAAGCATATTGATACCGCTAAAATCCTAGAATCCATCACCCCAGAAAAAGATGTCGATGGCTTCCACCCGCTCAATGTCGGTAGAATCCAGACAAATACGCAAGTGGATTCTAGCTTCGCCCCTGCGACTCCGCTAGGCGTTATGCGGCTTTTAGAGCATTACAAAATCAACCCTAAAGGCAAAAATGTCGCCATCATCGGCGCGAGTAATATCGTCGGCAAGCCGCTTGCCGCGCTTATGCATAATGCTAATGCGACTATTAGTCTCTGCCATATCTACACACAAGATCTTAGCCTTTATACCAAACGCGCGGACATTGTATGTGTGGGCGTGGGCAAGCAAAATCTCTTGCGCGCAGAGATGATCCAAGAAGGCGCAGTGGTGATTGACATAGGCATAAACCGCCTAGAATCCGGCAAGCTTGTAGGCGATGTGGATTTTGACAATGTCGCTAAAAAGGCTAGCTTCATCACGCCTGTGCCCGGAGGTGTAGGACCTATGACTATCGCAAGTCTCTTAGAAAACACGCTAAAAGCCTATCGCTTGCGCACACTATCTCAACAATAAGGATTTATGATGAAAACTCTTTTTGCTACTTTAATGCGCTTTGTCTCCAGCTGGACAGGGACAATTATCATCGTGCTGTTGTTGATATTTTTTATCGCTCAAGCCTTTGTGATCCCCTCTCGCTCGATGGTCGGCACACTCTTTGAAGGAGATTTTTTGTTTGTCAAAAAATTTAGCTATGGTATCCCTATCCCTAGAATCCCGTGGGTAGAGCTACCCGTCTTCCCCGATCTTAAAGATAATGGACACATTATCGAAGGGCAACGCCCCAAACGAGGCGATATTGTGATCTTTATCCCACCACATAGCCCCAAGCAATACTATGTCAAGCGCACTTTCGCGGTAGGAGGCGATGAAGTAGTCTTCACGCCAAATGGGCTATATCTGCACCCAAAAGAGGGTAATGATTATGTGCTAGAGCATTATAAAGGCGAAAATCTCATAGAAGTGCAGGGCAAACTTTTTGTCTTTGATCCGTATTTTGCCACGCATTTTGGGGTCAATAATGATGGCGGGCATTCGGCGTTTTTTGAGATGAGCGCACTCTATCAAGGTGCTTTGCTTGCCAATAGATCGCCCTATCAATACACACCAAAAACGCGCGGAATCGCTATGGAGCCCATAATCCAAAATGGACAAATAGGCTTTTTCTACAAGAAAATCGCTGAAGATGAGTTTTTTATGATCGGGGATAATCGCAATAATAGTGAAGACTCGCGATTTTGGGGCAGTGTGCCATACAAAAACATCATCGGCAAGCCGTGGTTTATCTACTTTAGTATGAATCTCGCTGATAGCATAGAATCTGGGGCGACCTATGACCCTAAGCAGCGATATAGTATCCGCTGGGAGAGAATGTTTAAAGGCATAGATGGTATAGAAGAGCTAGCCAAAGAGTATGCAAACAGCCATAATCAAAATCTTTTGCCTATCGCCAATACCGCAAAGTCCGCTACGATAGATTCTAGGCATATCGTATCCAAATAGCTTTTTGTGGTGGATTCTATGCTAGATTCTCTATCCCAGCACGCTTTGCAAATCATCATAATGGCAGTAGCCCTGCTTATAAGCATTATAGGGCACGAGATTATGCACGGGCTTGTGGCTTACCACTATGGAGATCCTACTGCCAAGCACGCTGGGCGACTTAGCATAAATCCTATCAAGCATATCGATCTACTAGGCTCGATTATCGTCCCTGTTGTGCTCTTTATCGCGCAAGCTCCCTTTCTCTTTGGCTGGGCAAAGCCTGTGCCTATTGATATACGCTTCATTATCCATTCTCGTGGCTATGGAGCGGCTATCGGTGTGGCTCTAGCGGGTGTGAGCTACAATCTAGCCTTAGCCCTCTTTGCTTCTATGCTGCTTTTTAGCGATATACTTGATTTGAGTATGCAAAGCCTTGTTGGCAGCATTTCTGTGCTACTACTCTTATATCTTATCCAATACAATGTCGTGCTATGTGTCTTTAATCTCCTGCCAATCCCCCCTCTTGATGGCTCTCAAGCCCTGCTTTTTGCCGCGCTGAAATTTAGGCTCTACACATTTGCTAAATTCCTAGAATCCATCGCCCCTTATGGAATGCTTATTGTCTTTGTCATATTATTTATCCCAAGTTTATCTAGCATTTTATTTTATCCTGCTACAATGCTTCTGCGATTTTTGCTACCACTATAAGAGAGAAATAAATGATTTTTATAGCTTGCGATCACGCTGGATTCTCATTAAAGCATTTTATCAAGCAGTGGCTTTTACAAAATGGCTATGAAGTGTGCGATTTGGGGGTCGATAAGCAAGAGAGAGTGGATTATCCTGATTATGCCAAGCTACTTTGCGAGCGCGTGCTTGAAGCAGGCGAGCAAGCAAAGGGGATTTTGATCTGTGGCAGTGGCATAGGTATGAGTATGAGTGCCAATCGATTCTCCGGTATTCGCGCTGCACTTTGCACAAGCGCATATATGGCACAAATCACACGCAAGCACAATGACGCTAATGTCTTGTGTCTTGGGGCGCGCATAAGCGGTGAGGGCGAAGTAGAATCTATGCTTGAAGCATTTTTACACACAGAGTTTGAAGGCGGGCGACACACTTGCCGTGTGGGGAAACTCGATAGGAGCTAATATGGATCTAGCGTTAAAGTGGTTTGCTGGCACAATCTTTGTCCTTTTTGTGCTGTATATGGTCTCAAAAACGATGTTTTATAAATCCGTGGCGAGAAAAGCCGAGCATAATGCCGCAGCGATGAAACTCACACTCCAAGAAGCCGAAATCCTTATCCAAAAGCATCAATTACAACTACAACGCGCACTAGGAAATATCGATATTCTCACGCAAGAGATGAATTCCTTGCGCAATGAGATCAAAACGCTCAAGCAGCGTAATTCACAATATCGTGTCGAGACAGATAAATACCGCACGCGCATAAAAGACCTAGAGCAAAAAATCGAAGCCTTGTTGTAATCGCTATAATCTCAATCCACACGCAAAGGAACACTATGGCAAACGCACAAAACCTACAAGAGCTTAGCACACAAGTCCGCAATACTTTGCGAGAGATCCCAGACTATCCAAAGCCCGGAATCTTATTTTATGACATCACTACAATCTTAGAGAATGCAGAGTGCCTACACAAGATTATCGCCTTTTGGAAAGCTCGCTATGTGAATCAAAACATCACACATATTGTGGGGATAGAATCTAGGGGCTTTACTTTTGGATCTGCGCTAGCTTATGCCTTGGGGGTTGGCTTTATCCCCATTAGGAAAAAGGGCAAACTCCCATTTGCAACCTACTCGCAAGAATATGCCTTAGAATATGGCACAGATACGCTAGAAATCCACCAAGATGCCTTTGCAAGTGTGCAGGAGCGTGGAGAAAAGGCGCGAGTCGTGCTTGTCGATGATCTGCTCGCCACAGGTGGGACTGCTGCTGCAAGTATTAAGCTTATTGAAAAAGCTGGTGGAGAGTGCATAGAGGCGTGCTTCTTAATCCGCCTAGTTGAGCTAGAAGGACACAAAAAGCTTACAACAAACTTTATGAATATATTGGACTGCTGATGAAAGCACTCAAACAGCACTACAAAAGCATTATTATTGGCACATTTCTTCTTGTGCTAGTTGGTGGGCTTGTAACATATATGATGAAATCCGACTTCTCCTTAGAAGAAGCAATTGTAAATTTATGGGAAAATTATGTAGCAGATTGGGGCTATGTGATTTTGTTTTGCTGGAGTATTTTAGAAGGCGAACTTGGATTGATTTTTGCCGGTATTGCTAGCCACACGGGGCATTTAAATGTCTGGCTTGCGATTTTTATCGCTGGGCTTGGGGGATTTGTGGGCGATCAAATTTATTTCTACATCGGTCGCTGCAACAAAGGCTATATCCAAGCACATCTCTCAAAGCAAAGGCGCAAACTTGCCCTAGCACACTTGCTTTTGCAAAAATATGGCTGGAGTATTATCTTTATCCAGAGATATATGTATGGTATGCGCACCATTATCCCCATAAGCATAGGGCTCACACGCTACTCTGCGTTAAAATTTGCCATTATCAATCTTATCAGCGCGTGGGTGTGGGCGGCGATCACCATTTTGCTTGCTTGGGTCTTTGGCGATAAGATTCTAGAGTTTTTACAGCTATTTAAAGCCCATCCATATATTTTTGTTATTTTTGCTTGCGCATTTCTTGGTGGGGTGTGGTGGTTTTTCTCATCACGCACACAAAAAATCGATAAAAAAATCGATAAACTCCAAAGCCAAATCACCAAAACCACTTCAAAGGATCACTAATGCTAAAAATATCCGCACATAAAGAGTCTTTCACCTCTATCAAAGCCGATGTCGCTATCGTATTTGTCATAAATAAAAACACCAAACACAAATGGATTGATCAAAAATTCCTACACGATCTTGCCTACCAGCACAAATCCCCTGTGCTGCACCAGCAAGCAAAAACACTCTATATCCCACTAGGGTCGCTAGAAGTGGATTCTATGCGCGAAGCTGGAGCTACCGCTGTAAAAACACTAAAATCCTACCCCTTTAAAAGTGCCAAAATTGGATTCTACACACTGCCAAAGAGTAGCGATACAAGCATAATGGCAGCTTTCACGCTAGGAGCATTGCTTGGAGATTATAGCTTTGATACATTCTTAAGCAAAAAGCAGCCTAGCTCTTTGCGCGAGATTCTCATCAGCCTAGAATCCTATGATACAGATTCTGCAGGAGCTACAAAAGAGCGCGTGCAAGACTTCTCCAAACAACTCGATGAGATAAAAATCATCACTAAATCTGTCAATATCACGCGCGATTTAGTCAATACCCCTCCGCAAATCGCCACGCCAAAATATCTGGCAAACTACGCACAAGATCTCATTAAAGGCACAAATCTATCGTGCAAGATCCTAAAAAAGCAAGAGCTCAAAAAGGAAAAAATGGGCGCATATTTAGCCGTAGCTAAAGCCTCAAGTAAATCCCCGCGCCTAATCCACCTAAGCTATAAGCCTAAGAATCCACAGAAAAAAGTCGTGCTAGTAGGCAAGGGACTTACCTATGATAGTGGTGGGCTAAGCCTTAAGCCAAGTGATTATATGACAACAATGAAAGCAGATAAAAGTGGCGGCTGTGCAGTGCTAGGCATTATGCTTGCAGCAGAAAAGCTAGGGCTACCCCTAGAAATACACGGCATTATCGGCGCGTGTGAGAATATGATCGGCGGCAATGCGTATAAACCAGATGATGTGCTAATCTCCCGCGAGGGAAAAAGCATAGAAATAGGCAACACCGATGCTGAAGGGCGACTTGTGCTAGCAGACTGCCTAAGCTATGCACAGGATTTAGACCCTGATGTGCTTATTGATTTTGCGACACTTACAGGGGCTTGTGTCGTAGGGCTTGGGGAATATACAAGCGGTGTTATGGGCTATAATCAAAAGCTCCAGCTTGACTTCACCCAAAGCGCGCTCGATTCTGGCGAGCTAGTGGCTATCCTGCCCTTTAACCGCCACATCAAAAAGCTTATAGAATCCAAAATTGCTGATGTAAGCAATGTCAGCTCATCTCGCTATGGTGGGGCAATTAGTGCGGGAATGTTTTTAGGAGAGTTTATCCGCGAATCCTACAAGGACAAATGGCTACATATCGACATCGCTGGACCAGCGTTTGTGGCAAAAGAATGGGATATTAACCCATATGGAGCAAGTGGAGCAGGCGTGAGAATGGGGGTTAGATTCTTGCAAGATATAAGCAAGATAAGCAAAGCAAGGAAGCAGTAGATGGGACTCTCTGTCGGTATCGTAGGCTTGCCCAATGTGGGTAAATCCACCACTTTTAACGCCCTAACCAAAGCCCAAAACGCCCAAGCAGCAAACTACCCCTTTTGCACCATAGAGCCTAACAAGGCGATTGTAGAAGTGCCTGATCCTAGGCTTTTGGAGCTTGCTAAAATCGTGCAGCCAAAGCGCGTTATGCACTCTCAAGTGGAGTTTGTGGATATTGCGGGGCTTGTCAAGGGGGCAAGCAAGGGTGAGGGGCTAGGGAATCAATTTTTAGCCAACATCAAAGAAGCCGATGCGATTTTGCATATTGTGCGCTGCTTTGAAGATGATGATATAACCCATATAGAAAACCGCATAGACCCCATCGCAGATATTGAGATTATCGAGCTAGAGCTTGTGCTAGCTGATATTGCAAGCGTGCAAAAACGCATTGCAAAGCTTGAGAAAGAAAGCAAATCCCAAAAGGGAGCAAATGCTATGCTAGAGCTGGCTAGATCCCTGCTTGCCCACCTAGAATCCAGCCAACCAGCCAGCAACTTTGCACAAAAAGACACACAAGACTTCATCGCGCTTAATAAAGAGCTACGACTTCTTAGCGCAAAGCAAGTGATCTATGGCGCAAATGTTGATGAAAGCGCACTAGAAAGCGATAATGAGTTTGTCAAAAAAGTGCGAGATTTTGGTGCAAGCAAGGGATCGCCTGTCATTAAGCTCTGTGCCAAGCTTGAAGAAGAGATGATAGGCTTAGATGATGATGAGAGAAAGGAGCTGCTCGCTTCTGTGGGCTGTGCAGAATCTGGACTAGAGCAGATTATCCGCACGAGCTTCTACACACTAGGGCTTATTAGCTACTTTACTGCTGGGGTGCAAGAAGTGCGCTCTTGGACGATCAAAAATGGCACCAAAGCCCCACAAGCAGCCGCTGTGATACACAATGACTTTGAAAAGGGCTTTATCCGTGCAGAGACCATAGCCTATGAAGACTTCATCAAATATGGCGGTGAGAGCAAGGCTAAAGAATCTGGGGCTATGCGCGCTGAGGGCAAGGACTACATCGTTCAAGATGGCGATATTTTGCACTTTAGATTCAATGTCTAGAGCTTGTATGGACAATTTGCAAGATTTACTACTTGAAAGCCTTGTGTTTGCCCTAGTAGCCATAGGGCTGCTCATCTATCGTGCCACATTAAAAAAATAGCCTTTATATCACCACCACTCAAGCCACTATTCAAGCAATTTGGCAAGCTTGTTTTCAGCAAATACTCCATAGCGATGATGCACGATACTTATCACTCTCTCTCTGTAATACCAAAGCAGCTCAAACCTGCCGTTATCAAGAGGCTTATCAGGGATAATGCGCTTATGAGAAATAGCGGCTGCTTGATAGATAGAATCCATAGCACTAGCTTTTGTGTGGTAGCGGATAACATCATTTTGTGGGATTCTAGCGATGAAATCCTGCAAGGATTCTTGCACAAATTTCGCTATAAGCCCAAGCCCTGCTAGATTCTCACGCAAAAATGCCAAGTCTTCATCTATTGCTTCAAAGCTCACTATAAGCTCCACTTTGCACGCCTGCGCACCGATTATGACCCCTAGCACATCTTCTAAGCTATCATTGCTGCTGACTCGATAAGCAAGCGTGCTAATTGCTTTATAATCTAGCAAATGCTTCGCGCCATACTCAAGTGCGCAATCGTGTGATAGCATAAATTCTGTATTGCGGTAATACACATAACTCTTGGCTTTTTTGAGTGCGTTTTCCAACGCCTTGCGCCTAGAATCCACTATATCCCCGCTTGCCAAAAGCCGCTTAAACTTTGGCTCAATGATACTTGTAGCAAGGTTTTCATCACAAGCATTTGGCACAGGGCGCACAAAATGGATAATATCATTGTAAATGCCGATTGTATGCGACAAAGAGCCTGATGGGGTCGTGATGATCTTCGCGCTTGCTGTGTGGATTGTAGGCTCATTGATAAGCAAAGTGTGTGCTTTGGCATTCTTACGGAAATACACCCACTCATCTTCATCGCGCGATTCTAGGGCGCATATATTGCTATCTAGCGTGTTTGCTAGGGCTATGGCGTGCTTTATATCATCGGCTTTGATGATATAAAGCAGTGGCAGATCCCTATCTATCGCGCTAAGCTCATTGGCACTAGCATAGATAATACCAGCCCCCATATACTGCCCATCGCGCTGTGGCTTTAGGGCAAACGCCCCTTGTATCGCCTCTAATGTGTGATTAGAATCCAGCACCACACCTAGGGCATTTTGCAGTGCATAAGGCGTGCCATAGTGTAGGGATCTAGCACACGCAAGCACTCCTTGCATAAAGCCTGTATCATCAAGCACACTTTGCTCAATAATCAGCACCGATAGCTTCCTAACCCCCACCCCTCCATAAAAAAACGCCGAGCTAATCGCGTGTTTAATGGCTTGATCATAATCAGCTAATTGCGTGATGATCATTGCATTTGTGGCAGTAGGGTGGGCGATAAGCGGTAGCATAGGCTGTGCAGTGGCAATGGATTCTAGGCTTGATCTCTTCCCAAACCCAACGGCAAAGGCAAATAAATCTGTGCGCATATTTGCTAAAGCTTGCCTAAAATCCTCTCTTTGCATAGGGGCAAAACATAGCATATCTCGCGGGACTCCAGCCTCCCATAGGCATTCACACACCATATAGCTACTGCCAATCACAAGTGATGAGGGCTTAAACACCACTTGATCCCCACAGGCAAGGCTTGCAAGCACAGGGGCGAAGCTTATGCTTAAATGACTATGCGCACTCCCTATCACAAGCCCCCTACCCTTTGGCATAAATGATGTATGCGCGTGCGTATCACAGAGATCTTGTAATGACTTAGGATAAAAGCGTAGCAAAGTGATAAGCTCGCTTATCTCCATATCTGTCTGCATAGGGACTTTGCCAATCTCTAAGGCTGCGGTTGTGATTATTTGCCCTCGTTTTTCTTGCAAAAGATGCGTGGCTTTGCTAAAGATTGCTATGAGATTTTCTAGCCTACTCAATGAAGCTGGCACGATATTCTCATCAAACCCCTTAGCAAACGCCACTTTCCTAATCTCTCTCCCATCAAAGCCATAAAGCATTTGGGCTTCTTTGATGTATGCGGCTTGTATCGTGTCTTTGGGTAGCTCTTGGGCTAGTGCTTTGGTGAGCCATTGGTAATTTGCTTGGGTGAAAAACTCCGTATCAGTCTCATAGACACCATCGCTACTTTGCAGATCTAGCACTGCTGCTCGATCTTGCACAGCAATAGGTGCGCAAGAGAGCTTTGGGATATATGCCAAAGAGTCCAAAAACATCGCCTTTTGCGCCTGCCACGCACTATCACCCACGCGCATCGCATAGTAGCTTGCCATAAAGTTTTCTTCTCCGGTGTTTTCATCAAGGCGGCGCAATAAATAGGCGATAGCCTCCTTAAACGATGAAGTATCACATACAGGAGTATAGAGCATAAGCGTATGATACTCCCCTAGAATCCTACTTGCCTGCATACTAATGCCCATACTCATCTCAAAGACAAAATGCTCCCTATACTCTGGCTCCACGCAATGCTGCAAAAGCATATATGCATAGGCAAGCTCAAAGACATTATGGCTAGCCACCCCCAGCTTAGTATGGCGATAATGGGCATTATCTATGAGATAATGCAGCATTTTTTTGTAATTAGCATCAGTGCAAAGCTTTTGGCTAAACATCGGCAGCCTTCCATTATGCTTAGCGGCATAAAATTTTTCAGCTTGCATATTTGCGCCTTTGACCAAGCGGATATGCACGGGCTTACCCCCAGAATCCACCCTAGCCTTTGCATAAGCACAAAGCTGCATAAGATAGGAGAAAGATTCTGGTATATAAGCTTGCAGTGCGATCCCTGCTTCAAGCTCGCTATATCCACTAAGGGCTTCCATAAAGGCACTCACACTAAGCTGCAAAAATCGATGCTCCTCCATATCAAGTGTGATGATCTTTGGCAGATTCTGGGCTTGGCTTTGCTTGCTTGCATAGGCAAAAAGCTCTTTTAGACTCCTTGCTAGCTCATCTCTTGAGTGTATAAAGCTCCCTTCCCACATCTGGGTAAAAAACGCGCTAGGCTTGATAGAAATATGCGTGATATGGCTGTTGTCTAATGCCTTTTTACACATTGTGATATTGTCTTTAATGATCTCTTGACTTAGAGCCTTTTTGGCGATGAAGTAGTAATTAGCAATATGACTTTTTGGGCTAGATGTCGGCATACTAAAGCGCATCATCAAGCCTGCTTCTTTTCTAATTTGCTTGATAAAAAACGGCACACTAAGGCTAGGGGCATATCTCCCTACTTGCAAGAAGATATATAGCAACATCTTTTCATAGAGAGTGAAAAACTCCCCAAACTCATAGCGGCGCAATATGCGCTCGATAAGCTTGTGGCTATGTGCGGGATTATTGCTAAGCACACTAGAATCTAGCAATTCCATAAAAAGAGCTTTATATTCTGGATTCTCGATGATGTGCTGCATTTTGTAGTAGAAGCTCTTCTCGTGTGTAGCAATACTATCTTGCACGCGCTCTTGCAGACTTGCAGCAAACTCTATCGCGCGTTCTATGAGATCATTATGCTGCTTTTGTGTTAGAGATTGTAGTGTCATATTCCCTGCTTTAACTTGCGATTTGATATGGCTGGTGGTAGAAAGCACCGCGCTCATTATATGCTTGTGTGCTGGACTCTCGAGCTGGCTTTGTGGGCTTAAGGTCTAAAAGCCCTGCGATAAAAATGGCGATGATGATTGCAGGGATACCATAGCGCACATAATGCAGCCACCCTTTTAGCAGCCACCTTGGGGCATTGGTGCCATTAGATAGCTCTTGGATAGCCTCTTCTTTTAGCACAAAGCCCACAAAAACACTCGCCCCAAGGGCTGTGATGACAAAAAAGATATTCCCACTAAGGAAATCAAATGTATCAAACACACCCCTCCCCCAAAGCACCACATCTGCAAGCACAGAAGAGCTTAATGCACAAGGGATATTTCCTAGCACAAACACCCCTAAAAGCGTGGAGTTTATGGCGGCATTATGCGATAGGTGAAACTTCTCTTCTAATACGCTAATGATGACTTGATAGATCGTGATAGAAGTCGTAAGTGCCGCTACAATCAGCAGCACAAAAAACACAATAGCAAAAAGATTACCAAAGTGCATATGTGAAAATGCAATGGGCAAGACCTTAAACACAAGCGAAGGACCAGAATCTGGAGCGAGATTAGCACTAAAGAGTGAAGGGAAGATCATAAAGCCCGCTAGCACGGCAATGAGTGTGTTGATCACGCCGGTAAAAAGAGAGGTTTTAATCAAATTTTCCTGCTTATCAAGGTGAGAAGAGAGCGTGATCATCACGCCAAAGCCCAGCGAGAGCGCGAAAAACACCTGCCCTATCACATACAAGAAAAGTTCCGCGCTAATGGCATTAAAGTTTGGCACAAGGTAGAATCTAACGCCATCTATAGCCCCTTCTAGCGTGAGATTGCGCGCTACCATTATCACAAGACAGAGCAGCAAAAGAGGCATAAGATATTTCACTGATCGCTCAATCCCATCGATGACACCTTTACGCAAGATAAGCCAATTGATCGCCACAAACACAAAGGTAAAAAGACTTATCTGCCACGGAGCATTTTCTATATGCTCTTCATAAAATGCGATAGTCTGGGACTTTTGCAAAGGCGCACTTACATCAAGCCCTCC
This sequence comes from Helicobacter canis, assembly GCF_900451095.1. NCBI lineage: Bacteria > Pseudomonadati > Campylobacterota > Epsilonproteobacteria > Campylobacterales > Helicobacteraceae > Helicobacter > Helicobacter canis. The sequence goes on along the minus strand of NZ_UGHV01000001.1, from coordinate 1,321,909 downwards.
AAAAGCCAGCCCAAAGCCTTGTAAAACCCCTTGCACAATATGCACGATATATGAGATCACCCACCCACCAATCACCATATAATACGCCAAAATCCCAAAAGCCCCAAGCATACCCATATAGCCAAAGATCTTCCAAAATCTAGAAACAGGCTTTGTGGATTCTGGCACACTACCAAAGGCATCGACACAATTTGTATGCGCTCTTCTGCCGATGACATTTTCTACCAAGATAATGGGAATCCCCACAAAAAGCATCGCCAGCACAAACACAGCCACATACGCCCCTCCGCCATACTCGCCCACAAGATAAGGAAAACGCCAAGTCGCTCCAAAGCCTATGGTAGCTCCCGCTACTGTTAAAATATAAGTTAAACGATTTGACCAAATTTGTCTCTTCATCTCTACTCCTTAGCACAATTGCGCGTATTCTACTTATTTTAAGCTTTTATTTTATTGTATCTATTGATAGCGTAATGTTATAATGCCCAAATTTCTCACAAGGCTCTCTATGACCTACCCCTTGCGATCTCGCTCCACGCTGCTAGGCAATTATGTCTTTTGGCTTGGAAAATTCTTTATCCACAAAATCACCACTCTCTCCAACCGCCATATCCACGACTCAAGCACTCTAAGCAAAAGTCTAGATTCTATCCGTGATGCCACGAGCCTAGCCCACTTAACCGAGTCTATCAAGCAAGCCAGAAATAGCGGTATGACAGGGATCAACACCTACGCTCTGCCACTTTTGCGACTCGGGAGATTTTTGCAGGATTCTAGGATACAGGATTTAGAAGAGATTGATGAAGTTTTTTTAGCAGAGTTTATCACCCTAAGCACTGCTAGACTCTCTAATGCCACTAAACGCAACTACCGCATAGCACTAATCGGCTTTTTTGGCTTTATTGATAAGCATAATGAAGATGAATCAGGCAAATCCTATATCTTTAACATCGAGCTAAAAAACCTAGCCGGCACGCGTGGCAAAAGCGGCGTGAAGCTCCCGACCTTTTTAAAGACTGATGAGCTAGAGCGGTTTTTACACTCTATTGATACCACGCCCTTGCCTGCTAAAACCCAAGCTAGAGATCGCTTGATTGTAAAGTTTATCATCTACACCGGGATCCGCGTAAGCGAGGCGATCAATCTCCAAGCACAAAAGGTAATCCAAGAAAACGATGTCTTTATGCTAACCATTCAAGGCAAAGGCGATAAATACCGCGTGGTGATGATCAAAGCCTCGCATATCAAGCAGCTTTTGCACAGCTGGCTTACTCTGCGAGAAGAAATCCCAAATATCCAGAGCAACCTACTCTTTTGCAACAAAAAAGGCAAGCCCCTAAGCCAGCCCTATGTCTATGGGATCGTGCGTAAAATGCTCTTAAACATTGGGATAAAAAAGGAAAAAATGGGCGCACATATGTTGCGCCACTCCTTTGCCACCTTGCTCTATCAAAAGCACAAAGACTTAGTCCTAGTCCAAGAAGCCCTAGGACACGCAGATCTAAACACAAGTAGAATCTACACACACTTTGACAAAGACCGACTTATAAAAGCCGTGGATATTATGGATTCTCTACACTAGCTACAAATCCTAAAATCTACCTAGAATCCACTTTTTGCAGCATATTAAGGAGGCGCAATGATTGAGCTAACTGACTCGACAAACAAGCTAGATTCCATCTCGCTACAAACCTTGCACCAAAAGCTACACGACATAGTAGAAACACTCCAAGCCATCACTATCTCGCACGCGCCATCAAGCCAAGAGCTAATGCACGCTAGAATCCACCTAGAGCACACAGCCCCACTCTTGCAAAAAGACATTGAAGTCATTTTGGTGTGTCAAGAAGATATGCGCACGCTTAACCTAGAATCTATGGGCAAAGACTATGCCACAGATGTGCTAAGCTTCCCGCTTGCACCGCTAGATATGCCCAAGCAAGATCCTACAAGCCTAGATCATAAAGCCAGCGCAACAAGCGCGATTGCTACCGCTCCGCACATCCCAGAATCCAAAAAATCCCCACAACCCCCACCAATCCCACTAGGAAGTATTGTGATAAACCTACCCCTAGCCACAAGCATAAGCGATGAGCGCACCCATAGTCTCTGTGATGAATTATGCCTGCTCTTTTTGCACGGATTATTGCATTTACTAGGTTTTGACCACGAGAGCGACAATGGCGAGCAGCGCGCACTAGAATCTATGCTCCTTAGCGCACTTGCACTGCCAAGCAGTCTTATTGACCGCACACTTATGCCACCCATATCAACACAATAAATGCGTAGAATCTAAACATCTACCCACGATTGTATAACAAATATTCCCCAATCTTGCCTATGATCACAGGCACTTCTCCACTATACATAAAAATCCCATTATAAAATGTGTTAAAACTACACAAAATCCCAAATGCATTTTGTAAATTTTTGTGCATTAAGCCGAAATCCCCTACACTAGATTTGCGATTGCTTAAAGGCAGTCCCAATGCTAGGCTACACCACGCCATATCACAACTCACAAGGAGAGAGTATGAATGTTTTAGTTGTCAATTGCGGAAGCTCATCGTTGAAATTTCAGCTCATACAAACAAGCACGACCAAGGTGCTAGCTTCAGGGATATGCGATAGAATCGGTCTTGATGGAAGTGAGATAAACTACAAAAACGACAAGGGAGAAAAACTCAGCACAAAAACCCCCATAGAATCCCACGCCAAAGCCATACAGCTTGTCTTGCAGCACCTAGTCGATAAAGGCGCGGTAGGTTCATTAGCAGAGATTTCTGCCGTGGGACATAGACTTGTGCATGGTGGAGAGTATTTCAAAGAATCTGTGCTTATTGATGAAAAAGTCTTAAGCGAAGTTGCTGAATGCTCTATGCTAGCTCCACTGCACAATCCTGCTAATATCATCGGCGTGCGAGCGTGCCAAGAGCTTATGCCAAATGTCCCTATGGTCGGTGTCTTTGACACAGCTTTCCACCAAAGTATGCCGCCAAAAGCCTACACCTATGGCGTGCCTTATGAGTGGTATGAGAAGCATAAAGTGCGTAGATATGGCTTCCACGGCACAAGCCATAAATATGTCTCCCGTAGGACAGCGGAATTTCTTGGGCTAGATTATCATAGCTCCAAAATCATCGTATGCCACCTAGGCAATGGCTCTTCTATCTGTGCGGTGAAAAATGGCAAATCTGTGGATACAAGTATGGGGCTAACTCCGCTTGAAGGGTTGATTATGGGGACAAGAAGCGGGGATCTAGATCCAGCCATTTTAGAATATATCGCCGATAGAGAAAAACTAAGCACCAAAGAAATCGTGAATATTTTAAACAAAAAATCCGGTGTGCTTGGTATCTCTGGTCTATCAAGCGACTTTAGAGATCTCTTAGATGCAGATCTCAAGGGCGATGAGCGCGCCAAACTTGCACGCGCGGCATTTGCCTATCGTGTCTTAAAATACATCGGCTCTTATTGCGCGGTGCTTATTGGTGTAGATGCCATTAGCTTCTGTGGCGGTGTGGGTGAAAATGCCAAGTTTATCCGCGGAATGATTGTAGAGCATTTGGAGTTTTTAGGCGTGAAGCTCGATACTGAAGCCAACAATGCCTGCGGACAAGAAGCCATCATTTCAACCCCGGATTCTAAGGTCAAAGTATGCGTGATCCCAACAAATGAGGAGCTAATCATCGCTCAAGATACAGAAGCGATCGTCTCAAAGCTCTAGGCACACGACAAAGGGCATAATTTAAGGACATAAAATGGAGCATTTTTCTTATGGATTGTTTAGGCTAGATTCTAGTGCGCTTGTAGTTATTGATGTGCAAGAAAAGCTTGTGCCTGCGATGTGGGAGTCTTCTCGCATTATCCATAAGACAAACACCCTGCTTGCCGGAGCAGCCGCCCTGCAAATCCCAATCCTTATCACCGAGCAATATCCAAAAGGTCTAGGCAGCACCGATCCTAGAATCCACTTTCACCCCACCCTAGCACCGCACCCAGCGGAATCCAACACACCGCAAGCCCTTGTGCTAGAGAAAGTCTCTTTTAGCATTTTTGGCGATGAGCAAATTACTGCACATATACAATCCCTTGGCGTGCGAAATCTGCTTATTTGCGGCATAGAGAGCCATATCTGCGTGCTGCAAAGCGTCCTGCACGCACGCAAGCTCGGCTTTGAAGTATGGGTGGCAAATGACGCTCTAAGCTCACGCGATCCAGCCAATCACCACAATGCCCTGCAGCTTATGGCAGATTCTGGAGCAAAGATCACAAATGTAGAATCCATACTCTTTGGTGCTATGCACACCGCCAAGCACCCAAGCTTCAAAACACTAAGCGCACTTATCAAATAACCGCCCACGCTTTACTTCTCTCCCCCACATACACACAAACCACGCTAAAGCCTATCTATTTCATCTCCTTGCATTTATCTCAATCCCCACAACTTTCCTTTGTGTTTGTAGATTACTAAACAAGCGCGGTCTTTACTTGTTTTCTAAAGAAACATCGCTTCGCTTGTTTTCTAAAGAAACTGCGCTTTGCCACGCTTTGTCTTGCGCCAAAGCTCGCAATGACCATAAAAAGGGCGTTATTTGAAAAAGTGGATTCTAGTGTGAAAGCTCAAATTGTCATCGCGAGCCTTACGCTACGCTATCTCTTCTGTCATCGCGAGCGAGTGAAGCGAGCGTGGCGATCCATAGCACAAACCTAGAATCCACTTTTTCAAAAGTGGATTCTAGCATCGCCCCAATTCTAAACGAGCCAGCAAAGGATTCTAGGATTTCTAAAAACTTCGTTTGTGGATTACTAAAGAAGCTGCGGCTTCGCCTTGCTTTGCCGCGCCACTGCTGGCGCAGTATCTCGCAAGTGAGAGAAAAAGGGCATTATTTCAAAAGTGGATTCTAGGGCTGGCTAGCCCTAGCACGCCGCTAAAAGTCCATTTGCACAGAGATATAATATCTCCTACCTTCACGGATATAGTTGTAGGCATTAGCGTAGTTGTAGCTTGGTGCGCTAGTAGTGGTATAGCGTTGATAATCCACAAAATTGACATTAAAGAGATTATACACCGCGGCATTTATGCGTAAGCGGTCGCTCACGCGGTAGTATGCGCCCAAGTGGGTTAGGGCAATTGGCTTGTAGTATGCCCCAAGTGTCGCAGCTGCAGTCCCTGCGATATTAGGATCGCCACGATAAATCCCGGCTTTATACTCTTGGCGGATATACGCGCCAAAGTGCCTGCTATCATAGTTGATAGAGGCAGTGAAATTATGCAGCGGCACATTCTGCAAGCGCGTGCCAATCGCCTTTTTGTCTTGGGATTTGGTGATTTCTGTGAGGGTGAAAGTGTAGGCGGCATTTAGCCCTATCGTGCCATAGCCCACGCCAATTGGCTTAATAGCAAGCGAAGTCTCCGCGCCATAGCTTATAGCCTCATCGACATTAACATAGCTTGAGCAAGAGCTAGCTCCACAGGTAAAGCCATTAACCACCTGTCCTTGGCTCACACTTGGAGTGGTGGAGATCCTATCAGTAAAGTTAGTGTAAAAGCCCGTGATAGAAGCAGAGAAGTAGGGATTATCGCTTAGGGCGGATAATTCATAGTTGATACTAGATTCTGGCTTTAGGTTTGGATTGCCATAGGTGTGGGTTGATCCTTGTCCGCTTAGGTTGGCTATGCCATTGATGAGATTGGGCAGGGCTGGGGTTTTATACCCTGTGGAGATCCCACCTTTGAAAGCGAGCCACCCGCGCTTTATAGCATTATAAGAGAGATAGACTCTAGGGCTGGCATTACCCCCAAAGATAGAGTTGAAATTCCCTCGTATGCCTGCTGTCAAAAACAAGCGGTCATATACGCCTAGCTCGCCCTCGCCAAAGATCGCGCCGATATGCTGATCTTGGGTCGCGCTTTTGCCCCCTACTTGGAAGATTTTGTCCCTAAAGGTGTTATACCAATACCGCCCGCCTAGGCTTGCATTTAGCCCAATATGATCGCCAAAGGCAAAAAACGCATTGCTTTTGTGATCGATGATTATATCTTGGCTCTCTAGCTCTCTGCTATCGCCTGCACTCACGCCATTTGTCGGTGCTGCGGCAGCGGCTTTTGGCACATAGCGGTTGGGATTAGCAGTGAAGTTATACTGCAGACTTGAATCTGTGCTAAAGGTTTGAAAAGTGGATTCTAGGCTATCGCGGTAATGCCCCTTATGTGCGGCAACCACATTAAGCCGATAGAAATCCATCTCACTACCATAGCCATTTGCTGCTTGCTTGTCTTGCTCGCTGCCTGTGCCATCGGCTTTGTAAGTGCCTAGGAGTCCTTGAGAGTTGTCGTAATTTTGCTGTGAGTAGTCAATATCGAGATATGCGGAGTTTCTAGGCTTGCCCCCCACTTCTGCTAGCTCGCTCCAGCTTAGCCTGCCACCCACATTGTAGCTAGAAAATGGAGCTAGCCCTACGATAGTATTTCTACCAGCAGTTGCTTGAGACTCCTGCCCATTTGACACAGATGGGTATTTAGAGAGATTGGTGCTAGGGACAAACTCTCTGTTGTATTGCCGCCCTCGCAATGATAATCCCCAATTTTTCGCTTCATTCAAGGGACCTGCGGTGTAGAAATTAAACCCTTGCGTATTGCCAAAGGATTTATTCTCTTGGAAAGTATAGTCATAGCCAAAGCTAGCTCCCCATTTATCATATCTCTGCTTGGTGATGATATTGACCACACCGCCGATCGCATCGCTGCCATAGAGCGTGGAGGCAGGACCTCGCACGACTTCTATTTTTTCTATCATAGAAAGCGGGGGCATAAAGCTCGTGGTAGAGTCGCCAAAGCCATTGGGGAAAAGGCTAGAATCCGCATTTACGCGCTTGCCATCGATTAGCACAAGTGTATAGGAGCTTGGCATACCGCGGATAGAGATACCATAGCCCCCTGTTTTGCTCACACTAGCATCTATGCTCACACCCGGCACATTTGCCAAAGCCTCTGCTAGATCGCGCACAGGGCGAGAGGCGATGTCTTGGGGGCTTACTACAGAAATTGAAGCTGGGGCTAGCAAGTGGCTTTGGTGGAAACCACTTGCAGTAACGACCTGCTCGGCTAGCATTTTTGTCTCTAGGCTAGAGCTGCTTTGATCGTGTTGTGGTTTTGTGGATTCTTTGCGAGCTTTTTGGGCTACTTCTTGGGACATTGCTTGGGAGGCGTCTTGATATGGCTGCTTGGCTTCATCTGGCTGGGCTAGAAGTAGCAATGGAGCAAGCAGCAAAAAGCAAGGGCTCCTATGCGTTATTATCGTATAGAGTGGGCGATTGATTGGGGGTGGAGTTTTCATACATATCCTTTGTATTTGTGTAATAGCGTTTTATCACATTTACAATACTGCAAATGATTATCAAAAACTTTGGCATAGTAGTGAAGCAAAAATGAAATATAACTTAAAAAATAAAAGTTTTTCTTATTATTATAGTTGGTCCTGTGCCTAAGCCATATCACACCACGCCAAACTAAGCACGCCAGATTCTAGCGAGCCAAGCAAAGCCACAACAGCAAAACAAAAACCCAGCTTAAAAATACAAAAAATCACGACTAAAACAAGGATATAAGAATGTGCAATCAAAGAATCTAAAATATGCACAGAGCCGCTAGGGCAGCGGCTCTTGTATTACGCCTTTTTCTCGCTAACGATTTCTACGATATTATCGCCCACCATTACAGCGATTTTCTCCATAAACTCCGCTGGACTTGTGAAGCCCACACAAGAGCAGTTAATTTCACCTAGGACATATTTGTCCTTGCCGTTTGCATCAGTATCTAGGATAAAGTCTGCTGTCCAAATTAGTGGCAGATCATAGTTGCCAAGCTTTGTGCGGATCTCTGGAAGCTGGACTAAAAACCAATCAATGAGTGATTGCCAGTCTTTAGGCTCATCATAGCGGTATTTCGCGCCACTAAAGAGAGTCGCAGAGAAAGCATCGCCCCCTTCAGCAGGCTTTTTATGCACGACATATACAGGCGTTTTATAGAGCATTAGGATTCTAATCTCACCCTCTTTAATGCGCGGCAAAAAGGTCATATCCACAAGCATTCCATTATCACCGATGATGTATTGCTCGCAGAAATCCATAAACTCCCCAAGCTTGCGCGTTTCAGTGTGATTGTCTTTAGCCTCTGTGCAGATGATCGTCGTATCTAGCGGGAGAGAATCTAGCTTGCCATAATCGCTTGCGGATTCTAGCCGCACGCGCCAGATCCCCTCACCTGTGGAGCCGCGATTTTGCTTCAAAACACGCTCACCTTTGGCAAGGCTTTTTGGAAAAGTGCTTTTAAAAGTCGCAATATCATAGTAAGCATAAGTATCATCTGGCACAAGATCTGTGCTAGCTAGCTTTGTAAGCGCGTCTTTTGCCCCATAGCCAATCATCGCATCTGGGTGAGACATACCTACAAGCCCATCATTGCAAAGCTTGCGTAGCACATCAAAGTAGAGTTTCTCTTCTTTCAAATTCCCCGGATTTACGCGCGATACATAGCCATCAGCACTATCCCTAACGCGCTCATAAATCGCATTGCGCTCGCTCTCATTGCGCAAAATATCATCGGTGAAAAACACCACTTCCGCATTCCAGCCCTTTGCCTTGAGCGCATTGACCATAGGCATAGTGTCTTTTCTATATCCATCAGGACCCTTATCACTCCCGCCTTTTGCTTCAAAAAACACAATGTTCTTTTTCATCACAACTCCTTTACATAAAGTGGATTCTAGGATACCACAAAACAGCCAAAAACAAAATATCCCACCGCGCCAAATTTGCCACACTAAAACACAATTTGTAGATTCTGCATATCTTTATATTCTTTGCTTACATCACTAAAGCGTTGATGAAAATGCTTATAATGCCTGCTTAGCTCTGTGGCTAGCTCTTGGAATCTTGGGCGCGGAAGCTCGCTTGCTGCATCTAGGCAGACATTTGTGAAGTGCTGGTCATCTGGATCGTGCAAGGCTGCTTTAAATCTCTCAAAATACCTATCCACAAGTGCCTTTTGCTCGGCTTGCTCTTGTTCTTTTTCTTGTAGCTCTTTAAGCATTTCTTGTAGCTCTTTGATAGACATTCCTAGTAACGCTCCCTTGCTATATGCAGCCGTTAAAGCTAGGATACTTTGGATCACAGAGAGCTTTTCTGGGCTATGATCATAGAAGCTTTTGTAGTTGGATTCTAGCTCATCTGGCATATACTCTTTGATCATCGATAGCTTGATATGCGCAAGATCGCAGATCTCATCAAGATAGGCTGGGTCTTTGGACTTTTGATAAATATCCCTTAGCATAGGCAAGTCATCTTTACGCGCTAGATAATACTCCATAAGCGTGTCGCGCTCTTCTTCAGGGAGTGAGCTTAGATTGTCCTTTAGCTCTAATAGCCAGATTTCTTGTAGCTCACGGATTTTTATACGCACCATTTTTTCCACTTTAGCAAGCTTTACCCCGGGCAAAGCAGAGAGCAGGAGATTTGCTAGCTCACGCACAGAGTATAGATCGATATAATTATCTATCTCTTCATACAGCTTGCACAAATCCCGCCCGATCAGTGCGATGGTCTCTGGCATAATAGTCGTGCTTTTTTTGCGTAGATTCTCGTGCTCTGGGCTAGTCTCTAGCACATCTTGGGCTTGCAGGATAAACTCTCTTGCTATATCTTGATAGAGCTTCAAAATACGCTCATCGCTCATCGCTGATAGCTCATCTTGCTTATATCCTTTGTTTTTAAGGTATTGCAACATTAGCGATATATCAAACTGCGCATACATAGCCTAGCCCCAAATCTTTACAATATTTTTATAAAAGCAGTGCTATATTACCACATTTAATCTATGCAAGGCTCAATATGACACCACCACCTACATCCGCCAAACCCCACAGCCTAGAATCCACTTTTTTGCGTCCGCGCCGCTTGCGCTATAATCCCGCCTTACGCGCTCTTGTGCGTCAAAATCGCCTGCATAAAAGCGATTTTCTTCTGCCCTTGTTTGTGTGCGAGGGGAAGCAGATTAAGCGCGAGATTGCTTCTATGCCGGGCGTATATCAAATGAGTATCGACACGCTTGTAAAAGAGTGCGAGGAGGTGGCTAAGCTTGGGATTTTAGGCATAGTGCTTTTTGGTATCCCTAAGGACAAAGACGCTCAAGGTAGCCACGCCTTGCAGCCTGATAGCATTGTCTGCCGCGCTATTGCTGCGATTAAAATCGCCTGCCCAGAGCTGCTTGTGGTTGTGGATTTATGCTTTTGTGAATACACCAGCCACGGGCATTGTGGCATACTTGATGAAAGGCTAGGTAGCGTGGATAATGACGCGACTTTACGGATTCTAGCAAAGCAGGCTATCACTCTAGCCCAAGCAGGTGCAGATATGATCGCCCCAAGTGCCTCTATGGATCAAATGGTGCGAGCCATACGCGCGGCATTAGATTCTAGCGGCTTTGCGCATATCCCTATAATGAGCTACTCCACCAAATTTGCTAGCGCGTATTATGGACCATTCCGCGATGTAGCAGAATCTGCCCCAAGCTTTGGCGATCGCAGAAGCTATCAGCAAGATATTGCCAATGCCAAAGAAGCCCTGCTTGAGAGCCTGCTTGATGCGCAAGAAGGCGCGGATATTTTGATGGTAAAGCCCGCTTTAGCGTTTTTAGACATTGTGCGCGATATAGCACAAGCCACGCTAGCTCCCATTGCTATCTACAATGTCAGCGGAGAATATGCAATGCTAAAATGTGCGCAAAAAGCCGGAATTATCGATTATGAGCGTGTGCTAGAAGAAAATCTCCTAAGCTTCAAACGCGCGGGCGCAGACATCATCATAAGCTACCACGCCAAAGAAGCGATTCTACTAGGCTTATGCGACTAAATACCTTTATCGCGCACAATAGCGCACACTCACGCCGAGAAGCCGACTCGCTCATCGCCCAAGGGCGCGTGCGTATCAATCGCCAAAAAGCCCAGCTAGGCGCGATGATCACCAAAGATGACAAGATCTTCATCGATGGCAAGCAGCTAAAGCCCAAAAAGGCTGATGATTATACATTTATCATCTACCATAAGCCCAAAGGTGAGCTTGTAAGCAAGCGCGATGATCGCGCAAGGAGAGTGATCTATGATAGCCTAGAATCCAGATTTCGCGCATTTATCCCTGTGGGGCGGCTAGATTTTTCAAGTGAAGGGCTGCTTATCTTAGGGGATTCTAAGAGCATTGTTAGCGCGCTTATGCATAGCAACCTCGAGCGAGAATACATCATCAAAATCGACAAGCCCATAACTCAAGCAATGCTAGAAGCTATGGAAAATGGGCTTAAAGCCAGCGATGCTAGGCGCGGCGGGCATAGCCATAGTGAGATTGTGGCAATGGAGTTTGCGCCATTTATCTCGTGGCAGATTATCAAAAGCACCCCCACGCTATCGCGACTTAAGGTCGTGATCCAAGAAGGGCGCAATAGAGAGCTGCGGCGGTTTTTTGGCTATTTTAAGGCAAGCGTGCTTGATTTGCGCCGTGTGCGCTATGGCTTTGCTAGGCTTAATGCCCTGCCTGTGGGCAAATGGCGGTATTTTAGCAAAGATGAGTATAAAAGCTTGCGAGCATTTCTTAAAGACTCTCACCCTAATGTTTAAAGCCCTTTTTACAACTTGCAAGATGACTACCCAAAGATCGCAAGCTAAGATCACGCGTGTAGGACTAGAATCCACTTTTGCAAACTAGATTCTATGCTATGGATCATTACGCCTTTTCAATGCTCACAGCTCTAGCTGCGGTTGCTCTCCCAAGGATTCTAGGGCAAAGGGCGTGGATTTTGTGATTGCTAAAAAGCTATACCTTATCCGCAAAGTCGCACTAACTTCTCACAATGCCAAAGCGCGATACCAAAACGCAGTCTAGAACTCCACTGCCTTTTGCACTAGGAGCTTTGCGATCTCTGTGCGGGAGTTGAAGTTGATCACATCAATGGCATCTAAGCTTGCTTGCACTTCCCTAGAATCCACTTTTGCGATGATGGGGATATGTGGGTCAAAGTCTAGCACCTCATCGCAAATATCCTTAATTGTCTCTGCATCATCGATAGCTAGGATCATACATTGCGCATCTTTGGGCTTTAGCAGTTTGAGAAACTCCACTTGCTTGATATTGCCATAGACTACGCGATCTTGAAGCTTAAGCCCAAGCTCCACGCGCTCACCATCAGAATCCACTGCGACATAAGTCTTGCCCGCTTGCTTTAGCAAATCCACCACCTCTATCCCAAACTCCCCATAGCCCACCACGATAATATGCCCATTTTTCAAATCACTTGGGATTTGTGCAAGCTCATCACTTGCGTGAGATTGGGCTAGCTTTTGTTTAAGCACAAAGGCACAAATAGGATCTAAATACTTCAAGATAAATGGCGTGGCAATCATTGAAAAAGTTACCATAAGCACGAAAAACTGATAAATATCCCCATCACCAAAGCTAATGATCCCAGCATCTTCTAGCGCGCCAAATAGCCCGCCGCTAATGCGCTCGGCAAAGATATTTTCCCGATTTGCCATAAGAAAAATAGCGAAAGAAAACTCCCCGATTTGACAGAGCGAAAGAGCGGTTTTAAGCGCACTTTGATAGCTGCGAAACCACCGCAAAATCCAATACACAACCGCTGTTTTAAACACCATAACAAGAGCTAATGCCAACATAAGAGCAAAAAACTCCTGCATTAAAAAATCCACATCAATCTGCAAGCCCACGGTAACAAAAAACAACCCAAGAAAAATGTCTTTGAAATGCGACAAATCTGATTGCACTTGATAGCGGAATCGTGTCTTAGAAATACTCATACCAGCGATAAATGCGCCAAGTGACATAGAAAAGCCAAAGCTATGTGCCAAAAGCGCGGAGCCTAGCACTAGAAATAGCACGCTTGCCATAAATAGCTCATTGGTCTTAGCACGCGCAGCACGCGAGAGCATACGCACTGCCAGCCACCGCCCCGGGATTAGCAAAAGTGCTAGGACTAGCACGCCTGAAATGAAAGTTTTGATAAGCATATCTCCTAGCGATGCTTGAGAATCTGTCATAATGGCTAGAATCAGCAAAATCGGGATCACAGCAATATCTTGCATAATCAAAATCCCCACGGCATTTTTGCCAAATGATGTATCAAGCTGCCTATTTGCTTCATAGTGGCTAAGGACAATGGTCGTAGAAGACAGCGAGAAGCCCATACTCACCACAAGCGAGAAAACAAAGGAGAATCCAAGCACATAGTAATTAACAAGCAAAAAGGCACAAGTTGTGATGCATACTTGCAAGATCCCAAATGTCAGCACCTCTTGGCGCATAGATTTTAGGCGATCAAAGCTAAATTCTAGCCCGATCATAAACATCAAAAAAACAATCCCAAACTCCGCTACATCTGTAAGTATGTCATTACCACGAATGTCAAAGATATAGACAATCAACACGCCCGTAACAATATAGCCAATGATCGCTGGAATATCGAAGTATTTAAGCGCGAGATTAAGCATAATCGACAGCCCAAGCCCAGCGACAATAATAAGTGAAATCATCTCCATAAGAACAAACCAATATATTAAAATAGATTATAAAAGATACCTTTATTTAGCTTAGATTCTTATTTGATTCCTTGTAGTTTTAGTCGATTTACACTATAAGTATCGCAGCAAGGCTACCGCGCAAATATTTAGCGCATTAACCACAAACCAAATAAATTTTGGATAGAATGGAGACCGCAAACAAGGCTTCATTCTAGTGGAGTTTATACCCAATAAGGATATGTGAATGAATGATATACTTCTAACACTCATAGAGCAAAATCTCCCCCCCTTGCCTAACACAGTGATCAAATTGCGCGATTATATCGATGAAAAGGGATCAAAAATAGAGATAAAAGGTGTGGTGGATATTATCTCCAAAGACCCACTAGCTACTGCCAATCTGCTCAAAACTGCAAATTCTGCTTACTATGGATTCTCTCAAGAAATCTCCACGATCAACCAAGTCATCGCATTACTTGGGATAGAAAATGTCAAAAATATCGTAATGGCAGATTCTCTGCGCTCTAGGATCAAAATCAATGTCAGCCCCTATGGACTTGATACAAATATCTTCATAGGCACTTGCTCTAAAGAAGTAGATTTCATCTCAAATTGGCTCAATGAAGAAGACCGCAAGCTCTCTCAAACCTTGATCCCGTGCGCTATGCTCTTGCGGCTTGGTATGATCCTTTTCTCAAGTGTGCTTATTCGATCCAAAAAAGACAAAGAATTCCGCGATGCGCTTAAAGCAAATGACTTTAAAAATATCGCGCTAATCGAGCAAGAATTCTTCGGTGTCGATCATATTTCATTCCTAGCTTACTGCTTTGATCATTGGAAATTTGATGAAGTCTTGATCCAGACTGTTGTCTATGCGATCAATCCACACTCTGCACCGCCAAGTATCAAGAAAAATGCGTATGCCCTAGCGATTACTAATCGTATTTTTGAGCCTTATGAAGGGGGCAATGACTACAATACTAATGAAGCCCTAGCCCTTGTCAAAGAAGCCGCCCAGCAAGATGTGATCTTTGATGAAAAAAATCTTATCAAACATATTTCAAATTTCTCGCACCATATCCCAAATTCCAAATAGTCTGCCTAAGCTTTTTGCACTATGCTTGGCGTGTGGTCTCTATGCACACGCCAATCCTGCAAACAAGAAGCTAGATATAGATATAGAGCGAGAAGGCTGGCTAGTTGATCTAACGCGCGTTTCTGTCAATTTTTCTTCGACTAAAATCACCAATCAAGACCCCTATGCGCAATTTGCCAATAGTCGCCTTAGTGGTGATTCTCAGCTGATAATGCAATTTTATGGCTATGTGCTGGCGGATTACTACTCCAAACGCTTTGTGTTTTTTAACTCTCTCCTTGCAGAATACGGCGAGACAATGGTCTTTTTATCACCCAAAAAACGCTTAAAAAACAAAACACTTGATAGAATCCTATTTTCCACGGGATATACACAAAGGATCTGGAAGCTAGATAAAATCGGCGGTGGCGAGATTGGTCCTTATGCCCAGCTAAGCCTACAAGGTGAATTCACCCCATCGCCTAATCTCCCATATCGCAAGAAGTTTTTTCGCTTTGCCGCTGGGGTTAGGCTCTTTGATGGCAAATATGTTGAGAATCTCAAGCTCAATCTCTTTGGCGAAGAAGATTTTAGCGATGTGCATAATCTCATAGAATCTATGGGCGTGGAGACAGGACTATCGCTTAAGCGTATGCTACGCGAGGGCGTGCAGTTTAGCTCGCTGCTAAACTACCGCTACTATATTATCAACAACTACCCCAATCTACGCAACCCAGAGCACGAGCTAGAATGCAATCTCCGCCTTGATACAACCCTGTGGAACAGCTTCACCATTTCACCATTTATAAGCTTCTATCTCCTAAAAGGTCGCTATATCAACAAGCCAGCAAGCAATCTTTTCATCGGTGTATCCTTAAGCTATGGCAAAGTCCTAAAAAACAACAAAATCAAAGAGCCACAAGCTACCCCCACGCCAAATAGTAATTAGCCAAGCAGCAACTAGCGTGCGCTCGTGCGCTTTAGTCGGCTCACATTGCTAGCAACTATACGCACCTAGATAAATTTACCCACATCGCTTAATCTCCCATATCGCAATAGGATTACCTAGAATCTAAAATTTCTTTTTATTAGCATCTTGCAAAATATCTTGCGCGATCTCTTCGATCCCTAGGCTAATTTCTTGTGTTTTGCTTGCGGTTTGGGCATTGTGCTGGGTGGTCTCTTCTAGCTGGGCAATGCTATCGTTGATATGCTCGACACTATCCATCTGCGCTCGGATCGACTCGCCCATCTCATTGATACTTTGTGCCAGAAGATTCACACTAGCTCCGATCTCGCCTAGGCTTTTTTGCGTGCGTTCAGCGAGATTTCTTACTTCATCGGCAACGACTGCAAAGCCTCTGCCGTGCTCCCCTGCTCTTGCTGCTTCTATGGCAGCATTTAGGGCTAGCAAATTAGTCTGGTCGGCGATTTCAGCGATAAAGCCTAGAATCTTTTTGATATCCTCGCCTTGCTGGATTACTTCTTGGGCTTTGCTATCAATGCCCTGCATAGATTCTGTGATCTCTCTTACTACCTCTGTGGTCTTTCCTAGAGAATCCGCCTGCCGCTGTGTGCTTGTCGTTAGGGCTTGGACAGATTCTTCAAGATCTTTTGCCTTGCAGTTAAGCGATTTGGCAAAATCAAGACTTGTAAAAAGCATTTTCCGTATTTCTTCACCAAGATGATTTATGCCTTGATTCATCGCTTGTAGCTCTCCTGCAAGGGCTAGGTCCTTGCTTGATTGCCCATCTTGGAAGTCATTATCAGCATAGCGGTTAAGAATCTCTAGCACACGCGATACATTCATATCAAGCGATGCTAGCATTTCATTAAACAGCGCGCCAAGCTGCGTTAGCTGGGGATTGCTAGCATTGGTATGGAGCTGCAAGCGCAAATACCCCTGCTTGATACTCTCCACCGCTTTAAAAAAGTCGTCCAAAGACTGCGTGTCTTTTAGGATATTGGCTTGGATTGTTTTGACATTATCGCTAATGGCTTCTGCCATTTCTTGAAACTCATCGCCACTACGCAAGACAAGAGCCTGCACGCTTGGACGCTTGTGATTCAAAAAGTCAAAAAACTCTAGCAAGCTTTTTTTGATACGCTTAATGGGCTTTAGCAAATACGCAAGGATACAATACAAAACCACAACAAGAATAAGCGCAAAGATAAAGAGCATAATGAAAATGGGTTTGTTATTTTTACTTAGCGCATCGGCTATGCGAGATTCTGGGATAATGGAGCAAAGCAGCCATTGCGTTTGAGACTCTAGCCTGCAAGTTGCAATACTGGATTCTAGTCTAAAGGTCGGTTTATCAGCACTAAAGGCACTCTTTATCGCTTTGGCAAACTCATCACTTTGTAAAATCTTGCCCTCATCACTATGGCTGACATAATTGCCATTTGTATCTATGACAATAATCCCCTGACTACCTATCTTTTCATCTTGTGCGTGGATATAGGCATTAAGCGATTTTAGGGCGATGTCCGCACTTGCCACCCCTATAAAGCGACCATTTTCAATGATAGGAGAAGCAAAGCCAAAGACCGGAATCTTATAGGAGTTTTGGATCCAAGGCTCGCTTAGCACTTCATCTTGTAGGGATTTTTTAGGGATTTGAAACCAGCTTCGCGTGCGCGGATCATAGCCATCTTGTGGATATTGGTGCTTGCCATTGCCTCGTAGCATTCTGCCACTAGATTCTAAGCCGATATATGAGAGATTGAAGTCTCCTGCTTCTTGGATCAAACGGAGATTTTGGATCATTTGCGCTTCGTTTAAGCCACTTGCTAATGCCTCTTTGGCAAGCTTATTGATGAGTCGCTTTTTTTCATCGATATAGACATTGATGAGATTTTCTAGCTGCAAGACCTGCTTGCTTTGTGTCTCATACTCAATGAGCGTTATGGTCTTTTGCGCATTAAAATACACAAACCACGCCAAAACACTAAAGCTCACAAGCACCAAAAATGTCGTGCTAATTGATACCTTTGCGTTAATCCCCAATTGCAATTTGCCTACAATCTTGCTCATTCTTGCCCCCTTGTTTGCATATAGCTACATTATACACAAAAACACCACTTGCGACATAACTACACCAAATACAAATGCGCTAAAGCCTATCACTTAGCACAAATACGCTTGGCATTTAATCGCACAAACTCTAGCAAAAACACGCCAAGAGCGCATTGTATATGCAGATACACTATATAAAATCCAGATTGGAGAGATTATTTGCCTTTTAGCCAAGCTGTCCAAAATTGCTTAAGCAAAGACACACCCAAGCAAACGCCGAGCAAAGCCATCTAAAAACTTCAAATAAATACCTCATTCACAGATTTATTCTAAGCCTTTTTTGTTTATTGCCACATACGCCTATATAGATTCTAGCTTTTAGGATTCTAGCCCTGAGGCATATTGATACGATAGACTTTGTTGCGGATTTTGCTAAGTAGCCCTACTTCCATAAGCTGATGAAATGTCTTTACAATCGTGGGCTTGCTGACATTGAGCTGCTCGATAATGTCTTCATACGAGCCATAAAACATATTATCCTTATCGCAATGTGTGAAGAGAAATTGGATAATCTCTATCTTTTTGCCTCCCACAAATGTCGCAATCGCCCCTAGCAAGAGATTTTTATCGCGGATCTCTTGGGCTTGTAGGCGGGGTAAAATCGCCTTATGCAGTGTGGATAGCAGCTCTTTGACATCAAGGGGCTTTAAGATATAGCCTTCAACTTGCAAGCTTATAGCATCAAGCAAGTAGCTCACTTCTGTGTGTGCGGTGGCGATGATAATGGGGCATTTGGCATTATGAGGGCTTTGGCGCACAAGGCGTGCAAACTCTATGCCATTCATCTTTGGCATAAGAATATCTGTAAGGATAATATCAATATGATGAGTATTAAACAGCTCTAAAGCTTGTGCGCCATTTTTAGCAAGTAGCACTCTGCCCATATAGTCTTCTAGCACCATTGCTGTTACACGCGAGACATCATCATTGTCTTCAACATACAAAATACTCAAATCTCGCAATTCTGCAAACTCTTGCATTAACTATCCTGCTGAAAATATAATGGAAATCTTATCATAAAAATCGCGCCATACAATTCCTGCCCATTTTGCTCACACCGCCACGCACCATTGCGCGCTTCTATGCTTCCGCCCATTTGTCTCTCCACAATTTGCCTAACCATATATAGCCCTATGCCTGTGCCAATGGACTTATGCTTTGTGGTGAAATATGGCTCAAAGATTTTATCAATATCTGCAAGTGTGATACCACCGCCATTATCCATAATCTCTAGCAGAGCAAAAGGCGTAGAATCACAATTTTGCTCTAGCTGCTTTAAAGTGATTTGCACCACACCCGCAGGTGCATTATCTGTGGCATCTTCTTTGGTGAAAATATCTTGGGAGTTTTTGATGATATTTAGCACCACTTGGGCAAAGGCATTTTCATAGCCGACCATCTCCAACTCCTGCGTATAAGTGAAAAATACTTCGATATTGTTTTGCTCTAAAGTAGGCTGAATCAAGCGGATAGAATCCTGTATGCTTTGCGTGAGTGAAAATCTCTCTTTGGCGAGATTTGGGCGGAAAAAGTTGCGGAAATTTTCAATGGTATCAGACATATTTTTGGCAATCTGCAAGGCAAATTCTGTCTCTTTAGCGACAAAGTCATCGGTAAGCTTTTGCTGCTCATATTTAAGCTTGAAACTTTGAAAGAGAATAATGAGTGAGTTAAGCGGCTGCCGCCATTGGTGCGCGATATTTTGGATCATCTCACCCATTGAGGCAAGACGGGCTTGCTGATACATAATTTGATCTTTTTTGCGCGATTGCTCGATCTCATAGGCGATAGTTTTTTGTAGATTCTGGTTAGTAAGCTTAAGCTCACTTGTTTGGGCATCGATTGTCTGCTGGAGCTTGTGATTGACCCCGCGCACAAAGCCCAGCACAAGAGAGGCAAAATACAGCGTCCCAAAGCTCACCAAAAACGCAAAGACAAAAAGCAGCCATAGCGTGGCATTGTAGAGAGAATCTGCGATTTTAGTAGCAAGCAAAGCCCTAGCAATATCTGTCTGCACAAGCTTATCTAGTGTGGCGATGATCTGGGTGATCTCGTGTAGCAATTCTTTGGATTTTGTGCTTGTGCGATTGGGGGCTTTGTGTGCTAGCTGATTGTGGATTCTAGAATCCAGCTCTTCTATAAGCCCTAGCTGTCTTTGGCGCAAACTAGCCATTTTCTCAACTTCTTGGCGCAAAAATATCTGCTGATATAACTGCTTAAATTTAGCGATGATTGTGCGCTCGCGCGGCTCGCTTTTATACGCTGCCCAATGCTCTAGCACAATGCCTTGATCTAGGGGCTTGCTTGGGGCAAGTGCTAGCTCGTGGTAGTAGGCTTGGATTTGCTGCAAGGAGTGGGATTTTTGCAAGTGATTTGCTAGGTTTTTATCATACTCATCTTTTAGCCCAAGCAACGCCAAAAACGCGATAATGCACACAAGTAAGAATCCAAATGCGATAAAAAGCAGCAGGATTTTTGCTTGAGATTCAAAGCTTTTATGCATAGCTATCTAGCTCTATGATAAGGGCGCAAATGCGCCCGCCCAAAGCGTGTAAAAGATTGCCAAAGCGATAGATACTCTGCTTATTTTCTCTAGTGATGAGCGTGATTTCTGCTTGGGCGTTTTTTTGCGTATTTTGCATTGTGTATTTTTCTTCTTGCAAGGCGGTGTTTTTGCCCTTTAGCGAAGCGATTGTATCAAGTGTTTGGATCTTTTTTTGCAAGAGAGAGTTGATGATTTTTGTCATAGCATTGCGCGTTTCTATATCGGCTTTTTCATAGGCTAGGCTCTGGGTCTTTTTTTCTTCATATTCTTGGCTTAGGGTTTGGATCTGCTCTTGCTTTTCTTGGATTATCGCGTTATTATCGCGGACTTCTTGATCGATTGCAAGCAAGCGTTTTTGCGCATCGGCGATATTTTGTCGGTGCTTTTGCAAAGCTTGGTTAATGTCTCTTTCAGAATGCAAGATAAATTCAATATCACTAAGCCCCCAAATCTTAGAATCCACATCTTCAATCACAGGGACATAAAACTCCCTACCATTAAAGATCTTTTTCTTCCCGTCAAAAAACGCCACAAACTCCCTAGCATACACCTCCCCAGAATCTAGCCTATGCAGCACTTCTTGCGCGATTTCTTCACAAATTTGCTCTCTATTTTCTCGGTAAGATTCTGCGCCATAGCAGTTTAGCACGCGTGCGCCTAAGTGTAGCTCTAGCCCTTGAAGCTGCTTAACAAACTCTTGTATATAGAGGAAAGAAAATGCCCCCAAAAAATCCATAGCACGCATCACCGCTAGCTTGCTATCAATCAGCTCTTGCGTGATTTGCTTGATGACTAGCTCCATATTTTTCTCTTTTAATGCGCGATCAATATGCGCTTTTGTGGCTTCATCAAGCAGAGAATCTATACGAGCAGATTTTGTCATCTCGCGGATTTGGGCGTTATTTTGCACAAGCTCAAAGTCAAAGTTTTTGACCAATGGCTCCACATCGTGGAAAAACAGCCCATCTCTATCGCCAAGCCCTAGCACTCTCTTTAGCCCACCACGCACAATATCTTTGATAAGATCGCTTGATAGCTTTGTGTCTTGCAGTGATAAGAAAATCTCTTTCAAGCAGCTATTATCGCCACTTTTTAGCCGATCAATATAGCCTTTTTCATCAAGAAATCGCATAAGAAAATCCACATACGCGTTTTTATCGCGATTGATGATACTGCATTTAATGGTAATGTCATTTGCCCCAAACATCACAAGAGCTTTCATACCTCTTTGTGCCATAAAGTCCATAATCGCCTTGCGAATAGTATCTTTCTCCACTTCATTACGCGCCAAAAGCGTAGCAAACGCAGGCTTCACACTCGCGATAAACTCATCAAAAGACTTTTGGGCTAAAAATTCCTTTGTCATAATATTGATAGATTCTAGATAGAGTCCTTGATTCATCGCCAATCCTTACACTACGCTAACCACTTGTATAGGATCGCGGATATAAGCGACATAGCCCTGGCACTCTATCTGCTCTCCATACGCATAGCGCAAAGCCTGCATATACTCTTGCACCTGCTTTGTATGCTCGCTCCTTGGCGCACCGCTTTTATAATCAACCACGATAAACTCCTCTCTATCTTCGCACACGCAATGCACAAGCACATCAAGCCGCCTTAGTGTCCAATCTGTAAAAAGCGGCACTTCCACAAGCACCTTGCCACCGCCAGCACGCTCTAGCAATGCCAAAAATCTAGGATCACTCCTTAAGGCTTGTATGCGAGAATCTATCGCATCTAGCGCGCTGGATTCTAGCCCAAACTTATAGCGCAAAATCTCTCTTACGCGCTCTTTTGCCACCCCAAAGCCTACTTGATACTCTAGCCCTAGATGCAACGCCTCGCCAAAGCGCATACTAGCGATATGTGGCACAAAGCCATCTTGTGCTTGTGTGGTGGGGAATTCTTGCTTGCCAAAATGCTCTTGTTGCAAGATTTGTGGCGTGCTTTTGGGCTTTGGCTTTAATATCTGGCTTTGTATGATAGCCCCAGATTCTAGCACAATCTCTGGGTGATATAGCGACTCTTGCAAGATAGGATCGCTATCTTTAGCTTCTGTTGTTATAGGTGTATGTGCGTTATGTTTATGGGCTTTAGTCGATGAGGCTTTGGGGTCTTGCTGGGTGGATTCTAGCTGTGCGGGGAGATTATTGATAATTGGCAAAAGACTTGATTGCTCCTGTCTTGCTATGATGATAAGCCCCTTTTGTGCGCGTGTGCAAGCTACATATAAGACATTATTATCTTCTATGGTGCTTTGTGTGGCGCGTAGCTCTTGGGCTTGTTTATATCGCTCATCAAGCTCTTTGCGCCTTTTGTGTAGCTCTTGCAAATGTAGCAAGACTTTTTTATCTTGTGTGTGTAGAATCTGCGCATTATCATTAGGAGCTTTGCTAAATCGATCAAGCACCACCACATAGGGAAACTCTAAGCCCTTAGATTTATGGATAGTTAGGATCCGCAAGCCTTGCTGATCATCTTTGGGGGCATCGGGGATTTGCGCTTCTAGCTGTGTAAAAAGCTCTTCAATGCTGCTGGATTCTAGGCTATATTCTAAAAGCAGCTGCGCACTCTTATCCCCAAGCCCAAATGCTTTGATAAACGCTAGGAGATAGCGGCTTGGCTTTGTATCAATAGGACATCGCTCTAGGGCGTGCAAAAATGTCTGTGCTATCGCGCTTGGGCTAGGAGAGACAAACGCCTTGCCACCAAGGAGCTTTACTAGCTTATAGAGATAGAATCTCGCTTCATCGCTAGCAAGCAATGCGCTAGAATCCAGCCTAGATTCTAGCTTCGTGCGCACAAAGTTTGCTAGCTGCAAGGCACATAGCAGGGCTTTGACGCTTTTTTCATCAGTGATTTTCGCCCGCGCTTCTAGCACGATATTGATATGTGGGAAATGTGCTTTAATGGCATTGCGCAGGCTTTGTGCCTCTGTATTTTTAAAGCACAAAAAGGCTATATCTTGCGCATTGACACGAGATTCTAGCAACTCTCCTAGCGTTTGTATCGCATAATCAAGCATAGCCGGCTCTACTTCTTGCTTGCTCACTCTGCCGCTGCTTTTTTGACTTTTGATATGTAGCTTGCACACTCGCACAAAGCCGCCATTTTTATCACTCTCTTTGGGGAGCTGCTGGGGGATATAGTCGCTAAAGACTCTAGCAAACACCGCATTCACAAAGCCCACGATCTCACTATATGAGCGATAGTTATAGGGGAGATTTTGCACATTGAGCCTAAGCTCTCCTGCCACCTTGTCAAAAAACCCACTCTCACTCCCACGGAAGCGATAGATACTCTGCTTGCTATCCCCCACGATAAAAAAGCTCCTATGCTCCTTGCCGTGCGCTCCAAAGCCCGCGCATATTTCATCAATTAGTGGCTGTAAAATGCGGTATTGCATAGGGTTTGTATCTTGAAATTCATCGATTAAGATATGCGCGATTGTCGTATCTAGGCGAAAGTAGAAAAATAGCGGATCAATCACTAGCCTAGAATCCACCAAATCCCTAGAATCCACGCTAGGCTCTAAATTGGATTCTAGCTCTTGTGCTAGCAGGCTATATAGCTCTAGCATACAATCGCTAAAGCCTAGCATATTTCTTGCAGCTAGCACGCGCTTGTGGGCTAGGGAGTATTGTGTAATCATACGCGCGATTTGCGCGAGTGTCGCACGCTCTTTGCTAGCAAAAATCTCGCCCATACACTGCTTGATCTCTTCAATTCTCTCGCACACTTGGATATTGGTAACTTCATCTTTTGTAAGGATTTTTTTGAAGTATTGATACGCGCTTGGCTCTTGCATAAGCCAAGTTATCTTATCTTTATCAAGGAACTCTTCAAAGCTTGCAAAACTTAGCGCATTATAGCCTTGAGTGCTTAGGGGCATTTCTAGTCGCTCCCCAGCACTAGTAAGGATCTGTCGCACCTCTTGGAGCAAGATCATCACTCGCGCTTGCTTATCCCTAGAATGCGCAAGTAGTGTGTTTGTATCAAGCTCTCTATATCGCTTAAGCATAGCATTGGAAAAATGCAGCCTATCTTCAAATCCTGCTTGTATGAAAGAAAATAGCCTATCAAACTCCAGCCCAAGCGCAGCACAAGTTTTAGCAAGAGACTCTAGGCTAGAGCCTTTGGCACTGGATTCTAGGAAGCTCTCTTTGATAGATTCTAGCGCACTTTGCCCATCATCGATCATCGTAAAATCCGCGCGCAAGCCCGCAAAATAGGAAAATTTCTTCAATATCGTAGTAAAAAACGCATCAATTGTAAGGATACGCGCCCTATCGCGCAAAAATGCCTGATAGATTCTAGGGGCATTGTGGGCGATCTCTTGTGGGCTAAAGCCCTCTGCTAGCAAGCTTTGATAAAACGCCCCTTGCACACCTTGGGCTAGATCACACAGGGCGTTTTGTATGCGCTCTTGCATTTCCTTAGTCGCTTTTCTTGTGAAAGTGATCGCTAAGATCTCATGCGCCCTAGCTCCTTGAAAAAGCAAGATGATATAGCGCGTAGCAAGCGCGAAAGTCTTGCCGCTACCTGCTGAAGCCTTAAGGGCTAGCAGTGGGGTTTTAAGCGATATGGCTGGTGCATTTTGCGACACATCTTGCGTGGTAGCTCTCAATCAATCCCCTTTCATCGCTCCCTTTAGGCTTGCTAGAATCTCTTGCATATTTAATTACTAATTATTACTGCCGATTTGGTATCATAGCAAATTTAGAGTAATTGCAAAAGGAGTTACAATGCCAATCACCACACAAACCCCCACCAAATCCCTAGCTACAACCGCACTAGCTACGATCCTTGGAGCAAGCTTGCTATGTAGCCTAGCCTTTGGCGCAAAAGATCCCAACAAAACCTACAAATCCGTGAAAAGCCAGCAGAGCTCTTTTACCAAAAATTTCGCAAGCGGCTCTATCGTCTCTGGCTCCACCTATGGCAGCACAAGCAAAAACGCCGCACGCCGCTGGTATATATTCAACGAAGCAAGTGTTGGCGGCTCTTACACGACTTTAGGGCAGGCAAACTATGTCGCTGTCGATGTGGGCTACCACGCCTATCTCCGCACGATAGAATCCACTATCCTAGGGCTAAACTTCCTTATCGGTGCAGAGCTAAACTTCCCTATCTACTTGCAAGCAAATGGTAGATCAAACATCATCGCCGATAAATTCCTAGAGACAAAAGAAACCGCCCAAGCTGTGCAAGGCTTTGGGGTCGAGCTTCCAGCGATGATTGGCTTTGAGAAAAATGGATTCTACCTTGTGGGGCTTGTGGGCTATGCGTGGCAGTTTATGACAGATACTTATACGAGGGTGAATGGCAGAGGCGAGCACCCCACGATCAAAACTAGCTATGATGGGCTCATTTATGGAGCAGGTGTGGGCTACAAAGTGCGCAATGTGATCAACCTAGGCTTCCGCTGGACTATGGGCAATATGACAAACCGCAAAGATGGCACGGAGTTTTCCCAAGGGGCGATCACTGATGGACTAGATCAAAACGCCATCACCACCCAAACCGGGCGTGATATTTATAATATCAACTATATGAAGTTTATGGGATTTGTCTCGGTGGTGTTCTAATCTACTAGATTCTAAGGAGGCTATAAGGGGGTGAAGAGTTGAGCTGTGTCAATAAACTTTCTGCTATGCTTGCTCGCGCTTGTTTTTTGCCCCTCCTATCCCTATCTCACATCTATGCCAATGGCTTTAAAATCCAAGAGCAAAGCCTAAATGCCACTGCCCTTAGCTCTGCATATATCGCAGGGGCGCGCGGAGCAGATGCGAGCTACTACAATCCTGCGAATATGGGCTTTAGCAACGACTGGGGGGAGAATAAAAGTGAATTTGAGCTAGCCACAAGCCTTATCAATATCCCGGGCTTTAACTTTGATGTCGCTACGACAAATCAGGGGCTGTATTCTAAGACGACTTTGGAATTTAATAAAGGGGGTATGGTAGAGCAAATAACAGATCCAAATAATTTGCTAGGCAAAGTAGTTATGGGTATTTTGCCAGAGCTTGCAGATTTGAAAAACCCCATTATCCTAGAGCACTCCACCCCAGACTCTCAAATTGTAACCGGCGGCACCGGCGATACTGCCCTAGCTGTGCCAAAGATGTTTTATAAATCCCGCACGATGCATGGCGTAACCTTTGGCGGGAGCTTTGTGGCTAGCTCTGGGCTAGCTATGCAGTGGGCAGGGAAAGGCGGAGAGTTTCTACAAGATGTGTTTATTATGATGGTAGAAGCCAGCCCTAGCGTGTCTTGGACTATCAATGACCGCCTATCCTTTGGCTTTGGCTATCGGGTGATGTATGCAATGGGGAGCTTTAATAATGTCGTATATGTCCCATTAGATGAGGGGGGCACAGGGATCCAGCTTGATAAAGAGCAGATCAAAGATCTCTCCAAGCACCCAGAAGCCATCGAAGCCTTAATCCCAGAATCCATAAAAAAAGGCAATATAGGAAAGTTACTTAGCGATCCTGTTATATCAGCGATCGCACAAGCATTTGGCGTAAATCTCAAAGTAGAAAACTGCAATACAGGTGGCATAGAATGCGTAAATTGGGGTGCGCTAATGGGCGATGTCGTGAGTGAGAAAACAAACCTTTTTGGCACCTCTAAAGTCTATCAAAAATCTGAAGGCAAGGATCTCTCCACAGGATTCCGCCTAGCCGCTTCACTGCGTGTGTTTGATAATGGTATGGCAAGTGTGGTGTATAACTCCCCTGTCAAGTTTGATATGAAAGGCAAGGTTGAAGCTACCACCTATGTCGGCGGAGCGATGGGCAATGTGCTCACCATAGCAGATCTTAATATCGCCGTGCAAATGCCAGAGATTTTGACCCTAGCCTATGCGCACGAGTTTTTCAATAGGCGATTGCGCTTAGAGGGCGTGTATGAGCGGACATTTTGGAGTCGTGGGTTTAAGTTTAATGTCTCGCCAGATTTTGCCAATGCCACTTACAAGGGCTTAAGCGGACTTGTCGCGCTGCCTGATGTCTTTAATAGCGAAACGCTTAAAAATATGGTAGGCATTGCAAACTTTGGCGTGGTGAGCAATATGGGGGCTGGCTGGCGCGATACCAACACTTTCCGCATAGGCGCGACTTATAAGACGCCCTTTGTGCGCCTTATGGCGTC
The DNA here is from genome assembly GCF_900451095.1 of Helicobacter canis. NCBI lineage: Bacteria > Pseudomonadati > Campylobacterota > Epsilonproteobacteria > Campylobacterales > Helicobacteraceae > Helicobacter > Helicobacter canis. Next base: position 1,294,466 of record NZ_UGHV01000001.1, on the reverse strand, counting down.
AGCTGCCTATGACGCAGCTCCAAGTGCGCAGGATAAAATTGGCATACCGGATTCTGATGGCTTTATGCTAGGCTGTGGGGCGAAAATCAATCTAAGGGGCTTTGATCTAGGGCTAGCTGGGAGCTGGACTTATAAGCAGAGTATGAGCTCACTCTATCATAGTGGGGGACTTGGGGGGCTCTTTATCTACACCGCATCGCTTGGCTATCGGTGGTAGGCTCACAAAACTCCTAGAATCCACTTTTCTTGCTAGGCGATTCAGTCTTGGGTGAGCAATGCGGCAGTGTTGGCGTTTTTGCGGAAGGCACGGACAGGGAGTCCGCTAACCTTCCACAAAAACGCCAAAGCTCCCACAGCCCCACCGCAAGTCCTAGAATCTTAGGAGAAGCAAATCAGGCTAAACGAGAAAATCAATCGTCATCGCGAGCCGATGAAGTCGGCGTGGCGATCCATAGCACAAAAGCGGATTCTAGGAGTGGTTATTCTGCTAGCGCAGAATGTATGGATTCTAAAGAAACATCGCTTAACGGCGAGCGGTATCCCTTGTTTTGCGATGATTTTGTGGGTTGTCAAGGCGGGGGCGAAGGGATTTACCTAAGCGGTAATGAGCAAGCCCCCGCCGCAGACTCCCGCAAAAGCGCGCAAAAGCCAACGCCCAAAAATAAAAAACTAAGCTACAACGAACAGCGCGAGCTAGATAGCCTACCAGATCGCATACAATCCCTAGAAGCACAAAAGCAGCTCATCGAGCAGCGACTTAGCGATGAGACAAGCCTAGCGCGCTATGGTGTGGTGGCATTGGCAAAGGAGCTAGAATCTATCACCAAAGAGCTAGATTCTAGCTATGAGCGATACTTTTTCCTAGAAGAAAAGCAAGAATCCCTAAAGCATTAGCCCACACGCCCAAAGTCAAAATCTGCTAAAATAGCGCACTGCAATCATCTCTTAAGTCAAGGAGCATTTATGACCTACTCTAGCCGCATTACCAATCTCCAAGAGTCCGCCACTATCGCTATCTCTACCCTTGCTACCACGCTCAAAGCACAAGGGCGTGATATTCTAAGCTTTTCTGCTGGGGAGCCAGACTTTGACACGCCAGAGCCTATTAAGCTTGCTGCAAAAGCCGCACTTGATGAAGGATTTACCAAATACACGCAAGTAGCAGGGATCCCAGAGCTAAAGCAAGCAATCGCCAATAAGCTAGAGCGAGAAAATGGCTTATGCTATGAGCCAAAGCAGATTCTAGTGAGTAATGGCGCGAAGCAGTCGCTTTTCAATGTGTTTCAAGCATTGATTGATAAAGGCGATGAAGTCATAATCCCATCACCTTATTGGGTAACCTACCCCGAGCTTGTAGCTTATAGCGGTGGGAGCAATGTTTTCATAGAGACAAATGAGCAAAATGGCTTTAAAATCACTGCTAAGTCCTTGCGCCAAGCAATCACGCCTAGGACAAAAGCCCTTGTGCTTACCACGCCATCAAACCCCACCGGTATGGTCTATACCAAGCAGGAGCTAGAGTCCATAGCACAAGTGCTGCACGGCAGCGATATTGTCGTAATCGCCGATGAGATGTATGAAAAGCTGCTCTATGATGGGGAGTTTGTCTCTGTGGGGAGCATTAGCCAAGATATGTTTGAGCGCACTATCACGATCAATGGGCTTAGCAAATCTGTGGCAATGACAGGCTGGCGTATGGGCTATTGCGCAAGTGCTGATACTACGCTTATCAAGCTTATGACAAATCTCCAATCCCAATGCACTTCAAATATCAACTCAATCACGCAAAAGGCTTCTATCATCGCCCTAGAAGGTGGTGTGGATACGCAGATAGAAGCAATGCGCCAAGCATTTTTAGCCCGCAGGGATCTAGCAGTATCTAGTATCAACGCGATTCAAGGGCTGCACACGCTTTCCCCTCAAGGTGCGTTCTATCTCTTTATCTCCATAGGGAGTGCTTGCGGTGGGGATTCTATGGAGTTTTGTAAGCAGCTCTTAGAGCAAGAGGGGATAGCTCTAGTGCCCGGCAGTGCCTTTGGGGCAGATGGCTTTGTGCGGCTAAGCTTTGCGTGTAGCACAGAGCAAATCACCGCTGGTATCGCGCGTATAGCGCATTTTATGCAAGGCTTGGTGTAAGTATGGTCTATGATGTTCTTGTCGTAGGTGGGGGGCACGCGGGCTTAGAGGCGGCTTGTATCGCTGCTAGAATGGGCGCACGAGTGTGTATGCTCACTATCTTAGTCGAAAATATCGCCCTAGCTAGCTGCAATCCTGCCATAGGCGGCTTAGGCAAGGGGCATTTGGTCAAAGAAGTCGATGCGCTAGGGGGCGTTATGGGGAAGATCACTGATAAATGCGGGATACAATACCGCATACTCAATGCCTCAAAAGGTCCTGCGGTGCGTGGCACAAGAGCGCAAATCGATATGGATTTATACAGGATCTATGCGCGCAATCTCGCCCTAAACACGCCCAATCTCACTATCTCTCAAGCGATGGTCAAAGAAATCCTGCTTGATAGCACAGGGCAGAAAGCCATAGGTGTGCGCACCAATATCGGCAAGGACTATTACGCACACAAGCTTATCATCACCACAGGGACATTTTTGCAAGGGCTTGTGCATATCGGCGAAAATCGTTTAGAAAATGGTCGCTTTGGCGAGAGTGCGAGCAATGATTTAAGCACATCATTGCGCGATTTGGGACTTACTCTTGGGCGGCTAAAGACAGGGACTTGCCCTAGGATTTTGGGATCTAGCATTGATTTTACGCATTTAGAGCAGCACTCTGGCGATGAGAATCCGCCGCACTTTAGCTACACGACAAGCGAATTTACCCCCACGCAGCTGCCCTGCTATATCACCTACACCACAGAGCGCACACACGAGCTTATCCGCGAGAATTTCCACCGCGCACCGCTCTTTACCGGACAGATCAATGGTGTAGGTCCGCGCTATTGCCCAAGTATTGAAGATAAAATCTCGCGCTTTGCCGATAAATCTCGCCACCAGCTGTTTTTAGAGCCGCAAACCACGCACGCCACGGAATACTATGTCAATGGTCTCTCCACCTCTCTGCCCTATGATGTGCAAGAGCAAGTGATCGCCTCTATCCCGGGGCTTGAAAATGCCATAATCACGCGCTATGGCTATGCCATAGAATACGACTATGTCTTGCCCACCCAGCTCCACCACACTCTAGAATCCAAAGCCATACACTCCCTCTACCTAGCCGGGCAGATCAATGGCACCACAGGCTATGAAGAAGCCGCCGCACTAGGGCTACTAGCTGGGATCAATGCCACGCTCTCCTTGCAAGACATCGCGCCAGATCGCTTCCACTTCCCTCGCAAAGAGCTTGTGTTGCGCCGAGATGAGAGCTATATCGGCGTGATGATTGATGATCTTGTAACCAAAGGCACAAATGAGCCTTACCGCGTCTTTACCTCTCGCGCAGAATATCGGCTGCTACTGCGCGAAGATAATGCGATCTATCGCTTGCTAGGCTATGCTAGAGAGCTTGGCACAATGAGTAGGGAGCATATCGAGCGTTTTGCGCGTGATAAGCAAGATATAGCACAAGCCCTAGCGTTTTTACACACGCACTTCATCACGCCAAACAAACGCGCCCAAAGCTTCCTAGCCCAGCTCAATCTCCCCCCCATCAACCAAAAAACCGCGCTACTACATATCGTAGGTAAAGATGGGTTTAGGGATTTTGACGCGCTAGAGGGGTTTTTACGCAGTGAGCAGGATTCTAAGGGGGATTCGGCTTTACTTGGTGGGGATTCGGCTTTGGGTAGGCATTCCGCAGATTTTGGGGATTTGGAGGCAACCGCAGACCATCAGTCTAGCTCTGCCCCCAAAACAAGCGAAGCGGTGCAAGGCGAAGCCGCAGCAGGTTTCTTTAGTAAATCCCCAAAAAACTACGAAAGCCCCACCGCAATGCCTAGAATCCTTGAAGAAGAAAAACAAGCCGAGTGTGAAAAATTCACCGCAAATAAAAATCAGCCGCAAAGTAAAAAAGTGGATTCTAGCGGCAACGCTCATTTATCGTCATTGCGAGAAAATCCGCAAGGATTTTCGTGGCAATCCATACAAACAAAGACGCAAAACCTAGAATCCACTTTTTTAAACAACGCACAAAAAAGTGGAAAAGTGGATTCTAGTGTGAAGTTGGATTCTAGTGATAACGCCTTATTTTCTGTCATTGCGAGCCACGATAGCGGCGTGGCAAAGCAAGGCGGGGGCACGCAAGCAGGTTTCTTTAGTAAAAAGCCAACACCAGAAACCAAAATCCCGGCGTTTTCACACTTCAGCTCCGCCGCAAAAGAGCAAATCCACATACAAGCAAAATACCACGACTATATCCAAAAGCAGCAAGCAAGTATTGATAATATGCACGCCCAGCTCCAAGCCACAATCCCGGAAGATTTTTGCTATCAAGGGATTTCTGGGCTATCGCTTGAAGTGGTGGAGAAGCTCTCAATCGCACGCCCTAAAACGCTCTTTGATGCCTCTAAAATTAGTGGCATAACGCCTGCTAGCCTTGATGTGCTGCATTTACACTTGCATTTGCAGGCAAAAAGAGCAAAAGTGGATTCTAGCAGCAATATAGCTTCAAGCAAGCAATGCAGCAGCCTAGAGTCATTATCCTAGATTCTACTAGGATCTATCTTTGTCATTGCGAGCCGACAACGGCAGCGTGGCAATCTATATTAGAATCTACTTGCAAAAGTGGATTCTAGTCTAAGCCACATTGACACAAACGCACACAGGAGACACAATGCAAGCGCAACAATGCGTAGATTTTCTGGCAAAACTACTCACCTACCCCACGATCACCCCACAAGAATGCGGTATTTATGAGCCTATCAAAGCCTTATTGCTAGAAGCTGGCTTTGAGTGCCTGCATATTGATAAACACGACACGCGCAATCTCTTTGCCCATATCACGCTAGGCAAAAGCCCTAAGCCAGCAAAGCATTTTTGCTTTATGGGGCATATTGATGTCGTGCCTGTGGGAGATGGCTGGAGTGTGGATCCCTTTGGCGCGGTGGTGGAAAATGGCTATATCTATGGGCGTGGAGCGCAGGATATGAAAGCAGGGGTCGCTGCTTGTATCTACGCGCTACTAGATTGTGCCAAAGCCGCTGCCACAGCCCCCATTATGCTCTCACTTTTGCTCACAAGCGATGAAGAAGGAGATGGCACTTATGGCACTGCCTATGCGCTACAAGAGCTAGCCAAGCGCGATCTACTGCCCACGCACGCCATAGTCGCCGAGCCTACTTGCTCTAGCATTCTAGGCGATACGATCAAAAATGGGCGCAGAGGCAGTATCAATGGCGTGCTAGAGATTTTTGGCAAGCAAGGACACGCCGCATACCCTAGCAAGTGCATAAACCCCATAGAAGCCCTAGGATCTAGCCTTGGCAAGCTTGCTGGAGTGGAGCTAGACTCTGGGGATAGGGATTTTGCCCCTACAAAGCTTGTCATCACCGATATGCGCGGCGGCTTAGAGGTGGTCAATGTAACGCCTAGCGCGCTAAAGATTATGTTTAATGTGCGCAATTCTCCTGCTACCCCTAAAGAACGCGTGCAAGAGTATGTAGAATCCATTATGCAAGCAGTGTGCGCAAAAAATGTCGGCATTTCCTACACGCTTAGCCTAAAGCAAAGTGCCAAGCCCTTTATCTGCAAGCAGGATTCTAGGCTGATACACACGCTTAGTGCAAGCATTCAAAAAGTATGTGGTATCACCCCAAAGTGCAGCACAAGCGGCGGGACAAGTGATGCGCGATTTTGCCAAGAGTTTGGCATAGAGGCGATAGAATTTGGCGTGTGCAATGACACAATCCACAGCATAGATGAGCGCGTGAAAATCACAGAAGTAGAGCAGCTCTATCGCGTATTTCGCGCATTTTTAGAGCGATTTGCGCAAGTCTAGCCACTATCTACACTAATGCCAAGCCACCGCTTAGGTTTGCTGCTTTTAGTGTTGGAGATTTGTGCGGGAATGAGTGCATAGACTTTTGGGGCTTAGTTCTTTGAAGCTTAGGTTTCTTGCCACTATAACAACGCCTTGATATGCGAGATAAACATATCTATATCTATGCCATTTTTCGCAAAAAGGCAATCTTGCCTTTTGTATAAACGCGGTTTGGATAGAATCTCTGCAATGCCCTCCACCGCTTCAGTGGCACTTTTAGCGTGTTTCATCAAAGCATTATCAAGCAAAAATCTATCGTGAAAAAGCAAGATCGAGCGAGTGGAAATCACAGGTATGCCAAGATAGCACGCCTCTAGATTCATAGTCCCACCCCCGCCTAAAAGCACATCAACAAAGGGATAAAAATCCTTTGGCTCTAGCTTATGGTGCAAAATCTTAAAGCGACTTTGTGCATCTTGTGGAAGCTCTGCAAGGCAAGATTCTAGCTCATCTTTACCATAGCGGGGCATACACAGCACATTGGCTTTAATCTTTTGTGCCAAAAGGGCAAAGCTCTCATAAATAATTGGCAATTTATGCTTGACATAATGAGCCTTATACTCCTCTTCACGCACCAAAATAATAGGCAAAGCAGAATCTAGCCCTAGATTCTCGCAAAATGCCTTTCTCTGCGGCGATTCTAGCTCATAATGCAAGGGGATAGAATCTAGCCATAATGCCACATCAATAAAGCCATATTCCACCACTTGAGTAGAATCTAGCCCCAAGCTTGTATAGCAAATCTCAGGCACGACAAAAGGGCGGAATACAAGATGAGAAAGCGGAAGCGTTAAGCGGGATAAAATCGTTACAGATTCTAAGCAAAACTTTTCATCAGCCACCGGCGTATCAGCAAAATGCACCACCGGTATCCCTAGCCCATACGCACACTGCACGCCATCAACACTAGCTCCGGTGATAAAAATCTTTGGCATTGCATTAAGCCTTGCAAAAAGCTCCAAAAAGCCCTTTTGACGATTGATTCTTGCTTCAAACTTGCCTAGTTTGCTTGCCCCGCCATAGCCGCCAACGCAATAATGCTCTATGTTAAAAAGCTCTAAAAGTCTCAAGCACTCATCATAGTCCTTACTCTCACGCGTGGTAACAATCACAGAACCTAAAGCCTTAAGCCTTGGTAAAATGGGCTTAAAAAACAGCACATATTTTGGGTCAATAATATCAAGCCAAATCATCTTTTGCCTTTGTGTTTTGCTTTGTGTATTTGTGTGGTTAAAAATGGATTCTAGCACAAGTAGAATCTAGCCTTGTAGGCTTTATGCCTTTATATGATTTTCTACACGCTTAAGATCGTGCCTTAAGCATATTTAGCTTTTATGCACCAAAAATTTTAATGTATAATCCACGCTCTACACTTTATATTTTCACATTTCTAAGGATCCTTGATGTTGGCTTTGAAGCAATATATTCTCTCCCCCTTTGTAGCTTTAGTAATGCTTTTTAGAGAGCTAAGATTTGAGCTAGATGAGCTTATAAGATGTAAAAGCCTTAGCCTTATGGAGAGTGAGAGATATTGGCGGGTGATTTTTGCTGAAGTGATTTTAGTGCTGCTTTTAGGTGGGGGCGTCTGGGCGATATTATCATTGCTTTTATCCGCACTCTTTAACATTGCAGATAGCATTCTTATCGTAATGATGATTATAGGCATTGTAGGTGGTTTGGTGCTTTTTGCACTCAATGTAAGAATCACAGCTAAAAGGCTAAAGACTTTGCACAAGGAGTTGCATAAGGAGTTGATAGAGCAACCAGCTCGCCCCATAGATTCTAGCTTGGCAGATTCTAAGCCCTCTTACTTTTCACGCTTTTTTATCCGCTTTATTACGCCAAAATATTTTTACATCTCTCTTGTGATTTGTGTGGGGTGTTTATGGGGTGCTTTGGCAGGGGAGATAAATGAATGGGAAAAGATTGCTACTATCTTTTTTGCTGTGGTTGGTGCTTTGATAGGCTTGTTTTATAGCATTATCCTTTTGCCAAATCTCACAAAAGTTTTAGACATAAGACAATTTAGTCTAAATTCTAAAAAAATGCTTCTAGGCATTGGGCTTATAAGTGCGGGATTTTTGCTTATAGGCTTTAGTCCTGTGGTAAATTTTATCTATGCTTATGGTGATTCTGTTTGCTTTCTTTATATGTTTTATGGTGGAATGGGGCTTGTGCTTTTGGGACTATGGCAATATAGCGGGACATATATGAAAATCTGGCTCTTTATAGCCGCATATGGTGTTTTGACATATTTGATTACAGCTTTAAGCGTATATCCATATCGCTTTGCAGATATTGAAAAAGAGGTAACGATTATACCCGCTATGCTCTGCTTTTTGCCGCTTTTAATATGGCATATAAGGCAAAAGGCGTTTGTGGGGGTTCTTGGCATAATATGGATATATGATTGTATAATGAGTGACTATTTTTTTGATAAAAGATATATGATTTTATATAGTGGTATTTTTAATGCTATTGCATTGTATATTTTTGCGATGATTGGCTTTTATTGCGTGAGATTTTTTGGTGAGAGTGAAAGCTTCTTTGGGAAGTTTATAAGGCTATTTTCTAAGCTATGGATATGCGGCAGTATCAGTGGGCTAATCTTTCTAGGCTTATTCTTTAATGGCATTGCATTTTTTGCGTTAGTCAAGGGCGTTGTAGCGTTACTTGGCTTCTCTCTTAGCTTAAGTTTGCAAAGGCTCAAAATAGAGCATTTTGCCTTGCTCTTGCTTTTGCTATTTAGCATATATGTGGGCATTCTCTTTTTTAAAAGTTTTAATTATTTGCACTTTTTTGGCGAGTTTGCACATAATCCTTCCTACACGACACTTGGTTTTGATTCTCTATTTGGCTTTTTTGTTATGTCCTTTGTTTTGCTGTTTTTGTTTCTTCTCACAAAACACACAGGAGCAGATTCTACATATCAAGGCTTTATGCATCTTAGGCTTTGTCTTGTGCTTTGTTTTAGTGCTATGATTTTATTTTGTATGCAATATCTCCATACAGCCCTAAATAGTTATGCTTATAGCCTTTGGGGGGTAATGGAAATCTCCGTGTTTTTTATCATTGCATTTAGCGTTGTGCTGTTGGGGCTATTTTGGCGGTATAATGTCTTATTTGCCCTAAGTTTTGTGGGCTTAATGGCGGATTTTATATTTTTCCCTAGATTTAGTGTGTTTTTTATCCTGCTCTCTTTTGGTGTGTTGTGGGAGGTGGCTAAGATTGTATTTTTTAATAGGCAAAAGATAGAATCTATAAGCTAGATTCTACTTCAAATCTCAAGCCACGCATAAACCTCAACGCCACTTTATTTGCATTGGATTGCCACGCGGATTTTCAATCCGCTCGCAATGACAGGAAAATGGGCGTTAATGTAAAAAGTGGATTCTAGGATTTGTTAGATTTGCTTCTATCTAGCTATTGTTACTGCAACACCTCCTGCCATTGTGGCATTACCGCTTGCTTGCTAAAGTTTTGTGCCACAAGCTCCCTAGCATTTGTGCCAAACTCCGCGCGCTTTGTCTCATCGCTCATTAGCTCACACAGCCTAGTAGCAAAGCTCTCTTTATCGCCATTTTCTATCAAATACCCACTTCTGCCTTGTGTAATAATATCGCTAGGACCAGCGGCAATGTCAAAGGCAATGCCCGCTAGCCCGTAGCTGCACGCCTCTGCTAGTGCCATACCAAAGCCCTCAAAGTAGCTACACATCGCATACACACTAGCCCCCAGATATACGCGCTCCATATCCTGCCTAAAGCCCACTAAACGCACGCTTTTTCTCAAGCCCTTTTGGAAGATAGTGGATTCTAGCTTTTCTCGCAGCTTCCCACTGCCTACGATATGTAGCTGCCACTGCGAAGTCTCCTTATAATGCTCTTTAGAGGGGTCTTGCACCATCGCCCAAATATCAAGCAGCCTATCAAAGCCCTTTTCTCCGCTTAGTCGCCCCACAGATAGCACGACTTTGGTGCTAGGATTAGCAAGCTTGCTAGAGATTTGTGGGAGGAAGTTTGGGATCACCCGCACGCATTTATGATAGCTCTGCCAAGTGGCTAGCTCTTTTTGTGAAAGCACGACTAAAGTATCAAAATTGGCTAGATTGCGAGCTTTGCGCGTGCTTAGGTGCTTTGGCGCGTTTAAATGCCACAGGCGCACATAGCGCACGCCCTTTATCTTGGTGCGTGGGATATACCAGCCATCATTACTTAGCACGATAGTGGGCTTATATGCGCATAGCACTCTCTCTACCTTGTGGGCAAGCAGGGGGCGTAAGAGCTTCTGCCAGAGTTTAGCGAGCTTGCTTAGGGGCTTGGTTTTAAGATTGTTGGGGTCTTGGCTTATGCGTTTGGCTAGTGTATGCGGCTTATGAGAGAGAGAGAGAGAGTAGCTCCGCCCTAGATTCTAGCGGATAGATTGGCGCATTATTGCTACTAAAAAGACTTATGACGCTAACCTTAAAGCCGCATTCTATAAAGGCATTAGCTAGATTGACCCCCACGCGCTCGCCTCCGCCTGCTTCTGTGATGTCTTTGGCGATGATGGCTATGCGCGGGCTTGCTTGGGGACTTGGCGAGCTTGTGGGGCGTGGCGGTGTCAAAGCCATAGAAGTATCTAGAAGCGTCTTGCCAAAGAGTATGATCGTCTTGCGGTTTTTAGTCAAATGCAAGCAGAATTTATCCGCCCTCCACTCTCTAAAGCTCCTAGTCCTAGCCATAAACTCATCTAGGCTTTTTGCTTGTAGCGCAAGCCTTAGGGGCTTGTTTTGCTCTAGCACACTTGGGCTAAGATCTAAAGAGCGTAAAAACTCCTGCAGCTGCGCCAAATAGCTAGAATCCACTTTTGCGAAGCGATTGGGGCGGAGCAAATCTGTGGGCAGGAGATAGGACTCTAGGTAGCCGTGCTTCTTAAAAAACTCATACACAAAGCCAAACACTTGGAAAAACTCTTGCGGCGGGTGGGTTGTGCTAGTGAGCGAGCCGCTACGCACGCGGTAAAAATAGCGCGCATTTTTGCTTAATGCCACCTTGCTAGCCAAAGCGTGCGCACACACGCTAAAGCCCACATCTTCAGCGAAGCGGTTGGTAGGGAAGCGCAAGTTTTGCAGCAATGCTCGCGTAAATACACTGCGCGGGGCTTCGATTTTATGCGCGATGTTTTTGCTTGTAACCTTGCGAGTAATGCCTCTAGTCTTAGGCTGCCTAAGTGCAAACATCGCGCTATCATAATGCTCATCGCTAAATCGCCATATATCGCGCGTGGTCGCCATCTGCGCGCGCCTAGATTCTAGCGTATAGATAAGATTAGCGTAGTAATCTACCCCCACCGCATCATCTGGGTCCATAAAGCCGATATATGCCACTTGGGGTAAAGCGTCATAGACATACCTAAGCCCTGTGTTTCTAGCAGCCCCTATGCCTTGATTGTCTTGCGTTAAGAGGATAAAGCGTGAGTCGCGCTTGGCATACTCAGCGATAATCTGCGCACTAGAATCACTGCTGCCATCATCGACACATATCGCTATAAACTCCCCATAGCTCTGCGCACTCAAAGACTCTAAACACTCCAGCAAATATTGCGCGACATTATAGATGGGGATAATTATGGCAAGGGGTTTCATTGGGTCTCCTTTGTTTTTGGATTTTGTCTTTTTGCGATAAATTGTAGATTCTGTGGCGCGGGCTTGCTCATTACCGACTAGGTAAATCCTTCGCCCGCGCCTTGAAAACAAGGGACACCACTCGGCGCAAGCCGATGTTTCTTTAGAAAGCTACAATTTCTCATCAAAAATCCTAAAATCCTGCGAGTTGGTATCATAAACATAATTTCTTGCGTTTCTTAGAATCCATTGTTTCAAAAGTGGATTCTAGGGTTTAAAGTTAGTTTTAGAGTCCCACGATTCTAAGGGTTGCGGTGGGGCTTTGTGCGTTTTGCGTGATTTTAGGGTAGGAGTTACCTTGTCGGTAATGACTATCCTAAAATCACGCAATCGCGCGAATCGCTCGCCCAAAGCTGAATCGCCTAAAGAAAAAGTGGATTCTAGGATTCAGGCTCGCTTGCAAGCGCGATCTAGCCCCTACTACTCAAAATAGCGCAAGATGTTATAGCCATTATCTTGCAAGAACTTTTCCTTTTGCATAAGCTTTATATCACTTTGCATCATATCTTTGACAAGCATTGCTAGATCATATTTAGGCTGCCAGCCTAAAAGCTTTTGCGCCTTGGTGGGATCACCTAGCAGCAGATCTACTTCTGTGGGGCGGAAGTAGCGAGAATCCACCGCGACCACTTCTTGCCCCTGTGGCAGCTGATATTCACCCCTGCACGCCTTGACTATGCCTACTTCATTTTCCCCCTCTCCGCGAAACTCCACCTCAATCCCAAGCTCCCCAAATGCCAGTGCCACAAAGTCTCGCACCTGCGTGGTAACGCCTGTGGCGATGACAAAGTCTTCTGCCTTTTGCTGCTGCAAGATAAGATACATCGCCTCTACATAGTCTTTGGCGTGTCCCCAATCGCGCTTGGCAGAGAGATTGCCCAGATAGAGCTTATCCTGCAAGCCTAGGGCGATCTTGCTCACTCCGCGCGTGATTTTGCGCGTGACAAATGTCTCGCCACGGATAGGGCTCTCGTGATTAAACAAAATCCCATTACACGCAAACATATTATATGCCTCTCGGTAGTTGATCGTGATCCAATAGGCATAGAGCTTGGCACAAGCATAGGGCGAGCGCGGATAAAATGGCGTGCTTTCACTTTGAGGCACCGCTTGGACTAGCCCATAGAGCTCACTTGTGGAGGCTTGGTAGATTTTGGTTGTCTCTATCAAATCAAGCAATCGCACGGCTTCTAGGATTCGTAGCGTGCCTATGCCATCGGCGTTGGCGGTGTATTCTGGCGTCTCAAAGCTTACATGAACATGGCTCATTGCCGCAAGATTGTAGATCTCATCTGGGCGCACTTCTTGGATAATGCGGATAAGATTTGTAGAATCTGTCAAATCCCCATAGTGGAGAAAAAAGTTGCGATTATCAATATGGGGGTCTTGGTAGAGATGATCGATCCTATCGGTATTAAACAGCGAGCTTCTGCGCTTAATGCCGTGCACCTCATAGCCGCGATTTAGGAGAAATTCTGCAAGATACGCACCATCTTGCCCGGTGATACCTGTGATAAGTGCCCTTTTCATAAGCTTCCTTAAAAGTAGAGTAGCACGCTAAGGGGCGTGCGTGTGAGGGACACATTATAGCAGACTTCGCATTTTCTAACCCAAATTTAAACCTAGAGAGCCTATAATAACGCCGCCTGAATAATTCGCGTTTCTTTTTTGGTAAGTCCGTTAAATTGTAAGTATTATAGGCTTGGTAGTGGTTTTTGTGTGTCGGTGTTTTTGCTTGAGCCTGCAAGGGTGAGAATCCGCCGCCTAAGAGAGCTCTCCTGCCTTATTTGTAGCTAGCATTTTGGGCTACACAACACAAGTAGCGGTTATTTGGGTAGTATCTTTTCAAGGGCTTTTATGCAGACACATAATCCACAAGAGAATTTGCACAAAGAGAATTTACACAAAGTTTTGCACAAGGTTTTAATTGTAGGGAATGGTGGGAGAGAATACGCCCTAGGCTTGCACTTAAAGCAGGATTCTAGGATAGAGCAGATATTTTTCACCCCCGGTAATGCCGGCACAGCACTGCTAGGCACAAACATCACACTTCCACACAATCAAGACATTGTAGAGTTTTGCCAAAAAGAGGGGATTTCTTGGGTCATCATCGGCGGCGAAAGCGCGCTTGTAGGTGGGCTTAGCGATGAGCTACGAGCAAGGGGCATTAGCACCTTTGGTCCAAGCCGTGCAGCCGCAGAGCTTGAAGGCTCAAAGGCATTTATGAAAGATTTTGTCGCCTCTTGTGGTATCCCCACCGCACGCTATATCCAAACAAGCGACCCACAAAAAGCCAAAGACTTCGCGCGATCACTCCCCCTGCCTGTGGTCATCAAAGCAAGCGGACTCTGTGCTGGCAAGGGCGTCATCATCGCACAAAGCTATGAAGAAGCAGAATCCACCATTGATAATATGCGCAAGGAATTTGGGCAGGCTGGAGAGTGCATAGTGGTAGAAGAGTTTCTATCCGGCTATGAGCTATCTGTCTTTGGGATTTGCGATGGGGAGAGCTTCACGCTTTTGCCCCCCTGCCAAGATCACAAGCAGCTTTATAACGGCGATAAGGGTCCAAACACCGGTGGTATGGGGGCTTATACGCCAAGTCCTTTGTGTGATGAAATGCTGCTAGAAAAGATTGCTTCAAGGATTTTTGCCCCTACACTTGCAGGTATGGAAAAGCGCGGCACGCCCTTTAGCGGGGTGCTGTTTGCGGGGATTATGGTCGTAGAGGGCGAGCCATATCTGCTAGAGTTTAATGTCCGCTTTGGCGATCCAGAGTGTGAAGTGCTACTGCCACTTTTGCAAACGCCTTTGCTTGATATTTGCCACGCCGTAGAATCCAAGCAAATCGCCGCACTTCCTATAACTTTCCGCCAAGGCTACTGCGTAGGAGTCGTGCTAGCAAGCCATAATTATCCCTTTGGCAGCTCTACGCCCCACCCTATCACAATCGCGCCTTTTGATAGCACACTTGGGCATATCTGCTATGCAGGTGTGAGCCCAAACAAAGTGGATTCTAGTAAAGGGGGTGAAAAAGTGGATTCTAGCAGCCCTCTACTAGCAAGCGGCGGGCGCGTGGCTCTAGCCATAGGAGTCGCCCCCACACTTGCTAAAGCCAAGCACAACGCCTACACAATCGCAAATTGCATAGCATTTGAAGGCAAGGTGCTGCGCACAGACATTGCCGACAAAGCTCTAAAGGCATAATATGGCAAAAGATGAAGCCCTACAAGACACACTTGATAGAGAGGATCTAACCTTAGCCCCACTTGATAAAAGGATTTATGCCTTTTTGATTGACGCGCTGCTGCTTAGCGCGCTTATGATGCTAATCAATCTCAACACCTTTCTTGCCCTAAGTGAGCCGCAAGCACTGCAAGAAATGCGCGATAGCAGCTCAAGTGCCATTATGCTAAAAGATAGTGCCAAAGCCCCACTAGAGCAAAGCATAGAGCAAAAGATACAAGAGCAAATCTCTTCACTCATTATGCAGATTTTCTTGCTAGAGATTATCTACCAAGGGCTTTTTACCTTCTGGTATGGGGCAAGCCTTGGGAAGATGTTGTGCAAAATCCAAGTAGTGAGCATTGATCTGCTGGATTCGCCGAGCTTTTTGGCAAGCTTTTTGCGTGCTGCCTTGCGCACCTTATCGCAAGCGGTGTATTACATACCCTTTGTTTTTGCCTTTAGCGATGTCTTGAAGCGCACACTCTATGACCGCGCCGCACGCACGATTGTCATTATGCAAAAACGCTAGGCAATAGGACAATATGTGTGCAAGCCATCTCCAAAAGACATAGCCAAAGGCACTCGCTACAACGCCCTATCCACAGGGCTTTGCGCATTTGCTTGCTTGCAGCTACTATGTGCTACTCTCATCGCCCAGCCACTAGAATCCACTTTTGAAAAAGTGGATTCTAGCACCGCGCAAAAAACGCACAATGAAGCCCCAAAAGCACAAAGCCTAGAATCCACCCACCAAGCAGACCCCTCCCTAGAATCTAGCAATCCCCCAAAAAAGCAAGCAAAATCCCAAAAAAGCAAGCAAACCACCCCAAAAGCAAATACACAAAAAGAAGGCATCGCTCAATACAACAAAGACAATCAAAAAGTCTTTGAGCTACTAGCAAACTCCCTTCATAGCGAGCAAAACACCATACACGCCATAGGCGATGCGATCCTTATCAATCAAGAGCTCTATGTGCTTGCTGATACTATCCGCTATGATATACAAGAGCGGCAAGTGCAAGCAAGCGGTGATGTGCGGATTTATCGCGATGGCAATTTGCTTGTGCGCACCAAAGAGACGCATTTCTCCCTAGATGATAAATACGGCATTATCGAGCCGCTTTATCTCCAAGATACAGAAAGCGGACTATGGGTAAGCTCTGCTCGCGCCACCACACAAGATACTTTCTACACTTTTAAAAAGGCAGTGCTATCTGGCTGCGCTGTGCCAAGCCCAATCTGGCGTATGGAGGCATCTTCTGGCTCCTACTCTGATAGCAAAAAAATCGTATCCCTGTGGAATCCGCGTGTGTATATCGGCGATGTCCCGATATTTTACTTCCCTTACTTTAGTGTCTCTACTAATATGTCAAGAAAGACAGGGCTACTTATGCCCTCTTTTGTAACCTCTAGCACAGAGGGCTTTGCCTTTTTCCTGCCCTACTACATCGCCCCAAAGACAAATTGGGACATCACACTAACGCCACAAGTGCGCACAGAGCGCGGTATAGGAGGGCTGATAGAATTTCGCGCGCTAGATTCTGGGCTAGATCGCACCTATGCAGAGCTTGGGTATTTATACAACTTTGATGAATATATGCAACGCTTTAATCTCAAAAACCAGCAAATCTACGGACTTCGGCTCTATCACCTAGGCAATCGCCCCTTGCAAAAATACTTCAAGCTAAACAGCGAGCTAGATAATGGTATCTATCTAAACCTTGTGCATATGAATGACCTAGACTACTACCGCTTGCGCCAGATCAATAAACGCGTCTATGATACGACCTACACCTCTAAGGCAAATGCCTTTATCCAAACGCAAAAGCACTACCTTGGACTAAACTTCAAGTATTTTCTAAACCTTGCCAAGCTTGATAATACAACCACTTTCCAATCTGTGCCAAATTTTCAATACCACAAATATATGGATTCTTTGTTTTTCAAAGAGCTTATGTATGCCATTGATTATCAGTTTAAAAACACCACGCGTCAAACAGGCTATGGCTACATAGAAAATGGCGTGCGTATCCCTGTGGGCTTGCAATTTTCTCTCTTTAAGCAATACTTATCGCTTGGCATTTGGAATGAATTTTATGCAGAAAATCTCTTCCTAACCAAAACACAAAACAGCTATATCCCAAGCAACGATGACACAAACAAAAATGGCAATATCTTTTCTGCCAACTACTCCATCTCGCTAAACTCCGATCTCTCCAAAAGCTATAATAAATTTTTCCACACGATCCAGTTTGAAGCCCTTTTCAGCGGTCCTTATCTCTTCTATCATAACGGACTTTTAAGCCAAGCCACCGGCGATCAAGCCGCCCAAATCCGCAAAAAATCTATCGACCTAAGAGAGCAGTTTGGCGCAGCAGCAGACTATCTCAACAAATTCCCCATAGAATCCCCAAGTGGGACGATATATTTCTATGATGATATTTGGGACCCTTCAGGCATTAGTGCCTACACTATTGTCAATCAAACCCTAGACTTAAAGCTCTCCCAATACTTCCTAACTAGCACCGGGCGCAATATTGTTGATTGGAAAATCTTTCAGCGGCTAAACTTCGATGAGCTTGCCTACGCGCTAAAAAGCTCACATATAGATTCTAGCGTGATAGCCAAGCGACCTTTGGAAAACAAATTTAGCTTCTCTCCCATAGCTGGGCTAAATTTTTCAGCAAGCTTTTTTTACTCCTTTTATGCTAAAAGAATGTCCGAGCTAGCCCTAGCTACAAGCTTTAGCCGTGGGGCATTTTCTGCTTCTGCAAGCTACTTTTTCAAAGATAAGCAAGCCTATGACTTCTTGTCAAATACCATTCTCTCGCAAACAGGTGCGCAGTATTTGCGCGCTAATGTTTCGCACGATTTTGGCGTGTTTGCTTTCTCGGCTTCTGCTGGCTATGATATTGAGAAAAACACCTTGCTTGATTGGGATATAGGGCTGTATAAAAATATCCGCTGCTTTGGGATCGGGCTGAAGTTTGTCAATCGCCGCCGACCAATTTTGACCAATGATATTAACAATCCTTTCTATGTCCAGCAAGACTACTTTGTGCGGCTTATTTTTAACTTCGCCCCGCTCACAAGCACGGGACTTACGACAAGATTCTAAGCTACCTTAGAATCTAATAAGGCTTTATGCCCTATAATCTCTCATCATTTTACAAAGGATACTTATGGGAAGAGCGTTTGAATACCGCCGAGCTGCCAAAGAGAAGCGATGGGATAAGATGAGCAAAGTTTTCCCCAAGCTGGCAAAAGCCATCACCGCTGCTGCTAAAGAGGGTGGCGGCGATCCAGCGAGCAATGCCAAGCTCCGCACGGCAATCGCCACTGCCAAAGCCCAAAATATGCCCAAAGACAATATCGATGCTGCCATTAAACGAGCAAGTGGGAAAGATGGGGCATTTAGCGAGCTAAGCTATGAGGGCAAGGCGGCAAATGGCGTGCTAATCTTCATAGAATGCACCACCGATAACCCCACGCGCACAATCGCCAATATCAAAAGCTACTTCAACAAAACCCCCGGAGCCTCGATTGTCCCTAATGGGAGCCTAGAGTTTATGTTTGCTAGAAAGAGTGTGTTTGCCTTTAGCAAGCCAGAATCTATGCCACTAGATGAGCTAGAGCTAGCCTTGATTGACTATGGGCTAGAGGAGCTAGAGTCCTTAGAAGATGGCAGTCTAATCGCCTATGGGGACTACACGGATTTTGGGGCATTAAGCGAGGGGCTAGAATCCTTGCAAATAACCCCCACAAGTGCCAAGCTCGCTAGAATCCCCACAAGCCCCATAACCCTAGATGAAACGCAAATACAAGAGCTAGAAAAGCTGCTTGATAAAATCGAAGATGATGATGATGTCCAAGCGGTTTATACCAACCTAGCCTAGATTTACTTTGGAGCAT
This sequence comes from Helicobacter canis, assembly GCF_900451095.1. NCBI lineage: Bacteria > Pseudomonadati > Campylobacterota > Epsilonproteobacteria > Campylobacterales > Helicobacteraceae > Helicobacter > Helicobacter canis. The sequence goes on along the minus strand of NZ_UGHV01000001.1, from coordinate 1,275,670 downwards.
TGTTTGAGACTAGAATCCACTTTTTGCGTTTTTTGTCATTGCGAGCCTTGCGAGCCTTTTTTCATTGCGAGCGGACTTGTCGGCGTGGCAAAGCGCAGCTTCTTTAGTATCCATACGCCACGCCAACGCACGCCGCACAAGCCGAGCAAAGCACCAACGCCAAGCAGCACCCAGCCTAGAATCCACTTTTACCAAGGAGCAATATGCCACGCCCTGATACAACGCCTGATGAAGCCCTAATCGCACGCTTGCGGAAACAGATTGATAGCATTGATGAAAAGCTGCTTGCCCTGCTAGATTCTAGGCTAGAGATTGTCGCCCAAATCGGCACAGCAAAGCTTAAAAGCAATGCCAGCATTTACCGCCCAGAGCGCGAGCTAGCGATCATCGATCGCCTAAGCAGCCTGCCTGCAAAGCACCTAAGCAAAGATGCCATAGAAGCCATCTACCAAGAGATCTTTGCCATATCGCGCAACCTAGAGCTACCAGAGAAAGTCGCCTACCTAGGACCTGTGGGTAGCTACACCCACCAAGCCGCAGAATCGCGCTTTGGCGCGATGAGCGAATACCTCCCCATAAACACCATTAGCGCAGTCTTTGGCGCACTAGAATCCAAGCAAGCACGCTATGGCGTAGTCCCTATTGAAAACAACACCAACGGCATAGTCGGCGAGTGTATCGACAATCTCGCCAACTCCAGCGTGAAAATCATCGCAGAAATCATTCTGCCAATCCACCTAAGCTTTGCCTCACAATGTGAGCATTTATCCCAGATTGAGCGCATTTATAGCAAAGACATCGCCTTTGGGCAGTGTGGTGCATTCCTACACGCGCACAATCTCCTAAATATCCAGCAAATCCCGGTAGAATCCACCGCCAAAGCCGCCCAGCTAGCCACGCAAGACCCCAAAAGCGCGGCGATTTGCTCACACATTGCCGCCAAGCTCTACCACTTGCCGCTGATGTTTTCCCATATCCAAGACTCCCAAGGCAACAAAACGCGCTTTGTCATCTTAAGCGATTTTCACAACCCCCCAAGCGGCAGGGATAAAACCTCTATTTTCGCTAGGCTTCAGGGCTTTGAAAAGGCAGGGACACTTCTACGCTTTTTAGAGAGCTTCTCTCGTGCTAATATCAATCTCACCAAAATCGACTCCCGCCCGATCCGCTCTAAAAACAGCTTTGACTCTGGATTTTATATGGATTTTATGGGGCATAGAGATGATGAGAAAATCGCCAAAATCTTTGAAGAGTGGGGCGAGCAGATACAATGGCTAGGCAGCTACCCCCACATTGACTCCTAGAATCCACTTTTATGCAAGGACACATTATGTCGCTATCTTTCAAGCCCATAGCCTTAGAATCTAGGAGCGAGATTCTAGGATTTTTGCACAATGATCACTTTTCTATCGCGGATATTAGCTTTGGCAATCTTTTTATTTGGAAGCACGCAAGGGCGATTAGCTATGCGATTTGCGGCGACTCACTCATCATACAAACGCGTCAAACGCACAAAGAAGGGCAGAATCCTTACTTTTTCTTCCCCATTGCTGGCGATGAGTCCTCCAAGCTAGAAGCCTTAAAGACACTAGAATCCTACGCGCGTGAAAATGGCTTCCCCCTGCATTTTGAGCGACTAGAAACGCACAATCTCCCCCTTTTGCGCCAAGCTTTCCCCGCTATCTCCATAGAGGCTACGCCTGATAGGTTTGATTATGTGTATAGCATAGAGGAGCTTATCGCATTAAGCGGACGCAAATTCCATAAGAAAAAAAACCACCTAAACAGCTTTTTGCAACGCTATGAGTGGGAGATTGAGCCTATCACGCAGGCAAATGCAAGCGAGCTAGCCCAAGTAGCTAGAATCTGGCTTGATAGCAATCCTGCTAAAAATGATGACCTAGAGCTAGAGTATCTTGGCATTTGCGCGGCGTTAGAGAGCTTTGATAAGCTAGGGCTACAAGGCATAGCCGTGCGTGCTAGGGAGAAGCTCGCACTAGGCTCTGGCAATATAGATCCTGCGGAATCTGTGCTGCCTATCATCGCCTTTAGCTTTGGCGAGGTAATCAGCGATGAAATGGCAGTGATCCACATAGAAAAAGCCGCGCCAAACATCATCGGCGCGTATCAAATCATAAACCAGCAGCTCTTAGCTCGCTGCTTTTCATCGCTGCGCTATGCCAATCGCGAAGAGGATCTAGGCATAGCAGGGCTTAGGCAGGCGAAGAGGGGGTATAATCCTATCTTTATGGTAGAAAAACACCGGGCTGTGTTGTAAAGCGTTGGCTTTGCCGCGCTTTTGCGGGAGTCTGCGGCGGGGGCTTGCTCATTATCGCCTAGATAAATCCCTTCGCCCCCGCCTTGACAACCCCCAAAATCATCGGCAAATCCTTCCGCCTGCAAGTTGTTTAGAATCCACATTTGAGCTTTACTCTCCAAAATCCTAGAATCCTTTGCTGGCATTTTTAGAATTCTTACTTAATTTTAGAATCCTTGAAAAAGACAATCAGGGCGGTTTTGAAAAAACAACTTCATCGTCATTGCGAGACTTGCGGCAGCAAGTCGTGGCAATCCATTGCTCCACTCCTAGAATCCACTTTTTTAAATCCTGCCGCCTGTGTGTTGGTTTAGAATCCACATTTGAAACTTTACTCTCCAAAATCCTAGAATCCTTGCTGGCTCGCTTAGATTTGTGGCGTTATCAAAAGTGGATTCTAGGCTAGAATCCACTTTTGACACAAGACATTTTCTGTCATTGCGAGCCGACTTGTCCGCGTGGCAATCCACAGAAGCAAGGCGTAGCCGTAGCTTCTTTAGTAATCCATAATAAAAAATACAAATCCTAGAATCCACTTGTAAAAACGCTAAAATTCCACAATCTACATAACTTCTGGCGGTGCTAATGAATATGGACAAAAATAAAGATTCTAGGGCGTGTGATTCTGCTAGCGAGGTGGCTTGCAATGACAAACAAAACGCCGATAATCAAAAAGTGGATTCTAGGATTTTCACTCAAACCGCCCAAAGTTTAAGCCCTGCCCCCGCTCTGTCATTGCGAGCCTTGAAAAAAGGCGAAGCAATCCACAAAGCCACCGCGCAAAAAGTGGATTCTAGTGTAAAAGTGGATTCTATGGATTGCCACGCCGCCGCTCACGCAGCAGCTCGCAATGACGATAAAAAAGTGGATTCTAGGAGAAATGCTCAAAATTTAGAAACACCGCAGGTGGCAAAGCCAACGCCAAGCCCCTGCGATTCTAAGATTTTGGAGCTAGAATCCACTTTTGATAAAACCGCCCAAAACGCGTTTGATAGCCAAGCCATAGGCGGCAGGATTTTTGATGAAAAAGCGGGGTTGTGCAGCCTTTTGTGCGGAGATAAGACTGATGGTCTATCGCACAAACAAAAGGCAAACTCCCCGCTTTTTCGCAAAAAGCCAACGCCCCAAACAAAAATTCCGCTTATTGATTTACACGCCCAATACCACGCCCACAAACCCGAGCTAGACTCTGCTATCGCTAGCGTTTTGCGCTCCCAGCACTTCATTTTAGGCGAGCATTCTCAAGCATTAGAGAGTGAGCTGGCAAGCTTTGTGGGGAGGCGATTTTGTATCACTTGCTCTAGTGGGACAAGCGCACTGCTGCTAGCCCTACTCGCGCTTGATATAGGCGCAGGCGATGAGGTCATAACCCCTAGCTTTAGCTTCATCGCCGCGGCAGAAATGGTGGCATTCCTAGGGGCGAAGCCTGTGTTTGTGGATATTTGTCCGCACACCTACACACTCGATATAGCCCAAGTCAAGCACGCGATCAGCCCACGCACAAGGGCGATTATCCCTGTGAGTCTCTTTGGACAGCCTTATGATGTAGCAGGGCTAGAGAGTCTCGCCAAGCCCCACGCAATCCCCATCATCGAAGATGGCGCACAGAGCTTTGGGGCGGCGATTATGCTAGGCAATGGTGCTAAAAGTGCGCGATCTGGGAGCTTTGGGGATCTTAGTATCACAAGCTTTTTCCCCAGCAAGCCGCTTGGGGGCTATGGCGATGGCGGCGCGGTATTTTGCGATGATGAAAAGCTCGCTACTAAGCTTTATGCCTTGCGCAATCACGGGCAAGCCTCCAAATACCGCCACACTATGCTAGGGCTAAACGCTAGGCTCGATGAGCTGCAATGCGCGATTTTGCGCGTGAAGCTAAGGCACTTTGCCAGAGAGCTACACTTGCGCGAGCAAGTAGCAGCGCGGTATTGCACACTGCTAGCCCCACTGCAAAAGCACCTAGCCCTGCCATACATCGCGCCAAATCGCACCAGCGTGTTTGCGCAGTTTTGCCTACGCGTGAAAGATTCTAGGGGGGATTGGGTCGTAGGTAGGCATTTGCCTGATTTAGCGCAGCACAATCAATCCTCATCACAAGCCGCCCAAAGCAGCGTGGCGATCCATACAAAAAAAGTGGATTCTAGTGTAAAAGTGGATTCTAGGAGTGATTATTCTGCTAGCGCAGAATGTATGGATTCTAAAGAAACATCGCCTAGCGGCGAGCGGTATCCCTTGTTTTCTAAAGAAACATCGGCTAACGCCGAGCGGTATCCCTTGTTTTCTAAAGAAGCTGCGCTTTGCCACGCCGCCGCTAACGCAGCAGCTCGCAATGACGAGAAAAAAGTGGATTCTAGCCTAGAATCCACTTTTGATAACGCCACAAATCTAAACGAGTCGCAAGACAAAACCGCCCAAAGTTTAAGCCCTGCCCCCACTCTGTCATTGCGAGCCTTGAAAAAAGGCGAAGCAATCCACAAAGCCACCGCGCAAAAAGTGGATTCTAGTGTAGAAGTAGATTCTATGGATTGCCACGCCGCCGCTCACGCAGCGGCTCGCAATGACGATAAACACGCCACCGCGCAAAAAGTGGATTCTAGCACCACTGCAAATTTAAATGAGCTAGCCAAGGATTCTAAGATTTGCGATGAGAAATCTTTGCTTTGCGAGCGCGTGCAAGGGCGCATACTTGGCGTATGTAACTGCAGCACGCGCGAAGCAATCAAAGATTTATCGCGCAAAGCTGAATCCACCAACAAAGCTGAATCGCCACAGCAAAACGAGGATTCTAGCACTACTATAACCCGCACCCACATCATCTCCGCCCTAAACGCCCAAGGCATAGCCACTGCTATCCACTATCCTACGCCCTTGCATTTGCAAGAAGTCTTTAGCCACCTTGGCTACAAAAAGGGCGACTTCCCCATAAGCGAGCAAATCGCCCAAGAGATCTTCTCTATCCCCTTTAGCCCCTATCTCACCGAAGCTACCCAAGAGCATATCGCTAGGGTTTTATGCGAGATTTTTGCTCAAATTTAAGCAATCCCTGCAAAGCCCTATTTTACGCATTTTGCGGGGGGTTCGTTTTTTTTTTTTTGTTTTTTTTTTTTTTTTTTGTTAGGATACGCGCTCATTTTGTCTTTTCAAGGAGTGTGTATGGGGAGGAAAAGTATCTCACAAAAGATCGCCCTAATCATTATGGGATTATTAGTGGCTATTTTTGTAGCCTTTCAAATCATCGGCTACATCTTGGCTAAAAAGGCGATTTTAGAGAGTGTGAGCCACGGCAAGCAAGAGAGTGTGAAAAATGCCCTAAGCTTTATTGATACATATTTTGATGCTAGGCTTGATTTTGTGCAAAGGATTGTGGCAGATATAGGCGATGACCTATCGCAGCAAAATATCGCCCACTGGCTCCACTCAGCCTATACCTTTACTTCAATGGACGCACTCTACCTAGGCTATGCTGATAATGGCTTACTTATAAAAACAGATAAGCAATCTGGCAATAAGCCCTATATCCTAGATAAAAGCAAAGGCTTTGACTCGCGCACAAGAGAGTGGTTCAAAGGTGCGCTTGCCACAGGTAAGCCCGGCTTCACGCGACCTTTCCGCGATATTACGACCAATGAGCTTACTATCTCTGTGTATGCGCCCATTATCCGCGATGGCAAGATAGTCGCAGTCGTAGGGGCAAATATCTTCCTAAAAGATCTGCAAAAAGCCTTTATGAGTCTCAAGACCTCTCCTAGCAGCTCTGTCTTCTTAGTAGGCACAGATGATAGAGGCACTTATAATCTCCTGCATTCTGATGAAAAAGTCCTTTTCTCCGAAGATATGCAAAAATACGAAGTCTATGATGATCTCTATGCACGCACGCCCAAAGATCTCAATGTCATCTCCGGGATTTTGCACTATGAGTTTGAAGGTATCTCTAAAATCGCCGTATGTAATATCAACAAAAATGAATGGCTCCTATGCTCGGCAAACTCCGTTACAGACTTTGAAGAAGAGCTACATACCTATCTCATCTCACAAATTAGCTTTGCCACGATAGCGATTGTAATCACTGCTGTCTTGCTGTATTGGATCATCGTCTATCAGCTCCGCCATATCACGCCTATCACCAATGGGCTTATCCGGTTTTTTGACTTTCTTAATCACAAAGCCAGCGATGCGGCGTTGCTGGATATTAAAACCAACGATGAATTTGGCAGAATGGCTCAGGCGATCAATGACAATATTAAGCATACTAAAAAGACTCTAGCCCAAGACAAGCACGCCGTAGAATGCACGCTACAAGTGGTCAAAGCCATAGAAGCAGGCAATATAAGTGCGCGCATAGATGCAGACCCCATAAACCCACAAGTCAAAGAGCTAGTCATCGCGCTAAACAAAATGCTACAAGTCCTAGAATCCAAAATCGGCGCGGATATGAATGTCATTAGCGCGGTGTTTGCCTCCTACAATCAGCTAGACTTCACCAAGCAAATCCCCAATGCCAAGGGCAATGTCGAGATAACCGCAAACAAACTTGGCGATGAAATTATCCAAATGCTCAAAACCTCTTCAAGCTTTGCCGATGAGCTAACTAGCCAGAGCCAGAGCCTTGAAAGCTCTATGGGCAAGCTGCTTGATGGCACGCAGTCTCAAGCAAGCGCGCTAGAGCAGAGTGTAACAGCAGTGGGACAGATCAATGCCTCTATGCATAATGTCAGCGCACAGACAAACGAAGCCACCGCACAAGCACAGGATATTAAAAATATCGTTAGCGTGATCCAAGATATAGCCGAGCAGACAAATCTCCTAGCCCTAAATGCCGCTATCGAAGCCGCTAGAGCAGGGGAGCACGGCAGAGGCTTTGCCGTGGTGGCTGATGAAGTGAGAAAGCTGGCAGAGAAGACTAGCAAATCGCTTAATGAGATTGAGGCAAATATCTCTATCCTTGTGCAAAGTGTCAATGATATTTCCGAAGCGGTCAATGAGCAAACCGCAGGGCTTTCACAAATCAATGAAGCTATCAATCAAATCCAATCAATCACACAAGATAATGTCGGTATCGCTAATGATACTAGCACCATCACCCAGCGCGTGCATACAATCGCCTCTGCGATACAAGATGATGTGCAGAAGAAAAAGTTCTAACACAACAAGCTAGAATCCACTAGATTCTAGCCCACGCACCAAAGAAGCAGCATTTAAGCAATTATCCCCTATAATCCGCGCTTATCCCTAGCCACATAAAGAGAATCTATGCCCCTACTCACTCAAATTAACGCTTTTATCACGCTAATGCGCCCACACCAATACAGCAAAAATCTCTTCATTTTTGCACCTGCATTTTTTGGCTTTGGGCAGTATGAGCTAGGTGAAGTCGCGCTTGATTTATGTATCGCATTTTGTGGATTCTGCCTTGTGGCTAGCGGGATTTATGCCATAAATGACTGCCTTGATGCCAAGCTTGATGCCCTGCACCCTAGCAAAGCAGCCCGCCCCATAGCTAGCGGACTTATCTCACCTGCTCTAGGCTATGCCTTTGGCATAGCTCTTTTGCTCATAGGGGGGGGGGCATATATGATTGTGGGCAGAGATTTAGAGGCAAGCTCGCTGCTTCATCTCTACGCGCCACTGCTTATTTATATCATCATCAATCTCGCCTACTGCCTATATCTTAAGCATATTGCTATTGTCGATGTATTTTGCATAGCTAGTGGCTTTGTGCTGCGGCTTTGGGTGGGGGCTTGTGTGATTGCTATTGGGCTCTCACATTGGATTGTGATTACGACCTTTTTGCTAGCGGTGTTTCTCGCCCTTGCCAAAAGACGCGATGATATACTCCTGCTAGAGTCTGGCACAAAAGTGCGCAAAAATATCGATGGCTATAATCGCGTATTTTTGGACATTGCTATGGGGATTTCTGCCTCGCTTGTGATGGTGGCATATATCTTTTATAGTATCGATGAAAGCGTGAATGAACGACTCCACACACATAATCTCTACCTAACTTCTGTCTTTGTGCTACTAGGGATTTTCCGCTATATGCAAATCACCTTTGTTTTGCACAAATCCTCTAGCCCATCAAAGATCCTGCTAACCGATCGCTTCTTGCAGCTTGTGATCCTAGCGTGGCTAGCAAGCTTTATCATCATTGGATTTTGGAGGTAAGTATGAGAAATTTTAGAGACAATCTCGCACTCTATGCCCTTATGGCAGTGTGCTTTGCAGTCTTTTGCTATATGGGGTGGCGGTATGTCGATGTAGAGTTTCTAGCTCTAACTAATGGCGATGCTATGCCCCAATTTTTGCAACTACAAAAGATGTCCCAAGGACTTATCACGCTTAATATTAAGCAGTTTTTCGCCTTTGAGTTTTATAACTATGGCTTTTTCTACTATGTGCTAAATCTCCTTGCTGCCCTGCCCTTTATCATCACAGAAAATTACCCCTTGCAGATCTACGCCCCACGCGTGCTAAACGCGCTTTTTAGCATAGCCAATCTTTGGCTACTTTATCGTATAGCTAGAATCTATCTTAGCGCGTGTAACGCACTTTTGCTGGTGGGGGTATTTGTGGCTATGGCAGGATTCTGGCATTTAGGCTATGTGTTTAAGCCAGATGTTTTTCAAGGCTTTTTCGTGCTTGCTTGTGCCTACTATCTCTTGCGCGATAATTTTAGCTTTGGCAAGCATTATATGCTAGCGTGGGTAGCCCTTGGGCTAGGCATTGGGCTGGCGAAGTTTCAGGCGATTTTGTTTATCCCTATGATGTATGCCTATATCTGCCTACCTGCTCTCTCTATGCAAGCAGGGCAAATACTCCTAGCACTAAAACGGTGTGCGCTAGGCACGCTAGGGGTTGTCGCGCTATGGATTGCTAGCAATCCTTACCTCTTGCACAAAAGCGGCTTTAACGCGTGGCTTAGTATGTTTGAAGGCAATATGCGCTCAAATGCCACCAACCACGGCGCATATACGCAAGTGTCTTTAGGTGATAAGCTTGCGATGATTGATTTCTACTACTTTGAAATCATTGTGTTTATCGCACTGCTTGGGGTGTGTGGGTATCTTGTGTGGCTTGGACTTGTGCGCGTTTTTAGGGATTCGGCTTTTGGTGAGATACACAAACAAACAATAGGTCAAAACAAGGATTCTAGTAAAGACTATTCTGCTAGCGCAGGAACAATGGATTGCCACGCTAGCGCAGTGTCTCGCAATGACGATAAAAAAGTGGATTCTAGGGAAAACGCTCAAAACCTAGAATCCACTTTTGAAAAAACTCTGTCATCGCGAGCCGATGAAGTCGGCGCGGCGATCCATAAAGAAAAAGCGGATTCTAGCCCGAAACCCCAATCTCTCATATCATTCACACCCATTGCCGCTGGCTTCCTAGTCTCTCTTATTTATCTACTCTTTTTTGTCAATAAAGCGTGGGAAGCCTACTACTTTAGCACGATGGCTCTTGGCTGCGTGCTATATATCCCGCTTGCCCTAGCTTGTGCCAAAGCGTTTATGAAAACTTCTAAGGGGGGGGGGGCAGCACAATGCAAAGCGATCTACACGCTATCAAACCGCTGTGCTATCACTCTTGCTTGCATTGCAGATTCTAGGAGGGTTTATGTCTAGTGCTTATAAACAAGTCTTTACCAAATATCCTATCTCCCTAGATTCTGCGCACGCTCTAGCACAGGAGCTTACCGATCTCGCACGCCCTTTTATCACTGATCCAAATGCCACTATTTTTAGCGATAATGTGAATTTCTACTACCTATCACTTGGACTAAAGCCTACCCAAATCTATCAAATCTTTGGTCTGCCAAATGCTGATGGCTTTGTCTATGAGCAGTGGAGCAAGAAGCCCCACTCCCTGCCCTTTATCCCTAAAGACTTCATTATATTAAGCCAAAATTGGTGGCTAGAAAGCTACAAGAAGCGATCCCATAGCGATACAGACACGCAAGCCGTGCTAGAAAAGCTCTTTAGCGGGGCATATCCTTATAAGCAAGTCGCTAAAAGTGCGCATTTCATCATCTTTGCCAATACTGATGAGCAGCATAGCAATATCACTAAACCAAAGGAGTAGTTATGAACCCACAGAAATTTAGCCTTAGAGAATCTATCGTGCTATATGGCATTTTGCTTGGCTGCTTTGCGGTCTTTTGCTATATGGATTGGCGGTATGTCGATGTGGAGTTTCTAGGGCTCGCTAGAGGCGATGAAATGGAGCATTTTTTAGAGTTACAAAGTATTTATAATGGCTTTATCACGCTTAATATCAAAAAGATTTTCACCATTGGTGCATACAACTACGGCTTCCCCTACTATATGCTAAATCTCCTTGCTGCCCTGCCCTTTATCATCACAGAAAATTACCCCTTGCAGATCTACGCCCCACGCGTGCTAAACGCGCTTTTTAGCATAGCCAATCTTTGGCTACTCTATAAAATAGCTAGAATGTATCTCTCTGCTAGGCTTTGCGTGATTGTCATTGGTATTTTTATCGCGATGAGTGGATTCTGGCACCAAGGCTATATTTATAAGCCAGATGTGTTTCAAGGCTTTTTCGTGCTTGCTTGTGCCTACTATCTCTTGCGCGATAATTTTAGCTTTGGCAAGCATTACACGCTTGCGTGGATCGCCCTTGGGCTAGGTATGGGAGTGGCGAAGTTTCAGGCGATTTTGTTTATCCCTATGATTTACGCCTATATTTTTCTATGTGTGCGAGAGCAGGGCTTTTGGCGCAGTGTCAAGCGCGCGATTGTAGCGAGCTTTGGGGTCTTTGCTATTTGGATTCTCACAAATCCCTATCTCCTGCACCCAAGAGGCTTTAATGCGTGGTATGCAATGTTTGAAGGCAATATGAACTCTAATGCCACTAATCACGGCGCATATACGCAAGTGTCTTTAGGCGATAAGCTTGCGATGATTGATTTTTACTACTTTGAAATCATTGTGTTTATCGTGCTGCTTGCCGTTGTGGCGTATTATTGCTTCATCGCTGGCAAGCAGGCGTTTTTAGCCCCAAAACAAGCGAAGCGGTGCGGGCGTGAGCTCGCAGGTTTCTTTAGAAAGCCAACGCCCAAATCAAACCAAGTCTCACTACTCCCATTTGCGCCCATTGCCGCTGGCTTCCTAGTCTCTCTTATTTACCTGCTCTTTTTTGTCAATAAAGCGTGGGAAGCCTACTACTTTAGCTCCATAGCTCTTGCTATCCTTGTGCTAAGCACACTTGGCACACTGCGTGTGTCAAAGCTTCTAGGGGGGGGGGGCAGTATTGCTTGCGGTGCTGTTTGTCCAAATTATCGGGGCTAGTATGAGCGGCTCTTATAAGCAAGTTTTCACCAAATACTATGCACAAGCGGATTCTAAAGCGACTATGTATGCCTTAAGCGATGAGCTTATAGAGACTCTGCGTCCGCTGATCCACGATACTCGCGCGACAATTTTAAGCGAGAATACAAACTTTGCTTACTTATCGCTTGGGCTAAAGCCCACACAAATCTACCCGATTTATGGGCTTTCTTATCCTGCTGGGTTTGTCTATGAAGAGTGGGCTAAAGAATCTAGGGCAAATAGCTTTATACCAAAGGATTTTATTATCCTATATAGAGACAAAGATCGCTACCCCACGCCCAAAAATGCGCAAGAGCAAGAGGCAAAAAACATCTACCAGAAGCTTATAAATGGCTCCTACCCTTATAGGCAAGTCGCTAAAAGTGCGCATTTCATCATCTTTGCCAACACTGACACAGAGCATAGCAATATCCTAACCCCAGCACCAAAGGAGCAGTAATGTCTAAACACCTAGCAAATTTCACCAACACTATCAATGCGCTTATCAAGCGATACCCCAAGACTAGCTTTGTGCTTTTTGCACTTATTATCGCGCGTGCTGCGTATCTTAGCTTTGGCGCAGCGACACTTGGGGAGTGGGCATCACTTGATATGCAGTGGTATCCCACAAAGCAGCTCTTTGGCTTAGGGGAGTTTGAGCAAGCTATAAACCCCTATATCGCTTATCTTAATGGCGATGTATTCCTAGCAAATGGACCTAATTATATGCCCTTGATGTATTATGTGATGTTTCCCTTTGGCTTGCTGGAGTGGGAGGGAGCAAAGATCGCCTTTGCTTTGTGTAATATCGCGCTATTTTGTGGGGTGATTGCTCTTTTTATACGCTATGGGATAAATCGCGCCTTTGTCTATGGCGTGGCTATACTTGCGGTGCTGGGCTATTGCTTTGGCAATGTGATTGGCAATGCCCAAAGCGCGATTATGATAGGCTTTTTCATAGCCCTAGCCTACTGCTTCCGCCATAAGCCCATTGTCCTAAGTATCGCCCTAGCTTTTGTGTGCATTAAGCATTCCTTTGGGCTGCCGCTTATGCTTGGATTTTTCCTAGCTGGATATAAAAGAGAGGTCATAGCAGCAGGCGTGCTAGTGGCTTTAGTGGTATGTGCCTTTAGCTTGCAGACGCACACAAGCCCCATAGACACCCTGCGCCTACTAAGCCAAGTCAATGCTGCTCACTATGCTAGCGGCAGCGCATTAGGCGGTCCTAGCGATCTTTTCTCGCTCTCACAAAAGCTCTTTCATAATCCCATAAGCCCCATAAGCCTTATAATCCTAGCCATTTATGCAAGCTTTGTGTGGATTGTCTATGTGTATAAGCCAGAGCAAGGAGCGATCATTAGCGCGAGTATCGTGCTTGCACTCTTCACCCTGCCTCACCTAGGCTATGATAGCTATATGCTCTTTCTCGCCCTGCTTATCGCTAAAGACTCTTACAAAGCATTCAGCCTGCCTATGCTAGCTCTTTTGACTCTCACGCTCTTCATCTACCGGGGGCAAACGCTTAAGCCCTATATCGACTCCCTAAGCGCGACAATTATGCAATTATTGAATGGGGGGGGGCAGCACACAATACAAGAAACCCACTGGGCTATGAATATGGGCGTGCCATTTTGTATCGCTATGTGTGTGGGATTTGCCCTTGTGTTTTACCTACTCTTGCTTTATGCACGCAAAAGCTAGCTGCCCACAAAGCTAGAATCTAACAGGAGGTCCCAATGCTACTGCACCGCACCATATCACTACTACAAGCCCTAGAATCTAGCTTTGCTAGATTCTATCGCCCTAGGCTTACTTTCACCATAGCTTGCGTGTTTTTGGGATTTTTATGCGCTTCTTTTATGCTAGCAAGCCTTGGATTTTTGCTCCATATCCCTATCACGCCGCTGCATTTGCCACTTGCCTTTGCTATAAGCCTTATCCCGCTTTTTCTAGCAAAAAGTAGGGAAATTCTTCTAGGGGGGGGCAGTTGTGCTAGGGGGGTTTAGCCTATCATTTGTGCTAAGTGCTCTGCTGTATGACTACTCGTGGGACGGCAGAGCCTACCACCAAATAGGGATTTTATACTTTGCTAATGGCTGGAATCCTGTATGGCAGAAAATGGCAGATGTAGAATCTCTCCTGCCTTATTTAAGCCACGAAATCTGGGTGGAGCATTATCTCAAATTTAGCGAGGTAGTCGCTAGCTCTATTGTAAGCGCGTTTGCTTCTATCGCTCCTAGTAGCCTTGATACTATCGAGCTAGGCAAGGCACTAAACTTCATCGCCGTATTTGGGGCGTTTTTGTATAGTGTCTCTGTGCTAGCCAAGTTTATACACCCCCTGCCAGCTACCATAATCAGCCTTTTTGCGAGCTTCTCACCTGTGGTAGGCGCGCAAATCGCCACTTATTATGTCGATGGGCTGCTTTCTTGCGCGCTTTTGGTGGCATTTTGCGCCATTGTCGATAGGGAGTTTTACCGCAGGCAGCTAGTGGATTCTAGCCCTAGTGAAATAAGCTCTCTAAAGCGCGCGATGTTTGCTCGCTCTTGTATCCTAGCTGGCGCACTGCTGGCAATGGCTAGCATAAAGCTCACAGGCATAGCGTATGCGGGCTTCATCGGGCTAGGCTATCTTGTCTATCTACTCTGGTTTTATCCTTTTAAAGAGGCTAAGCCCCTTATCGTGCTAGGGCTTATCACAGGCTCTCTTATCCTTGCTTGCAATGCCAATCCGCTCCTTACCAATCTAGCATTAGGCAAGCACTTTGGCTACCCGCTTCTAGGCAAAGACAAGATTGACATCATCATAGGGCAGCAGCCTAAAGTATTTGATGAGCTAAACTCTGGCACCAAGCTTCTCTACTCGCTCTTTTCTCGCACGCAAAACTGCACCGCACAATGCACCCCGCAGCTTAAAGCCCCCTTTTCACGCTTGCACGATGAAGCCCCCAATGTCGATACGCGTATCGCTGGCTTTGGAGCGTATTTTAGCGGAGCGGTGCTGCTTAGTGTGCTTATGGTGGTGCTTTTTGCCCAAGGCTTTAGGCGCAAGGAGATTCTAGGGCTTTTGGTGTTAGTTACAGGGAGCTTTCTTATCAATCCTGAATCGTGGTGGGCGCGCTATGTGCCGCAGATGTATTTTGTGCCACTGCTTGTGCTAGTAGCTAGCTACTATCTAAGCAAGCCCCCCTTAAGCAGCCTGCTACGCATAGCCCTACTACTCACAATCACCATAAACACCGCCCTATATGCCACGCAGTTCTACAAGCACGGCTCGCGGTATAAGCACGCCACTCAAGCACGCCTAGATTCTGCCAAGACCTACGCTAAAGAGCAACAGCTCTATATCTACTCAAATGGCTGGGAGCACTCATTCTTGCACAAGCTAGAATCTGCCAAGATCCCTTTCACTAGGCTTATTAGCAAGGACAATGCCCCTACCCCACTCTATGTCGTGCCTAATAGCCTAGGCGAAATCTATTGGAGTATAGAGAGCTTATGAGCAAATCCCCCTTGCAATCACCCTATCAAGCCTTCTTAAGCTTGCTTGCACGATATGCGACATTTTTGCGCTATTGTGCAGTGGGTGCGCTTGCAAGCGGGGTATTCTACGGCGTGGCAAATCTCTCAGCCCTGCTTTTAAAGCAAGTGGATTCTAGCCCTAGCACCCCAGCTCCATCATTGCAAGTGAGCGCAGCAATCCATAAAAACACCGCCCAAAAATCACAAAAAGCGGATTCTAGGAGTGAAGCGCAAAACCTAGAATCCACTTTTGAAAAAACTCTGTCATCGCGAGCGAGTGAAGCCCTTTTCCTGTCATCGCGAGCCGATGAAGTCGGCGTGGCGATCCATAAAGGCGCAAAAGTGGATTCTAGTAAAGACTATTCTGCTAGCGCAGAATGTATGGATTGCCACGCCACTAACGCGGCTCGCAATGACAAAAACAATCCTAGTAAAAAAGTGGATTCTAATGCTTTTACTCAAAATGCCCAAAATTTAGAAACACCACAGGCGACTAACAGACAACTCCAAAATGTAAGCGAGCAAGCGCAGGATTCTAGGATTTTGGAGCTACAAATCGGGGTTTTTCAAGGCTCGCAAGGAGATAAGACTAGTGGTCTATCGACGCTGCGAGCCGATGAAATCCACGATTTTAGCCCGAAAGCCGAATCCTCCAAAGACCCCCAACACTCACAGACAGCTACCCTGCTAGGCTCTCTTGCCAGCTTTCTCTTCGGCTACTTCGCACAAATGCGCCTAGCATTCCGCGCCTATCCCAACCACAGCACAATGCTGCCGCGCTATCTCATCGTGCTAGCCCTAATCGCCCTCTACGCCCAGATCATCACCTATCTTGGCGCGTTTTTCACGCTCTCCTACTATCTTATAAGCGCGTTTATCGCCCTAAGTGTGCCACTCTTCTCCTATCCGTTGCAAAAGTTATGGGTGTTTGCGGGAGCTTCTAAGGGGGGGGGGGGCAACTTAGGCGCGTAGGCTTTTTGCGGAGGGATTCGGCTTGTGAGCTAAAATCACCGATTCTGCGGCGTGGGCTTGCTCATTATCGCCTAGATAAATCCCTTCGCCCACGCCTTGAAAGCGGCGATTTCTCATCTACAATCCTAGAATCCCAAAGCAGCACTGAAAACACAAAACAAGGCGCAGCCGCAGTTTCTTTAGTAAATCCAACCGCGAGCGACTTTACGCCAAAACACACGCAAAGCCACGATTCTATCTCCAAAATCCTAGAATCCCAAAGCAGCACTGAAAGCACAAGCCCAGCCGCGAGCAAGTTTAAGCTAGAATCCGCGTTTTCTCTGTCATCGCGAGCGAGTGAAGCCCTTTTCCTGTCATCGCGAGCCGATGAAGTCGGCGTGGCGATCCATACATCACGCCTAGAATCCACTTTGACAAAACTAGATTCTAGTATCTCCGCATTCTTAAACAATCTTATTTATTTCACACAAGCGCATTTTTTAGCGGTCTTTTTCTCTCCATTTTTGTGGCTCATTGGGCTTACTCCACGCTCCTTTATGCGCCCCTTGCTCCTTGCACCTTGTAGCAACTTCTCTAAGACAAACGCCCTTTTTGCTACCGCAGAAACAATGGATTGCCACGCGGATTTTCAATCCGCTCGCAATGACAGAAATAACGCCACCACGCAAAACGAGGATTCTAGGAGTAAAGCCCAGCCAAAAACACCACAGGCGGCAGGATTTTGCGATGATTTTGGTGGCTTTCAAGCGGTGGGCGCAGGGATTTACCTAGTCGGTAATGAGCAAGCCCACCGCGCAGGATCCACCAAAAGCGCGCAAAACAAGCGAAGCGAAGTTTCTTTAGAAAAGCCAACGCCAAAGTCAAGCAAAAACGAGGATTCTAGGAGTAAAGCCCAGCCAACCCACCACGATTCTAAGCATTGCGGTGGGGCTGTGGTTGCTTTGCGTGATTTTGGGGGCAGAGCTAGACTAGAGGTCTGCGGTTGTCCCCAAAATCGCGCAATCAATCGCATTGCCTACCCAAGACTGAATCGCCGCCAACGCCAAAAACATTTAATCCCATTTTTTAAGGAGTCCCTATGATCGCCTTCATCCCTCTCATTCTTTTTTCTGTCCTACTCAATGCCACAGCCCAGCTGCTATTAAAGCGCGGTATGAGCGAGCTTGGCGAGCTAAGTCTAAGCCTTAGCTTTATCCTAAAAGGCGTGCTAAATCCCTTTATCCTAGGGGGCTTGGCGATTTATGCCATTAGCATTGTTAGCTGGCTTATCGTGCTAGCACGCGTGAATGTCTCTATCGCCTATCCTTTCCTTAGCTTGGGCTTTATTTTTTCCGCAGTGGTGGCGTATTTCGCCTTTGGCGAGCCGCTCACTTTGCAAAAGATCCTAGGCATTGCGCTTATTTGCGCTGGGCTTGTGTTTTTGACTTTTAGCAGGGGGTAGATATGCGCTATATTGTCCTTGGTGGGAGCGGATTTGTGGGCTCCTATACGATTGCCGCCCTTGCAGAGTCTATGGCTAACAGCCGCATACAAAAGGCAGAGATTTTCTGCCTAGATCGCGTGCCAAACCCAGCCCTAGATGCTTTCAGCACCTTTGTGCCTTGCGATTTGCTGCAAGGCTTTGATTTCGCGCTAGATTCTAGCGACATTATTATCCACCTAGCCGCTAGAGCTTACGCGCCAAAGCCCCCTTTAAAGCCCTTTGGTCTAAAAGCCTTAAAGCAGTATTTCTATGAAGTCAATGTCGCTGGCACGCAAGCCCTGCTTACATCAATGCTAGAATCTAAGGCAAGCAAGCTTATCTACTTTAGCACCGATATGGTCTATGGCACGCCTGCTTACTTGCCTGTGGATTCTAGGCACAAACGCACGCCCTTTGGCTACTATGGCGCGAGCAAGGTGCAAGCAGAGGACCTAATCGTATCTGCAAGAGAGCAGGGCATAAATGCAAGCATTTTCCGCCCTAGGATCATCGTAGGAGCCGGGCGGTATGGGATACTGACTAAGCTTTTTGCGCTTATTTCCCACTCTTTGCCCGTGCCACTTATCGGCGATGGCAGCAACTGCTATCAAATGATTAGCGTGCAAGACTGCGCCCAAGCCATCATCTGCGCCATAGAAAAAAGCTTCCCCAACAACGCCTACAACCTAGGCTCGCACAATCCCCCCACGATCAAAGCCCTTTTAAGCGATCTCATCACACAAGCAGGATCAAAAAGCTTGCTTATCCCCACCCACGCAGGCAGTGTGAAGCTAGCCCTAAGTGTGCTAGAGACTCTTGGAGTGCCGCTTATGTATAAAGAGCAATATGCCATAGCGGACTGCCAATACATTGTCGATATTAGCAGCACGCAAGCAGAGCTAGGGTGGAGTCCGCAGTATAGCGATAGCGATATGCTCCTAGCGGCGTATAAGCAGTATTTACACACCAAGCCATAAGCGCATTAGCTTTTGAAGTCTCTCTGTCATTGTGAGTGAGTGAAGCCCTTTCTCTGTCATCACAAGCCTTGCGCCAGCAAGGCGTGGCGATCCATATTTTTTGCGGCAGCAAAAATGGCGGTGTTGTGAAAAATCCTAGAATCCACTTTTGAAAAAACGCGGATTCTAGGATTGTGCTTTGTTTTTATGGATTGCCGCGCGGATTTTCAATCCGCTCGCAATGACAGAAATAACGCCACCACGCAAAAAGTGGATTCTAGGACAGATCACCTCGCAATCGCTATCGCGTGGGCTTGTAATGACAACAAAGAGCTTAACAAACAAAAGCGGATTCTACTTTAACTGCGCTAAAGCCTAGCGCGATATAATGCGAGCCTTAGACTTCTTTACCTTTGGAGATACTTATGGAGACACAAACTTCTAAAGCCGCTAGCAGCGTGCTTTGCCCCCCCCCCCCCGTTTTAGCCAAATCGCGCTAGCCTTTGGCATTTTCCTCTTTCTCTATGCTTTAAACGCGCTCTTTCCACCGCAAAGTGATGACCTAGGCAGAGGCTTAGGACTCTTGCAAGGTGCTATTAGCGTGTATATGAATTGGCTAGGGCGTTTGGGCGAGCTACTAGCAGCAGGCTTTGGCAGCTACTTTGCCACCACGCCCTACTTCGCCCCGCTAAACGCGCTTGTAGGCACTTATGTGATCTACGCGCTTTTCTTTGTGATCTTTGGTAGAAAGCCCAATGATACCCTGCAAGATCTAGGCACTATCGCGCTTATACTCTTTATCCTTATGGTCGATGGCTCTTCATCATTTGGCGGGATTTTTATCGTAGTCTTTGGGGCGTTTAATTACCTCTTAGCATATATGCTTATCTTTAGCTTCCTTATCCCTTATAGAATCTTGCTTAGCTACATTCTAGGCGAGCGAGCCACCCCGCCCAAGCTCTCACTGCTCTGCACGCTAGGGCTATTTGTGCTAGGGGTTCTTGCTGGCTGGAGTAGTGAGTTTATCATCGTGGCTATTGCCTTTTTGCTAGGACTATTAGTATATATGCTCTATAAAAGAGAGGCGATACCTGCGTGGTATGTGCTTGGGATCGCTGGGCTTGTGGTTGGGTTTCTCATCGTTTTCCTAGCTCCGGGGGCGTTAAAGCGTATCGCAGTATTTAGGGAGCTTGGCATACCCTTTCATAGCTTTAGCGAGCTGCTTGCTATGAGTCTAGGCGAGCTAAAGGAGTGGCTAAAATATGTCTATCAAAAGGCAAATATTTTTCTCACACTAAGCATTATCCTAGCAAGCGCGCTCTATCTACTAGAATCCACTTTTAGTAAGGCTCAAAAGCTGCTTTTCATCGCTCTTGTAGCTATCGCCGCGCTCATCTTGCGCCAGCACACAAGCGGGGCATTTTTCCTGCTAGCTCTTGCGTGGGCGTGGTATTTAAGCTTCCTAGCACACAAGCAAAATAAGCTTGCTTTGCGTAATATGCTTTTGTGTGTGGGCTTTTGCTTTTTTGCTGTGTTTATGTATAAAAGTGCCAATATCCAAATGGGCTGGCTGCCTAAGCGCACTTCGCTGCCTTTTACACTTTTGCATATCGCTATGGTGCTGGCGTTTTTACACTATCTTATCTCGCGCTATCCGCATTGGCGTAAGCCCATAGCGACACTAGGGATTGCAAGCTGTATAGCTTATGGGAGCTTCGTGCTTATCGCCTATGTGGATATGCGGATCAAATGGCACACTATGCTTTCCTCAATCGCCACGCAAAAGGCATTAGGGCAAGATGAAGTCATAGTGGATTCTGCGAGCTTTGCCTCCTACTACAAGGGCTATGGCGACTTTGGCAATCCGGGCGAAGATCCACAAGTGTGGCCCAACAACACCTATGCGAATTATTTTGGGGTCAAAAGCTTCACTGCCAAGCCTATGCGCCCATAATACGCTATAATCGCTCCTTTTAATCCAACACTAAGGAGCATTTATGGGCTTTAGCAATAGCTATGTAGAACGCTTGCGCAAAAAGGCGCGAGGCGTGATCCTCCCTACCCAAGAGATCTGCGCGATCTTAGAATCCACTTTTGACCTTCGCGTGCCTCGCACTATCGCAGACTTTGGCGCAGGGACGCTGTATTTTAGTGAGTATTTTGCTGCAATGATGACTAATAATGATATTTCTATGGGGGGGGGGGCAGATAACTAAGGATTCGGCTTGTAGCGATAAATCACCGATTCTGCGGCGTGGGCTTGCTCATTATCGCCTAGATAAATCCCTTCGCCCACGCCTTGAAAACAAGGGACACCGCTCGGCGTTAGCCGATGTTTCTTTAGAAAGCGGCGATTTCTCATCTACAATCCTAGAATCCCAAAGCAGCGCTGAAAGCACAAACCCAGCCGCGAGCAAGTTTAAGCCAGAATCCACTTTTACGCAACACAAGCCTTTCTCATCTACAATCCTAGAATCCCAGAGCAGTAGTGAAAGCCACAAAACAAGGCGCAGCCGCAGTTTCTTTAGTAAATCCCACCGCGAGCAGCTTTCCCTAGAATCCACTTTTACGCAAAGCCCCGATTCTAGCTCCACAATCCTAGAATCCTGCGCCAATAGTAAAAATCAAAAATCTTTCCGCGAGCAAACTTCCCTAGAATCCACTTTTGAAAAAAGCCACGATTCTAAGAGCAATGCTCATTCTCTGTCATCGCGAGCGAGTGAAACGAGCGTGGCGATCCATAAAGGCGCGCAAGCGGATTCTAAGAAAGCACACAATACAGAAAGCCTAGAATCCACTTTTTCTAAAGTGGATTCTAGGGTGGATTGCCACGCGGATTTTCAATCCGCTCGCAATGACAGAAAAAACGCCACTTTTCAAAAAGTGGATTCTAGCACCGCCACAAATGTAAGCGAGCCACAAAACAAAAGGGCTGAAAGTGCGTTTGATAAACGAGTCGCAGGCGGCAGGATTTTTGATGAGAAAGCGGGGTTGTGTAGCCTTTTGTGCGGAGATAAGACTGATGGTCTATCGCACAAACAAAAGGCAAGCTCCCCGCTTTATCGCAAAAAGCCCACGCCGAGCGGTTCTAAGAATTGCGGTGGGGCTGGGGTTGCTTTACACACATTTGGGGGTAGGAGTTACCTAGGCGGTAATGACTATCCCCCAAATGTGTGTAATCAATCGCATTGCCCGCCCAAGGCTGAATCGCCCAAAGGCAAAGTTGTAGCCATTGACTCTATCTACACCACCCTAACCCCCACCACCACTTATCCCAATATCACGCTTGAGCCAGATCTCTTCCACGCGCTTGATCGCTATGAGTTTGACCTATTTTTCGCAAGCGATGTGCTACACCACTTATCCCCAGACTTCACGCAAAAGCTCCTAGAATCCATAGCCCATATCCCCATAATCATCATCAAAGATATAGATTCTAGGCATATCTTTGGGCATTATGCAAATGCCCTGCACGATCTAGTCTTTAATCAAGAAAAAGTTTGCAAGATCTATCCAAACAAGCTAGAATCCACCTTGCAAGCTCTAGGCTACACCACGCGCTACCACTATCTGCCAAAGCTCTGGTATCCGCACTTTTTACTCCTAGCCTATAAGCCACCACATAACCCAACCACTACAAAGGATATAAATGAGAGATAATGCCCTAGATATATTGCGCGGACTATGCGCGCTTGGCGTGGTATTTATCCACACGACATTTTGGAGTGGCGATTAAGGATTCAGCTTTTTGGCTAAAAACAGCGATTTCATCGCCGCGCTTCGTCGATAGACCTCTAGTCTTATCTCCTTGCGCGGCTTGAAAAACGCCGTTTTTAGCTCAAAAATCCTAGAATCCCACAGCAGTAGTGAAGCACAAATCACAAAAAAACGCCCAAACCCAGAATCCACTTTTGACAACACCGCGCGAAAAAGCAAAAAAGTGGATTCTAGGATTTGCGATGAGAAATCTTTGCTTTGCAAGCGCGTGCAAGGGCGCATACTTGGCGTATGTAACTGCAGCACGCGCGAAGCAATCAAAGATTTATCGCGCAAAGCCGAATCCACCAAGCGATGATTGCAGGCGCGCTTATTATAAGCTTTATCCGCGTGCCGCTGGCTTTGCTAGCGAGCTTTGCTCTAGGGCTGTATATCGCGGCGTTTTTTGGGGTCTTTAGCTGGCAGGGCTCTTTCCTTGGCGTGGGGTTACAATATCTCGTGTTTTATACTGCTTTGATTGTGCTAGGCTACTACTTTATCCGCTCTCAAAGGCAAGTCCCCATCATCATAGCTTGTGCGAGCGTGGGGATTCTAGGCTTTGCTATGCTTATGATCTTGCACTCTAGCGGCTCTCTTGCACACTTGCCCAGTATCTTTGATCTCCAAGCGCATAAATTCCCCGTATCTCTGCCCTATGTGCTGGCTTCTTGTGCGAGCTTGGCGGGGCTTTTGGTGGGGTATATGCAGCTTGCAAAACGGGGGGGGGGGGGGGAAGTTAGAGCGCGTTAGCTTTTTGGCTAAAAATGGCGATCGCTACGGCGATTCTGCGCTCATTACCACTCAAGGTAAATCCCTTGAACGCCAAAGCGAAGCCCCATTTTTAGCGCAAAAATCTTTCCGCGAGCGACTTAAACTAGAATCCACTTTTGAAAAAAGCCACGATTCTAAGAGCAACGCTCATTCTCTGTCATCGCGAGCGAGTGAAACGAGCGTGGCGATCCATAAAGGCACGCAAGCGGATTCTAGGGTGGATTGCCACGCGGATTTTCAATCCGCTCGCAATGACAGAAAAAACGCCGCTAGTGAAAAAGTGGATTCTAAGGACAATGCCGAAAATATAAAAAACCTAGAATCCACTTTTGACAACACCGCGCAAAAAAGCAAAAAAGTGGATTCTAGCTCCGCGCAAAATCTACACGACCAAGCCAACACGCTTTTAAGTAAAAAAGCAGGCAAAAAGCCTGTGCTACGCCTCTTTGCCACGACTCTTCTAGGCTTCTTACACTTTGCTGGGGTCAATGCGATTTACTTCTACATCGCACAAGGTATCTCATCAAGCTTGCTCTTCCCCATACTGCGCCACTTTCCGCCGCTTATATGGTGGGGAAGCTACCGCTGGCATTTTGCATTAACCTTGGCTTATGCGTAGTGTTTGTATGGGGCTTGATCGCGCTTTTTAGCACGCTGCACACGATATACCACAAGCTCACCCTAATGGCAAATCGCGCAAAGCTAGCATTTGTGCCTTAAGCCACGACTTGCTATACTTGCGGGCAATCCCACAATATGCGCGAAGGACTTGTATGCGATTTGGCAAGATTCAGTATCTCAATCTCCTGCCCTTTGATGTGTTTGTGAAATCCTACCCCACCACCACTCGCTTCAAAAGCGCAGCCTTTGCCAATCGCTCCTATCCCTCAAAGCTCAATCAGTCCTTTTTGTTTCACCGCATTGATGCGGGCTTCATCTCTACTATCGCTGGAGCTACCGCCCACCGCAAGCACAAAGCCACGCAAGCAGGTATCATCGCAAAAGGTGCGGTATGGAGTGTGCTAAGCCTAGAATCAAACGGGGATTCGGCTTTACTAAAGAAACATCGGCTATCGCCGAGCGATTCGCTTGTTTTGGGTAGTCATTCCCTAGAATCCACTTTTTCAAAAGTGGATTCTAGGGTGGATTGCCACGCCGCAGCTCACGCAGCGGCTCGCAATGACAATAAAACAGCCCAAAGTAAAAACGCGGATTCTAGCCCACAAGCCCAATCGCCACGCAAAGACTATCAGTCTGACACTTCCAACGCCCTAAGCACCGTGCTAAACTTACACGGACGCGTGCTTATCGGCGATCGCGCCTTACAATATCGCTTCAATGGCGGCAAGGCTATTGATATGGGGCAAGTGTGGTGGGAGAAGCATCGCCTGCCCTTTGTCTTTGGCAGGCTCTGCTACAACAGCTATGGAGAGTTCTACAACAATATCGCGCGCGCCTTTGTGAAAAAGCGCGTTAAAATCCCGCACTACATCTTGCAAGCACGCGCCAAAGCCTGCGGTATCCCGCCTCACTATATCCGCGAGTATTTAGCCCATATCCACTACCATATCCACGCTAAAGAGCGCGTAGGATTGGAGCGATTTTATCGAGCATTACGGCTAAAGGCGATCAAGCCCCCAAGTAGGATCTACCCGCGCAATGTGGATTCTAGTAAATGCACACCAAATACGCCCTACAAAGGCAGCTCTAATGTATAAAAAAGAATTTGACGCTCTTTTGCGCACACACACACCGCGCGCGTGCCTACTCTATGGCGAGAGTGAATACCTCATAGAATCCACTATTAAAAGGCTTTTGCAAGCAAATGCCCTAGAGCCTAAAGTCTTTAACTTTGGAGAATATGCCCTAGCCCCCACGCTAGATATTTTGTCTCAAAGTAGTCTCTTTGGCGATGCGCAGTGCGTGGTGCTAAAGCTTGAGAAAAAGCCTAGTGATAAAGAAATCAAAGCTCTTTTAAACGCCCTAGCTCATAATCCTGACCACAGCCTAATCGTGGCGTTTTTCCGCGCTGAAAGCAAGACCCCTAGCCAATATGCACGCGATTGCAAAAGCCTAGGCGCGCATTTTAAGCATAAAGATATTTATGCGAGAAAAGCAAGTGACAAAAGCATTGATGAGAAGAAAAATGGCGTGATAGAAGTGCGCTTTTTCAAGCCAAGCCCCACTGAAGCAAAGGAGCTTTTATCCCAAGAGGCAAGGGCTTTGGGGCTTAGTATCGCTGGCAATTTACTAGAGCCGCTGCTTGCTATGCAAGGCTATGATGTCGCCCTAGCAAAAGCCGAGCTTAGTAAGCTTGCCTTGCTAGATCGCGCCATTACGCAGCAAGACATAGCCCAGCTGTGCTATGGGCTAGGGAGTGTGGAGATAGGAGAGCTTTTGCAAACGCTCTTTAGTAGGGGCGATATAGCAAGGGCGTTTGAGTGTATGCTAGATGGTGGGCTAAGTAGTGAGCTATCACTTGTAGGCGAGCTTGAGCAGTATTTTTATAAGATTTTTTTGTTTGGCGTGTATATCCGCTTGCACGGCAAGCCAGATAGCAAGGAGATTTTAGGCTATGCCCTGCCATTTCAAGAGGCAAACGCTCTCTCCCAGCGCGCGATGAAGATTAAAGAGGGGGTGTTTGTAGAGATTTTTAGCCTGCTAGGTGCGTGGCGCAATGGTATTATGCAAGGGCAGAAGTCCATATCCCTGCGCTGCTTAATCAAATTGCAAGCTTTAGTAAGCTAGAATCGCGCCTTTATTTCTTGCTCTTGCCTACCTTGCAGCCTAGATCTAGGTGTATATGGCAAGGGCTATACCACAAGGAGTATGTATGAAGCGTTATGAGACGATGTTTATCCTAAAGCCCACACTGACAGAAAAAGAGATTAGACAAAAAATCGACTTCTACAAAGATGTCATCACCAAAAATGGCGGTAGTATCGAGACTTGCTTAGATATGGGTATGCGCAATCTCGCCTATGAAATTAAAAAGCACAAGAGAGGCTACTACTTTGTCATCTACTTTACCACACAGCCGCAATCTATCCTAGAGCTTGAGCGACTCTATCGTATCAATGAAGACATTTTGCGCTTTATTGTGATCAAGTATGAGAGCAAAAAGGAGCAAAAGCAGTGGCAAGCCCTTGTCGATAGGGCAAACAAAAAGCCAGAGCCAAAGGCTAAAAAGCCAGAATCTAGCGTAGATGCAAACGCGGATTCTAGCCCAAGCCCAGAATCCAGCGCAGAGCAAGCGCAGTAGCACAAGCCCGATAAAGGACATAAGATGTTTAACAAAGTCATCATCGTAGGCAATCTCACCCGCGATGTAGAGAAGCGTTATCTGCCATCAGGCACGGCGATTTCGACCTTTGGTCTTGCTAGCACACATCGCTTCAACAAGCAAGATGGCAGTAAGGCAGAGGAGACTTGCTTTGTTGATGTGAAGATATTTGGTCGCTCTGCAGAAGTAGCAGAGCAGTATCTCCACAAAGGCAGCAGGGTGCTGATTGAAGGGCGGCTTGTGTATGAGAGCTGGGTGGATCAAAATGGCGCGAAGCGGTCTAAGCACTCAATTTTATGCGAGAGTATGAAAATGCTTGATAGAAAGGGAGACTCTCAAGGCGGGAGTGAGTATGGAGAGCAAAATCAAGGCTACTACAACCAAGCCCCAAGCCAAGGCTACACCAATCAGCCCTACCCCAATCAATCCTACTCGCAGCCACAAAGCCAATTTCAAAGCAAGCCCTATCAGCAAGCACCACAGGGACAGAGCAACGGAAACGGATATGAGCAAAATATCCCAAGCATTGACATCAATGATGATGATATACCATTCTAGGAGAACACAATGGAAAGAAAAAAATACTCAAAACGATACTGCAAATACACAGAGGCAAAGATCGAGTTTATTGATTATAAAGACATCGATATGCTTAAGCACTCTCTATCAGAGCGATACAAGATTATGCCGCGCCGCCTAACAGGCAACACAAAAAAGTGGCAAGAGCGAGTCGAAGTAGCGATCAAACGCGCCAGACATATGGCTCTAATCCCCTATGTCATCGACCACAAAAAAGTCGTAGAAAATCCTTTCAAGCTCTAGGTCCTTTAGGCATAGCTGGTCCTGCGATAAACTTTTACCTAGAGAAAGCTAGGGTCTAGAGTTTATAGCCGCCTATCTTGGCAATGTTTAGAAATGTGGATTCTAGGGCTTAGAGATTTTAGGGGTTTTAGAGTGCGGCTAGAATCCACTTTTACAAAAGTGGATTCTAGCCTTTGCGCGTTTTTTCTGCTTGGGATTCTAAGATTGCATTTGGATCGCCACGCTGTGCTAACGCAAGGCGATGACAAGGATCTGTCATTACGAGCGAGTATAACGAGCGTGGCAATGCAAGCGAAGCGGTGCAAGGCGCAAGCCGCGTGCTAAGTTTCTTTAGAAAACAAGCGAAGCGAAGTTTCTTTAGAAAACAAGTAAAACGCTCGGCGCAAGCCGATGTTTCTTTAGAAAACAACAAACGCGATGAGTGCAACTCTAATAACGCCAAGCCAAACATAAAAACCACTACCGAAAGGGAAAAATGCATAGCATATCACGACTTAGCCTGCTACTTTGTGCTAGCTATACCTGCTGCTTTGCCTACCTTGACCCAAGCACGGGATCACTGCTTTTATCATCATTTATCGCGCTTATTGCCTCAATCATCTTTCTCTCTAAAAGTATCTTTTATAAGGCTGTTCAAATCGTGGTAGGGGGGGGGCGAAGTCTCTAAACCCCTTGCGCAAGCGCGATACCCACACGCTTGTCTTTTATAGCGAGGGTAAGCAATACCACAATGTCTTCTCGCCCATTCTTCTTGCCCTAGATCAATTTGACTATCCCTACACCTATCTCACCTCATCACAAGAAGACTACGATCTCTACCACATTAGCCCACCCAAAAATCCAAATGCCACATTTGCCTACATAGGCGATAGCAATAGCAACGCCGCCATAGCCCAGCTAAACAGCCTAAAAGCCGATCTAGTCGTGATGACTACCCCGCAGCTAGATGTGCTGCAAATCAAGCGCAGCAAGGGTGTCAAGCACTACTGCCACATTATCCACTCGCTTCCACATATCGATATTTATGAGATTTTCGCGCTAGATTATTTTGATAGTGTTTTGACAAACTCCCCTATACACACGGATTTTATCCGCCAAGTAGAATCTAAACGCGCCCTTAAACACAAGCAAGTCATCATCACAGGCTGCACCTACCTAGATGTCCTAGCCCAAAAGCTCCAAGACTATCGACACTCACAAGAAAAATTCGCCTTTTTCCCACAGCAAAAAGCCACCCAAAACCATAATCAAAAAGTGGATTCTAGCCAAAGCCCCAAAGCCGCCCTAGAATCCACTTTTTCAAAGGATTCAGCTTGCGGGCTAGAATCCCAAAGCGGTGATGAAACAAGCCTAAATCTCCTAGAATCCACTTTTGCCACGAGTGCCCAACTAGAGAGCAAAAAGGCATACCCCCTAGAATCTAGCGCGACCACAACTACCCCCACCGCTCCCACTATCCTTATCGCTCCCACTATCCTTATTGCTCCTTCTTGGGGGCGTGAAGCCCTGCTTAGTAAATATGGCTTTGCTATCATAAAGCCCTTTATCAATACAAGATTCCAGCTCATTATCCGCCCCCACCCACAAAGCTACCTAAGCGAGACTAGCATTTTGCAAGAGCTACAAGAGCGCACCAAGCATTGTAAAAATATCGTATGGGATAGCAATAGAGATAATATCTATGCACTAGATGCTGCTGATGTGATGATTGGGGATTTTTCTGGGGTGTTGTTTGACTTTGTGTGCTTGTTTGAAAAGCCCGTGCTAACGCCAGAATTTCGCTTCTGCAACATCGGCTATGATTTAGAAGACATCTACCCTACTCCGTGGGTGCAAAGCGCGCTGCCTCGCATAGGCAGGCAATTCCACCCAAAAGATCTCCACCACCTCCCCACAATCATAGAATCTATGCTTAGTGATAAAGACTCTATGCAAGAAAGCTTGCGAGCGATGAAGCAAGAATTGTGGCATTTCCAAGGAAGCGGAGGTGAGCAGAGTGCGCAGGCATTGCTTGCGATAGAAAGCCAGATCCTAGAATCCAGCCTAGGACACAATCTCCCCTTACACAAAAGAATCCTAGCCATACAAAAGATCCTAGCCACACCAGCCCTAGAATCTAGCACACAAGTAAGCTTAGATCCTATCCCCCTCTCCGCACACCAAGCCAAAGTATCCAAAGCACATAAGCTTAATAAGCAAGGAGCATAGATAATGGGCGAGTATTTGTATTATCTCTTCATTTATCCTTTGCAGCAAGTGCTTAGCTTTGGGCTAGATCAGCTCTATATTCTTACGCATAATTATGGACTAAGCATCATTGCCCTAAGCCTGCTTGTCAATCTCTTTTTACTCAAGCTCTTTCTCTACACTGATCAAAAGGCAAAAGAAGAAAACGAGCTAAAAGCTATGCTAGATACTAGGATCAAAGCGTGGAAGCGCGTGTATAGTAGAGCCAAGCTCTATGCCTTTACGCGCACGCTTTACCGCCAGCATAGCTACCACCCTATCTACGCGCTAAGGGGGCTTTTGGGCTTGGGGCTGCAGCTGCCATTTTTCTGGGCGATGTATGAGGTCATCAAGTCTGCTAGCTATTTAAACGGCGTGGGCTTTTTGTGGATCAGCGATTTAAAAGCACCAGATAGCGTGGAGATCTTTGGGCTTAGTGTGCATATTTTACCACTGCTAATGACCCTCCTAACGCTTATCAACGCCCTATATAGCGCGAAAAGCCTAGGCGCAAAGATTCAGGGCATAGCCATAGCCTTGCTTTTTTTACTGCTGCTTTATGATATGCCTAGCTCTTTGGTGCTGTATTGGACTTGCAATATGGGCTTTGCCCTATTAAAAGAGCTATACAAATCCGCCAAAGCAAAGAATCCACCAGCTAAAAGCACACCAAGAGTGCTTGACACACAAGCCCTAGCCCCCTATCGCAGCACTATCGCCCTAATCCTTAGCAATCTCTGCTTGCTCGCGTGTGTTTTCACGCCTTTTGGGCTTTATACAAGCGATCTAGGGAGCTTTAGTCTAGCAGATATACTCCCCACGCTTCTTAGTCTCTGTGGATTCTATTTGCTCGCTAGCTTTGTGCTTATTTATCTATGCAACCACATCTTCTCTCTCCCAATGCTTGCTGTAAAGACTCTAGCCACGCTGCTGCTAGCCCTGCTTTTGCTAGCTCTTAGCTATACCTTTATTTTCGTGGGGGATTATGGGGCGATGAGCTTTTTTATCTTCGATCGCCCGGTGATCGCCACAGATACTCAAAAGCTCATCGACTATATCGCAATCCCCACAGCCATTATCCTAGCAATCTTTGCCATACGCTATCAGCGCGCCATCATCTCTGCCAATAAGATTCTAAGCATAGTGCTAGTAGTTAGCGCGCTTTTTTATGCAAGCAAGGCAGCTCTTTATGCGCAGAAAAACGCCGCCTTTGCTACCCTTGCTACAAAAACCAGTGATAAGATTTTGGACTTTGCTAAAGAGCATAGAAATATCTTGGTGCTATTGCTTGATCGCGCCGATGGCTACACGATACACAAGCTTCTAAATAATGAGCTACGCTCGCATTTTAGTGGGTTTGTTGATTTTAGCAATGCCATTAGCAGTGGGGAAGATACCCTACCCACCCTTACAAGCGTGATTGCAGGGGAGTATTATGCAGCGTATCATATCAATGCTCGCCAAGAGCCTTTAGCCAAAGCCATAGCCCAAGGCTATGCCAGCACGCTAAATAGCTTCCATAAAGCAGGCTTTGACACACGCGCCTTGCTTGATTTCCCCACAGACCCAGCCCACCTCTACCCGCTCCTTGATAGCACGCAAAATATTCTCTTTGATAGCCCATATCGTGGGCTATATGCTACCCAAGAGAGCCAGACTCTCCCGCTGAATCAGCTTATTTC
Organism: Helicobacter canis; assembly: GCF_900451095.1. NCBI lineage: Bacteria > Pseudomonadati > Campylobacterota > Epsilonproteobacteria > Campylobacterales > Helicobacteraceae > Helicobacter > Helicobacter canis. Next base: position 1,244,579 of record NZ_UGHV01000001.1, on the reverse strand, counting down.
CTTTGGGATTTTCCGCTTATCGACTTTCAAGCTACGGCGCGATGTGTATCGGCGTGGGGCGTGGCTCTTTATCCCAGCGCATTTGCAGACCAATCACTCCCAGATCTACTACGCGCTTCGCCCAATTAGCGAGATGAAAGCCCTAGCAGAGCATAGCAGTGCCAATGCCACAGCCCCGACCTTTACCTTTATCCACAACTCTATCACGCATAATCCCTATGCCCTAAATGCGCAATGCAGCTTTGACTCCACAGACTTCATCTCGCCAAATGATGAAGCTTTTGGGCTGCCACAAGGGCATTATAATAGTGAAAAATGCGCTCTTATGTGGGTCGCGCAAATGCTAGATCGCCTAAAAGAGCTAGGCGTATATGATAATACAGAGATTTTCATCACAGCCGATCACGGCGCGCAAAAAACCTTTCTCCCCGCTAAAAGCAAGCACCATATCCCGCTTTTTTATAAACCTTTTAATGCCAAGGGAGCTATGGCACAAGACTCTAGGCTCATTGCTAATTATGATATTCCTACGATTTTTTGCGCCAATCTTAAGCAAGGCTGCCCAAATGTCGCCCCAAATATTTTAGAGCATTACCCAAATGATAGAGAGATCATCACATTTAGCACACAAGGCTGGCGATTTGAAGACCATAAGCCTAATGCCTTTATCCTCTATAATTTCCATAAAGTTAGAGGCGATATGTATAATCCGCATAATTGGCAAAAAGTGGATTCTAGCCCCACAAGCCTAGAATCCACTTTTCACTCCCATACTCCAAAAAAGCGCGAGCGATGAGAGCCATAATCCTAGCAGCTGGCAAAGGCACGCGCTTAAAGCCTATGACACTCACCAAGCCAAAGCCACTTTTAGAGATCCGAGGTGTGAGTCTGCTAGAAAATATGATTATGCACCTAAGACAAAGCGGTGTAAAAGACATTATCCTAGTAAGCGGCTATAAACACGAGCTTTTTGCCCCCATAGCAAAAGCACAGGGCTTGACACAGCTTGTCTTCCCAGACTATGAGCTATGCAACAGCTCTCAGTCCCTGCTCTTTGCCAAAGACTATATATGCAAGGGGAGCATTATCCTAAATGGCGATCTCTACATCACGCAAGGATTTTGCCACTTGTTTAAGAAAAACGCCTGTCAATTCCTAGCGCAAAAAATCCCCCCAAACACCACCGCGTGGGGCTATATCACTGATGAAAACTACAAAATCCTAGATATAGATACAAATGCTAAAGAGGGCTATGGCGATGGGATCGCGTATTTTGATAATGAGCGCGATATAGGTATTTTTACTCACGCGTTGCAGCAATGCCACAAAGATGACTATTGGGAGCAAGCGGTGCTAGATACACTAGGGGCAATCAACTACTACGCCTTTTGCCACGATGATCTCTACACAGAAATCGATAGCTTTAGTGACGCACTCTACCACGCCTTGCTAACCCCAGAGGAGATCGCCTGCCAATGCGCCGATGATGGCAGAGCCACGCGACTTGCTGGTATCACCAATACCAACTACCTAATACACTTCCAAAACACCGCCCAAGTGATACGAATCCCGGGGCTACACACAGAGCAAGTCATCAACAGAGACAAAGAAGCACAAATCCTAGAGCTTATCGCGCCCTTGCACATCACACCAGAATCCAGATTTTATGGCAGTGGGATAAAAATGAGTGATTATCTAAGCGATCATAAGCCCCTAGATTTTGCGCAAATTAGCGATGAGATTTTAGAGCAAATCGCAAGCAAGCTCCTAGCACTCCATAGTATAAAGCACACTGCCTACCCGCATTTTGAGCCTATTTTGCTCTGTGATGAGATCGCTAAATATCAAGCCCTAGCCCATATCAAGCTCACCACCCCACAAGAGCATAAAAGGCTTATGACTATCGCCAAGACTCTTGATAAGCGCGAGCTAGTGCTATGCCACAGAGATTTGCAGCTGCCCAATATCCTCTATAACGCCAGCAATGGCGAGCTACTTTTGATTGACTTTGAGTATGCTGGATTTTCTTGCATAGAGTGGGAGCTTGGGAATCTAGCCGCCGAGCTAGAGCTTAGTCAAAGCCAGATTCTAGCCCTTTTGCACCACTACAACGCTAGCGCAAAAAGAATCATCACCTACACAGATGTGCTATATGGCAAGCTAATGGCTAATTATATCTGGGCGTTATGGGGCTGGGTGTATCACAGGATCGATCTAGGGCGAATGTATCTTGCTAGATTCTCACATAATCTTGCAGAGCTTGAAAGCCTAGAATCCACTTTTGAAAAAACGCCCTGAATTGTCATTGCAAGCGAGCTTTGATACTACACAACGCAAAAGTGGATTCTAGTATGAGATACATTGCAAACAATTCTATGGGCAAACAATTCTATGGCGGGGTTTAATGCTATCTTAAGACTAAAGCCCATAAAGGAGTAGCGATGATAAAGGGACATATTTTTGCGCTAAGTAGTGTGTTTTTCTGGTCGGCTTTGTATGTATGTGTGAAGATCCTGCTAGGGTATTTCTCACCCTTTGAGCTGCTGATTTTGCAATTTGGACTAGGCTATTGCTTCTTGCTACTCTATCGCCCAAAATACTTGCGTTTGCCACTTCAAGATGAGCTAAGGATCGCCTGTGCTGGGCTATGTGGGATAGCTATATATAACTTATTTTTAAATCTTGCTATGGAGCAAACGACCGCTTCAAATGTGAGCATTATCATCGCTACTGCGCCGCTATTTACGGGGATATTTAGCTTTATCTTGCAGATAGAAAAGCCTTATATTAACTTTTTCTTAGGCTTTGTGCTGTGTATCGCTGGGGTAGCACTGCTTAGTCAGGGCTTTAGCATTAAGCCTGTGGGCGATGTGCTAGCACTGATCTCTGCGCTGGGCTGGGGGGCATACTCGGTGCTAATAGTTAGGATCTTAGCTAGAGGGTATGATTTGGTGCTTATTACAAGGCGTATGATTTTTTATGGGATAGTGTTTTTACTCCCGGGGTTTTTGCTCTTTGACTTTTCTCCAAATCTAGCAGCCCTAAGCGATCCAAAAGTCTCTATCAATCTTTTGATAGTCGCTTTTTTTGCCTCTGGGCTGTGCTTTATCCTGTGGAATCGCGCCACCACGCTCATTGGCGCGATACAGACAAATATCTATGTCTATCTAACCCCCATTATCACCATCTTTGTGGCGATGATCTTACTAGGTGAGCGCATAGAGCTTATGGGCTTTGTGGGAGTCGCGCTTACCCTGCTTGGTGTAGCCCTTAGCGAGTGGCGCAAGAAATAAGCTTGCTAGAATCTAGATCTAGTGGGATGCAAGTTGGGTGGATTTAGATTATTTTTAGTTTATAAAGCTAGAATCACGCCTAAGTTATCACTTGTGATAACACATTTCACCCAAAGGAGTTATTATGGGAAAACGCGTAGAACACGATTTTATAGGGGAGCTAGAAATTGCTGATGATGTGTATTATGGAGTGCAAACTTTTAGAGCATTGCAAAACTTCAATATCACAGGTGATAAACTCAGTGGCTATCCAAGCTTTATCAAAGCTTTCGCACAGGTAAAAAAGGCAGCAGCTCTAGCAAATAATGAGCTAAAACTACTAGATAGCACAAAAAAAGATGCTATTTGCAAAGCGTGTGATAGGCTTATCGCTGGGGAATTACGCGACCAATTTGTCGTAGATATGATCCAAGGGGGCGCAGGGACTAGCACAAATATGAATACCAATGAAGTGGTAGCAAACCTTGCATTAGAGATTATGGGACATAAAAAGGGTGATTATCAACACTGCCACCCAAATGACCATGTCAATCTCTCTCAATCTACAAATGATTCTTACCCAACAGCTATTCACGTAGCCCTTTATGATGAGCTTTCAGCCCTTGCAAAAGATATGGAAGTGCTTAAAAAATCCTTTGAAAATAAATCAAAAGAGTTTAAAGATGTGCTAAAAATGGGACGCACACAGCTCCAAGATGCTGTGCCTATGACTTTAGGGCAGGAGTTTCATACTTTTTCTGTGATGATGGGCGAAGATATTACTAGAGTGCTAGAAGCAAGAAGCCTTGTAACAGAAATCAATATGGGCGGCACAGCAATCGGCACAGGGATAAACTCTCACCCAGACTATCCAAAAATCGTGCAAAAATATCTTTGCGAAGTTACAGGACACCCTTTCAAAACTGCTGATGATTTGATTGAAGCCACCCAAGATACAGGCGCGTATGTGCAAGTAAGTGGTGTGCTAAAAAGAGTAGCGGTAAAACTCTCTAAAGTATGCAATGACTTACGACTACTAAGCTCTGGACCTCGTGCTGGGCTAAATGAGATAAATCTACCTAAAATGCAGCCCGGAAGCTCCATTATGCCCGGAAAAGTAAATCCGGTAATTCCAGAAGTAGTCAATCAAGTGTGCTATGCGGTTATCGGTAATGATGTAACTGTGAGCTTTGCGAGTGAAGGCGGACAATTGCAACTCAATGTATTTGAGCCAGTGATTGCCTATGGGCTCTTTAACTCTATCTCTATGATGAGAAACGCAATGCTTACCCTTGCGAGCAAATGTGTAGATGGAATCACAGCGAATGAAAAAGTATGTAGCGATTTTGTGTATAACAGCATAGGTATCGTTACTGCGTTAAACCCATATATCGGTTATGAAAACTCTGCGTCTATTGCTAAAGAATCTTTGCAAACAGGCAAACCGGTAAAAGAAATCGCATTAGAGCGAAAGCTTTTAAGCAAAGAGCAGTTAGATGAGATTTTCCAACCGCAAAATATGCTAAACCCTCATATGAGTGCGGAAGATAAAGCGAAGTTTCAAAAGAATTCGCCATTTGTGTAAAATCTCAAGCATAAAGGCGAAGTCTAAATGTGCCCTTGTGCTTTAGGAAACTCTCACGCTATAAGCTTTAAGTAGCTTGTGCGTGAGAGCCCAAATGCACCAAAAGCAAAATTATTAAAATCTGGATTCTAAAACACTTGTCATACTTAAGCGCAGCGAAGTATCTTAATGTAATCTAAACAGATTTTTCGCTTTTTCAAAAGCTCAAAGACAAAGAGACAACGCAGTTAAATAAGATTCTAGATTTTAATCAAATGGCGTGGGCTACGAGATTAGGGCGTATTCTAGAATCTAGGGCTTTTCAATATAAAATAACCAAAGGATTACAATGGAAATGTTAGTGCTTATACTTCAAGTTGCGGTGCTGCTTGGAGCTATTTTTATCGGTATTCGGCTTGGCGGTATGGCGATAGGCTATGCAGGTGGATTTGGTGTCGTTGTGCTTTGCCTCTTTTTGGGTATGAAGCCCGGAGCCATTCCTTGGGATGTTATCTTAATCATTATGTCCGTTATTGCAGCGATTGCGGCTATGCAGCTTGCTGGTGGGCTAGACTATATGGTGCAAGTAGCTGAAAAGATTCTAAGAAAGAATCCAAAATACATTAACTACCTTGCCCCAACGGTTACTTACTTTTTGACATTTTTGGCAGGGACTGGACATACGGCATTTTCTATGATACCTGTGATTGTAGAAGTGGCAAAGGAGCAAAATATTAAGCCCTCTGCCCCGCTTTCAATCGCTGTGGTTTCTAGCCAAATCGCCATTACCGCAAGTCCGGTAAGTGCGGCGGTAGTGTATATGACCGGTGTGCTAGAGCCACTTGGCTGGAGCTATCCTACTTTGCTTTTAGTGTGGCTTATCACAACCTTTAGTGCGTGTATGCTGACTGCTTTTGTAGTAAGCAAGTTTTTCCCGCTTGATTTAAGCAAAGATCCTGTATATCAAGAGCGGCTAAAAGCTGGGCTTGTGAAACCCACAAGCGGTGCAGCACATATTGAGCTAAAAAAGGGTGCGAAGCTAAGTGTTGGGATATTTCTTGCAGGTGTGCTTTGCGTGGTAATTTATGCGACTTCAATATCAGATGTCGTGCGCAAGCCTATGCTAGATTCTGTAAGTAAAAATATCCCTGTGTATGTCGATATTGAGCTAGATTCTATAAAGAATGAAGCAACTTCACTTTTAGCGTTCAAGGATAGTGAGCAACTAAAGCTAGAAAAGCAAAACCTTGTTGCACCGCTAGAATCTTTGAAAAAAGCTTATGTAGATTCTATCCCTGCGATTAAGGCAAATCCAAGTGATACACAAAATTTACAAAATGCCTTTGTTACGGCAAAAGATGAGATTGCTACCATTGCTAAAAATGAGCAGAATGAAAAAGCCCTTGAGCTTATAGAATCTAAGCTAGATTCGCTCAAGAATGAGCTAAACACTATCTTGCCTGATTTCGCACAAAAAGATGGAATGTTGGCAAACTTATCAGCAATAGTGAAAAGCTACATTGACCCTGTGCGATTGCCACGCGATGGGGCGATTATGAGCTTTATGCTGATGATTGCGACTTTGATTGTGATTTTCTGCAAGGTAGAAACGGGCAAATTGCTTGATGCAAGCACATTTAAAGCGGGAATGACAGCGTGTGTGTGCGTTTTAGGCGTGGCGTGGCTTGGCAATACTTTTGTTGATGGTTATAAGGCAGAGATCGGTGATCTAGCCGGTAAGCTTGTGGGCGATTATCCCGCACTTTTAGCAGTAGCCCTTTTCTTTGCGAGTATGCTGCTTTACTCACAAGCAGCTACGGCTAAGGCGATTATGCCGGTGGTGATTGCCGCACTTGGAATCACTGCTACAAATGCGGATTCTGCGTATATTTTGGTAGCAAGTTTTGCGGCTGTATCAGCGTTATTTGTGCTTCCTACTTATCCAACGCTTCTTGGTGCGGTGCAAATGGATGATACCGGCTCTACTCGCATTGGCAAATTTGTCTTTAACCACAGCTTCATACTTCCGGGTATTATAGCCATAGTATTTGCTGTGGCTTTAGGCTTTGCCATAGCTCCGTTATTCTAAAATCTTTGCATAGAATCTTTTTAGATTCTATGCGCCTTTTTTATGCTATTTTGCACTCATATCTCCGCTTCTTATTCACTCAAGCAGATCCCCAATCTCACTCAAGCTAGAATCCACACCAAGCCAAACCCCAGCCCACTCACAAGCACAAAAAGCAATAGCCCAAAGCCAAACACCCCCTTAGCACTGCCCATAGTTTTTATATCAATCTGCAAGCCAAGTGCGCACATCGCCATACTCAAGCACAGCATACAAGCAAACTGGGCAAACCCCACAATAGCCTCTGGGATCGCGACAAAAGAGTGCAAGATCACCACCGCCACAAAGCCTAGCGCGAAATAGGGGATATAGAGCTTTTTAGCACTTTTGCCTTGCCCATATCTATCAAACAAAAACGGCACGATAAACAGCACAGGAGCCAGCAGAGCCACGCGGATCATCTTTTCAATAAGAGCGATATTCGCACCCTCTTGCCCTAGCACATCACTTGCTCCCACGACATTTGCCACTTCATACAAGCTAGCCCCCATATATAAGCCCATTTGCGAGACACTAAAGGGCAAAAGCCCAGCACTATATACAATCGGGTAGGCAAACATCCCCAAAAGCCCAAATACCACCACACTGCCTATGGCTATCGCGCTTTTTTGGGCATTAGCACGCAAGGCGGATTCTAGAGCTAGCACCGCAGCTGCCCCACAAATCGCACACCCAGCACTCATCAAAATCGCTAGCTCCCTATCAAGCCTAAAGATTTTCACCCCTATGACAAAGCCTGCTACAAGTATCCCAGCTACCACAGCTACTGCCACGCCCACGCCCGCAAGCCCCACGCTCTGTATATCTGCTAGAGAGACAAAAAACCCATACAAGATAATCCCCAAGCGCAAAAGCTTTTTACCGCTAAAATCCACTCCACTCCTGCACTCATCAATGATCCTAACCCCAAAGCCACGCAGCACACTTGCCACAACAATACTTAGCACGATCCCCAAAATAAGCGGCGAAATATGCCACGCACTAAAGAAGCTAGTCTTTGCCAATGCGATACTACACACTGCTAACACCAAAGTAAAAGTGATCCCTAAAACAAACGAGGTATAAGCTTTTTTCATCATTGTCCTTTATAATTGTTCTGCCACCACCAAGCCAAAGGCAAAGCGCGGCATTGCAAGGCGCATTGTAAGTCAAAAGTTATAAAGCTAGCATAAATACCGCGCATACATACACTAGTTTAAGGGCTAGATAGCTATAATGCACTCTTTACTTACTTAAAGAAGGTTTAGGATTTATGGATTCTACACTTGCGCCAATCGTGCTTTTTACCTACAATCGCCCACGGCACACTAAAGCCACGCTAGAAGCCCTAAAGGGCAATCTCTTAGCCAAGCAAAGCCACCTATATATCTACCAAGATGCACCTAAGCAAAATGCCCCACAAGAGCAAAAAGACTCCGCCCTAGAGGTTACTAAGCTTTTGCAAGAAGTCATTGCTAGCAATGAAAATGGCATATACTTTAAGACAATCACCCTAATCCAACGAGAGCGTAATTTCGGGCTAGCGGATTCTATCATCGATGGTGTTACAAGCATTATCAACAAACACAGCACCATTATTGTGCTGGAAGATGATATTGTTGTCTCTCCTGTGTTTTTAGACTATATGAATACTGCCCTTAAAGTCTATGCAAATGAAAAAAAAGTATGGAGCATAGCAGGCTGGGGATACCCCATTGACACCCAAGGCTTAGGGGATTGCTACTTTTGGAGAGTCCCTCACTGCTGGGGCTGGGCTAGTTGGGGGGATCGATGGCAGTATTTTAAGCGCGATATGTCTTTGAATTTTAAAAACTCTTTTAGCAAGAGTGATATTGCTTATATCAATCTTGATAGCGTGGCTGACTACTTTAGCCACTTTACGCTCAATCATAAGGGCAAGATAAAAACTTGGGCGATATTTAATTATCTTATCGCTTATAAGCACAATGCCCTAACACTCTGCCCAAGCCTTTCATACATCAAGCAAATAGGTTTTGATGGAAGTGGGGTGCATTGCGGTGACAATGGCAATATTTTAAATGCTTCCAAAATCAATACAAAATTCCCCATTCTCTTCCCTGATACAATCGTAGAATCCACTTTAGCACTACAGAGGATAAGGGATTTTGAGCTAACTCACAAAACAACTATAACAAAGCGCATAGCACACAAAATACAAAAAATCTCCACAATAATGCAAAAAAGCTTATCTGTGATAGCTCATAGGGGGGGGGGCAGCATATAATCTAAATTATGCACTCATACACACAAATACCGCTTATTGTAATAATGTGTGTGCAAGTAGGGCAGCATAATGCAGCCCCCTATCTATCGCTGTCAAAATGCTGTATTGCTACTCTTTTTCAATCGCCTAGACACCACGCTTGCTGTGCTAGCACAAATTGCCAAAGTCCAGCCCAAAGTCATCTATCTAGCCCAAGATGGTGCTAGAGATGATAAAGAGCTAGCGCAAGCTGCACTATTGCGCAGACGCGTTATAGAGCATATTACTTGGGAGTGTAAAATCCACACGCGATTTTTGGATACAAATTTAGGCTGCAAGCTCGCTGTAAGCTCGGCTATATCGTGGTTTTTCTCGCAAGAAAAGCAGGGTATTATCCTAGAAGATGACTGCTTGCCTAGCATAAGCTTTTTTAGATTCTGTGATGAGTTATTAGAGCGATATAGCAATGAACAGAAAGTCTTTATGATAAGTGGCTGGAGCGGACTTGATTTTGCTAAAAATACTTCGGTAGAAACATTGCACCCAAAGGCACAGCTGCAAGAAGACTACTTTTTTTCTAAATACCCACATATTTGGGGCTGGGCTAGCTGGGCTAGAGCGTGGCAAAAGTATCAACTAGAATTTAGCGACTTTGAAGCAGAATTTAGATTGCTTGATAATTTCTACTCCGTTAAAGAAAAACGCTATTGGTATAAAATCTTAAAAGCCTATGCACAAGGCAAAATAAATACTTGGGACTATCCTTTGGCATATAGTGTATGGAAACACAAAGGGCTTTGCATTTATCCTAAGAATAATATGATCAAAAATATTGGATTTAATAGAGATGATGCCACGCATACCACAGGAGAATCTAAATTTGCCACAATGCCAAGCTATGAGCTAGCTTTCCCCATCATACACCCAAACTCTACCCAAGCCCACGCCATAGATACCACAGCTTTCCACATAGCCTTTCATCAGCCATCTATATATGCAAGAATTGCAAAAAAACTTACCAAACTCTTCAAAGCTTCAACAATCCCCAAACATTAGCCTAACGCACGCCCATTGTGCTATAATCGCACAAATTTATCAAGAAAGCCCACTATAATGGATACAAGCACGCAAGCACAATCCCCGCTTATTTCTGTCATCACCATTGTTTATAATGATATAGCCCATATTATAGAAACAATGGATTCTGTCATCGCACAAGACTATCCGCAATTAGAATACATCATCATCGATGGCGCAAGCAGTGATGGCACAAAAGAAGCGATTATGCGCCATATACAAGCGTGCGCAAAAGTGGATTCTAGGGGCAAAGGGGTAGCGAAAACAACCCACGCGCACAATGAAAAAAGTGGATTCTACCTTGAAGCCACGCATAAAGAGAAAAATCTCACTTTTAAATTCCTAAGCCAAAAAGACAGCGGGATCTATGAAGCGATGAATAAAGGCACAGAGCTTGCCACAGGGCAGTGGTGCAACTTTATGAATTGCGGGGATAGATTTTATAGCCCAAATGCATTAAAGGAGTTTTTTGCTTATTTTTCTCACCAAAGCACGCAAAGTATGCTACAAACACAGCCCCAAATCACTCCCCAAATCCTTTATGGCGACTCCCAGCTTATCTATGATGACACCCACTCTAAAATCCTCTATGCCTCCACCAAATCGCATAAATACCGCCACCACTTTATCCATCAATCCGCCTTTATCGCCACCCCCCTTATGCAAGCCTACCGCTATGATACAAGCTTTAAAATCGCAGGAGATACGGACTTTTTCGCCAAGGCTTACAATAATGGCGTGAGCTTCTATCATATCCCGCTTGTGGTCTCAAGCTTTAGCCTAGAGGGCGTAAGCTCACATCTCTCGTGGCAGATGTTTAAAGAAGACTGCCAAATCGGCTATAAATACAACCGCCTTTTCCCCCTGCTCCACGCACTCAAATATCTTTTTTGGATTATTCCGCGCGTGTGTATCCGCGAGCTTATCCCAGCAAGATTCCGCAGCCAAGCGAGAATCCTACTAGGTAAAAAGACAAGCTAATCCCAAACTACAAGGAGTTTTTATGTATCTTGACACCCCTGCAAAAAAGCCCACGCTTAAAAGCATTTTACGCAAAGCCAAACGCAAAGTAGAAGCCATCTTTGGGCAAATAGACTTTGTCCCAAGTGGGCATTTCTACTCGCCCATTGCCAATGCCAAAGAGATAGAAGAAGGCATTGCCAATCGCTCCTATGATCCACGCGATTTAATCGGTATAGACTTAAAGCTAGAATCCCAAAGGACATTGCTGAAAGAATTTGCCACGCTTTATGCAGAAATGCCTTTTACAGAGCAGAAACAGCCGCATTTGCGTTACTATTTTGACAATCAAGCCTACTGCCACAGCGATGGCATCTGCCTCTATGCGATGATACGCCACTTGCGACCACAAAGGATTATAGAAGTAGGCTCTGGCTTTAGCTCCGCGCTTATGCACGATGTAAGAGAGCTTTTCTTCACAGATAAGAAATCTAACGGGGGGGGGGGGCAAAATAAAGCAGATTCTGTTTGTGAGCTAGAATCTATTTTAGATTCTGGAAAAAATGCAATAGCTCTAAGCAAGTCCGCAAAGGATTCTAGGATTTTGCACGATGGCACAAATTCTACAAACGCAGCTAGGCGACAGGATTTTGGAGATAAAAATGGGGCTTTGCAAGACGAGTCAAGGGCGCGCACTTGGGCGTGCGTAACTGCAGACTCGCCGCAGCAATCGCCATTTTTAGCCCAAAAGCCAACGCCAGAACCAAGCAAAGCGCAATCTACCAATAAAGCCAAAACAACACCTTTTCATATCACCCACATTGAGCCCTACCCCGCCCTTCTCCACTCTCTCTTAAAACAAAGCGATATAGATTCTCCTTTCACACGCATTTTGCCAAATCGTTTGCAAGAGATAGATGAAAAGCTTTTTGAAGAGCTTGAAGCCAATGACATTTTATTTATAGATTCTACACACATTGCCAAAATCAACTCCGATGTCAATAGAATCTTTTTTGAGATTCTCCCTAGGCTTAAACGCGGCGTATATATCCACTTCCACGATATTTTTTATCCCTTTAGCTACCCAAATGATTGGCTAAGGGACAAAAACTCGTGGAATGAAGCCTATCTCTTGCGTGCATTTTTAAGCTTCAATCCTGCCTTTGAAATTGTCTTTTTCAACACTTGCTTAAATCATCTCTACAAAGATGAGTTTGCCGCCGCACTGCCCCTAAGCCAGAAAAATACCGGCGGAAGCTTATGGCTTAAAAAGCTATAAGCCAAGCTGCCTGCCCTGCAACACAATGTGGAGCAATTATGCAGACTCTATGCCAGCCCCCTACTCCATAGAATCCATTAAATCCACTTGCCCTAGAATCCACTTTTTTATCGTCATTGCGAGTGGTGCTTGGCATCCAAACTAGAATCCACTTTTGCAAAAGTGGATTCTAGTCTTTGCGCGTTTTTTCTGCTTGGGATTCCAAGATTGCGTTATGGATCGCCACGCCTTTTTCAAGGCTCGCGATGACGATGTGGAGCTGTCATTGCGAGCGAGTATAATGAGCGTGGCGATCCAATGTAAGCGAAGCGGCGCAAGAGCAATCCACAAAACGAAGTTTTTTAGAAAACAAACGCAGTGCAGTTTCTTTAGAAAACAAGTAAAACGCTCGGCGTTAGCCGATGTTTCTTTAGAAAACAAGCGATAGCGGTGCGAGCGAAGCGAAGCAGGTTTCTTTAGAAAACAAGCGAAGCGAAGTTTCTTTAGAAAACAAGTAAAATGCATTCTTAGTAATCCATAGGTATTTTGCTAGAATCTACAATGTCTTAAAAAGCTCTTCCCACTGCTGCAAGACCGCAGATTTAGAAAACTGCTCTTCTACGCGCTCTCGCACGCCAGCCCCACACTCTTCACGCAAGCTGCTTGATCGCATAAGCTCCTTTAGGCGCGTAGCATAAGCTTGCATATCATTATCGTGTATCAAATTTTTAGGACAAGGTATCACATCGCTAGGTCCGGTATTGACATCAAAAGCGATGAGAGCAAGCCCCATAGAGCCTGCTTCTAGTAGCACCATAGGCAGGGCTTCATAGTAGCTAGTCATCGCGTATATGCTGGCTTTGGCGTATTCTTCTTGGATTGTTTTGCTAAAGGGCTTTAGCATAATGCTAGATTCTAGCCCTTTTTGCGCGATTTTTTCTTCTAGCTCACACTTAATCTCGCCATCGCCTATGATACAGAGCTTCCAGCTAGCAAACTCTCCACTACGCTGCACCATCTCCCATATATCAATAAGCCGTGAAAAGCCCTTTTGATCGCCCTCTTCCATACGCCCCACAGATAGCACCACCTGTGCGGAGCTATCACACTCCTTTTTGCTAGCAAATTCTGTGATGAAGTTTGGGATCACGCTCACGCGCTTATAGTGCTTGTGCCACAAGTCATACTGCTTATTTGATAGCACCACAATGCTATCAAAGCTTTTGGCACGCGAGCGTGGGCGAGAAAATGGCAGATGAAAGACTTTGATTGTCTTTGGAAAGGCATTAAAACGCAATAAGGGGGGGGGCAGATAGATATGATCATTGTCAATAAGAAAGTCAAAGCCCCTAGCAAGTGCGCAAACCTTATGGCTTAACACACGCTCAAAGATATTGCGATAGTAGAGTTTATAGAGCTTGCTTTTTTGGGCTTTTTGGTGCATTGGCGCACCGCTATAATCATAGATATAGCTAAGGCTCACGCGAGAGTCTAGCACATAAGGCAACTCATCATAGCGTTTAAAACAACTACAAACCCCAACCTCATAGCCCAGAATCTGCACAAAGGCATTAGCAAGATTTACCACCACGCGCTCTATGCCGCCTTTGCGCGTGATGTCGCCTATGACAAAAAGCACTTTAGTTTTGGTGGATTCACCAACCCTAGAATCCACTTTCACACTAGAATCCTTTTTTGCGTCTTTGGCATTGCATTGGGCTACATCTGTGTTTTTGCCTCTATGCCAAGCATATCTAGGGCTTGAGTTAGGGCTTGGCTTACCAGCATAGAAGCTTTAAGCAATGGGGCTTGCAAAGTGGATTCTAGGATTTTATGCGCATTGTAGAATGCGTGGAACTCTCCAGCAAGAGATTTGGCGTATTCGCAGACTTTCTGCAAGCTTTTCTCCTCCCACGCCATTTGCGCCACTCGAGGCAGTAGCAGAGCTTCAAAGACTAGCTCCCTAGCCGCCACTAAAGCCGCACTAGAATCCACTTTTTGAGCCAAATCTGCTTGAAGTATGGCACTAGGCTCTAGGGGGGATTTTTTCAGCAAAGTGTGGATTCTAGCATTGGCATAGTTGATATAAAAAATAGGATTGCTAGAATCCTGCTTGCTTAGTGTGGCGACATCAAATTCTAAATGTGTATCAGGCTTTTTAGAGAGAAAGACAAAGCGCAGCGCATCAGCTCCAATATCCGCTAAAACATCGCGCATAAGGATAAAATTCCCCGCGCGCTTGCTCATTTTATAGGGCTTGCCATCTTTAAGCAGGCTTACCATTTGGGCTAGAAGCACTTGTAGCTTTGAAGAATCATAGCCCAAATACTCGATACTTGCCTTTACTCTAGCGATATAGCCGTGGTGGTCAGCTCCCCAGATATTGATATAGCGCGAAAAATCGCGGGAAAATTTATCGCCGTGGTAGATAATATCTCCCGCCAAATATGTCGGCTCGCCATCTTCACGCACGATCACGCGGTCTTTCTCATCGCCCTTTGTGCTTGAAGCAAGCCAAAGCTTACTATCTTGCTCATAGACACCTTGATGAGCCTTGAGCCGCTCTAGCGCGCTATCCCAGCGTGTGAAAAGCTCTTTTTCACTCACATAGTTATCAAAGTGGATTCCACACGCCGCGAGATTGTCCTTGATCTCTTGAAGCATTAGATCCTTGCCAAAATCACTTAGGACAGGGATTTGCTCCTTGGTCATTATCTCTTGCCCAAAATGCGCGATAGCAGACTTAGCAATATCGATGATATATTCACCCTTGTAGCAGTCATCATCGTATTCCACGCTATCGCCCAGCAGCTCCCTGCCCGCTAGGTAGATCGATTTCCCCAGCTTGCCAATCTGCGCACCTGCATCATTGACATAGTATTCACTGCTAATGCTATGCCCTAGGTAGCTCCCTAGCCTCTGCAAGCTATCGCCTAGCACTGCCCCACGCGCGTGTCCTATATGCAAAGGACCTGTGGGGTTTGCGCTCACATACTCAAGCAAGATTGTCTCGCCCTGCGCCAAAGGCACGCTAGAATCTATACGCTTTTTGCCCAAAGCAGAGCTAGCAAAACTCTCTAGCAACGAATCTTTCAACAAGAGATTGATATAGCCCCGAACTTGAGTAACTTTAGCAAACGCGCTATGCCCTTCTAGCTGTGCGCATAGCTCTTTTGCGATCACCTCTGGAGATTGCTTGCGTGCCTTAGCTAGCGTAAATGCCACAGGCGTAGCAAAATGCCCAAATTCTCTGTTTTTAGGTCGCTCTAGCACAATCTCGCAATGCGTGATTTGCGAGATAATGGACTTGACATATTCATACATTTCTTGCCTTGCTTTATGATCTATTTGGTGCTTTTTGTTGATTTTGCTTTGGTTGTTTCGCCAGATTTTTTGGCTTTAGTTTGTGTGGATTTCTTAGGCTTGGATTCTTTGCTAGATTTTGGGCTTTTGGAACTTTTGCTCGATGTATCTTTGGGCTTGTTTGTAGAGCCTTTAGGGCGTCCGCGCTTTTTGGGTGCTTCTGCTGTGCTTACTTCAAGGCGCACCACTTGTGGTGCAGGCGCACTCACAGGCGCATTTATAGAAGCCTGACTTGCTACGACTTTAGCTTCTATGATCTCTTTACTATCACTTTTTGCGATAGTTTGTTGCGTGGGTTGCGCGGGCGTTGGTGTATCTAGCTTTGGCATATCGCTTTCATCATCATCGCGCACGGCTTTTTTGAAGCCCTTAATCCCTGTGCCAAGCCCTTTTAGAAGCTCGGGGATCTTTTTCCCTCCGCCAAATAGCAACAACACCACGAGTAAAACAATCAGCCAATGCCACCAACTAAAACTTCCCATATTTGCTCCTTGTGTAAAATAGGCGGTATTCTAAGGTGTTTTTATTTAATTGTAAATATCTATCCTAGACTACTGCTTCATATCTTCGCCAACATCTTGCCACAGCGACTGATAGATACTAGGCTGCGGGATAAACTCCAGCGAAGTAGCGATCCCAATAATCGCACGCTTAGAGCTTTGCAAATCATCATTGACGATAAGATAGTCAAAATGCGAGAGCTGCTGCATTTCATTATAAGCGTGCAATAATCGCAGCTCGATATTTTGCGTAGAATCTGTCTGCCTACTCTCTAGCCTCTTGCGCAAAATCTCCTTGCTCCTAGTTGTGATAAACACTGATCGCGCGAGATTCCCATAATACTCCTTGATACTTTGATGTCCTTGCACATCAACATCAAATATCACAAGCTTACCCTGCTCTAAAGCCAGCGTGATAGGTAATAACGCTGTGCCATAGTAGTTATTATGCACTTGCGCCCACTCTAGAAACGCCCCCTGCTTAATATCTGCTATAAACTGCTCTTGACTCACGAAGTGATAATCCACCCCATCGCGCTCACCATCTCTAGGGGCTCGCGTAGTCGTAGAGATAGAGAAGTAAATATCACTAAAATGCTCTTGCAAAATCTTGCACAAAGTAGATTTGCCCGAGCCAGATGGTCCAGATAGGATCAGGATCCGCCCAAACAACGCCCCTTGAGTCGCTTGAGATGCTGGCATACTATTTGTCATATGTATCCGCGAAGCTGATATTGATAGAGATTTTCGCGCCATTGAGCAAAGAGCGGATTTCTTGAGCAGATTTATTTGCTAAAAGCTCACTAAAAAGCTGGGCTTGTGTTTGATTGGCTTGGGTGGAGCCGCCAGAGCGGTTATCTGCGTGGGTATTTTCTGTGCTACCTAGCGCATTATCCCTGCTTTTTCTTTCATTGCTTTTTGCAAACGGATCCAAATCGCCAAGTGATTGCATTTCATCACGCAAGGCATTGATAGCTTGCAAGCTTGAGCCAAACTCACCTAAATCATCAAGCGTGGCTTGATCTTGGATCTCCTCTTGCTCCTCTTGCGCTTCTTCTAGCTCCTGCAAATCGTGCGCCACCATAGAATCTAACGCCCCTGTCAAAGCACTAGAATCTTGCAATGCACTAGCCCCTTCACTAGAATCCTCCACGCCAAACTCTCCCAAATCCCCAGCCAACTCGGAGTTTTGCAGCATAAGATCTTGCGACTCCTGCGCCAAAGCACTAGAATCTTGCATAGATTCTAGCTCGCCTACATCCTCTAGCCCCTGTCCTATTAGCTCTTCTGCTAGATTCTTATCTATATCCTTATGGCTTGATCCATCGCTAGATTCTAGTGTGCTTGCCTGCAAATCGTGCTCAAGTATATCTGCTTCTTCTTGCACGCCTTGCAAATCCTCTTGCACACTCTGCTCTTGCATATCTGCTTCTTGCAAGCTCTCTATATCCGTGCCAACTTCCAAAGATATAGGCAAGTCATCTTGCACGCCTTGCTCTATACTATCTAGCACACTCTCTTGCGCGACAAGATCCTGCGCGCTAGAATCTAGCTTGCCTTGGCTAGATTCTATATCTGCGGATTTTACAAGGTCTGCACTTGGCTCATCTTGGCTAGATTCTAGCTTGAGATCATCACTCATATCACTAAGTGGGTCTTGAAGTGGATCTTGCGGATCTGTAGATTCTACTAAGCTAGATTCTATGGCTTGCTCGCTGGTAGGTAGATCTTCGCCCAATGCCTCGCAAATCTCACTCTCACTTAGCTGCAAATAATCCTCTTGCATATCTGCGCTAGATTCTTCTGCCTGCTCCACTTGCGCAAGATCATCAAGCTCAATATCAGCAAACTCTTCTTCACCCAAAGCCATATCGTGATCTGTGGCTGTGGCTTCTTGATTAGATTCTAGCTCTTGCATATCTTGTGGCTGCTGTGTCTCTTGCTCTTGCAATGAGTCCTTTGCATCCGTATCTTGCTCTTGTGTCTCCACATTTTGCGTCTCCTGTGCTGCCGTAGAATCCACTCCCTCCTTGCTATCATCAAGCAGAGTTTTGACAAGCTCAACCTCATCTTGCGGGAGGATCTCGCACTCCTGATTAGATTCTAGAGAGTCCTTACCATTTAGCTCGCTAGCTTCTTTAATATCCGCACTATCTTCTTCTGCTAGATTTTGCGCCTGCTTATGTGAAGAATCTTGATCAATCTCTGCGATCACTTCTTGTGTTTGAGTCTCTTTAGACTCTGTCTTTGTCTCTTCATCAGTCTCCAAAGGGTCAGCAAATCTCTCATCTATATCTACACCAGATTCTAGGATCTCATCACCTATGATCTCATCATTTAGCTCTAGATTCTCTTGCATATCCACTTGAGTATCGCCCTTTTGACTATCGCCATTATCTAAGGCAGTGTCGCTCACAAGATTATCTACCATACCTAAGTCATCTAAGTCGCTCTCTTTGCTACTCGACTCGCTGGATTCTAGAGATTGCACTTTGTCTTGCTCCAATGTCTTAGCACTAGAATCTGCAATAGATAAATCCAAAGGATCTGGCGTATTTTGTGCTATCTCATCACCGATCTTATCTACTGCCTCGCCTGTATCTTTTGCTACATTTGGCTCTAAATCATTGGATTCTAGGATGTTTTCAAGCGTATCTTGATCTGTCTCTTGCACATCTTGTGCTTCATCGCCTAGATCGATCGGCTTGGCACTATCTACTGCACTCTCAGCTAGATCTTGTCCAGAATCTAAACTCAAATCACCCAGATTACCCAGATCTAGCGGTATTTCATCACTGCTATCATTTGCAGCCACATCAGCACTAGGCTTATCCCCACCTAGCTCATCTAATGCCCCTACATCAAGATCCTCCATATCTCCATCTTCTAGGAAATTAACCTCATTGCGCCCATTACTCATCTCATCTATCATTGCACCTACATCACTAGCACTGCTACTCTTTGTATCTTCCCCACTATCTTCTTGCCCTATATTTTGTTCATCAATTTCTTGCGCAGCTTGTGTTGTGGATTTCTCACTAACACTAGAGAGATCTAAACTATCTGGGAGTGATGGAAGCGCAGAGACATCATCAAACTCCTGTGCAATATCAAAATCCCCCAATTTATCTAGCACACTCATATCTAGCTCTGGCATTTGCACACTATCATCAACTTGGGCAATCTCATCTTGTGTAACTTCAGAAGCATTGTGCAAATCCTGCCCAACTTTTAGTAACTCTGCTTGCAAAATATCCAAAATCTCCGTAGGTAAAAATGGCTTTTTCACGAGATAGGAAAACTCTTTAATCGCCTTGGTTTTAGCATACAACATACAGCTCAAAAAGTCTTGTGCTATGGATTTTACACGATCTCTATCCTGCCCTAGCCCACTCTCATCAACAAAGACAAAATACTCTTTTGTCAATGTGCTTACATCACACTCATCAGTGCTTATATAGCTTATAAGCGTGATCCCTGTTTTCTTCGCAGTGGCTTCAATAAGCTTTGCAACCATTGGATCGGTATTGATCAAAACGATTTTCATAAAGTTACCTATTTTAGAGTAAAATGGCACGGATTATAGCATATTTTTCACCCAAAGGGCTTTTGATGAGAAAAATCCTAGTGTTTTTGGTAAGCTCGTGGCTTATATGTGAAGCAAAAAGCGAGCTATTTATGTTGCCCTATGAGCAAGACAAAGCCTTCAAAAGCCTGCACAGCTCACTCAAACGCGCACAAAAAAGCATCGATATAGCCATTTATAGCTTCACCAATAGAGAGCTAGCAAAAGCTCTCCGCGATAGCGCGCAAAGAGGCGTGAAAATCCGCATAATCTTTGATGAGAGTAGCAAAAACGACTCGCGCTCAATGATCGGCTATCTTGATAAATACAACAATATCTCCACCTGCCTGCTCAAAGGAGGAAAATCCCCAAAAGGTAACTACTATGGTATAATGCACCAAAAGCTCGCCATAATCGATAAAAATCTTCTCTACATCGGTTCAGCTAATTGGAGTAAAAATGCGTTTGAAAACAGCTATGAAACGCTTTTTTATGATGATGATAATTATCTTGTCTCCAAGGCTGCGCGCTATTATGAAGATATGTTCAAATCCTGTCGAGCATTTTAATCTAGCCTAAAGGACACTCTTGAATATAGACACAGCCAAAGCGTTCAAAGAGATCCAATCCTATCTCCACACAATCACAGGAATTTACCTAGACATCTCTAAACAAACAATGATGAAAAACCGCCTAGATTCTCTCAAGCAGTTTCCTGTCTTTGATAGCATTACAACTGCAAGTGAGCTTATCGCGCTTACTAGCAAAAACCCCCAAGCAAAGCAGCTTTTCATCAATGCCTTTACCACCAATCAAACAGACTTTTTCCGCGAGAAAGTGCATTTCCAAGATATGCTTGATCGTGTTTTGCCAGCACTTTTTCAAAACCAATTCAATATCAAAATCTACTGCGCTGCTTCATCAACAGGCGAAGAGCCTTACTCCATAGCCGCCACTGTGCTATATGCTAGCGAGATATATAACTCTTCTTGCAATGTGGAGATTTATGCAAGTGATATTGACACAAAAGTCTTGCAAGATGCTAAAGATGGGGTTTTCACCCTAAGCCCCACGCTCAATCTCCCCAACTGGGTCAATATGGATAGATATTTTGACACCTTGCAAGTAGCTGCAAATGGCACAAAAACTATCCGCGCTAAGACAGTGCTAAGAAAAATGATCAAGTTTTTTCAGCTAAATTTGCACGACTCCACCTATCCATTCCACCAGAATGAATTTGATATTATCTTTTGTCGCAATGTGCTTATTTATTTCCAGACCCAAGAGCAAGAGCAGATTCTAGGAAAGCTCTTGCGATTTTTAAAGACAAATGGCACGCTATACATTGGACACGCAGATGATATTTTAGGACTCAAGGATAAGGTAGAGAGACTAGGCAATAAAACTTATATAAAAATACGAGATTAGCCTAAGGATAACTATGAGAGAAATAGAAGAAAAAAAACATCCAGATGTGCTACTAAAAAGCAATCCTTGCTTAATCAATCGTGAAAAGCTTATTGTCATAGGCTCTTCTACCGGAGGTCCCATCGCCTTAGAAGAAATCTTTGTCGCACTGCCCGCGTGCAATCTCCCGCCCATTGTCGTAGTCCAGCATATCCCCGAGCATTTTAGCCAAACGCTAGCCAAACGACTTGATACAAAATCTAAGCTTAGTGTCTTTGAAGTCAATCAACGCTTCGTGCTTAAAAATGACTGCATTTATCTAGCAAAAGGCGGGACACAAATCGCGCTTGGCTATGAAAATGGCAAATATTCCGCCCATCCTATCCTAGATGCCCCTAGGATCTCAAGGCATCGCCCAAGCGTGGATATTCTCTTCCGCGCAGCCAACAACATTGCCGGGCGCAATACTTTAGCGATCATTCTCACAGGTATGGGTGATGATGGCTGCATAGGCATTAAGGAGCTGCACGATAATGGCGCAAAAACAATCGCGCAAGATGAGCAAACCTGTGTGGTATTTGGTATGCCAAAACGCGCGATAGAAGTAGGCGCGGTCGATGAGATTTTGCCGATCAGTAAAATCGCAGATAGGATTGTCAAATTTGCTCAAAGTAACAAGAAAGATGACAATCAATAACTCTATCATAAAACCCAAGCACGCCCCCTACTTTATCTCTAGAAACACCCCTAGCAATTTTCTTAAAATCCACAAAGCTAGAATCTAGTTTTGCAATACACTTCTATGCTTCTACCCAATGCACCTACACTACCGCACTTCTAAGGCAACACTCATTGGTGATAATTTTACACATTTATTTTTATAGATGTTACTATTTTACAATCATAAATGGTATTTGACCTGCATATCATTTTATCACCGACATTTTATTGTAGTATCAAAGTGTATGTTACTTTATTGGCATAAAACAGCATAGTAACAAGAAATTTTTACACATAAGGAGAAGAAATGGGGCTCAAAGAAAATCAGCAAAACGCCTTATCGAAATTTCGGCAGTTTGTCAGCTTTAGGAACAAGATTTCGCTTGTTCTTTCGCTTGTAGTTTTGGTGTGCTACTACATCTTTGTCCTTAGCGTAGGATTATTCCCAGAGGTGTTGGGGTATCGCTTAGGACCAAGCTCTGTTACACTTGGGATTATTGGAGGACTCTTTATTATTGTTTTAAGTATTGTTGTTACAGGGATTTATACATTCCTAGCAAACACTTATTTCGATCGAGATCAGGCAAATATCTTAAATCAACTGCAAGAATCTAACTTGATCAAAGACCTACAAAATGGCGAGATTGATTATAAAAACCAGCAAGGAGGTGCCCAATGAAAATATGGCAAAAATTTTCTATCACATTGTTTGCAAGCACATTTGGTGTCCTGCCACTTTGTGCTGATGCAATCAATACCGGTGGTGCAAAATCCGATGTAAATCCTGTCGCTATCGGTATGTTTCTAGCTTTTGTGTTGGCGACATTATTCATTACTTATCTCTCAAATAAGAAAAGTCAGTCTGCAAGTGGATTCTACACTGCTGGCGGTAATATCACGGGTATGCAAAATGGTGTTGCCATTGCTGGGGATTATATGAGTGCAGCGAGCTTTTTGGGTATTACGGCATTAGTTTTTACAAATGGCTTTGATGGATTGATCTACTCTATTGGGTTTTTAGTGGGTTGGCCTATCATATTGTTTCTAATTGCTGAAAAGTTCCGCAATCTTGGAAAATTTACCTTTGCAGATATTACCGCATATCGCCTTGATGCAAAGCCTATCCGCATTATTTCAGCGGTTTCAGCATTGAGCGTGATTGTGTTTTACCTTATCGCACAAATGGTTGGAGCAGGGCAGCTTATACAAGTGCTTTTTGGACTTCCTTATGGTGTCGCAGTGATTCTTGTGGGGATTTTGATGATTTGTTATGTTGTCTTTGGTGGAATGCACGCGACAACTTGGGTGCAAATCATTAAAGCGATTTTACTTCTAGCAGGGGCTAGTTTTATGGCGATTATGATTTTGTATTTGACAAAATTTGATCTTTCTTATTATTTTGCTCAAGCTATTTCTCACCACCCAAAAGGTGAAGCGATAATGTCGCCTGGCACATTCTTGCCAAACACTATCTCCGCAGTTTCACTTGGACTTGCTTTAATGTTTGGGACAGCAGGTTTGCCACATATTTTGATGCGCTTTTTCACGGTTAAAGACGCTAAAGAAGCGAGAAAATCAGTCTTTTATGCCACAGGGCTTATTGGGTATTTTTATATCCTTACCTTTATTATTGGCTTTGGTGCGATTGCTTTGCTTTATGGGAATCCTGAATTTACAAATCCCGATGGCTCTTATAGCGGTGTGGCAAATATGGTGGCAATCAGCCTAGCTGAAGTGCTTGGTGGCAATGTCTTTTTAGGCTTTATTTCAGCTGTGGCATTTGCTACGATTTTGGCTGTTGTCTCGGGTCTTGCCATTTCTGGAGCGGGGGCTATTAGCCACGATTTGTTTGTCAATGTCTGCAAAGATGGCAAATGTGATCCTAAGCTTGAGATGAGAGTAACTAAGGGTGCGACTATATTCCTTGGTGTGCTAGCTATCGCGTTAGGATTCTTGTTTGAGAAACAAAATATCGCCTTTATGGTGGGGCTTGCTTTTGCTATTGCAGCAAGTGTGAATTTCCCTATTTTGCTCCTTTCAATTTATTGGAAAAATCTCACGACTAAAGGTGCGTTTTGGGGAGGATTGATAGGGCTTGTTGTGGTGCTGACACTTGTGGTGCTAAGTCCTAGTATTTGGGTGAAAAGCTTTGGCTTTGAATCTGCGATTTTCCCTTATGATCATCCAGCAATTTTTACAATGCCTTTGACCTTTATAGCAATTTTTATTATCTCTAAGCTAGATAACTCCAAACGCGCACAAATCGATAAAGATGGCTTTAGAGCGCAAGATTTCCGCGCACAAAGTGGAATTGGTGCTAGCGAGGCTGTAGCCCACTAAGCCGTATCTCACTTATCTCTTCCTGCCCTATGTGGCAGGACACAAAACCAAATCTACCTACAAGGTTTATCAATGATACAAAAATCCATCGCTTTGGCAGAAGAGCTACAAAGCAAAATCGAGCAAAATCTCTCCACTAGTGAGAGACAATTCCACGCTAAAATGCAAAAGCTTCTTAATAATCCCAAAAATAAAGTAATGCTAATCGAGCTACTTGACCGCTCTTTTCGCTGCAAGGATAAAAAAGCGAGTTTTGAGCTTATAGAACACACGCTGAATAAATTTGGTATAGCGGACTTTTTCTCTGCCTTTGAGAAATTCTTGCTTTTTAGCTTTTTAAACTTTGGTAAGCTAGCACCCAATTTTAGTGTGCCGTTTTTCATCTCGCATTTGAGAAATGATACAAAGGCTATGGTGCTAGACGCTGATGAAAATTTCCTAGCCCCGCACATTACCAAGCGTAAAAATGAGCAAAACATCACGCTTAATGTCAATCTCATCGGTGAAGAGGTTTTAGGAGAGGCAGAGAGCAAATACCGTATGCAAAAATACGAAGAAGCCCTAAAATCAAGCTATATCACTTATATTTCTATCAAAATTACTACAATTTTTTCACAGATTAATATTATTGATTTTGACTATTCTAAAGATGAAGTAGTAAAAAGACTTGATACGCTCTATGCCCTAGCCTTAGAAGAGCAAAACAGGCAAGGCGTGAGTAAATTTATCAATTTAGATATGGAGGAGTTTAGGGATTTAGAGCTAACTGTGGCGGCTTTTATGGAGAGTGTGGGCAAATTTGACATTAAAGCGGGCATTGTTTTACAAGCCTATATCCCTGATTCTTACGAGTATCTTAAAAAGCTCCTTGCCTTTTCAAAAGAAAGGGTTTTAAAGGGTATGCAGCCTATTAAAATCCGCTTTGTAAAGGGTGCAAATATGGAAAACGAAGAGACAATCGCTAGCCAAAGAGGCTGGGAGCTACCGACCTTTGAGCGTAAAATCGACACCGATAGCAACTATAATAAAATGCTAGATCTTGTGCTAGAAGATGAAAATTACAAATATATCAATGTAGGCATCGCTAGTCATAATATCTTTGAAATCGCTTACGCCTACACACGCATTAAGGAAGCAGGGGCAAGTGAGAGCTTCACCTTTGAAATGCTTGAGGGTATGAGCTTGCAATGCTCTTATGAGCTATCTAAAATGCACGATTTAATTCTCTATGCGCCCGTGTGTGATGAAGCGCATTTTAACAATGCCATTGCTTACCTTGTGCGCCGTCTTGATGAAAACACAAGCGAAGATAATTTTATGCGCTATTTTTTCAACCTTAAAGTCGGCTCTAAAGAATGGGAAGAGCAAAAGGCACTCTTTTTAAATGCCCTTGAAGGTATCAAAACTCTTGATAATACCACACACAGAAAGCAAGATAGAACCAAAACGCAAAATGTCCCAAGCTCTTACACGACAAAAACTTTTACCAATGAAAGCGACACAGATTTCATACTCTCACAAAATCGCTTGTGGGCGCAAAATATTAAAGCAAAATACGAAAATTTAAGCGATTATGATGTCTATCCTGTTGCTGGAGAGCTTGACTTCACACAAGCGGATTTAAACACTTTAGAAGTTAAAGACAAAATAGCCCATCGCACCATAGGCACAGCGTATTTAGCAGGAGAAAATGAGCTAAAAGCAGCTTTAAAAGTGGCGAAAAACTCAAACTTCACGCAAAAAAGTAGCGATGAAATCTATGGCATTTTAGCCAAAGTCGCCAAGCTTATGCGTGAGAGAAGGGGGGATTTGATAGGGCTTGCGGCGTTAGAAACAGGCAAGACTTTTTTAGAAATTGATCCTGAAGTAAGCGAGGCGATTGATTTTGTGGAGTTTTATCCCCACTCTCTAGAAACACTCAAAAAGCAAAATCCAAACGCCACCTTTAAGCCAAAGGGCATAGGCGTTACCATTGCGCCGTGGAATTTCCCTGTGGGTATTTCTGTGGGCACCATAGCCGCTCCTTTAGCTGCTGGTAATGTCGTGCTTTATAAGCCTTCATCGCTTTCTATGCTGACAGGCTATAAGCTTTGTGAGTGCTTTTGGGATGCGGGCATTCCAAGAGATGCGCTAATTTTCTTACCAGCAAAGGGCAGTGATATATCGAAATATATTTTAAGCGATGAAGCGGTGAAATTCTCCATACTTACAGGCGGTGAAGATACTGCTTATGCGATGCTAGAGGCAAATCCAACGCTACTTTTAAGCGCAGAAACTGGGGGCAAAAATGCGACCATTGTGTCTAAATTTGCCGATAGAGATAGCGCAGTAAAAAACATTATCCACTCTGCGTTTTCAAATTCTGGGCAGAAATGCTCCGCCACCTCTTTGCTTGTGCTTGAAGATGAAGTCTATGAAGATGAAGAATTTAAAAAAGCCCTTGTTGATGCGGCAGCTTCTTTGGCGGTGGGAAGTCCTTTTGTCTTTAAAAATAAATTAGGTGCTTTGTGTGATAAACCTAGCGAGAAACTGACAAAAGCTATCAATGAGCTAGAAGCTGGGGAAGAGTGGGCGTTAAAACCAACATTTATAAATGATAATCCACACTTAATGACTCCGGGTATAAAATATGGCGTGAAAAAAGGTGCTTTCACACATATGAATGAGCTTTTTGCGCCACTTTTAAGTGTGATTAGGGCTAAAGATTTAAAAGAAGCCATTGAGCTAGTTAATGCCACAGGTTATGGGCTTACAGCGGGATTTGAGAGCTTAGATGAAAGGGAGTGGGAGTATTTTCACACTCATATTGAAGCAGGTAATATCTATATCAACAAGCCCACAACAGGTGCTATCGTGCTAAGACAGCCCTTTGGCGGAGTGAAAAAATCTGCCATAGGCTTTGGGAGAAAGGTTGGGATCTATAATTACATCACGCAATTTATGGATATAGAAGCAAAAGCTGATACAAACTTGCTTGATAGTCCCTTAGCAAATGCGTTAGAAAAACTAAGCAAAGCAAGTGATGAAAGCACACAAGCTACCCTAGCAAATGCCACCCTTATGGCAAAGTCCTATGCCCACCACTATAAGCACGAATTTAGCGTAGCAAGAGATTATGTCAATATCCGCGGAGAAGATAATCTTTTTTCTTACACGCGGATTAAAAATCTAGCCTTTAGGGTGTGTGAGCAAGATAGCTTGCAAGATATTCTAGGCGTTATCATAGGGTGCAATACACTAGGCTTAAGCCCACTGGTAAGCTATGAGAAAAAAGTGGATTCTAGGGTTTGTGATACAAACGCGCAAAAAGTGGATTCTAGGGCGATTATCACCTTGGCTCAAAAAGTTTGTCAAATGACAGACTTAGCCGCAGATTTTGTAGCAGAAAGCAGCGATGAGTTTATCGCTAAGCTACCACTTTTTGAGCGCGTGCGCTATCACGCCAAGCCGGATACAAGCGATCCTATCTATCAAGCTGCTGCTAAAGAGGCTAAAATCATTATCCGCGATAAGCCACTATTAAATGGGCGTTTTGAGCTTTTGTTCTATCATAATGAAAAGGCTTTAAGTGTGTCTTATCATCGCTATGGAAACTTGGGCATTCGTGCTTTAAAAAATTCACAATAAGGAGAAACAATGGAAGTTGTAAAAATCAATACAGAAATTGCCATTACTTTTATCGCCTACTCGGCTTTAATGCTATTTATCGGCTTTTATTTTTATAGGAAAAACAAAAGCACAGAAGACTACTTCTTAGGTGGTCGCTCACTAGGTCCTGTGGTTTCAGCCCTAAGTGCTGGGGCTAGTGATATGAGCGGCTGGCTTTTGATGGGGCTGCCCGGAGCTTTGTATGTGGGCGGCTTGGTGGAGAGCTATATCGCCATAGGGCTTAGTATTGGGGCATTGCTTAATTGGAGCTTTGTCGCCAAACGACTTAGAATCTACACAAGCATTATTGCCAATAGCATTACAATCCCTGATTATTTTGAAACGCGCTTTGATGATGATAAGCATATTTTACGCATTATTTGTGCGATTGTAATTTTGGTGTTTTTTACCTTTTATGTATCTGCTGGGCTTGTCGGTGGGGCGAAACTTTTTGAAAGCACCTTTGGGATCGATTATGCTTATGCCCTTACCACAGGGACTATCATCATCGTAGCCTACACATTTTTAGGTGGGTATAAGGCAGTGTGCTGGACAGATATGATTCAAGGGCTTTTGATGATGAGTGCTTTAATTATCGTGCCTGTGGTGATGCTCACAAATCTTGGCGGCTATGATGAGGCGATGAAAATCGTAGCAGATATTAAGCCCAAAGCTCTTTCTATGGGTGAAGGTGTATCAGCCCTTGCGATCATCTCTGCCCTTGCGTGGGGGCTTGGCTATTTTGGACAGCCACATATTTTGGTGCGCTTTATGTCTATCCGCTCGACTAAAGATATTCCAACTGCTACGATTGTGGGGATTTCTTGGATGGTGATTTCACTTATCGGGGCTTGCTTTATAGGAATTTTAGGCATTGCTTATGTGTATAAATTTAATCTCTCCTTGCAAGATCCAGAAAAAATCTTTATCGTGATGAGTCAGCTTCTTTTCAATCCTTGGATCGCTGGGATTTTGCTTTCCGCGATTTTAGCAGCGATTATGAGCACAGCTAGCTCACAGCTTCTTGTTTCAAGCTCGACTTTGGCAGAAGATTTTTATCGCCGTATTTTCAAGCAAGATGCTAGCCCACAAATGGTGATGAAAATCGGTAGATTTGGGGTATTACTTGTAGCTGTTATTGCATTTTTAATCTCTACGGATAAGGATTCTAGTATTTTAAAGATCGTATCTTATGCGTGGGCAGGCTTTGGGGCTAGCTTTGGCTCTGTGATGCTCTTTTCACTCTTTTGGAGTAGAATGACACGCATAGGCGCGATCGCCGGAATGATCACAGGCGCGGTAGTGGTGATTGTATGGCAAAACTACATTGCTGAGTATATCAAGCTCTATGAAATTGTGCCAGGCTTCCTTGCTGCATCACTAGCGATCATTATCGCAAGCCTTATGACAAGCGTGCGCCCAGGCACAAAAGCAGCCTATGACAAAATGATCGCTAATCTACGATCTTAGATTCTATGCTAGATTCTAGCTAGCCTAGAATCTAGGCTAGCCGATCACCCCTCCTCCTAGCACACATTCTCCATCATACACCACCAACGCCTGCCCCTTTGCCACGCCAAACACCGGCTCTTGCAAATGCGCGACAATCCTATCATCACACACCTCAAGCCTAGCTTTTGTAGGCTCGGAGCGGTAGCGGATTTTGATGTCGTATTCTTTATCATTATAGATCGTGGGTAGGCTGATATTGCTTGCTTGGACTAGCTTTTTTGCTAGCTCTTGCTTTTTGCCCACGATGATTTCATTTGCCTTTGGGTCAATATCTAGCACGAAATGCGGCTCTAGCGCACCTTTGACACTAAAGCCCTTGCGCTTACCTATGGTGTATTGCATATAGCCCTTGTGGCTGCCTACGATATTGCCCTGCGTATCGCGCACGACTCCGGGGCTATCGACTTTGGCGTGCTTTTTCAAAATATCAATATAATCTGTTTCAACAAAGCAGATTTCTTGACTCTCTTTATAAGTCTCCAAAGTCCCAAACCACGGCATCGCCTCAAAGGCTTTGGGCTTGACTTCGCTCTTTAGCATATCGCCAAGCGGGAAAATCAGCCGATCAATGGCATCTTGGGATATGGCATACAAAAAGTAGCTTTGATCTTTGCTAGAATCCACCGCCTTTGCAATACGCTTTATGCCATTTACTTCTTGTATGCGCGCATAATGCCCGGTGGCGATTTTCTCACAGCCAAGCTCTAGGGCTTTTTGCAATGCGAAGCCAAATTTCATATTAGGATTGCACATAGCACAAGGATTTGGCGTCTCGCCATTTTGATAGGAGCGCACAAAATAGTCATATACAATCGCCTTAAACTGCTCTTGTGCCTCTAGGACGATAAACTCAAAGCCTAGATTTTTAGCGACTTTCTCGCAGTTTGGGATAAAGACTTTGTGCTTTTCTTCTTTATCGTGTAGCTTTAGGTAGATCCCAAGCACCTCATAACCTTGCTGTTGTAGTAAATAAGCTGAGTAGGAGCTATCTACTCCCCCGCTCATTAGTAACGCAACTTTCATAGATACGCCTTTTAGTGAGATAAATAGGATGTAATTGTATCGCTAGAAATCTCACAAGCACCTTAACAGCGCAGTCAAATGGGGAGCAGATATGTAAGTATATGCGCGTGGATCATCGCATACTTTGTAAGCCAATGCCAATAGATTCTAGGCAAGCCTAGAATACATAAGAATATCCAACGCTTGTGATCAAATTGCGGCTTGAAAATTCAGTATATGTGGCATTTAGCCCCATATTGTCCTTGAAGCTTGCGGCAATTGTAGGGATACGGAAGTTTAGCCCTGCTCTATGATGCTTGCCTATCCCCACTTCAAGCCCGATATTTACAGGCAGGATAAATCCAGATCCTAGATTGGCTTCTGTGATAGTCGCTTGCGCACCTTCTGCGCTTGTTGTTTTAGCTGTGTGCGATCCATACCCTACCCCAAGCCCAGCATAGACCCCAATGCTTGCTTGACTAAGCTGCACAAAATCCCATACCACCTCGACATTAGCACTCACTTGGTGGATTGATTGCATTGTAGAGTTTGTGGTGATAGTAGTAGTCCCGCCACCGCTACCGCCACCACCTTGCTCTATCTCTGTGCTAGTTCCATTTGATCCATTGACCCCATAATGATAGCTCGCATAAGCACGCACGCCAAATGAAGGGACGAAGTAATATCCATACCCAGCCTTCAATCCCAACGCAGCATAGGGATAGGTGATGTTTTGCCCTTGGGTTGTAGTCTGCTGCTGCTGGTTTGTAGGGATAGGATCTACCCTAGTGAAGCCAGCTGCATAGCCTACCTCCGCCCCGATAAATGCGCCACTTTTATCCATACTCTTATCTACACCTTCTGCTTGCAAGCTAGCTAGCAGCACCGCACTAACACCCAAAAATCTTACCCCAAACTTCCTTGCACTCATACATTCTCCTTGTAATGACAAACTCAAATCAAACGCGCCACATTGTGAAAATCTAAAGTAAATACATTTTAAACAAATCACAAAACACGCTTTTCGTGCTACAATTTCGCCTTACACAATTTCCCTAAGGATTGATATGCTAGAGCGAGAGCTTGTAAGCACGCCACAAGAAGAAGCCCAAGATCGCTTCACAAGGTCGCGTTTGCTATTTGGTGATCATTGGACATTTTTACAAAGCAAGCGCGTGTTGATTTTTGGTGTTGGAGGAGTGGGGGGGTTTGCGCTTGATGGCTTGTATCGCTGCGGCGTTACTAATCTCACCATAATTGATAAAGATCGCTTTGACATCACAAATCAAAACCGCCAAATAGGCGCAGAATCTATCGGCGAGATAAAAGTCAAGGTGCTAGAGAAACTATATCCGGGCATTGTGGGTATAGAAGCTAGGCTTGATGAGCTATGGCTAGAAAGCTTTATAGCCCAAAATCCTTCATCTAGTAGCAAGCAATTTTGCGGCTATGATTATGTGATCGATGCTATTGATGATATTCCGGCAAAGATTCTACTAGCCAAAGCTTGTGCTTCTATGCCTTATGGGAGATATATCTGCTCCACAGGCTCTGCCAAGAAGTTTGATCCATCGCATATCAAAGTTGCTAGTATTTGGAAAAGCTATGGCGATAGATTTGCAAGGAAGCTTCGCGATGGATTGAAAAAAGCCGGGTTTAAAGGAGACTACAAAGTCATCTTTAGCCCAGAGCCACCTAAATGCAAAGGCTTAGGGAGCTTTAGCGCGGTAACGGCTAGCTTTGGCTTGCAAATCGCAAGTGAAGTGGCAAGAGATATTATAAAGGAGTCGTAATGATAGTGGATTCTAGCAAGCACAATATGCTTACATACGCAGATTTTAGAAGTCGCGCGGATTTTAGAAGTCGTGCAGATGATGACTTTGATGATGATATAGAAAATGGGTTTGATGATGTAGAGAGTGAATGGGATGATGATGAGTGGGAAGATGACTACAATCAATATGATAGCGATGACTATGAAAGTCCAGATTCTGAATATCAAGAGTAGAGAAGAGCTATGAGAGATATGATAAAAGTCGCTGCTTTGCAGCATAGATTCTATGGCAGCAGAGAAGAGACGATTGCTTACATACGCCAAGAAGTGCTAAAGCTTGCAGGAAGTGTGGATCTCATCGCCCTGCAAGAGCTACATCAAAGCGCGTATTTCTGCCAATATGAGAGCGTGGATCTCTTTGATTTGGCTGAAAGCTTTGAAGCAGATATTGCGCTATTTAGCGATCTAGCAAAGCAGGCAAATGTCGTGCTTGTAACCTCACTTTTTGAAAAACGCGCTAAAGGTCTATATCACAACACTGCCGTAGTCTTTGAGCGCGATGGCTCTATCGCAGGCAAATATCGCAAAATGCATATCCCTGATGACCCAAGCTTTTATGAGAAATTCTACTTCACGCCCGGGGATCTAGGCTTTACCCCCATACAGACAAGCCTAGGGCGGCTTGGTGTGCTTGTGTGCTGGGATCAGTGGTATCCAGAGGCGGCTAGGATTATGGCACTAAAGGGCGCGGATCTACTTATCTACCCCACTGCCATAGGCTTTACCCCAAGTGATAGCAACGAGGAGAAATCCCGCCAGCTCCAAGCGTGGCAGATTATCCAGCGTGCCCATAGCGTGGCAAATGCCCTCCCACTTATAGCGATCAATCGCGTGGGCTTTGAGCTAGATTCTAGCGGGGCTGGAGAGGGGATAGAGTTTTTTGGGCATAGCTTTATAAGTGGAGCTCAAGGCGAGATCCTAGCCCAAGCACAAAGCGAGCAAGCAAGCCTAGTGTGTGAGATCGATCTAAATCGCACGCAAGCCGTGCGGCAAATTTGGCCCTTTTTGCGTGATCGTAGGATTGAGTCGTATGGGGAGATTTTGCAGCGATTTTGCGACTAGCCTAGAATCCACTTTTTCAAGCGATTCAGCTTTGGGATAACATTAGCGCGATTATGGGATTTTTGAGATAGTCATTACCGCTCTAGGTAACTCCTACTTCAAAATTTGAGTAATCAGGCAAATGGATACCCAAAGCTGAATCGCTTGAAAAAGTGGATTCTAGGAGTGAAGCCCAAATTCTCAAAACGCCGCAGGCGGCAGGATTTGCCGATGATTTTCTAAAGAAACTTCGCTTTGCTTGTTTTCTAAAGAAACTTCGTTTTGTGGGTTGCGCGTGGCGAGGCGTGGGCGAAGGGATTTACCTAAGCGGAGAGTCAAGCCCACGCCGCAGCTCCCGCAAAACAAGTGAAGCGGTCGGCGATAGCCGATGTTTCTTTAGTAAAAGCGCGGCAAAGCCAACGCCTTTAAAGATAAAACAAAGGAGTCTTATGAGTGATCTTACCACCCTAGCGACCAACCCAGCTCTACTCAGCGTGCTTGTGATGTGCGCTCTTTGCCTACTGCGCTGCAATGTCTTAATCGCGCTTTTTGCCTCTGCTCTGCTTGCTGGCACACTAAGTGGCAGTGCGGTGCAGCAAACGATACAAATCTTTATCAATGGTATGAGCTCTAAGCTAGAAATTGCCCTAAGCTATATCCTGCTAGGCTTCCTTGCTTCTGCCATTACCAAAAGCAATCTCATCACCATAAGTATCTATAAGCTTACGCAGATGTTCCAAAAAGGCGTGATAAAAAGTAGCGTGCTTATCTGCCTTGCGATCGCAGCTCTCTCTTGCCTTTCGCAAAACCTAATCCCCGTGCATATCGCCTTTATCCCCATTCTAATCCCACCGCTCCTTAGTGTCTTTAATCTCTTAAAAATCGATCGCCGCGCCATTGCGTGTGCGCTTACCTTTGGCTTGCAGGCTCCTTATATCACGCTGCCTTTGGGCTATGGGCTATTCTTCCACCAAACAATCATTGAAGAGATGAATAAATATGGCTTTGCCATAACGCTTAGTGATACAGCCGGTGTGCTGTGGATCGGCGGGCTTGCTATGCTGCTTGGACTGCTTGTTGCAATAATTGGATTCTACTCTCGCCCTAGAATCTACCGCGAGCAAGCGATTGTAGAGCAGCAAGAGTGTATGGAAAATATGCGCTTAGGGCTTGCTGATATTAGTGTGCTTGTGGGGGCGGTGGTAGCCTTTATCGTGCAGCTTAGCACAAACTCTATGCCACTTGGCGCATTTAGCGGGATTGTGATAATGATCCTAGGCGGTGGGATTAAGTGGGGGGCTATGGACTCGCTTGTCGATAGTGGGCTTAAGCTTATGGGCTTTATCGCTTTTGTTATGCTCCTAGCTGCTGGCTTTGCTTCTGTGCTAGAATCTAGCCAAGCCATCACCCAGCTTGTAGAAGTAGGCTCTATGCTTGTAGGGGGTAAATTTGGCGGAGCGGTGCTGATGATTTTACTAGGGCTTTTTATCACTATGGGGATTGGCTCTTCCTTTGGCACGATCCCAATTATCGCGACTTTTTACTGCCCTTTGTGTGTGCAATTAGGCTTTAGTGTGGAGGCGACAATTTTACTCATAGGCATTGCAGCTGCCATAGGCGATGCTGGCTCACCTGCGAGTGATAGCACCATAGGTCCCACCTCTGGGCTTAATGCCGATGGCAAGCACGATCATATTTGGGATACCTGTGTGCCGACATTTTTAGCCTTTAATGTCCCGCTGCTGCTAGCAGGCGTGATAGGCGCAGTGCTTTTAGGCTAGGATGTTTCTTGCGCCCACATATTGCTATGCTAGCGGACTTTGATACGACAAAGCGACCCAGACCGCACAGAATGATTTCCGCGCTAAAAGATATTGCCCAGATGTTTGTCATCGCGCGAGAAGCGAGCCAAGAAAATGGCGCACGCTGCTTTAGCTTCCCTGCCCCAGAATCTAACGCCCAGACCCGCACCAAAGAGCAAAACGCTAGAATCCACTTTTTGTGTGAGCAAGGCGACTTTGCCCCGCTTATCTACACCAAAAACCGCGCAACAATCCCTAAGATTTTAGAATCTCTCCCTAGGCTTAATCTAATCATTGTCGAAGATCTAGCACTACTGCCTTTTGCGTGTGATTATAAAGAGAAGTATCCTTGCAAGATTCTAGTGGATTTGCGTGAATTTTATCCGCTAGAGTATGAAGATAAGCAGTGGCTAGAAGGGCTTGGCAGATTCTTTACCCATTTGTGTAAGCACTACTTGCCAAAGGCTGATTGCTGCTTATGCGTAAGCACCCCCATAATAGATCGCTATGCTAAGGACTTTGGCATCACAAGCATTCTTTACTACTCACTCCCGCCCTACCATAGCCTAACCCCAAGCGCGATTAGCACGCCTATCAAGCTCATTTATCACGGGCTAATTAGTGAAGAGAGAGGCTCTACTAATCTCCTAGAGCTTGCCAAAGAGCTAGGAGAGGGCTATGAGATTTACTGCCAAGTGCTAAGCAACAATAGCGATTTTCTAGCGCGATTTATCGCTCAAGCAGCCCCTATCCCAAACTGCCATATCCTCCCGCCTGTGAGCTTAGAAGAGATTATCCCTAGCTGCAATGACTTTGATATAGGCATAATCAGCCTGCAAGACACAAGCTTCAACAACAAAAACGCTATGCCAAATAAGCTTTTTGAATATATCCAAAGCAGGCTTTGCGTGGTAGCTACACCGCTAGATTCTATTAGAGAGTTTTTTAGACATTATGAAGTGGGCATAACTTCTAGCGATTTTAGTGCTAGCTCCCTAGCCCAAGCCGTGCGCTCTCTCTCACCTGCGCAAATTATGGCGTATAAAATCCGCTCCCACAGCCACGCACAAGAGCTAAGCCTAGAGAGCAACGCCAAAAAAGCACGCCAAATCGTGCGAGATTTGCTGAAGTAAGCCAAAAGTGGATTCTAGTATCTAGCAATCTAGCTATCAAGCCCTCACCTAATCTCATCGATAAAATACCTTGGACGCGCCTTGCTCTCTTGATAAATCTTGCCGACATACTCGCCAATGACCCCAAGACTTAGCAGCTGCACACCGCTAAAAAAGCTTAGCGGGATCATCGTCGAAGCCCAGCCATACACCGCCCAATCTGTGAAAAACCGCACAAAAAGCACATACCCACCAAGCCCAATGGAGAGCAAGAAAAACACAAAGCCTATCACACTCACAAGCCTAAGCGGCACGATAGAGAAGCTTGTTATGCCATTCCACGCGAAAGAGAGCATTTTGCGCAAGGGGTATTTTGACTCCCCGGCATAGCGACTAAGCCTATCATACTCCACAACTCCACTAGAGAATCCAAGCAGCGGCACAATCCCTCGTAAAAACAAATTCACCTCTTTAAACTCCCTAAGCGCAGTGATAGCACGAGAGGAGAGCAGGCGATAATCCGCGTGATTATAGATAATCTTCACCCCCAAAAACGCCATAAGATCATAAAAGCCCTGCGCACTCTTGCGCTTAAAGGCTGTGTCTGTATCGCGCCTTTTACGCACGCCATACACGACTTCTTTGCCCTGCTTGAACGCAGCGACAAACGCATCAAACACTTCAATATCATCTTGCAAATCCGCATCAATGCTAATGGCACAATCACACTGCTGGGCGACAAAATCTAAGCCTGCTAGCAGGGCATTTTGATGTCCTACATTGCGCGAGAGTTTAAGGGCTCTAGTGGGGATTCTACGGGGGGGGGGGGGGGAAATCAACTAGGGATTCAGCTTTTGGACTAGAATCGCGGATTGCTTCGCCGCGCTTCGTTGATAGACCACTAGTCTTATCTTCCTTGCGCGGCTCGCAAAGCCACGATTCTAGCTCCAAAATCTTAGAATCCTTTGCAAAGTTGGCTATATTTTGGACTTCATTGCTAGAATCCTGCGCCAGCTCATTTAAATTTGCTTCGGTGCTAGAATCCTCGTTTGCTTCCGCCTGTGGCTTGCTTGGATTTTGGGCGTTTTTCCTAGAATCCACTTTTTGAAGCACGGCGTTTTTATCGTCATTGCGAGCAAATGCGCTAGCGTTTGCGTGGCAATCCACACTAGAATCCAACTCGCTGTCATTGCGAGCCGACTTGTCGGCGTGGCAATCCATAGATGTTGCGTTAGCAAAAAGGGCATTCCTAGAATCCACTTTAGCAAAAGTGGATTCTGGCAGTAAATGAGCCGTAGCAAGCTGGCTTAGAATCTCCCAAGTGCTATCCTTGCTGCCATCATCGACATAGCATATAAAGCTTTTTGGGCTAATATCGCTAGAATCCACAAGCGCGCGAAGCTTGTGGCTCAATGCCTTATGCGTATGCGCTAAAACCGCTTCTTCATTGTAGCAGGGCACTACCACTGCTACAATGGGGGGCGAGCTTTTTGCTTGGGGGCTAGATAGCGGGCTTTTCAACACATTTTGGCTAGTAGAATCTACATCTTGCATCACACTCTCCTAAAAAAAGCGCATTGTAGCATAAAGCTTTTGATACAATGCCCTATCACACAAAGGGAATATATGGCACAAATCTATATCGCAGGTATCCACACTGACACGGGCAAAACACACTTTAGCGCGGCTTTTTGCAAGGTATTTGGGTATGGGTATTTCAAGCTTGTGCAAGCAGGGCAGGAAGAAGATCGCGCTTTTATCAAGCAATTTGTCCCAGAATGCACGATTTTTGACAATGGTATAAGCCTGCGCACTCCAGCATCGCCACATATCGCTAAGATCATAGAGCGATGTGATTATCAAGGTAGCCATATCGCAATCCCAAGCGCGCAAAATCTCATCATAGAGCTAGCCGGAGGGCTTTTCACACCGCTTGATGATACGCAGTGTATGATTGATTATATGCGCTTAAATCCAAAGCCTTGTGTCCTTGTGGGGCGGTATTATCTAGGGTGTATCAATCATATTTTATTAAGCATTAGCGCGCTTAAGGCGCACAATATCCCCTTGCTGTGTTTGGCGATGATGACAAGTAGTGATGATAGCTATCAAACATATATCAATGATTTTTTACACAATCACCCCTTGCTGCAAGGCACTCCGCTTGTGCGCACACCATTTTTCACACAAGAGAACTTCTCCTATGCCTGCGATACTCTAGCCAGCCAAGCACCGCTTATCACAAATCATTTGCGCCTGCAATGTTTGCAAGGCTAGAATCCGATTTTATCATTTGTGATAGTTATTCTTATTTTTAATAAAAATCTAAGTTAGCTTGCTTTATAATACCCCCCAAAGAAACACAAAGGAGTCAAGATGGATTTTACAAGTATCATTACTCATATGAATGATCATCACACAAACGAGCTTATCGGCTTGGTGAAAAAGTTTGGAGGCAAGAGCGATCCCAAAGATGTCAAGCTAGAGGGCGTGGATTTTGAAGGACTAGATATAGCCTATGCAGGTGGGAGTGTGCGCGTGGAATTCCCCCAAAAAGCCTCACCAGATACCATAAAAAACGCCATTATCTCACTATGTATGAGCGTAGAGCAGACACACGATCTAGCGGGCATTAAGCAAGAGATTGATGCATTTGCCAAGGCGTTTGGCTCAGGTGTGTTGGCAAGCATTAGCCCTAGCGGCGAGGCATTGGCGACCTATGCGCCTGTGATCCACAGCGAAGGTAGATTCTATATCTACATTAGCGAAGTGGCGGAGCATTATGCAAGCATCCGCGCCAATCCAAACAATGTCGAGCTGATGTTTTTAGAAGATGAGAGTAAAGCACAATCTGTCATCTTGCGCAAAAGACTGCGCTACCGCGTGAATGCAAGATTTGTCGAGCGAGATAGTCAGGAGTTTGAAAATGTGTTTGCGCAATTTATCGAGCAAAGTGGTGGAAGTGGCGGGATCAAAACTATCAAAAATATGCACGACTTTCATCTCAT
This sequence comes from Helicobacter canis, assembly GCF_900451095.1. Taxonomy (NCBI): domain Bacteria; kingdom Pseudomonadati; phylum Campylobacterota; class Epsilonproteobacteria; order Campylobacterales; family Helicobacteraceae; genus Helicobacter; species Helicobacter canis. The sequence goes on along the minus strand of NZ_UGHV01000001.1, from coordinate 1,205,242 downwards.
TGAGCTAATTGTCCGCAATGGTCGCTATGTCAAGGGATTTGGTCAAGCCTATGCCATCACAAATGGCGAGATCTCCTATCTTGGCGGATCTGGCAACCCTCATAGCAGAAATCCCCATAGCAAAGGCACACACCCCGCACACTAGCACAACTAAGGAGTAATAGGGTAGGAGTGTGGTGGGTCTCCTTTAGTTGTTGTGATCAGTATTACTTTGCATTATTCTTCCTTTATACCCCCTTTTCTCTCTCCTTTGGGGGGTATTTTTCTCTTACGCATTATGATTTTGGTAAAATCCTTATCTTTAAGTAAGGAGATCTTCTATGCACAAACGCTCGTATTGTATCATCGGTTTAGAATTATATATGGAGGAGTTTTGCCCCATCGCTGTCTATGAAGCCCTAGGACTTCGCCCAAGTATCTATAAGCACAAAAACGCAGAATCCATCACCCTATCCTATAAACATTGGAAACAAGAATTAGAGCAGTATCACAAAGCCTCTAATCTAGAATCCACCTCTACAAGTGAAGCGGGATCTAAAGATGAGCCTAAAGCCTTTTATAAAATCCACTCCAAAATCATAGCTTTAAGCGTGTTTCGCAAAGAGTGCGAGCGATTTGTAGAGCGCATTAGCCACAAGCACAAAGCCCTAGAAAATCTCAAAGAACAGCACAATGCCTTCATCGTGCTAAAGATCCACTCCTATCTAAACAAAGCCGACACCCTAGCCCTAAACCTCTCCCCCAAAGTCTCGCAAGTGTGCGCAAGGCTTGGGATACGGATCCTTGTGCAAGTCGAGATTCTAGACTAATGCCCCAAAAGCCGCGCGGCGACATTACGCGCACTGCCGTGCTTAAGATAGGCGCGGAGCTTGTAGGCATTGTCGATGAAGTCTTGCACGCGCACTTGGCGGTAGGCTTGCAAGAGATTTTCCACACTCATAGCCCCTTGGATTAGCTCTTGGTGGATTCTAGAGCTACCGCAGCCGGGCTTCTCTCCGCATAGCGCATTGTAGAAAATATTTGCCAGCCCTATATAGCGCAAATGCACAAAACAGCGTGCGATATAGTAGTCAAGCCACGCGCTTTTATACGCTAGGACAAATGGCACCCCAAGCAATGCTGCCTCTAAAGTCGCGGTGCCAGAGCAGATGAAAGCAAAATCCGCTTGCATAAGCGCAGATCTAGTATCAAAGCATAGGGTGAAGTCCTGCAATGCCCCCTTAGTGCAAGGGCTTATCTCATAGATTGTCCGCAAGCTTGCAAGGTCGCTAGAATCCTGGGCAAAAGTGCTTGGGATCACAAGAAGCTTTTTGGCATTGGGAAGTTGCTTTGCCACTTGATAAAATGTCGGGAAAATCCGCTTGATCTCCCCACGCCTAGATCCGGGCATAAAGACAATGCAAGCAGGTTTATGGCTAGTGGTAGTCGCATTTGCCCTAGAATCCACTCTAGAATCTAATAGGCTAGATTCTAGCTCATCAAGCAGCGGGTGTCCCACATACACAAACTGCCCGCTCTCTCTTGCCTGCTTGCTATAACACTCCGCTTCAAAGGGCAAAATCCCAAGCAATGTATCACAATATCGCTCTAAGCTCTTTGCACGATAGCTCTTCCACGCCCAGAGCTGTGGCAAGATATAATAATAAATAGGCGCGATCACACCGCCACTACCTGCTTCTTGCAGTGAGCGGATACGCTTGCTCAAACGAATATGAAACGAAGAAGAATCCATAAGCATAATCACACTAGCTCCTATCGCACTCTTTGCAAGAAGTCTTTGCGCACGGAGCAAAAAGGGGATTTTCACCGCCACATCGCTAAAGCCCATAATAGAAAAATCCCTAGGGTGATAAAGTGGATTTAGCAGCACACCTTGTGCTACAAACTCACCAAACAACGCCCGATCAAAGACCCCTACAATCTCTAGCGGTGCAGTCTCTAGCCCACAGGGCTTGCCACCACTAGAATCACGCAGGCAAAGGAGCTGTCGTATCACTTCTTTGGCGTGGATATTGGCACTAGATTCTAATGCACTAAGAAAAAGTCTCATAGCATCTCCCAAGCAGAGCTAGAATCCACTTTTAATTAAATGCATAAAAGTGGATTCTACAAATCAAAGCTAAATTTTGTCATCACATAGCTGCGGTTTATGGCGGTGTTTGGCGCGATGTTTTGCGGCGCGAAGTCGGGGTTCAGCACGCCGCTGTGGCGGTAGATGCTTGTGTAGTAATTTGCGATGAGTGAGAGGGTTACAAGCTTGTTGATACTCATATCTAGGGTAAGCTTGAGCGAGTATTCATCAGCGGCAGGGGCAGTGGTGTAGCGACCATCTAGCCCTATGTCATAGCGATTTTTGTAGCCCAAAAACTCTCTATCAAAGCTTGCTTTGGTGAAAAATAGCGCGCTAAAGGCGTCTTTATACACGATAGCATTAAGCGAAGAGCCAGTGGCATACACGCTATTATCCCAGATATTTACCCCAAGTGGCGAGCCAAAAAACCCAAGCCTAGCGTGAGATAGCCCGATATTTTGCTGCATAGCAAGCGCGAGATTATAGGAGCTGCGCTCTTTGTAGAAGTCCAAATCCTGCTTTAGCATAATGGTAGCAGTAAGCCCCTCTTCTCTCCCATTTTCATCGCGCAAAAAGCTCCCAAGCAGCACAGGTACAGGCATATAGAGCCTATCATATATCGGCAGGACGACATTGAGCCTTGTGGTGGCGTTAAAGCCGCTAGACTCGCTAGCAGCGGCGTTTGTCTCATAGCGCGCATTAAGTCCGGGCGCACTATACTCACTAATGCCATAGTAATAAAACGCGTGGATAGCAAGGCTGCTGCCATTGCCAAAGAGCTGCGAGAAGCCTAGCTTGCCACTTAGCAGCCCCCTAGGCACATTCGCGCGGCTATAATCCCAGAAAAATCCATCACCAAGCAAGGCTATGCTAGAGATAGCAGCAAGCTCCGTGTAGAAAATCCCAGAATCTGTGAGTTTTAGGCTATATCCTAGCTTGCCGCCCTCCACAAAGCCATTGACATAGTCGCCATCATCGTAGGAAAACCGCCCCAAAGATAGGTCATACGCGCTCTTGCCCCTATCTTGCGTGAGCGCGAAATACGCATTGTGGATATAGTAGTTGCGCGTGTTTAGGGCGGTGGGAGTGCCTGTGCCATCGTAGCTTGGATTAAAGCCCACATAGTTGTAGCCAAGATTATCGCCCCTTCTTGTAGAGTCTTGCGCCAGCCCTGCCCCAGCACCGCCTAAGCCCACTTGGATTGAGCCAGACTCTAGGGCAGCCCTAAGCTCTAGCCCAAGCGTGCCTAGCATATAGCCATAGCTCTCTGTTGGCGAGATTTTGTCTCCGCCGAGCGCGAATTTATTAAAAGACTCTACTTGTATCGTGGGGAAGATCCCTCTTGTGCTTGTGTCTTTGCTCTGCGCAAGAGTTTGCACACTATCTAATGAAGCGTGCGCAAAGCCCATAAACAGCCCAATCATCGCAATTTTTTTCATTACCGCCCTTTGTGAGAAGTTGTCAAATGCGGCATTATAGTGGGGCTTTGATTATTGTTTGCTTTATGTGTTAGGCATTGAGAAGTGCGAGTTTGCAGGGCTTGCTAGATAAGCGCGCCGTTAATGCTTTGAAGCAATGCCTTAAGAAGTTCTTACAAAAAAGTCCAAACAAAGTTTAAGCTATGGATTGTCCCTAACTCTAAATCATTGTGTCTGCCATAGATATTTGCACGATAAGTAATATCGGTATTGACTAAAAGTGGACTTATTTTTAATAAGCCTAAGCCTACTTCAATATATGCTCCATTTGCTTTGAGATTATGCGTCTGGCTAAAATTTGCTCCAGCACCAATTATAATTGAGCCTGTGCCCATAAGCCCTTCTGGGTGGATATATAGCACTCCACCCACAGAGTGAGTGGGAGCATAAGTGTCCATATAAAGATATTTAAGCCTTACACCAAATCCTATTTCATAATCAGTAAAAGGAATGGATACAGAAGGCTTTAAATAAAAATGATTATCCACAAAGAAATTCCACCCTACACTAGCACCAACGATTCCGCCAAATCTATCTTTAGCTACTTTATTTGAATCTATCTTGTTTAAATCTGTGCTAAAGCCATAATGAAATGAAGCTATTTGCAACATATTTCCTATTAAACATCTAAAATCTCCTATCATACAGCCAACTCCAGCCCTTAAACTCCCACATATCATAATGCTAAGTAGAAAGATTTGTAATAGTCTCATCACCTTATCCTAAATACTCTTTACAAAAGCGGATTCTAGCTAAAATCCATATAGGATTCTAGCCGCAGATTTCACCCAGCGCGAGCGATCGCGGATTGCGCACTTTTGTAGGTTGCTAATCTGGCTGCTTGCTACCACCAAGATACTACTCCGCCCTAGCCTAAATGAGTGTCTCCAAGCTCCGCCTTACACTAGAATCCACTTTTGATTATGGATTGTATGTTTGTTTGGGGCATTGGCAAGATTGGCACATATCCGCCTTATATCATTATATGTAGTGGGTGGGGGATATTGTTTGCTTTATGTGGTTGAAGTGGTTTGCTAAAATCTATGGAGAGAAGCTAGAAAAGCTAGATTCTAGGCAGAATCTAGCTAAAGACAGGGGCTGGGGTTACATCATTCCCATACCGCCCATTCCACCCATACCGCCCATATCTGGCATAGCTGGAGCAGGCTTGTCCTCTTTGATCTCATTGATTGTCGCCTCTGTGGTAAGTAGCATACTTGAGACAGACACGGCATTTTGCAGTGCTACTCGCGTAACTTTCAAAGGATCGATGATACCTGATTTAAACATCGCTACATACTCGCCACTTGCGGCATTGAAGCCATAGCCTTCTTCTTTGGTGTTTTCGATTTTATCAATCACCACGCCTGCGTCATAGCCCGCGTTGATAGCGATTTGTGCCAAAGGAGCTTTAATAGCGCGCTTGATGATGTCATAGCCGATTGCTTCATCGCCTTCAAGCTTTAGCTTGACCTTTTGCGCCGCGCGGATAAGAGCCACGCCACCACCTGCTACAATGCCTTCTTCTACCGCAGCTTTTGTCGCAGAGAGCGCGTCATCTACGCGGTCCTTTTTCTCTTTCATCTCTACTTCGCTAGCCGCACCCACTTTGATCACCGCTACACCGCCGCTAAGTTTGGCTAGCCGCTCTTGGAGCTTTTCTTTGTCATAATCGCTTGTGGTCTCTGCGATT